>NZ_BAAGUN010000001.1:0-924330 GCF_054781375.1 Jatrophihabitans fulvus
CACCGCAAGGAAATGAGCGCAGCCATGACCGACACCGCACGCGTTCTCGAACTGCGTGGCATCACCAAGCACTACGGTCCGGTCACGGCCTGCTCGGCCGTGGATCTCGTCGTCGACGCCGGCGAGATCCACGGCCTGCTCGGGGAGAACGGTGCCGGCAAGTCCACGCTCATGAAGGTGCTGCTCGGCCTCGTCGGACGGGACGCCGGCACGATCGCCGTCCGGGGCCGCGAGGTCGACCTCGCCGACCCGCAGGAGGCGGCCGAGCTGGGCATCGGCATGGTGCACCAGCACTTCAGCCTCATCGACGCGCTCTCGGTGTGGGAGAACGTCGCGCTCGGCGACACCGGCAAGGTCGACAAGGCCGCGGTGTGCAAGGGCGTGTCCGAGGTCGCCGCCCGCTACGGCCTGCCCATCGACCCGAATGCCCGGGTCGACCGGTTGTCGGCGGGCGAGCGCCAGCGCGTCGAACTCATCAAGTGCCTGCGCCGCGACCCGCAGATCCTCATCCTCGACGAACCCACCTCGGTGCTCACCGCGGCGGAGTCGGAGGAGCTGTTCGCGGTGCTGCGACGGGTGGTGCAGCAGGAGGGTCGCGCGGTCATCCTGATCAGCCACAAGCTCGCCGAGGTCACCGCCGCCACCGACAAGGTGACCGTGCTGCGGCAGGGCAAGGTCGCCTTCCACGCCCGGACGGCCGACACCACCTCGCAGGAGCTCGCCCGGCAGATGGTCGGCCGGGACGTCTCGCTGCGCTCCGAGGCCGCCGCGCTGGGCCTGCTGCCCGTCGAGGCGACCGTCGTGACGAAGCAGTCGGACGACACGCACGCGGCGCTGCCCCCGGTGCTCGAGCTGCGCGACATCGTCGTCGACCAGGGCGGCGTGCGGCTGCTGGACGGCTTGAACCTGCGCGTCGGCGCGGGCGAGATCGTCGCCCTGTACGGCGTCGAGGGCAACGGCCAGGCGACGCTCGGTGACGTGCTGTCCGGGCTCGTGGCGCCGACGTCGGGCTCGGTGACCGTGGCCGGCGAGACCGTCGACCCGAGCCGTCCGGGCGCGCTCGCGTCCGCCGGTCTGGGCATCGTGCCCGAGGACCGTCACCAGAGCGGCGTGGTGCTGGACATGAGCGTCGCCGAGAACCTGGCCATGAAGGCGCTGCCCGACCTCAGCGGACGCGTGTTCGTCCGCCGGCGCGCGATGTACCAGCGCGCCCGCGAACTCGCCAAGGAGTTCAACATCGTCACGCCGTCGATGGAGACGCCGGTGCGCAGCCTGTCCGGCGGCAACCAGCAGCGGCTCGTGCTCGCGCGGGAACTGTCGGGCTCGCCCAAGGTGCTCGTCGCGGCGCAACCGACGCACGGCCTCGACGTCGGGGCCATCGAGGACATGTACACGCGGTTGCGCAAGGTGGCGGCCGAGGGGGTCGGCGTCCTGCTGATCTCCACCGAGCTGGAGGAAGTCATGGCCCTCGCGTCGTGGATCGCGGTGATCTCGTCCGGACGGCTCGCGGGCACGACGAGCACAGCCGAGGCGACACCCGAGCGCCTCGGCATGCTGGTGGGAGGTGAGGCGGCATGACCGCCACCCAGGACGTCACCACGCCGCCGAAGCTCGACGACCAGGCCGCCCGCCACGACCGGGACCCCGGCCGGCGCGCGCTCGCCCGGCTGCAGGTCGGGCGCAGCGGCTGGCTCACGCTCGCGCTCACGGCCGTGCTGCTCGTGATCGCCGCCGCGCTGTCGTCCGTGCTGATCGCGTCGACCGGCGGCTCGCCCGTCGACGCGCTCGACGCGATCTGGAACGGCAGCCTCGCCAACTCCGCCGGCTGGTCGACGACGTTGCTGAACGCGGCGCCGCTGCTGCTCGTCGCGGCGGGGACGTGCGTGTGCGCGACCGCCGGCACGTTCAACATCGGGCAGGAGGGGCAGGTGCTCATCGGCGGCCTGGCCGGTGCGTGGGCGGGCCTGCGGCTCGCCCTGCCCGGACCGTGGCTCGTCGTCGTCGTGCTGCTCTTCGCCGCGGCGGGCGGCGCGCTCTGGGCGTTCCTGAGCGCGCTGGCGTACCGCTTCCGCAACGTCAACGTCGCGGTGAGCACGCTGCTGATGACCTTCGTGGCCATCCAGCTGGTCGACTACGCGGTCAGCCAGCAGTCGCTGTTGCAGGAGACCGCCCAGGGTTCGTCCGGCATCGCCAGCAACGTCAGCAATCCGTTGCCCAAGGCTGGTCAGCTCGCCACGTTCGGCCAGTACCCCGACCTGCAGCTCAACACCGGCCTGTTCATCGCCCTGCTCGGCGCGATCGGTGCGGGCGTGATCCTCACCCGCAGCCGCTGGGGTTTCCGCCTGCGCATGACCGGCCTGAACCCGCTCACGGCCAGGCATGCGGGCGTGCGGGTGGCCGCGCTGTCGGGGCTCGCGCTCGCCATCTCCGGCGCGTTCGCCGGCCTCGCCGGCGGCGTGCTGCTCACGAGCCCGATCGGCACGAACCGCATGCAGGCGGGCCTGTCCGACAACGTCGGCTGGGACGGCCTGCTCGTCGCCCTCGTCGCCCGCAACCGCCCGGTGGTGGCGATACCGGTCGCCGTCGTGTTCGGCGTGCTGCGAGCGGGCGGCGACTTCCTCTCGTCCAACGGCCTGCCGTACTTCCTCGTCGACGTCATCAAGTCGCTGCTCGTGCTCGCGTTCGTCGCCCCACCCGTGCTGGTCGGCTCGTGGCTGGCCCGGCGCGCCGGACGCGTGCCCGCCGTCGCGACCGCCGGCGTCCCCACCAGCAAGGAGGTGGCCGCATGAGCCTCGTCGACGACAGCTCGACCATCCTCGCGAGCGGCATGCGCCTGACCATCCCGCTCGCCTTCGCGGCGTGCGGCGAGTACCTCGCCGAGCGGGCGGGCACGCTCAACATCTCGATCGAGGCGATGATGCTCAGCGCCGCGTTCACGTCCGTCGCGACGGCGAGCGCCTCGGGCAGCGCGACGTTCGGCCTCGTGGCCGGCGTGGTCACCGGCCTGGTCATCGGCTTCGTGCACGGCAACCTGTCGCACCGCGCGCAGATCAACACGTTCGTCGTGGGCCTCGTGCTCAACGCGCTCGTGCTCGGCCTGACCAGCTACCTGATCACGACGAGCACGTTCACGTCGCACCAGGTGACGCAGGTGTCGATCCCCGGGTTGCGCGACATCCCGGTGGTCGGCCAGGCGTTGTTCCAGGAACGATGGCCCGCCTACCTGCTGCTCGGGTTGATACCCCTGACGTGGTGGCTCATCGCCCGCAGTCGCTGGGGACTCGAGCTGCGCGCGGTGGGCGAGAACCCGCAGGCCGCCGACGTCACCGGCATCAAGGTCAACAAGCGCCGCCGGCAGGCGCTGCTGTGGTGCGGCGCGTGCTCGGGCATGGGAGGCGCGTACCTCGCTGTGGGCGAGGTCGGCTCGTTCAACGCCAACATGACCGCCGGCCGCGGCTACATCGTCATCGCCGCCGTCATCTTCGGTTCCTGGCGCCTGGGCCGGGCGATGGTCGGCTGCCTGGTGTTCGGGCTCAGCGACGCGCTGCGGCTCGCGCTCCCGGCGATCGGCTACCAGCTGAACACGCAGCTGCTCATCGCGGCGCCCTACCTGCTCGCGCTGCTGGCCATGGTGCTGTTCACGACCTCCCAGCGAGAACCCGCGGCCCTCGCCAAACCGTTCGAGCGCGGGTCGGTGTGACCCCGGGCGAGCAGGCGCTCGCGTCCGTCGGGTTGGACATTCCGAGCGATGAACGTGACGCCCTGCTCGCCGCCCACGACACGGTGCGCGCGATGTGCGAGTCGCTGCTCGAGCTCGAGCTCGACGACGTCCCGCCGCTGACCCTGCCCGCGTGAGCCTCGAGGACCAGGTCGCCGCGCTCGCGGCGGGCCGTGTCACCTCGGTCGAGCTGGTCCGGCGCGCGCTGCAGCGGGCCGACGCGGTCGCCGACCTGCAGCTGTTCGCCCGGCGCTTCGACGACACCGCGCTCGCCGCCGCCGCGGCGCTCGACGCGCGTCGGCGCGCGGGTCACGAGGTCGGCCCGCTCGGCGGCGTCCCGCTGGCCGTCAAGGACCTGATCGCGACCGCGGACGGACCGACCGCGGCGGGCAGTCGCGCCTGCACCTGGACCCACCGCGGCGACGCCGGTGCCGTGGCCCGGTTGCGGGCCGCCGGCGCGATCGTGCTCGGCAAGACGGCGACGTCCGAGTACGGCATGGGTCCGGCCGACCCCGTCCGCGACCCCGACCTGCCGGCGCCGCGCAACCCGGCCGACCCGAGCCGGTGGACGGGCGGTTCCAGCGGCGGCTCCGCCGGCGCGGTCGCCGCGGGCGTCGTCGCGGCAACCCTGGGCACCGACTCGGGCGGCAGCATCCGCATGCCTGCGGCGTTCTGCGGCGTGGTGGGGCTGAAACCGACGTACGGGCTCGTGCCGGTCGACGGCGTGGTCCCGATGGGGTGGAGCACCGACCACGTCGGCCCGCTCGCGGCCACGGCCGCCGACTGCGCGCTGCTACTGGCCGCGCTGACCGGGCGCGACGACCGGACGTCCGTCCCGCTCGACGGCCTGCAGATCGCGGTGGACCCGCTGGCGGACGGGCCCGCCGCACCGCGCCACCCGGACCAGCCCGGGGCGTTCGCCCGCGCGGTCGGAGCCCTCGGGGCGGCCGGCGCGCGGGTGCGGCGGACGACGCTGCCGTGGTACGCCGAGATGCAGGCGGCGTCGATCGTCACGACGCTGTCCGAGGCCTTCGCGTACCACCGCGACGGCCTCGTCCGAAGGTGGCACGACTACCTGCCGGCGAGCCGCGGCACGTTCACGCTGGGCGCCTTCGTCGGCGCCGCCGACTACGTGCAGGCGCAGCGGCTGCGGCGCGCGGCACGCGACGCCGTCGACGACCTGCTCGCCACGGTCGACGTGCTCGTCACGCCGACGGCGTCGATCGCCGCGCCGTCCTACGACCGCCTCGACGACTTCTTCCCCAGCGGCGAGTTCTTCGCCGTCCACGCGACGTACTGGAACCTCACCGGCCACCCGGCGGTGTCCGTGCCGATCGGCACGACGGCGGACGGGCTGCCGCTCGCGCTGCAGCTCGTCGGCCGCCGCGGGGAGGACCAGCGGTTGCTGGCGGCAGCGTCCGCCGTCGAGGCGGCGTTCGAGCTCAGCGGCGTCGCAGCGAGGCGTCCAGCAGCTCCGGCGGGTCCCAGCCGACGTCCCGCGGGTTGAGCACCGACCCGGGCCGCACGATCGCGTCGATGCGGTCGAGCGCCTCGGACGAGAGCGGGGCGTCCGTGGCGCCGAGCTGACCCTCCAGCTGCGCCGGCGTGCGCGGGCCCATGATCGCGGACGTCACCGCCGGGTGGGCGAGCACGAAGCGCAGCGCGAGCTCGATGAGCGTGCAGCCCTCGTCGTGCGCGACCTCGGTCAGGGACTCGACGGCGTCGAGCTTGCGTTCGCGGACGGCCGCGTCGGCGAAGTCGAAGTGGTCGGGGTTCGTCGAGGCGCGCGAGTCGCCGGCCGGGTCGCTGCCCTTGCGGTACTTGCCGCTCAGCCAGCCGCCGTTGAGCGGGCTCCACACCATGACCCCGAGCCCGTGACGCTGCGCGGTCGGCAGCACGGCAGCCTCCGCGTGGCGAGCCAGCGCCGAGTACGACAGCTGCTCGACGGTGAAGCGTTCGCGGCCGCGCTCGCGCGCGGTCCACTGCGCCTCGACGATCTGCTCGGCCGGGAAGCTGGACGTGCCGATCGCGCGGACCTTGCCGGAGCGGACGAGGTCGGTGAGCGCGCCGAGGGTCTCGTCGATGTCGGTGTCTGCGTCCGGGCGGTGGACGAGGTACACGTCGAGGTGGTCGGTGCCGAGGCGGCGCAGGCTGTCCTCGACGGCGCGGGTGATCCACAGCCGGCTGTTGCCGCGGCGGTTGCGGTCGAGTTCCTCGCCCGGCATCGGGTTGTGGAATTTAGACACGAGCACCACGTCGTCGCGGCGGCCCTTCAGGGCGCGGCCGAGGATCTCCTCCGACTCGCCGAACGCGTAGATGTCCGCCACGTCGACGAAGTTCACGCCCGCGTCGAGGGCGGTGTGCACCATGCGGTGGCACTCGGACTCGTCGGTGTTGCCCCACGCGCCGAACATCATCGCCCCGAGGCACAGCTCGCTGACCTCGATGCCCGTACGGCCCAGCTTCCGGTATCGCATGGCGCCGAGCCTGGCACGGACGCGCGCGCGACGGCATGTGCCCGCGGCACATCGACGGGCGCGCGCGCCGGCGCATACCCTTCGGGCCACACTGCACCCGTCCGTCCTGGAGGACCCCGTGACCGGCCTGACCTCGATGCGCTGGACCCACATCGCGCTGCCCGTCGGCGACCTCGACAAGTCGATCGAGTTCTACACGAAGCTGACACCGCTCGTCGTGGTCGAGCGCTTCCAGGACGCCGACGGCGAGAGCGCGTGGCTGTCGAACGACAAGCAGATCGAGACGCCGTTCGTGCTCGTGCTCGTGTCGTTCAACAAGGACAAGGGCGGGCAGCTGGGCCTGCTCAAGCCGTTCGCGCACCTGGGCGTCGAGGTCCCGGAGCGCAAGGACGTCGACGACATCGCCGCCACCGCGAAGGAGCTGGGCTGCCTGCACTGGGAGCCGCAGTACGTGAACGAGGTCGTCGGCTACGTCTGCGCCCTCACCGACCCGGACGGCAACGTCGTCGAGATCTCGCACGATCAGCGCGTCTTCTCGACCGTCCGGAAGCTCTGGGGCTCCGACTGACCACCCGCGCGGCGGTCGAGCGCTACCTGGCCGCCCTCAACGCACACGACGCCGACGCGGTCGCGGCGAGCGTCGCCGTCGACTTCGTCAACGAGCACACGTCGGTGGGCGCGCGCAGCCGGCACGGCCGCGACGAGTACCGCACCGCGCTCGACGGTTTCCTCGCCGAGTTCGGCGAGCTGCGCTACGAGCCCGAGCAGGTGCTCGTCGACGGCGACCGCGCCGCCGTGCCCTACCGGATGAGCTTCGTGCTGCGCTCGGCCGGCGACCGTCCGGTGTCCGTCCGCGGTGTCTTCGTGTTCCGCGTCGCGGACGGTCTGATCGCGCACCGGACCGACTACTGGGACAGCGGCGAGGTCCAGCGCCAGCTGGCGTGAGATTGATCGCGTGATGCTGTCACGCATGCTGAAACGTATTGCTTGACACGACGTCGTCTCGCATTGAAAGATGCTCGGCGTGCAGGTGGCCCTGTCCGAGCGTGGTCTCGGATGCGTCGAGGGGGACGAGTTCGTCCTGCTGGACACCGCCTGCGACGACCTCGGTGACCTGATCGCCGAGCACGGCTCGCTGAAGGTGCTCGAGGGTTGCCGGGTCGTCTCGCGCCGACCCCTCGCCGGCACCCACCTGCTGCCGCCGCTGCGCCGGCCCCGCGCGGTGTGGGGTGTCGGTCTCAACTACCGGTCCAAGGCCGCCGGCACCGGACGGGCGCTGCCCGAACAGCCCATCCTCTTCCTCGCCGCCGCCACGTCGGTCGGCGCGCCCGGCGCGGTCGTCGAGATCCCCGAGCTGGTGGCCGAACCCGACTACGAGGCCGAGATCGCGATCGTCGTCGGACGTCACCTGTGCCGGGCGACGCCCGCCGAGGTGTGGCCGTCGGTCGCCGCGATCACGTCCGCCAACGACATGACGGCCCGCGACGTCATGCGGGCCACGGGCACCCCCGCCCTCGCGAAGAGCTTCGCCGGGTTCACCCCGCTCGGACCGTCACTGTGCACCCCGGACGCGCTGCGCGATCGCGCCGACATCCGGGTGCGCGCCAGCGTCAACGGCGAGCTGCGGCAGGACGACACGAGCGCCGGAATGATCTTCCCCGTCGACGAGCTGCTGAGCCGGCTGTCGTACTACGCCACCCTCGAGCCGGGCGACGTCGTGCTCACCGGGACGCCCACCGGCACCGGTCAGGACCTCGGCCGCTTCCTCGCCGACGGCGACGAGGTGTGCGTCGAGATCGAGGGCGTGCTGCCGCTCGTCACCCGCGTCGCGCGTCCCTCCGCCGTCGCTTCCGCTGTTCCCGTGGCCGGCGCCGTCGCCGGCCCCGCCCGCTGACCGACCCCACCCCGACGCGTACGTCGCCGTCGCAGAACGAGGAGACTCGATGTCCGAGCCCACCCCCACGAGCTACGACCTCGTCATCACCGGCGGCACCGTGCTCGACCCGGCCTCCGGCACGAACGCCGTCCTCGACGTCGCCGTCGAGAAGGGCCGCATCGCGGCAATCGGCGCCGGCCTCGGCACCCACGCCGTCCGCACCGTCGACGCGACCGGCAAGACCGTGCTGCCGGGCCTCGTCGAGGGCCACACCCACATCTTCCAGTACGTCTCGAAGGTCGGTGCCCCGGCGGACGAGGCGCACCTGCGCCGCGGCGTCGTCGCGGCCAACGACGCCGGCACCGCGGGCGCCTCGACGTTCGCCGCCTTCCGCAAGCTCGTCGTCGAGGGCAACGACCTGCGCGTGACGAACTTCCTCAACGTGTCGGTGCTCGGCCTGATCGACTTCCGCTTCGGAGAGCTGCTCAACCCCGACACCCTCGTCGTCGACGACGCGCTGCAGACCGCGGCCGAGAACCCGGACGTCGTCCGCGGTTTCAAAATCCGCCTCTCCGAGGACGTCGTCGGCGAGCAGTGGGAGTCGCTGCTGAAGAAGTCGATCGCCCTCGCCGAGCAGGCGCGGCTGCCGCTGATGCTGCACATCGGCGAGACGGCCGAGCCGCTGCCGATCGTGCTCGACTACCTGCGCCCCGGCGACATCGTCGCCCACTGCTACACCGGCAAGCCGCACGGCATCCTCGACGGCGACCTCGTGCAGCCCGCCGTCACCGCCGCCCGCGAGCGGGGCGTGCTGTTCGACTCGGCCCACGGCAAGAGCAACCTCAGCTTCGAGGTCGCGAAGCGCGCCATCGCCGACGGCTTCCTGCCGGACATCCTCGGGTCCGACACCAGCGCCCGCAACTGGCGCGGTCCGGTCTTCGACCTGCTGACCAGCATCTCGAAGCTGGTCGCCCTCGGCGCCCCGCTGGACGAGTGCGTGCGCCGCGCGACCGTCATGCCCGCCGCGCTGCTCGGCCTCGACGCCGAGGGTTACGGCAAGCTCGAGGTCGGCGGACGGGCCGACGTCACCGTCGTCTCGTGGACCGACGAGGTCACGCTTCCCGACGCGGCCGGCAACACCATCCAGGCGCCGCGTCTCGAGCCCGACTTCGTGCTGCACGGCGGCGTCGAGGTCGAGACCACGCCCTGGCGCGGTCTCTAGGCTCTGCCCGTGCACGAACTGCGACGCCGGTTCCGGTCCCGTCTCGCCGAGGGGCGGGTCGTCGGCACGTTCGTGAAGCTGTCCGAGCCGGACGTGATCGACCTGGTCGCGGCCGCCGGGTTCGACTTCGCGGTCGTCGACCTCGAGCACTCGACCCTGTCGCCGACGGACGCCGTACGTCTCGTCGGGCACGCGCAGGCGATCGGCCTGCCCGCGCTCGTGCGCGTGCCGGACGTCGACGCGCCACTGGTCAACCGGCTGCTCGAGGCCGGGGCGGTGGGCGTGCAGCTGTCGATGCTCGCCCGTCAGGGGCAGGCCGACGCGCTGGTGGCGGCGGCCCGCTTCGCCCCCGCCGGGCGCCGGTCGATCAGCCTGGCCAACCGGGCCGCGGGCTACGGCTCGGTGACGCTCGCGTCGTTCCTCGACGCCGAGGCGGACGCTCCGCCGCTTCTCGTCGGGCAGATCGAGTCGGCGGCCACCGACCCGCTGCCCGCCCTCGTCGCCGCGTTCGACGTCTGCTTCGTCGGCACCACCGACCTCACCGTCGATCTGGGCCCGGGCGCGGACGTCGCCGCCGCGGTGGCGGACGTCGCCGTGGGTGCCGCCGAGGCCGGGGTCGTCTTCGGCGGCTGGGCACCGACGCGCGCCGCTGCCCCGTCGCTCGGGCTCGCCGACGCCCGGTACCTGATCGTCGGTTCGGATCTGCAACTGCTCGCCGCCGGCCTGCGCGGCGCCGCCCGTCCCGAGGGGGAGTCATGACCCGCAACGAGAGCCTGTTCGCCCAGGTCGTCAACTGGGACGAGCTGCCCGTCACCCAGGTGCGACCCGGCGTGAAGCGCCGCGTCTACTCCACCGACGAGGTGATGATCGCCTACCACGAGCTCGAGGTGGGCATGACGCTGAACCCGCACAGCCACGACGACTTCGACCAGCTCGTGCACATTGCGCAAGGCCGCGCGAACTACTACGTCGACGGCGTGCCCCACGACATGCGGGCGGGGTCGTTCATGCTGGTTCCTCGCGGCCACGAGCACTACGTCGAGCCCACCGAGGGTCCGTGCGTGAACATCGACTACTTCGTGCCGCCGCGCGCGGATCTGATGCCGCCGCTGCCGTAACCCGTCCCGGGCGCGATCTTCATGGCCCGGCGTCTGTATAGCGCCTCAAGGCCATGACGAAGCGGCGCACCTGGCCCTGCGCACGTGGATCTTGATGCCTCGGCGTCGGTATGGGGACGCGGAGCCCTCACGACTCGGCATCGGCGTCCGGCGCATCTCCCGCTCAGACGCGCGTGATGCCCTTCGCGCGTGCCTCGGGCAGCCACTGGGTGAAGAACTCGGTGATGACGGCGTCGAAGAACGCGCTGTCGGAGAGGTCCTGGGTCTGCTCCCACTCGACGACGCCGACGTTGTCGAGGACGCGACCTTCCATGGTGTCGAGGTTGCGCACGTAGTCGGCCTTGTGGCCGAGGGCGATGAACTGCCAGAACACCGGACGGTCCGCACACTCCTTGATGAGCTGCACCGTCTGCTTGCGGTCGTTCGGCGCGCCGTCGGTGACGAACAGGACGAGCTTCGGCGGCAGGTCGGCCTCGGCCGGCTGCTCCTGCTTGCGGCCGAACAACCGGTCGCGCAGCGAGCGCTTGCGCGGCGGTGCGTCGAGCACCGCCCGCATCGCGGGCACGAAGTTCGTCCCGCCGGTCTTGTTCTTCTTCGTCCACTCGTCGACGAAGCCGCGGTAGTTGTCGCGCGTGATCATCACGGGGTCGAAGACGAAGTCCTGGAAGAAGCGGACGGGCACCACGCCGTCGTCGTCGAGCCCCGACAGCGCGAGCGCCAGTGCGCGTTCGACGACGACCTGCACCTCGCTGGGCTCGCCGCCCTGCGGCCGCAACCGCTTCTTCATGCTGCCGGAGTAGTCGACGACCAGCTCGACCTGGGCGGTGAGTTCGCCCAGGTCGATGCCCTTGCTCTGCTGCGTCTTGAGCAGGTTGACGAGCGAGCCGTGGGCGTCCTCGGTGCGCTTCTCGAGCGAGATCATGACCGCGAACCTACGCGGGCCGTGGTCTCGTGCTCGACGCTCCCGCCGCCGACAGGATCTCCAGGTCGCGTCGCACGTAGCGCAGGTGCGCCCACTCCTCCTCGAGGATCACGCGGACGCAGTCACCCACGCTGGGATGCCACTCGCCGCCGCCCCACGGGTTGTCGCGCTCCTCGGCGAGCAGTTCCGGCGTGACCGACGCCAGGAAGTCGGTGACCTGCTGCTGCCGCTCGGCGCGGACGGCGAGGACCTCGTCCCACGTCGGCGTGTCCGTCCGGAACATCGACACGTCGAAACCCATCTCCGCGGCGCCCGTGAAGATGAGGCCGATGCCGTGGAACGGCTGGGGCATGCGGTGGATGCCCCGACCCAGCCAGGCATCCGTCGCGAGGACGAGGTGCCGCAGTGTCTGGGTGAGCGACCACTCGTCCTCGACGTGGGCGTCGCGCAGCTGCGGCGGCGTGCTCGCCACGGTCATCGCCCAGGCCTCCTGCACGGCGGCCCATCCGGCGCGCAGGCCGTCCGGCGTCTGCGACCTCTGCAGCTCCCGCCCCGGGAAGCGCCGGTCGAGCTCGGCGTCGACGAGCGGCACCACGTCGACTCCGTTGACGAACAGGCTGCCGAAGAACAGGTCGTGGCTGTCGATGTCGAGACCACTGACGTCGACGCCGCGCATCGTCACGTCGCTGAGGTCGCACGACCGGAACGTCGCGCCGCCGAACCTCGCCCGGTAGAAGGTCGCTGTCTCGAATTCGCTCGTGCGCTCGTAGGTCGCCATCGCCCGAGTATCGACGAACGGTGCGACATCGAAAGTTGCGAGAAACGCAACGGTTTCCAGCGTTCGGCTGCTCCGTCAGCCGCTGCGCAGCGATTCGGCGAGCATGATGAGGATGTCGCTGGGGCCACGAAGATAGGTGAGCTTGTAGACGTCGCCGTAGGTCGCCACACCTCGGAGCGGGTAGCAGCCGTGCCTGGCCGCGATCGCGAGGGACTCGTCGATGTCGTCGACGGAGAACGCGATGCGGTGCATCCCGATCTCGTTGGGCCGTGTCGGTTCTGTCTCGATGGCGTCGGGATGGATGTACTCGAACAGCTCTACTTGGCCCTGACCGTCGGGAGTCTGAAGTACGGCGATCTTGGCGTGGTTGCCGTCGAGGCCGACCGCGGTGTCGGCCCACTCACCGCTGACCTCGTCGCGGCCGAGGACCGTGAGGCCGAGGTCGGTGAAGAACGCGATGGTCTCGTCCAGGTCGCGGACGGCGATGGCGACGTTCTCGAGCTTGATCGGCATGGTTCCTCGCTCTCGAGACAGAGGGCTTCGCCCCCGGCATGGTCGCGCGCCGGCACATGCGCACGACGACTGCAGGAACGGTCATCGTCGCACTGGAGTGTGCGACGGGCTATCGGCGAACGAAACGCTGCTGTCTCCTGAGCGCCCCGAGGCTCGCGACAACCGGGTCCCCGGTCAACCGGTCGCGGCCCCGGCCCCGCCGGCGTTGCCCAGCCGCTGCGACAGCGCGTTCGCGCACTCCCACAGCGCCTTCGCCATCGGCGAGTTCACGTCGTCCGGGATGGACACGGCGGTGCCGACGACCGCCATGGCACCGCTGATCTTCTCGCCCTCGAACACGGGTGCGGCGATCGTGCGCACCCCGTTGACGTCGGGGGAGTTGACCGACAGCCCGTGGGTGCGGATCTCCTCGAGCTCCTTGACGAGCTCGGGCGAGCGGCGCGTGACCTTGCGCAGCGAGGGCACGTCCTCCTCGGGCAGGTAGGCGCAGAAGACCCGCCCCTGCGCCGACGCGGTGAGGTCCAGGCGCGAACCCGGGCGCACCGAGATGCGGATGATGTGGTCGGTGTTGTCGACCGAGCGGACGACGGTGGCCGTCTCGCCGTCCCACACGCTGAGCACGATCGTCTCGTTGATCTGCTGCGCGAGCTCCTCCATGTAGGGCTCGGCGGCGGCCACGATGGGCAGGCCGGCGCGCGCGGTCGCGGCCAGCGTCAGTACCTGCGGCCCGAGCGAGTACAGCGCCGTCCGCTCGTCGTAGCGCAGCAGGTTGGCCGCGCGCAGCGCCTTCGTGTAGCGGTGCGCGGTCGCCTTGCTGGCGCCGAGCCGGGCGGTGATCTCGTTGAGGCTCAACTGCGGCTTGCCGACCGTGAACGAGCCCAGGATCAGCGCGGCGCGCTGCACGGTCTGGATCGTCGGTGCCGTCGTGTCCGGCCCTTCGGCGGACGCGGTGCTGGGTGCCATCGAACCTCACAGCTCAATCTCGGGAGACGCCGCGCATCCCTCCTGCGCGACGACGTAACGATAGGTGACCGGACGCCGCGCGAATACGTGCCGAGGCAACCAAAAATCCGGCCGGACGTCCCGTCCGCCCGCACCCGACACGCCGCGGGACGTCCCGCCGTGGCACCCTTGACACCCCTGTCCGCCCTGGGGGAACCTGTACCGACATGCGAGATGGCGTCACGCCAGGCGTGGCGCCGGACGCGTCGGAACTTGTGAGAGGGCAGATGTCCGTCATGGCGGAGCGCACGCCGTCGGGACCACTGATCGTCGAGGACTGGGAGCAGCACACCTTCCGGGTCAACCGGGAGGCGTACCGCAGTCCGGACCTGTTCCGCCAGGAGCAGGACGAGATCTGGCTGCACACCTGGCTCTACCTCGGCCACGAGACCGAGATCCCGCAGCCGAACGACTACCTGGTGCGCACGATCGCCGGCCGTCCGCTGATCTTCACGCGCGACGCCGAGGGCGAGCTGCACGCGTTCCTCAACTCGTGTCCGCACCGCGGCACCGTGCTGTGCCGCGACACCCGCGGCAACACGAAGAACTTCCAGTGCTTCTACCACGCCTGGACGTTCCGCACCGACGGTTCGGTCTCGTCCATCCCCGACGCCGACGCGTACGAGTCCAGCGAGCAGTTCCGCGCGCTGATGGCGCTGCGCAGCGTCGCGCGGCTCGACGTGCACGAGGGTTACGTCTTCGTCAGCTTCGACCCGGACGTGCCCCCGCTGCTCGAGCACCTGGGCGACGCCGCCGACTACATGACGATGATCGAGCAGCAGCACGTCGGCGGCATGACCACGCTGCCCGGCGCGCAGCTGTACAGCGTGCGCGGCAACTGGAAGCTCGCCGTCGAGAACGCGATGGACGGCTACCACTTCTCGCCCACGCACAACACGTTCGTCGGCTATCTGCGCGAGAGCGGGTTCGCCGTCACCGACGACGACCAGTACGCCTACAACCTCGGCAACGGCCACGGCCTGCTCGTGCTCACCGGCCACGGCGGCCGCATCAGCATGATCTGGGAACCCCGCTTCGGCGAGGACGAGCGCGTCCGCACCGAGGCGCACCGCGCCGAGATGGCCGAGCGGCTCGGCGAGCAGCGCGCGCACCACGTGGCCGACGAGAGCCACATCCTGTTCGTCTTCCCGAACCTGCTGCTGTTCGACATCGAGGGGCTGTCCATCAGGCAGCTCGAGCCCGTCGCCGCGGACGAGACGTCGGTGCGGGCCTGGCAGCTCGTGCCGCGCCACGAGGAACCGGCCGCCCGCGCGCTGCGCATGAAGACGGTCGTCAGCTTCGTCGGCCCGGGCGGGCTCGCGACCCCGGACGACATCGAGGCGTACGAGGCCGTCCAGCGCGGCATCATGGCCACTGCCGGCGCGCAGCCGCCGGAGCTGGACTTCAGCGACATGTCCCGTGGCATGGTCGACGAGGTCAAAGGCGTGCAGGGCCGCTCGATCGACGAGGGCGCGATGCGCGGCTTCTGGCGGCACTGGATCAAGGCCGTCGGGCACGAGGACGCGCTCGCGGTGACCGGCGACCGTCCGGAGAAGTTCCTCGAGGGGCGGGACGTCCGATGACCGCGGTGAGCTCCGAGCGCGGCGGCGTCGACGTGGCCGGGCGGACGGTCACCCGCGGCGAGGTCGAGGACTTCCTCTACGCCGAGGCCGACGTCCTCGACGCCTGGGACTACGACGGCTGGTTCGCGCTGTTCGCCGAGGGCGCGCGCTACGAGATCCCCACCACCGACTACGTGCCGGGCTGGTCACCGCACGAGACCGGCTCGTTCGTCGACGACGACTGGGACCTGCTCAAGGCCCGCGTGAAGCGGCTGAAGTCGCGCAAGGCGCACGCCGAGAACCCGCACTCGCGCACGCACCGGCTGGTGTCGAACGTCCGCGTCTTCCAGACCGACGAGCCGGACGAGGTGCGCGTCAGCGCGTCCTTCGTCGTCCACCGCGCGCGTGACGGCCACTTCGACACCTACGTCGGCCGCTACGACCACCGCCTCGCGGTGACCGGGGACGGCCTGCGGTTCCGCCTGCGCCGTTCGGTCCTGGGCCACGAGGCGCTGGTCGCCGGCGCCCGGCTGAGCTTCATCCTCTAGGGGGTTCATCGAATGATCCGACACACCCTGTCGTGGCGGTTCAAGGACGACGTCGACGCCGCCACCCGCGAGGACGTGCTCGCGCAGCTGCGCACGTTCCCCGACGTCTACCCGGTCATGCGCAACTGGTCGCTCGGCGACAACATGAGCACCCGCGACCGCACGTTCGCCCACACGATGGCGATCGACTTCGACGACGAGGCCGACCTGCAGTCGTACCTGACCAGCGACTCGCACGAACGCTTCGTGCGCGAGGTCTGGCGCCCGGTGATCGAGCAGCAGGCGATCACCGCCTACGAGTACACACCGAGGAACAACCCAGCAGGGGGAGCAGTCGTGAGCACCCGTCCGCACGGCCCGTTCGGCATGGAGTACGCGCGCATCGAGGTCCCGGACCTCGACGCCACCATCGAGTTCCTGCAGTACCACGTGGGTCTGCAGCTCGAGCAGCGCACCGACAGCTACGCCTACCTGCGTGCCGACATCGAGCACCACGCGATCGAGCTGATCCACAACCCGTCGTTGACCGACGGTGTCACCACCGCGATCGGCTTCAGCGTCGAGAGCGAGGACGTGCTCGGGCAGCTGCAGAAGTACGTCGTCGACGCCGGCCTCGAGGTGCTCGAGTTGCAGGAGCGGCAACAGGGCTTCTGCGAGAACGGCTTCGCGGTCAAGGACCCGAACGGGCTGACCGTCGAGCTGTTCACCGAGTTCCAGGAGTACGCCGAGGCGCCGCACGTCGAGATCCGCCCGGTCGATCTCGTGCACCCGTTCCTCGTCACCCCGAAGTACGAGGAGACGGTCGCCTTCTACCGCGACGTGCTGAAGTTCCTGCCGTCCGACCACGTCGTCGGCTCGACCACCTTCATGCGCTGCGAGGACCGCTACCACCACAGCCTTGCGATCTCGCTCAACCGCGGTTCGGACGACTTCTTCGTCGCGCACCTGTGCTTCGCGATGAAGTCGCTGGACCACGTCATGCGCATGCGGGCCCGAGCGCTGTACAAGGGCGCCCCGATCGCGTCCGACATCGTCAACCACTCGGCGTCGACGTCGATCGCGTTCTACCTGCACGACACGAAGTTCGGCCCGCGCTTCGAACTGTGCGACGCGCACCGCGTGTTCACGCCCGAGGAGCACGAGACGCACCGGGCGCGTCGCATGCCCGCCGACCCGCGCAACATCGACGTGTGGCGTCCGGCGTCGGACGACTGGGGTCGGTTCTGAACGACCTCTCGAACGCCCGCGGCCTCGGGGACGTCGCCGACACCAGGTCCGACGTCCTCGACGCGCTGCAGGTCCTGGCCCGCGAACCCTCCCCGCGCGGCCGGGAGGCGGCCACCGCGCGCCGGCTGCACGACTGGGCCGCAGCGCGGTGGCCGCATCTCACCGTGCGGATCGAGCCCGTCGGTGAGCACGGGGCGAACCTGGTGGCGAGCCACGGTCCCGGGCCGTTGCTGTACTCGCACCTCGACACCTCGCTGGACGGATCGCCCCGCGACGCGTGGGTCAGTGGGCGAGACGATGCCGTCGGCCCCCTGCGTGTCGAGGGTGACGACGTCAGCGGCTTCGGGCTCACCGTCGCCCGGGCGCCCGCGGCGGCCGCGCTGGTCGCCTTCGCCGGCGCGCGGTCCGGGTCGTTGCTGCTGGCGTCCGCGGGCACGCACCGCCGCGGCAGCGGACCCACCGGGCTCGAGTACCACCTCGCGACGCACGGCCGGCCGTCGTCCGCGGTCGTCGCCAAGAGCGGGCCCGCGGGTGTGCTGTGGGAGGAACCGGGCGCGGCGTACCTGACCGTGAGGGTCACGGGGACGTTCGGCGCCGCTCTCTTCCCCGACTCCGCGGTGCCCGTCGGCGGGCTCGTGGCGCACGCCGGCGTCGTGCTCGACGGTATTGCGCGCTGGCGCGCGAACTACTTGCGGACGGAGGAGCCGCTGGGCCAGGTCGGGCCCGCGTGCGGCGTCGGTGCGATCACCGGCGGGTGGCACGACAAGCCCGACCTGCTGCCGGGCGCGCTCGAGGTCGGGGTGTACCTCGCGACCGTCCCGGGCGCGGACGTGCCCGCACTCGCCCGCGACCTCCGATATGCGCTCGCGACGGCGTGCGCCGACGGGCCGCTGGCCGGCAGCCGCGTCGACGTCGACCACGAGATCGTCCACGCCGCCGCGGGCACCCCCGCCGACGCGCCGGTCGTGCGCGCCGCGGTCAGGGCCTGGACCGACGAGTTCGGCGCCCCGGGGCGCATCGCCGACTGGGCCGGTACCACCGACGGCGTGGTGCTGCGCGGCGCGGGCGTGCCCACCGTCCGCCTCGGACCCCGCGGTCGCGCACACCCGGACGATGCGCGCCGCGACGTGCTCTCGCTCGACCAGCTCACCGGCTTCGTCCGCGTCTACCGATCCCTGCTCGACACCGGAGGTACGGCATGACCCCCTCGATCATCGGCGGCCCGGCCGCCTGGCGCGGCCCGGAGATCGCCGGACGGGACGACTGGAAGGTCGAACTCACCGACGCCCACCGCGCCGAGCTGTTGCACGCCCTCGACGCCGTGCGCGGCCGGCCCCTGCGGGAGATCACCGCGGACGACGTGCCGCTGCCGACGCTCGCGCCGGTGCTGCGGTCCGCGATGGACGACGTGGTCGACGGCCGCGGCTTCGTGCTGCTGCGCGGTGTGCCCGTCGAGGATCTCCCCATGGCCGACGTCGAGACGCTGTACTGGGGCATCGGCCGGCACCTCGGCATCCCGATCCACCAGAAGACCGAGGACGACCTGCTCGTGCACATCACGAACCAGGGCGTCGACCCGGGCGACCCGCTCGTGCGCGGGTTCCAGACCGCGACCCACCTCGACTACCACTGCGACTCGTCCGACGTCGTCGGCCTGCTGTGCGTCCGTCCGGCGAAGGAGGGCGGTGTCAGCACCATCGTCAGCTCGGTGGCCGTGCACGACGAGCTGGTCCGCCGCGACCCGGCCGCCGCCGCGCTGCTGCACGAGCAGTGGTGGCACGACCGCAAGAGCGGCGACGACATGAGCAGCTTCTTCGAGTGCAGCGTGTTCGCCGAGCGCGGCGGCAGGCTGTTCGCCCACTACGGCCGCGCCTACATGGAGTCGACGAGCCGGCACCCCGACATCCCCGCGCTCGCGCCCGAGCGGCTCGCCGCGCTCGACGCCCTGGACGCGCTCACCAACTCGCCGGAGTTCGTGCTCGACATGCACTTCCGTCCGGGTGACATCCAGTTGCTGAACAACTACACGGTCATGCACGCGCGGACGAGCTACGTCGACTTCCCCGAACCCGAACGCAAGCGCGACCTCGTCCGGCTGTGGCTCGTGGTCGACCGCGACCTCGGCCTGCCGGACGACTTCGCCGCGGCCGGCATCGTGCCGCGCGACGTCGCGCTCGCCTGACGGCGGGCGGCTGCGGCCACCCGCCGTCGGCAGGCGGCCTCAGCCCCAGAGCTCGGTGATGGTCGCGAAGACCTTCTGGTTGTGCGAGAACTCGACGGTGTTGCCGTCCGGGTCCTTGACCGCGCAGATGTAACCGATGTGGGCGGCCATGTCCATCGGCTCCCACTCGAGCGCGCCGAGGGCGCGGGCCTTGTCGGCGACGGCGTCGACGTCCTCGCGGTTCGGCAGCTCGATGCCGAGGTGCGCGAACGGCGCGAGCGTCGTGGCCTTCTTGCCCGGCTCGATGCCGAAGCGCTTGCCGATCTCGGGCTCGAACTCGGCGAGCACGAGCACGAAGGGGGTCTCGACCTGACCCTTGTTCGACAGCCACGCGCCGCGGCCGTTGTCGTCGACGTTCTTGGTGACGAGCACCAGCGGCGTGACGGAGGTGTAGAACTCGATCGAGGCGTCGAGGTCGGTGACGGGCAGGGCCACGTGCGTCCAGCGCGGTTCGGTCAGCTGAGCCATGGGATTTCCTCTCGGATAAGGGATTCAGACGGTGGGCCACTTGGCCCGGTCGGGCAGGCCGGAGCGACGGCGGATGCCCTCGCCGGCGCGCTGGGCGCGTTCGAGCAGGTCGAACTCGTCCAGCGTGGTGCAGCGGTAGTCCTCGACGACGCGACGGCCACCGACGAAGACGGTGTGCACCCCGCGGCCGTCCGCCGACCAGACGAGCTGGTTGGCGACGTTGTGCAGCGGCCGCCACTCCGGACGGTCGGTGTCGTGCAGCACGAGGTCGGCGTGCTTGCCGACCTCGATCGAGCCGAGCGTGTCCGCCTCCTGCACGCCCTTGGCCCCGTTGCGGGTGGCCATGGCGAACGCGTCCTCGGCGGGGAAGATCGTCGCGTCGCGGCGGGCGTCCTTGAACAGGCCGGCGACGAGGTACGTCGCGCGCATGAGGTCGTGGTAGTTGGACGCGTTGTTGCCGTCGGTGCCGATCGCGACGTTCACGCCGGCCTCGACCATCTCGGGGAACTTGCCGATCTGCGTGACGCCGTAGCTGACCTTGAGCGCGGTCGTCGGGCAGTGCGAGACGCTCGTGCCGGTCTCGGCGAGCAGCCGGATCTCCTCGTCGTCGACGTGCACGGCGTGGGTCAGGATCACGTTGTCGCCCAGCACCCCCAGCTCGTTCAGGTGCACCATCGGACGCTGCCCGAACGCGGCGAGGAAGCCCTCGGGGTCCATCGCCGCGGGGGACATGTGAAAGCTCAACCCGGTGCCGTGCTGCACCGACAGCTGCTTGGCCGCCTTCCACAGCTCGTCGCTGCAGCAGGTGTGGCCGATGATGATCGGCCACGCCTGGACCCGTCCGTCGTGGGCGGACCCGTACCGGTTCATCGCGTCCTCGAGGGTCGCGATGGCGGTGTCGGTGTCCATGCGCAGGGCCTCGTAGTCCTGCACCTGGTCCCACGCCCACGGGCCGACGCGGGCGCGGATGCCGATCTCGCCGAGACCCTCGACGACCGGGTCGATGAAGCGGACGGTGCCCGCCTCGAGGAACGTCGTCGTCCCCGACTTCAGCATCTCCAGCGCGGCGAGCTGGGCCGAGATCTTCTCGTCCTCCTCGCTGTAGTGCGTGTGGATCGGCGTCAGCCACTCGAAGACGTTCTCGATGAACGGGGTGTCGTCCGGCACGAAGCCGCGGGTGAGCGGTTCGCCGGTGGCGTGCACGTGGGTGTTGATCAGTCCGGGCGTGACGACGAAGCGGCGTCCGTCGATCACGTCGTCGCTGTGCCACTCGGCGGTGACGTCGGCCGTCTTGCCGACGGCGGCGATCGCGCCGTCGACGATCGCGACGGCGCCGTCGCTGATCACGCGGCGGCCGTCGTCCATGGTCACCACGAGCGTGTTCGTGATGACGGTGTCTGCGGGTCGGGTCATGCGGTTCCTCCGGTCTCGGATTCGCGGACGAGCACGTGCACGCGCTGGCGGGGGACGGGCTCGACGACCGTGGCGGTGCGTGCGCCGTGCGCGGCGCACCAGCCGTCCAGGGCGGCCTCGGTGACGCCGCGTCCCCGCGTCGAGGCGCGCATGGTGAGCGCGAGCGTGAGCTCGTGCCCGGCGGCGCGGTACTCGTCCCCCGTCCCGCCGTCGTCGGGGCGGAAGTAGTCGGCCACGAGCAGCACCCCACCGGGCCGCAGCAGGCCGAGGGCACGGTCGACCAGCGCCCGGGCCCGGCGGGTGTCCTCGGCGCGCAGTACGTGGGCGAGCACGACGACGTCCGCGGTGTCGACCGGCAGCGCCACGCTGAGGTAGTCGCCGCCGACGAGCGTCACGTCGCGCCCGCGCAGCCGCGGACGGGCGATGTGCAGCACGTGCGGCAGGTCGACGCCCACCCCGCGGGCGGACGCCGTCAGCGCCTCGAGCCACGCGCCGGAACCGCAGCCGAGGTCGACGACGGTGCCCGTGCCGTCCCAGAGACCGCGTTCGCGCAGCTCGCGGGCCACGCCGGCCGCGACGGCCGACTGCGTCGCCGCCGTGGCCGACACCAGGTCGGGGTACATCGCCTCGAGGTCGTCGCGCACCGTGCCCTCGGGGACACCCGTGCGCAGCGTGGCCGCCAACGCGGGCCAGGCGTGGTGCGGGCCGGGGGAGCGGTGCACGAGCGTGGCCATCGAGGCCGGCGACGACGACACGAGGAAGCGGCGCGCCACCGGGGTCAGCTCCCACCGCTCGCCGTCGGTGTCGAGGAAGCCCTTCGCGGCGAGCAGCTGCGCGAGCAGCGTGAGGTCCTCGGCGTCCTGCACGCCGAGCGAGCCGGCGAGCGTCGCCGCGTCGGCCGGCGCGCGGTCGAGCGCGTCGAACACCCCGAGTTCGACGGCCGCGCTCAGCGCCCAGTAGCCGGCGAGGCCGTTGACGACGTCCCAGACCGGGGCGGGACTCGTGGGCGGGCCGGACGTCACGGGCGCAGCACGATCTTGCCGGCGGCGCGCCGCGACTCGAGGTGCTCCTGCGCCGCCCGAGCCTCGACGAGCGGGAATTCGCTGTCGATCGGGGTCACGAAGTCGCCCGCCCAGTACTGCTCGAGCACGGGCGCGAACTCGGCGCGGTCGTACGGGTCGGACCCGAGCAGCTGCAGGCCGAAGTGGTAGGCGTAGACGATGTTGGTGGACACGGTGTCCCCGGTCGTGTTGCCGAAGAACACCAGACGCCCCCGCGGCGCCAGGCTGTAGACGCCGGCGTCCCAGGTGGCGGGCCCGACGTGGTCGAGCACGAGGTCGACGCCGCGGCCGTCGGTCTCGGCGCGGACGCGTCCGACGATGTCCTCGCTCGAGGTGTCGATGACGACGTCGGCGCCGAGCCTGCTGACGTACTCGGCCTTCTCGGGACGCCCGACGGTCGAGATGACCCGCATGCCGGCGGCCTTGGCCAGCTGCACGGCGGCGGTGCTCACTCCGCTGGCACCGGCGTGGATGAGCACCGACTCGCCGGCGGCGGCCCGACCGGTGACGTGCAGGGCGTGGTGCGCGGTCAGCCAGATGGTCGGCAGCACGGCTGCCTCGGTCAGCGAGCGGTCGTCCGGCACCCGCATCAGGTTCGCGACGGGGGCGAGCACGTAGTCGGCGTAGCCGCCGGGCCGCGTCGCGCCGATGACCGCGGTGGCCGCGCACTGCCCGTCCCGTCCGGACGCGCACGTCGGGCAGCTGTCGCACGGCACGGCGGGGTTGACCACGACCCGTGCCCCGACTTCGAACGGCCCGTCCGCACTGCCGACCGCCTCGACCACGCCGGCCACGTCCATTCCGGCGGTGTGCGGCAGCGCGAAACCGGGGATGAGCGCGGGACCGCGCCGCTGCAGCACGTCGAGGTGGTTGAGCGAACAGGCCTCGACGCGCACCAACGCCTCGCCGGGACCGGGCTCGGGGACGGGCACGTCGTCGACCACCAGGGTGTCGAGTCCGCCGTGCACGTGGTGTCTGACCGCTCGCATGTACCGCTCCGTCCGCTCGGATCCCGTGCCGGGCGGTCGCACACCGGTGCCGGCATGCAACGGGCGATGCATCGGCGGACGCTGCCGCCGGGCAGACGGTGGCCTGTTGCCTGCCTCCGTCGCCGCCGAGGCTAGGCCGGATCGCCGACCACCGTCAACACCCTGCGAGACGACGTCCCGCGGCGTGTCGAACTCTTACGCGACGAAGGCCTCGCGCACAGCGGCGTCGTCCGGCAGGAACCCGCGCGCGCCCGCGGCGGTCGTGGACAGCGCCGCCGCGACGACGGCGTAGGCCGCGGCGTCCGCGAGCGACGCACCCTGCGCGAGCGACACCGACAGGGCGCCGCAGAAGCAGTCACCGGCACCGGTGGTGTCGACGGCCGTCACCGACGGCGGCGGCACGAGCCGGTGCGGACCGTCCTCGGGCACGACGAGCGCGCCGCGGGCACCGAGGGTGACCACCACCCCGCGGACCCCCACCGCGCGGGCGGCGTCGGCGATCTCGTCGTCGGACGCGAACCCGTCCCGCCCGGCCAGCCGCGCCAGCTCGCCCTCGTTGGGGACGAGCACGTCGACCCGCTCGAGCAGCGGGCCGGGCAGCTCCTGCATCGGGGCCGGGTTGAGCACGACCGTGCCGGACGCCGCCGCGGCGGCCGCGATGGCCGTCCGCATCGGCACCTCGAGCTGCAGCAGCACGACGGCGGCCGAGCGCACGGCCGGCACGCGGACGTCGTCGGTGGTCAGGCTCGCGTTCGCGCCGGGCGCGACGAGGATGAGGTTCTCGCCGGTGCCGTCCTCGACCGCCACGGTGGCGGTGCCGCTGGGCACGCCCTCGGTCGCGACGACACCGGCGACGTCGACACCGCGACCGGCCAGGTCGCGCACGAGCGAGGCGCCCGCCTCGTCCGCCCCGACCCGGCCGATCATGGCGACGTGCGGGCTCAGCGCCGCCGCGGCGGCGGCCTGGTTGGCACCCTTGCCGCCGGGACCGGTGGCCGTCGACGTCGCGATCACCGTCTCGCCGCGCCCCGGCAGGGACGCGACGCCGACGACGATGTCGAGGTTCAGGCTGCCGACCACGGCGACCGCGGGCGGCCGCGCGTGCGCAGCCACGAGGTCAGTTGCCGAACTCGTCGTTGATGCGGACGGCGTCGGCGATGCGGAACCGGCCGCCCTCCTTCAGCGGCGTGCTCGGCTCGCCCATGACCACGACGTGCTTGCCGAACTTGTCGACCAGCGGACGTCCGACGTCGCGCTTGAGCCACAGCCGCAGCAGGTGCCGGCGACGCTCGGGCTCGGGGAAGTCGGTGTAGCTCGTGCGCGAGTGCAGCGCCGCGTAGTTGAGCAGCCACTGCACGTCGCCGGGCTGGAAGTTCATGTCGATGGGCAGGCCGGGCTCCTGCGAGATCTCGTCGAACAGGTGCAGCACCTCGACCTGCTCGGGCGTCAGCTTCGGCACGCCCGGGTAGTCCTGCGCGCTGAAGATCATCGACATGCCGGCGTAGGTGCTGAACGTGCCGTCGACGTAGCTGATGACCGGCGAGCTGTAGGTCAGCTCGGGGGAGTCGGGGTCCTGCCGGCGCCAGTCCCAGTGGAACGGCTCGAACAGCAGCGGCGCCAGCTCGGGCCGGCGCTTGAGGATCTCGTTGTAGATCGTGGTGCCGCTGACGAGGCTGGACGCGCCGCCCTCCTTCGCCCCCCGCAGGCACATCAGCGCCACGACGTCGGAGCTGTCGGAGTGGAACGGCAGGCGATCGCGGATGCGCGAGGGCAGCGCGCCCGGGTCGTCCATCGTCTTGTTCGACGTCGCGACGACGTGGTCGAGCAGGTCGCCCATCTGGTTCTGGCCGATGGGCCGGCCCAGGTGCAGGCCCATGACGAAGAAGATGGCGGCGGCGAGGACGTCGCCGTACTCCTGCGTCTTCAGGCCGCGGACGAGGATGAAGCCGCGGCCGGAGTCCATCTGCCGGGCGCACTCGTCGTTCAGGGCGGTGCAGGCGTCGAACGGGTAGTCGGCGGCGGTGACGGTGCGCAGGTCGGGGTCGTCCTCGACGAACCGGCGGCCGAGGGCCTCGAGCTCGGCGAGCTCGGCCTCGGACAGCTCGTAGATCCAGTCGGTGCGCTGCGACAGCTCGTCACCGCGCCAGGCGGACGGTCCGGAGATGGGCTGCAGGTCGATCGTGGTCATGTCGGTGCTCTCTTCGCGTAGGGACGTGCTCGGGACGGACCGGTGGTGCTGAGCTGTCGTCCCGGACTAGAAGGGCGTCTGGGGATCGCCGGCGGCAGTGCCCGGTCGCATCCCCTCACGCGGCGGCGTGTGGCGCAAGGGCTCTGCATAGCCCGTGGCCGTGACGCCTGCCCGCATGACGATTCCTTCCCGACGCGTGTCCGCCCAGGCTAGTTGTGGTTCCGAAAGCTCGTCAACGGGCGAGACGCCGTTTCGTCCTGTGATCTACCCGTGGCGGGTAGTCTGCGGTGCCATGAGCTCCGGCCCGCCGCGGTGGTTCCCGCCGAACGAGCAGGCGACACGGGTCTTCATGGTGCGGCACGGCTCGACCGAGCACTCGCTGAGCGGACGGTTCTCCGGGCGCAACGATCTTCCGCTGGACGAACGCGGCCGAGGCCAGGCCCGGGCGATCGCCCACCACATCGCGGGGCTCGGCGGCATCGACGCCATCGTCTCCTCACCGCTGCGGCGCGCCCGCGAGACGGCCGCCGCCATCGCGGCGCGCACGGGCGCCGTCGTCGACGTGCACGACGACCTCATCGAGTCCGAGTTCGGCGAGTGGGAGGGCCTCTCGATCGACGAGGTGCATGTCGCCTGGCCCGAGCTGCTCGCGACCTGGCTCGACGGTGCCGACGTCGCCCCGCCGAAGGGCGAGTCGTTCGCCCAGGTCGAGTCCCGCACGCTGCGTGGGCTGCGCGAGATCGTCGACGCCCGGCGCGGGCAGACGATCGTGCTCGTCTCGCACGTGACGCCGATCAAGACGCTGCTGCGGCTCGCGCTGGGCTCGCCGCAGGAGACGATGTTCCGCTTCCACCTCGACACCGCGTCGCTGTCGATCGTCGACTACTACGACGACGGCACGAGTTCGGTGCGCACGATCAACAATGCCGAGCACCCCGACCCGGGCCCGCTCTAGCGGTCCGGGGCCGTGCCCGCCTCGCGCGGGGGGAATGCAGGTGCATCGCGAGACGGGACGGCGCTCGCGAGCCGGCAGGGCCGCGTCCAGCGTGCGCCCGGTCACACCGCGATGCAACCGGCCGTTCGGACGGTCACGGGTGCGTTCGCGCGACGGACGATCGGGTGCCCCCGGCAGGATTCGAACCTGCGACACCAGCTTTAGGAGAGCTGTGCTCTATCCCCTGAGCTACGAGGGCGGGGACGGGTCAACCCTAACGGGCGCCGCTAGCCGACCGGCACGCTCAGGGCGGCGGGACGGGCGGCGCTCGACGACAACGTGAGCGTCGAGCCGGCAGCGGCGGCCTGGTACCAGCGCGGCTCGACGGTGTCGACGACGACGGTGAGGAAGCGTCCCGGGGCGAGGGTCCAGTCGATGGGTTCGAGGTCGAAGGCGACCGACTTTGCGCGGTTCTGCGACAAGCCGGTGGCGGTGAACGGCGTCGTGCTCATCAGGTACCCGGTGCCGTCGCTGCCGGTGTCGTACAAATACGCGAACACGGTGGCCTGCGGCGACGACGACGCGACGTCGAGGGTCAGCCGCGGCGAACCCAGTAAGCGGGTGGCCGAC
Organism: Jatrophihabitans fulvus; assembly: GCF_054781375.1. Classification (NCBI taxonomy): domain Bacteria; kingdom Bacillati; phylum Actinomycetota; class Actinomycetes; order Jatrophihabitantales; family Jatrophihabitantaceae; genus Jatrophihabitans; species Jatrophihabitans fulvus. The sequence goes on from NZ_BAAGUN010000001.1 coordinate 26,868, forward strand.
GGCACCGCCCCCGCGTTCCAGACGAAGGCCGCGTCCGGCGAGAGTCGCGCGGGGCGCACCGCGGGCACGCGGTACTGGGCGGACGGCACGAACTGGCTCGCGCCCGCGGTCGCGGCGGAATCGGTGCCCGTCGTCAGCGAGGCCCGCCAGGCGGTGGCCGTGCCGCCCGCGGACACGCCGGTGGGCGCGGGGGCGCCCAGCGCCAGCGCGACGCGCTTCGCCCGCGGCCAGGCCGCGTACGTGTGCACCTCTCGGGTGGTGACGTCCTGCAGCTGCACCCGCGGCTGCGCGTCGATGCCGTTCGGGTCGCCCTGCAGGTGGTGCGCGAGCCAGGCGTACGCGGCGTCGCCGGTGCGGCTCGAGCGGCCCGCGAGCATGTCGCTCTCGGGTCCGCCGTGGTCGCCGATCGACAGCTGCAACCGCTTCGGGCCCGCGAGCCGGTCGAAGAAGGGGACGAGCGGGGCGGGGGCGAGCAGCGAGTCCTGCCAGCCGCTGGCGAGCATGATCGCGGGCCGGCTGCGGTTCAACCCGTCGAGGTGGGTGACCGGCGAGCGGGGTCTCGCGAACGACACCAGCTCACCGGCGTTGCCGAACGGGTCGGCCTTCAGGTCGGCGCCGAGCCTCGTCAGCTCGCTGTCGACGCGGGCGTTCGACAGCAGCCCGCCGAGTCCGAGCACGCTCGTCGTGTCGTGGGGGTGGAACACGGCCGCCAGGTCGGACCATCCGCTGAACGCGACGACCGCCCGCACCCGGGGATCCTGGGCGGCGGTGAGCAGCGAGACGACCGCGCCGTAGGAGACACCGAGCATGCCGATGTGCGCCGGGTCGGCGGCGGTGTTGCGCACCGCCCAGTCGATGACCGTTCGCGCGTCGCGCTGGGTGCGGGGGCCGGCCAGGTCGATGCGTCCGCCGGAGTTCTCGAACCCGCGCTGCGTGTAGGACACCGTCGCGAACCCGGACGCGGTGAGCTGTTTCGCGATCGCCGCGTACTGCTCGGACGTCGAGCCGTAGCTCGAGGGCATGACCACCAGGGGATGTCGTCCGCCGCCGGACGGCCGCGTGACCTGGGCGCCGAGTTCGACGCCGTCGCTCATGGTGATCGGCACCGCGCCGCGTACGGAGTCGACGGGCTTCTGCCCGCCGCCGTCACGGGTGACGACCAGGCCCACCGCGAGCGCGGCGACGAGCACCGCGACCGCGCCGACGACCAGCAGCGGCACGTTCAGCCGCCGGGTCCCCGAGGCGGGCGAGGGCCGCGGGGCGGGAGGCGGTGTCGGCGACATCGCGTCCCATCATCGCTGCCGCGGCTCCGTGCCGCCCGCCGCGACTACCCTCGGGTGCCGTGCCCGATGCCACGCCTGCCCTGACCCATGTCGACGAGCGCGGAGCCGCCCGCATGGTCGACGTGTCGGCCAAGGACGTCACCGTGCGCACCGCGTCCGCGGCGGGCCGGTTCGAGACCACGGCCGAGGTGATCGGCCTGCTGCGCCGTGACGGGCTGCCCAAGGGCGACGCGCTGGCGGTCGCCCGTATCGCCGGCATCGCCGCGGCGAAACGCACGCCCGATCTCGTGCCGCTGTGCCACCCCGTCGCGCTGCACGGGGTCAGCGTCGAGCTCGAGCTCGGCGACAGCTGGGTCGACATCACCGCCACGACGCGGACGGCCGACCGCACCGGCGTCGAGATGGAGGCACTGACGTCCGTGGTCACCGCCGGGCTCGCGCTCTACGACATGACCAAGGCGGTCGACCGCGCGGCCCGGCTGACCGACGTCCGGCTGCTCGCGAAGGACGGCGGGCGGACGGGCAGCTGGCGGGCGGAGGGCGCGTCGTGATCGCCGCCGTCATCACCTGCTCGAACCGATCGGCATCGGGTGAGCGGGCCGACGACAGCGGACAACTGCTGGCCGACGGCCTGGCCGCGCTCGGGCACGAGGTGGTGCTGCGGCGCATCGTGCCCGACGACGTCGAGGCGATCAGGGCCGCCGTCCGCGAGGCGCTGGCGGCCGCGGCGCAGGTGATCGTCACGACCGGGGGCACCGGGCTGACCCCCACCGACGTCACGCCCGAAGCGGTCGCGCCGCTGCTCGACCGGGATATCCCCGGCATCGCCGAGACGTTGCGCGCGGTGTCGCGCGACCGCCTGCCGACCACGGTGCTCTCGCGCGGGGTCGCCGGCGCGATCGGTGCGACGCTGGTGGTCACGCTGCCCGGCTCGCCGGGCGGGGTGAGGGACGGTCTCGCCGTGCTCGAGCCGCTGCTCGACCACGCCGTCGACCAGTTGGCCGGTGGCGACCACCGCCCGGGCGGAGGAGTCTGAACCGATGAGCGAGACCGTGACCACCCGTGAGGTCGTGCGCCTGCTGTCGGTGTCCGACCGTCCGCTCGACGTCGCCGCGCACGAGCGGGCCGCGGACGACGACCGGGCGGGTGCCCAGGTGACGTTCGCCGGCGTGGTGCGCGACCACGACCACGGACGCCGGGTGGTCGAGCTGGAGTACGAGGGACATCCGAGCGCCGAGCAGGTGCTGCGCGAGGTCGCGGACGAGATCGCGGCCGATGCCGACGTGCTCGCCGTGGCGGTGAGCCACCGGGTCGGGATGCTCGCGATCGGTGACGTGGCCCTGGTCGCCGTGGTGTCGACCGCCCACCGGGGCGCGGCCTTCGCGGCGTGTCAGCGCCTGGTCGACGAGGCGAAGGCGCGGCTGCCGATCTGGAAGCGGCAGGTGTTCACCGACGGCACCGACGAGTGGGTCGACTGCCCGTGAGCGAGCCGCCCGCCCGTCCGCGTCGGGACACCCGCGACGACGACCCGGTGCTGCCGGACGTCACCGAGGACGAACGCGACCGCGGATGGGGCGACGACCTGCACCGTGGCGGTGACGGCGGCGACCGCGACGCCGAGTGGTACCGGCGCCAGCGGCCGCCCCACCACGAGTAGGCGCGCCTAGATCTGCTTGGTGGGACCACCCTGCTGCGCCTGCAGCAGGTCGCGGATCTGCTCGAGCAGCAGGATGTCCTCGGACTTCGGGGTCGGGTCGGGCTCGCCCTTGGCCGTCTTCGCCGCGCGGCGCTCCTGGATCTTGTTCATGGGCACCACGATCAGGAAATAGACGACGGCCGCGGTGACGAGGAACGCGATGATCGCGTTGATCACGGACGAGAAGTTGACGAACGTGTTCTTGGCCAGCTCGGCGTTGTCGTCGCGGATCGAGAAGCCGAGGCCGTTGACGTTGGTGCCTCCGGCCGAGTTCACCAGCGGCTTGATGATGGCGTCGACGACTCCGCTCACGACCGCCTGGAACGCCGTGCCGATGACGACGGCGATCGCCAGCTCGACGACGTTGCCGCGCATGATGAAGTCCCTGAAGCCCTTGATCATCGTGTCTGCCTCCACTGTCGGTAGGCGGCGCCCACGGCCGCCGGTCGAAGCAGAGCCTAGGGCTGCTGGGCAACGGCCGTGAACCGCCACGACCCGCCCATACCGGCCAATCTCGCGGCGACCTCCGGTGTCACGGCGACGATCACCCGGCACCCCGCCGGGTCGGCCACACCGCCGGACCCCGCGGGCGGCAGCACGGCGAGCACCCGGACACCGGACGCCGCCCGGGTCGCACCCGCCTCCCGCCCGTGCGCGGGTGGGCCGCCGACCGACCCGCCGGACGGGTCGAGCGGTACGGCGATCAGGTCGATGCGTCCGCCGGGCGCCACGAGCCCGCGCACGTCGCCGGTCAGCTCGAGCGGCAGCGCGACCGACCCGGCGGGCAGGCCGGCGGTGAGGGCGGTGTCGACGAGGCGGAGCGGCAGGACCGCCTCGCGCACCGCGATCGGCCCCGCGACCACCCGGCCGAGCAGCGGCCCGGCCCGCGCCGCCGCCCCCGGCGGTGCCTGCGCCCGCGCCCACCGGGCCACGGTGAGGTCGCGGGACGTGAGGTGGTGGCCGGCGGCGAGCGGCCGGGCGGCGACGACGACCGGCACGCCGTGTGCCGGCGCCGCCGCGCCCGAGCCGGCGCCGTCGAGAGCCGACACCGCGGCCAGCAACAGGCACGCGGCGGCGGCGAGCAGCCGGGGCACGCGGCCGATGCCGGCCAGGTGCAGGCGCAGGGACATGGCAGCGACGCTAGGCCGCGCGCCGGGCCGTCCGCCCGTCCCCGGCGGCGGTTGTGGACGACGCTCGGACGATGGGGTGACAAACCACAGGCCGTCCGCCGCTAGCGTGGCCGGTGTGTACACGCCCGCCTTCAACCGCGTCGACGACGAGGACGCGCTGCGCGACTTCGTCCGGCAGGTCGGGTCGGCGTGGCTCGTGACGGCGGACGGCAACGGGCTGCCGCAGGCGACGCTGCTGCCGATCGTGTGGCGCGGCGACACCGTCGTCGCCCACCTCGCCGTTGCCAACGACCACTGGCGGGCGATCGGCGACGGCCGGCCCGCCCTGCTGATCGTCGGCGGGGACGAGACGTACGTGTCGCCGTCGTGGTACGCGAGCAAGGTCGAGCACGGCCGGGTCGTGCCGACGTGGAACTACAGTGCCGTGCAGCTCACCGGCACCGCGCGGGTGCACCGGGACGAGCGCTGGCTGCGGGCGGCCGTGACCGAGCTGACCGAGGCGCACGAGTCGTCCCGCGATCGACCCTGGCAGGTCACCGACGCGCCCGAGGCCTACGTGAGCGGGCAGCTGCGCGGCATCGTCGGCGTCGAGGTCACCGTCACCGGCGTCGAGGGCAAGGCCAAGCTGAGCCAGAACCGCTCGGCCGCCGACCGGCGCGGCGTCATCGAGGGCCTGCGGACCGAACCGGCGCGCGGCGCGGACGGCGTCGCCCGCGCGATGTCCGCCGGAGTGACCGACGGCGCGATGTCCGCCGGAGTGACCGACGGCGCGATGTCCGCCGGAGTGACCGACGGCTGACGCACGTCAGGCCGACGCGGCGGCCTTGCTCGATCCCGAGCCGGACGAGCCCGAGGACCCCGACGACGAGGAGGACGCCGGGGCGGACGTGGAGGTCGAGGACGCCGACGAGGACGTGGAACTCGAGGAGCTCGAGGAGTCGCTCTTCGACTCGCTCTTCTTCGAGTCGCTCGCCGCGACCGTCGACGACGACTTCGCGTCGGAGCGGCTGTCGGTGCGGTAGAAGCCCGAGCCCTTGAAGACCACGCCGACCGAGCCGTAGACCTTGCGCACCGGCTGCCCGCAGACCGGGCACTCGGTGGCGGCGGGGTCGGTGAACGACTGGACCAGTTCGAAACGGTTGCCGCACTCGGGGTTGGTGCAGGCGTACTGGTAGGTGGGCATGTCGAGGGTTCCTCCGCGGGCGCAGGGCCAGGTCCTTGTGACGATCACCTGGCACTCGCAGTCTACGACTGCTAATCGGCGGCGGCGACCCGCAGGTCGCGCCAGCCGGACGGGCGCACCACCGCGTCCACCGGTACGTCCCACGGGTCGGCCGGCAGGGCCGCGACCAGCTCGTCGTCGAACAGCAGCGCCACCCGCGGCGCCTGCCGCCGCGCCCGCCGCAGCGCGCGGTCGTACGAGCCGCCGCCCCGGCCGAGCCGCACCCCGTCGAGCGCCACCGCGGACGCCGGGACCAGCACCGCGTCGGCGTCCGCGATCGCGTCCGGGCCGAGCACGCCGCCGTCCGCCGAGCCCCACGGCGTCCAGTCGAGGTCGCGGTCGGGCAGCGTCACCGGCACGAGCACCCGCACACCGCGTCCGGCCAACGCCGCGAGCAGCTCGACGGAGCCCGGCTCGGTGCGCAGCGGCTCGTACGCGGCCACGCACGACCACCGCAGCCCGTCGTGGCGTGCCAGTACGTGGCGGACGATCGCCACGCGCGCGTCCGCCCGCGAGTCGTCCGTCCTCGCCCGCCGCCGGGCGGCGACCCAGGCCCGCCAGGCCGCCTTGTCCGCCCCGGGGCCGGGCCCCTGGTGCGCGTCGGTCGCGTCCATGCCCCGATTCTGGCCCGGATACCCTCCGGGCATGGCCTCCACCGTGACCAAGGCACTCATCCCCGCCGCGGGTCGCGGCACCCGGTTCCTGCCGTTCACCAAGGCGGTTCCGAAGGAGCTCGCGCCGATCGTCACGACGCCGGCCCTCGAACTCGTCGTCGCCGAGGCGGCGGCCACCGGCATCACCGACGTGCTCGTCGTGACCAGCCCGTTCAAGGGGGCGATCAAGGACTACTTCGGCGCGAACGACGACCTCGAGGCCGCGCTCGAGGCCAAGGGCGACTCCGAGACGCTCGCGACGGTGCGGCGCGGGGCCGGGCTCGCCGCCCTCCACTACACGAACCAGGACGATCCCAAGGGCCTCGGCCACGCGGTCGGCTGCGGCGAGGAGTTCGCCGACGGCGGGCCGATCGCGGTCATGCTGCCCGACGACCTGATCGACGACCGCGACGCGTTGCTGCAGCCGATGCTCGACGCGTACGCCGAGCACGGCGGGGTCGTGCTCGGCCTGCTCGACGTACCCCGCAAGGACATCAGCATGTACGGCAGCGTCGCGCTCACACCCGGCTCGTCGCAGGACGACGACGTCGTCGGCATCGCCGAACTCGTCGAGAAGGCCCCGGCGGACGAGGCCCCCAGCACCCTGGCGATCATCGGACGCTACGTGCTGCCGCCCGAGATCTTCGCCGCGCTGCGCGAGACCCAGCCGGGCGCGAAGGGCGAGATCCAGCTCACCGACGCCATGCAGAAGCTCGCCCACGAGGGCGTGCCGGTGCACGGCGTGGTCTTCCGCGGCCGCCGCTACGACACCGGCAACGGGCTCGACTACATGAAAGCCACAGTCCAGCTCGCGGCCCGGCATCCCGACATCGGGGCCGACTTTCGTGCATGGTTGAGCGATTACCGGCCGGAGGACCCGACCGGCTGATCGCACGACGGGGAGACGCTCGGTGGCAGGTGGCACAACAGGCCCGAAGGCCGGCCGGCCACGGTCGGTCGACGAACACCTGGCCACGGTGCTCGACGGCGTGGGCACGCTCGATCCGATCGAGCTGACCCTGCTCGACGCGCAGGGCCTGCTGCTGGCCGAGAACGTCAGCACCGACTTCCCGCTGCCCAGCTTCGACAACTCCTCGATGGACGGCTACGCCGTGCGGGCCATCGACACCCGGGACGCCAGCGAGTCCGACCCCGTGGTGCTCCAGGTCGTCGGCGACATCGCCGCGGGCGCCAAGTCGCGCTCGGGCATGGGAGCGGGCCTGGCGATGCGCATCATGACCGGCGCGCCCATCCCCGCCGGCGCCGATGCCGTCATCCCGCTCGAGGACACCGACCGCGGGCTGGCCCGGGTCACCATCAGCCGTCCGGTGCACACCGGGGCGTGCGTGCGCCGCACCGGCGAGGACCTCCCCGCGAACGCGCCCGCCCTCGGTGCCGGCGCGGCGCTGGGCCCGCAGCAGCTGGCGCTGCTCGCCGCGATCGGGCGCGACCGGGTCACCGTCCGGCCGCGACCGCGGGTGATCATCCTGTCGACGGGCAGCGAGCTCGTCGAGGTCGGCCGCAAGCCCTCGTTCGGCGAGGTCATCGACTCGAACTCGTACATGATCGCGGCCGCCGCCCGCGACGCCGGCGCCGACGCCCGCCGCATCGGCATCGTCGCCGACGACCACTCGGCGCTGCTGGACGCACTCGAGAACCAGCTGCTGCGCGCCGACATCCTCGTCACCACCGGCGGCGTCAGCATGGGCGCCTACGACGTGGTCAAGGAGGCGCTCGGCGAGCTGGGCACCGTCGAGTTCACCACCGTCGCCATGCAGCCGGGCAAACCGCAGGGCTTCGGCCACCTCGGCGACAAGGTGCCGATCTTCTGCCTGCCCGGCAACCCGGTGAGCAGCCTGGTGTCGTTCGAGGCGTTCGTCCGTCCGGCGATCCGCAAACTGCTCGGCAAGCGCAGCCTGCACCGCGCGACCGTCGAGGCCACGGCGCTCGAGGGGGCGAAGAGCCCGCACGGCGTGAGGCAGTACCGCCGCGGCGTGCTGCACCGCGAGTCCTCGGGCAGTTACAGCGTCTCGTTCATCGGTGGTCCCGGCTCGCACCTGCTGGCCTCGCTCGCGCTGTCCAACTGCCTGGTCGTCATCGACGAGGACGTCACCGACGTGATGGCCGGACAGCAGGTCACCGTCGTGCCGCTGCTGCTGTCCAACCGCTGATCCGGGCGCGAACGCGGGTCAGGACGGGTCGGGGACGGGGCAGGATCGAGGCATGGTCAGGACTCCGGGCTGGCCGGCGCACCCGTCGGTCGGCGCCGTGACGCTCCGCCCGCCGCGGTTGCGCGACGGACGCCCCTGGTCGGAGATCCGGCTGCGCAACGAGCGCTGGCTCGTGCCCTGGGAGCCGTCGTCCCCGCACCCGTGGTCCGAGCGCAACGCCGTCGGCGCCTGGCCCGCCCTGCACTCGTCGCTCAAGCAGGCCGCGCGACGCGGCATGATGCTGCCGTTCATGGTCGAGTACGGCGGACGTCTCGTCGGCCAGGTGAACGTGTCCAACGTCGTGCACGGCGTGCTGCGCTCGTGCACGATCGGCTACTGGATCGACTCGGCGGTCGCCGGGCGCAACATCACCCCGACCGCGGTCGCGCTCGTCATGGACCACTGCTTCGCGCGGGTGGGCATGCACCGCATCGAGATCGACATCCGTCCGGAGAACAAGGCGAGCCTGCGCGTGGTCGAGAAGCTGGGGCTGCGCCGCGAGGGCTACTACGAGCGGTTCCTCGACATCGACGGGGCGTGGCGTGACCACGCCGCGTTCGCGCTGACGATCGAGGAGCTGCGCGGCGCGACCATGCTGTCGCGGCTCGAGCGGCTGCCACCGGTGCCGCAGTGGCGTCCGGCCTGACCCCGGCGCCGGACGTTCTCAACCTCAGGTCGAGGTTTCCCTCGACACGCCGTCGGACGTCCGGCGATGCGCGGCGCGCGATCACTAACTTCAAGGACAGCGTGTTACTGGTGTGACTGAAGTGGTCACACCGGCGCAGGAGAGGGGAGACGTCGCATGCCGTCACCGGCCATGACCGTCGTCATCCTCGTCGTGCTCTGGCTCATCGTGGTCGTACCGATGATCTTCCGCCGCAGCGACGAGAAGCGCCGCGAGCGCACCGTCGCCGACTGGGGACGCGGTATGCGCGCGCTCGGCCGTCGGGCCGACGCCGACGGCCGCGCCGCCGACGTCTTCGTGCCCCGCCGCAGCGAACCCGCCGCACCGCTCGCCGCACCCGCCCGCCGTCCGATCCCCGCCGCCCAGGAGGCGTTGATGTACCCACCCGACCGTGGCGAGTTGTCCGACGCGCGCGTGGCGATGATGGCGCGCCGCCGGCGGTCGCTGACGATCCTCGCGGGCGGCAGCCTCCTGTTCACGGTGCTGGCGATGCTGGTCGGCGGCCTGCTGTGGCTGCTCGCGGTGCCGTTCCTCGCCGGCCTGGCGGGCTACGTCCTGTTCCTGCGCAACCAGGCGCTGCGCGACCGCGACCGCCGCGAGAGCCGGCAGCTGCGCGCGACCGCGCGGCGCGCCACGGGCTACGACGCCACCGAGGACGTCGAGCGCTTCGAGCAGGCTCCGCAGTCGGTCGTGCGCATCGACGACGACGACATCCAGCTGCACAGCATGGACACGATCGATCTCACCGGCCTCTACAACGAGGAGGCCGCCGCGGCCGCGATGCAGCGGCGGGCGAGCTGAGCCCGGCTGCTAAACTCGTCGACGGCTTGCTGCGGCAGGCCCGACACTGGGGCTGTGGCGCAGTCCGGTAGCGCACCTCGTTCGCATCGAGGGGGTCAGGGGTTCAACTCCCCTCAGCTCCACCAGTCGGCAGACGGCCCGAACCACACGGTTCGGGCCGTTCGTCGTACCGGCCCGTCGTCCAGGCCTGTCGGCTAGGCCTGTCGTCTAGGCCTGTCGACTAGGCCTGGTGCCGCGGCCTGATGCGGACGCCGGGCAGGGGAGGAGCGGGCAACCGTGCCGTCCGGCCCTCGTACCCCACGACCTCGCCGAACTGCTGCGACCCCCGCTCCCACGCCTCGCGGAACGCGACGATCTCGTCGTGGTCGCGGCCCACGAAGTTCCACCACATGAGCAGGTCCTCGCCGAACGGTTCGCCGCCGAGCAGCACGACACGGGCCGGCACGGCGGACGGGTTCGCGAGCGGCAGCGTCCGGGAGCCACGCGCGACGTAGCCCAGCACGCCGCGTCCGACGGGCGTGCCGTGCTGCGTCACCTCACCGGTGTCGACCAGCACGCCGTGTTCGAAGGCCGGATCCACCGGCAGGTCGAGAACGGCGCCGGGATCGAGCACCAGCTCGGCCCCCAGCAGGGGCGAGAAGGTCGGTACCGGCGAGCGTTCACCGGCCAGCTCACCCAGGAACACGCGCGCCCTCGCGCCCCCGAGGTCGACGCACGGCGGGGCGTGGTGCTCGAAGCGGCGTGGGCCGTGGCGGTCGGCGTTTGGCAACGCGACCCACAGCTGCACGCCGTGCAGCGGCCCGGGCAGGTCGCGGGAGACCTCGGAGTGGCAGATGCCGGCACCACTGGTCATGAGGTTGAGCTCGCCCGGCCGCACCGTCGCGTGCGTCCCGAGGCTGTCGCGGTGCTCGACCTCGCCGGAGAACAGCCAGCTGACCGTCTGCAGCCCGGTGTGCGGGTGGGGCGGAACGTCCATGCCGGGACCGTCGGTGACCGGCCCGTAGTGGTCGGCGAAGCACCACGCCCCGATCAGCGTGCGCGCACGCGTCGGCAGGGTGCGACGCACCGTGATCGCGCGTGGACCGCCCAACGGCACCTCGCGGGCAGCGACGAGCTCGACCCGTCCCTCGTCGGTGTCGGGGGAGCAGGTGATCTCGCTGGGCGCGACCTCGGTGTTGCTCATCGTTGCCGCGGATCGTAACTACAGCCGACCGGCCTCGATGATCCGGCGCAGGAACTGGCGTGTCCGCGCCTCGGCCGGGTCGCCGAGCACCTGCTCGGGCGGGCCCTGCTCGTGCACCCGTCCGCCGTCGAGGAAGCACACCTGATCGGCGGCCTGCCGCGCGAAACCCATCTCGTGGGTCGCGAGCAGCATGGTCATGCCGTCCTGCTTGAGCTCGGTGATCAGGGCGAGCACCTCGCCGACCAGTTCGGGGTCGAGCGCGCTGGTCACCTCGTCGAAGAGCATCAACCGCGGCCGCGTGACCAGCGACCGCGCGATCGCGACGCGTTGCTGCTGGCCGCCGGACAGATCGTCCGGACGGGCGTTCGCCCGCTCGCGCAGCCCGACGCGGGCGAGCATGTCGAGCGCGCGCGACTCGGCCTCGTCGCGGTCGACCTTGTGCACCCGGCGCAGCGCAAGAGTCACGTTGTCGAGCACGCGCAGGTGCGGGAACAGGTTGAAGGCCTGGAACACGATGCCGATGGAGGTGCGCACCTCGTCGGCGTCGACCCGCGGGTCGGTGATGTCGCGGCCGTCGAGCTCGATGACGCCGTCGTCGACGACCTCGAGCAGGTCGACGCAGCGCAGCAGTGTCGACTTGCCCGACCCGGACGCGCCGATCAGCACGGTGCACGAGTGCTCGGGCACCGTCAGGTCGAGGTCCGACAGCACCACGGACGTCCCGAACGCCTTGCGCACGCCGCGGACGGCGAGGACGGGACGCACGGGAGGCACGGGAGGCACGGGAGGCACGGGAGGCACGGTCATCGGATCGTCGCCCCGGCGGAGGTCCAGCCCTGGCGGCGGGCCAGCCAGTCGGTCAGCCGGGTCAACGGGATCGCCAGCAGGACGAAGATCAGGCCGGCCATGATGTAGTGCACGAACTTGAAGTCGCGTGACACCTGCCCCTGCGCGACGAGCACCATCTCCGACACCGCGAGCGTCGACACCAGCGAGGTGTCCTTCTGCAGGCTGACGAAGTCGTTCAGCAGCGGCGGCAGCACCCGCCGCACCGCCTGCGGCAGCACGACGAACCGCATCGTCTGCGTCGTCGTCAACCCGAGCGACCGCGCCGCCGCGCGCTGCGACGGGTGCACGGACTCGATGCCGGCGCGGAACACCTCGGCGACGTAGGCGGAGTACGTCAGCACCAGCGCGACGATGCACAGCACGAACGGACTGTCGGGGATCTCGGCGATGCGCAGCGACGGCAGGCCGAACCCGACGAGGTACAGCACGATCAGGATCGGCAGCCCGCGGAACAGGTCGACGTAGGCGGTGGCGACGAACCGCAGCGGGAAGAACACCGGCCCCTGCAGCGTCCGCAGGATCGCGATCAGCCCGGCGAACAGCAGCACCGCCACCTCGGCGATGAGCATGATCTGCACGTTGACCCACAGCGCCCGCAGCAGCGCGGGCAGGTCGCGGAAGCCGACCGAGAAGTCGAAGAAGCTGTCACGCAGCAACGGCCAGCCGGTGCTGTTGCGCACCGCGACCACGACGACCGCGAGGACGACCAGGGCGACGGCGGCCCCGATCAGACCCGACCGGCGCGTGCGTCGCCGCCGGTACCGGTCGCGCTCCTGCTGCCGCGGCGACGGTGTCCAGCCGTCCGCGGACGGGGCGCCGCCCTTCGTCATGTCGAGCGCCACGACGGGCTCAGGACAGCTTCGGCGCGCCCGCGCCGGTGAGCCACTTCTTCTCCAGCTCGGCGAGCGTGCCGGCCTTGCGCAGCGCGTCGACGGCGGCCGAGACGCACGTCGTCAGGGCACTGCCCTTCGACAGCACGAAACCGAACTGCTCGGGCTTGCCGGTCGAGGGCAGCTGGCCGACGATCTTCGCGTTGTCGAGCTGGGCGGACGTCACGTAGAACGCGGTCGGCAGGTCGACGACGAGCGCGTCGATGGTCCCGTTCTTCAGTGCCTGGACGGCGAGGTCGTTGCGCGGGTACGGCGCCGGCGACGGGCCGGGCTTGATCTGGCCGGTGATCGCGTCGTAGCTCGTCGTGTTGCGCTGGGCGCCGATCTTGGCGCCCTCGAGCTGCGCCACCGACGTGGCGTTCGCGTACTTCGAGTTCTTCAGCGTGACGACCGCCTGCGTCACGTCGTAGTACGGCGAGGAGAAGTCGACGGCCTTCGCCCGCTGCGCGGTGATCGAGAACTGGTTGGCGTCGAAGTCCCACCGCTTCGGCGTCGGGGCGATGACGCTGTCGAACGGCGCGACCGTCCAGCTGACGGCGTCGCGCTGGTAGCCGAGCTTCGCGGCCACCGCGTAGGAGACGGCCGACTCGAAGCCCTTGCCGTTGGACGGCTTGTCGTCCTGGAACCACGGCGAGTATGCGGGCGAGTCGGTGGCGACGGTCAGCTTCCCGGACGCGTAGGTCTTCAGCGACTGCGCGTCGCAGCCGGACGGCAGGCCGTTCGCGGCGGTGGTCCCTGCCGGGGCGGCACCCGATCCGGTCCCGGACCCGGACGGCCCGCCCCCCGATCCGTCCGACTCGGCCGAGCAGGCCGCGGTGGCCAGCAGCGCCGCGGTGCCCGCCGCGACGGCGGCCATTGTCAGTACCCGGCGCATGGCGCCCCCTGTCCTCGTGCCTGTACGGATATCCGTGCCTGTAGGGAAACCGGACAACCGGCTGTGAGCTGCCCACTGTAGGTGAGCCCTCACCCAGTTGCGCCTGGGATCATCGTCCGCGTGACCCTGACCGCGCGCCCGGCCGTCCGGGTCCCGCTCGTCGGACGGCCGCGGGCCGCCGTCGCGGGGGTCGCCGCGGGAGTGGTGGCGTTCGTGGCGATGGCCGTCTGGGTGCACGACACGTACCGTCCGAACGCGGTCGACCGTCCGGTCGCCGACTGGCTGTGGCGCCACTTCGGCGACCCGCAGCACCCCGGGCCGGTGTCGACGTTCCTGCGCTGGCTCAGCGAGCCCGTCCTCACGGTGACGACCATCCTGGTCGTGGGCGTCGTCGCGCTCGTGCTGCGGGCGTGGCCGGTGGTGGCCCTGGTCGCGGTCGGTCCCGCGCTCGGACTCGTGCTCGAGTCGTACGTGCTCAAACCGTTGATCGGCCGCCAGTTCGGCATCGTCGAGCAATTGAGCGACGGGGCCGTGAAGGCCGGCTGGGCCTTCCCCAGCGGCCACCAGACCGGCATCACGTCGTTGCTCGCGCTGCTGGTGCTGCTCGTGCTGCGTACCTCGGCCCCGCGGGCCGTCGCGGTCGGCGCCGTGGCGATTGCGTCCGTGTGGGCGGCCCTCGCCGCCCTCGGGCTGGTCGGCGCCGGCTACCACTACTTCACCGACACGTGGGGCGGCGTGATCCTCGGTGTGCTGGTGATCGTCGTGCCCGCGCTGGTGATCGACGCGGTGACGCAGCGGGTCAGTTCACCTGGCGATCGCGTCCGGCCCAGAACTCCTGGCGCAGCTTGAACTTCTGCAGCTTGCCCGTGGCCGTGCGCGGCAACTCGTCGACGAAGTCGATGCGCTTGGGGCACTTGTAGCCGGCGAGGTCCTTGCGGCAGTGGGCGATGAGCTCCTCGGACGTCACCTCGGCGCCGTCGGTGACCACCAGTCCGGTAACCAGCTCACCCCACTTCTCGTCGGGGATCCCGATGACCGCGACCTCCTTGACGTGTTCGTGCGACATCAGGACGTCCTCGACCTCGATCGACGACACGTTCTCGCCGCCGCTGATGATGACGTCCTTCTTGCGGTCGGAGATCGTGAGGTAGCCGTCCTCCAGGTAGCCGCCGTCGCCGGTGTGGAACCAGTTGCCCTCCTGGACCTTCGCGGTCTCCTCGGGCTGTTCCCAGTAGGCGTCCAGGTTGTGGTTCGACTGCGTGAGCACCTCGCCCGCGGGGTCGATCGTCACGCGGACGCCGAGGGCGGGCGCACCCGCGCGACCCAGGTTCTTCGCCCGCTCGTGCGTGTCGAGGCCGTCCCACTCCTCACGCTGGCGGTTGATGGTGACGAGCGGCGAGGTCTCGGTGAGGCCGTAGATCTGGATGAACTCCCAGCCCAGCTCGTCGAGCACGCGCTCGATGGTGCGCGTGGGCGGCGGTGCGCCGGCGGCGATGATGCGGACGCGGTCGCGGCCGGGGATCTCGCCCTGCCAGCCGGGGGCGGCGTCGAGGGCGGCGGCGATGACCGCGGGCGCCGCGCACATGACGGTGACCCCGTGCCGCTCGACGCGGCGCAGGATCTCGGTGCCGTCGACCTTGCGCAGGATGACGTGCCGCGCGCCGACGCCGGTCATCGCGAACGGCATGCCCCACCCGTTGGCGTGGAACTGCGGCAGCGTGTGCAGGTACACGTCGCGGTCGCTGATCGTCGTGTGCAGCCCGAAGACGGTGGCGTTGAGCCAGTTGTTGCGGTGCGTCAGCTGCACGCCCTTCGGACGGGCGGTCGTGCCGGACGTGTAGTTGATCGTTGCGGTCGCGCCCTCGTCGGGTTCGTCCCACGGCCTCGGCTCGGTGTCGTGCAGGTAGAGGTCGTCGTCCTCGCCGAGGACGAACTTGTGGGTCACGTCCAGCGACTCGAGGACGTCCTTGTGCGCGGGATCGGCGTAGACGACGTCGGCGCCGCTGTGGCCGACGATGTAGCGGATCTCGGAGTGGCTGAGCCGGAAGTTGATCGGGACGAGCACCCGCCCGTACCCGGAGACGCCGTAGAAGGAGGTCAGCAGCCGGGCCGAGTTCTCGGACACGAACGCCACCCGTCCGCCCGTCGGCACGCCGAGGCTGTCGAGCTTGGCCGCCTGGGCCTTCGCGAGGGCGTCCATCTGCCGGTAGGTGACCTCACCGAGCGACGGCGCCGGCTGGTCGGGCTCGTCGACGATCGCGACCCGGTCGGGATAGACGGTGACGGCGCGGTCGAGGAAGTCTCGGACGGTGAGCGGGTAGAACACGCGGGCCTCCGGTGGTCTCGGACGGTAGGTCGATCACACCAAAAGCGGCGCGCCCGCGGAACCCACCGGACGGGTGGGCTCCACGGGCGCGGGAAGGTGCGTTTCGGTCAGGCGGCGACCTTGCGGGCAGCCTTGCGGGCCTGCTTGGTCTTCTGCTCGAGCGTCTTGCGCGCCTCGCGGCGAGCCTTGCGGGTGCGCTTCTCGGCCTTGGCGGTCAGGTCTGCCGCCGCCCCGCGGGCGGCCTTGGCCTTCTCGGCCACGATCGGCGCGTAGTCGTCGTAGAGGTCCGCGGCCGTCGACCGGGCCTGCTTGGCGGCGGTGCCGGCCTTGTCGGCGACGACCGGGGCGTACTCGCCGTAGAGGTCGCTCGCGGTCTGGCGGGCGGTCTTGGTGCGCTCGGCGACGACGGGGCCGTACTCGTCGACGAGGTCGGCGGCACGCTTGCCCACGGCCTCACGGGCCGCGGCGGTGCGGGCGGCGACGACGGGGCCGTACTCGTCGACCAGGTCGGACGCGGCGTTGCGGGCGTCCTTGGCGGTGGCCGACACCTTCGAGGCCACGACCGGGGCGTACTGGTCGTAGAGCTCGCCGGTCTTCTTGCGGGCGTCGGCCGCCTTCGAGGCGACGACCGGGGCGAGTTCGTCACGGGCGCCGGCGATGCGCTTCGACGCGGTGTCGGCCGCGCTCTTCGCGATCTGCTTCGCGTCGGACTTGCCGGCCTTCTTGGCGGCCTTCTTCTGTGCCTTCTTCAGCTTCTTGCCGGCCTTCTTGCCGAACTCGGCCTGGGAGGCGAGCGCGGCGGCCCCGACCTTCTTGGCGTGCTTGCGGGCCTTGCGCCGCTGCCGCCGGCTGAGCTTCTCGTGCACGGTGGCGACGGCGGCGACCTTCTTGTCGTGTGCCGGCGAGAGCAGGCCGTCGGCCATGAGCCCGACACCGATGCCCGCCATCCACACGTCCTTGGCGATCGGCACACCCTGCGGGGTCGGCCGCGGGTCGCCGGGCTCGTGCAGGCCGGGGGTGTTCCAGTACATGTTCAGCATCGCGCCGGAGAACCCGGCCAGCGCCGCGCCCGCGACGACCGGCGAGACCACCGGCAGCAACACGGCACCGCCGATCGCGATCTCACCGACGGCGAGGCCCTTGACGAACAGCTTCGGATCGAGCTTGCCGAGGAACCCGTACGTGCCCGACGCCATGCCGTGCAGCTGCTTCGCCGTGTCCTCGTCCGCGCTGAGCTTGGTGATGCCGGAATTGAGCACGAACGCGCCGGTGACGGCACGCAAAGGGGCGCGGCGCACCTTGGCGGCAAAGCTCATGAAGGGTTCCTCCTGCGGATCGGTCGTGCGGGCACGACGGGGTGACGGTGGGAAACCGCCGTTTCCGACCTCATACCCACGAGGGCAGCCACATATGCGCGTGCCACAGGTCGTAGGTCATCAAACCGCCTGTGAACAGCGGCCACATCCAGGCGAAGTCGGCGATCACCAGTGCCAGCCACGCCGTGGCGCCGGCGATGCCCCAGGTGCGCCGGCGGCGGGCCGCGACCAGCCGCCCGGGCGGCGCCGCCCCGGCGTCGGGCAGCCCCGGGCCCACCATGACCCCCACTGCGAGGGTGAGCCCGAGCACGAGGAACGGCACGAGCGGCGCCATGTAGAACAGGAACATCGTCCGGTCGAGGTTGCCGAACCAGACGAGCCAGCCGGCCGCGAAGGCGACCCACACGACCGACGCGCGCCAGTCGCGGGTGGTGAACCAGTACCAGCCGAGCCACACGAGCATCAGCGGGATGGCCCACCACATGAGCGGCGTTCCGATCAGCAGCGTCGCCCGCGAGCAGGCGCTCGCGCCGCAGGTGGTATCGCTGCCGTCGTAGTAGAAGCTCACCGGACGGCCGAGCACCAACCAGCTCCACGGCTTCGAGCCGTAGGCGTGGGGTGAGACGAGGCCTTCGTGGAAGCGGTAGGCGTTCAGGTGGTAGTCGCCGAGCGAACGGATCGGGCCCGGCAGCCAGCCCCAGTCGTAGGGGACGAGGCCGAAGAACTTCGCGGACGTCCCGTGCGAGTCCGCCCAGTGCCGGTTCCACGAGTTCTCACCGGTGAACCAGCCCAGCCAGGTGAGCAGGTACGCCGCGACCGGGGCGACGACGAGCGAGCCGACCGCGCCCGGCAGCGAGCGGTGAGCCCAGGCGGCACCGGGAAAGCGCACGCCGGCGGACTTGTAGGCGCCGCGGTCCCAGGCCAGCGACAGCAGCACGAACAGCCCGAAGAACGACAGGCCCGACCACTTGATCGCGCAGGCGAGCCCGAGCATGACGCCGCCGAGCAGCCGCCACGGCCGCGGGCCGAGCGAGGGCACGCCGCGGGTGAGGTCGACGCCGTCGGCGATCAGATCGGCCAGCCGGCCGCGCATGTGGTCGCGGTCGACGACGAGGGCGGCGAACCCGGCGAGCACGAAGAACTGCAGGAAGATGTCCAGGATCGCGGTGCGGCCGAGTACCAGCGACATGCCCTCGAGGGCCATGAGCACGCCCGCGACCGCCCCGAACAGGGTGGAGCGGAACATCCGCCGCGCCAGGCGCGCCACGATGATCACGCCCAGCGTGCCGAAGAGCGCCGGGGCGATGCGCCAGCCCAGCGAGTTGGTGAGGTTCTGGGTGGAGTCCCGTCCGCCCACCAACCACTCGGACGCGGCGATCAGCCACTTCCCCAGCGGCGGGTGGACGATGAACATGTAGCCGCGGTTGTCCTCGTAGCCGTACCGCAGCATCTCCTGCGCCTCGACGGCGTAGTAGACCTCGTCGAACTGCATCCCGCCCTTGGGGACGCTGTTGACGCCGGGGGGCGAACCGAGTGCCCAGAAGCGGGTGAATCCCGCGAGCAGGGCGACGAACGCGGTCATCACCCAGCCGGACAGCGCGTTGGCCTCGCGCCAGCGGGCGAGCTGCGACGGGACCTCGGGCTCCCGTGACGCCGCCGGTGGCTCGGCGGGCTCGGCAGGTGCCTCGAGCGTCGCCGTCACGGGCTCGATAGTAGGGGGCTACGGTGCCGGGATGGACGACGCGGGCCGGGTGATCGGCCGGGTCGTGCTCGCGGCGACACCGCTCGGCCGGCCCGAGGACGCGTCCGCCCGGCTTCGCGACGCGATCGCGTCCGTCGCGATCATCGCCGCGGAGGACACCCGCCGCCTCCACCGGCTGTGCCGCGACCTCGACGTCACCCCCGCGGGGCGCATCGTCTCCTTCTACGACGCGAACGAGGCCGGACGGGTGCCGCAGCTGCTCGACGCGCTGCGCGACGGCCAGGACGTCCTCGTCGTGACCGACGCCGGCATGCCGTCCGTCTCCGATCCCGGCTACCGCCTGGTCGCCGCGGCGGTCGAGGCCGGCGTGGACGTCACCTGCCTGCCGGGCCCGTCCGCCGTCACGACCGCGCTCGCGGTGTCGGGCCTGCCCGTCGACCGGTTCTGCTTCGAGGGCTTCCTGCCGCGCCGGCCGGGGGAGCGGCAGCGCACGCTCGCCGGGCTCGCGGACGAGCGGCGGACGCTCGTGTTCTTCGAGTCACCGCGGCGGCTCGCCGTCTCGCTGGCCGAACTCGCGGCCGCGTTCGGGGCCGACCGTCCGGCCGCGGTGTGCCGGGAACTGACCAAGACGCACGAGGAGGTGCGGCGCGGCCCGCTCGCGGAACTGCGCGAATGGGCGGACGGGCACGAGGTGCGCGGCGAGATCACCCTCGTGGTCGCGGGGGCACCCGAGGCCGCCGGCGACGCCGCGCCCGCGGACATGGTGGCGGCGGTCGCGGCCCGCGAGCGGGCGGGCACCTCCCGCAAGGAGGCGATCGCCGAGGTCGCCCGCGACCTCGGGCTGCGCAAGCGCGACGTCTACGCCGCCGTCGTCGCGGCGAAGGACGGGTGAGGGGCGCCGGCCGGCGCGTCATCCGCTCGACTCGGGAACGGTGAGATCGATGACGATCTCACCGGCCGGCGTCGGGCGCTTCCAGAACAGCGACTGTCCGCTCGTGACCGACAGATTCCCCAGTTGTGTGCGGGTGCCGGCCCTCTCGATGGAGTAGAGCCACTGCGCGAAGCGCGGGTTCGTGACGGAGAGCCCGCTGCGGAAGCAGACGACGCCCAGCGTCGGCAGCGTCGCTGCGTAGAACCTGTCCACGGATGTGAGCGTCCCGGGCGCGGTCCAGGTGAGGCCGCGCGAGCCGCTCAGCGTGCCCGGACCGTCCACCCGCTTCACCGCGCCGTTCGGCAGCGGGAATCGGGCCACGAGCGCGCTGCCGCTGTTGACCGCACCCAGGACCTCGGGGACGTCCCGCCCGTCGCACCGCCCGCTGCCGCCGCTGCCTCTGCCGCTGCTGCCGCTGCCGTCGCCGGCCGCACCTCCTGCGCCCGGCAGCGCGGTGCCGCCGGGGACGGGCGCCCCGTTCGGCGTGGCGGCGGGCGAGCCCGTGTCGTCCGCCGTGCCCGCCACGATCAGCGCGATCACCAAGGCGACGACGCCGATCGCCGCGGACACGAGGCGCGCGGAGTCGCGGCGTGGCGCGGACGGGTGACTCACCGCGGCACACCGGTGAACGGCGGGGCGCCGAAGCCGGGCGGCACCGGCAGCTGCTTCGCCCGCACCCCGATCACGAACCCGACGATGCACACGAAGTAGCCGACAGCGCCGAGATAGGCCCCGAACTCGAGATCGGAGAACCGGCTGGTCGTCACCGTGTGCAGCACGGCGGCCAGCCCGGCCAGCAGGGACCCGATGACGCGCTGCGCGCTCGCCGAGGTGCTCGGCACGGGGACGCCCGCCGCGAGCACCGCGATCAGCACGAGGACGAGCAGGACGAAGCCCGCCCAGGCGCCGTAGTAGTAGGCGATCGTGTCGCCGGCGTCCGCGCCGTCGGGCAGGTCGCGGTCGCGCAGCCCGGAGCTGAGGTCGAGGAACGATCCCCTGTCGACGTCGACCCACTTCAGGCCGAGCAGGCTGAGCGCGGCGCACACGACGCCGACCAGCCCGACGACCAGGCCGGGACCGGGCCCGAACCGGGGCGGCGGCCCGAACGGCGCGATCGGTGCCCCGCCGGGTGGCGGGCCGTACCCGTACGCCGGCGGAGGACCCGCCCACGCCTGCGCGGGAGGCGGTGTCGGCTGTGCCCTGACGCCGGCGGACGGCGGCGGGTACGGCGTGCCGCGGTCGGGCAGGGCGTCCGTGGTGGCGGTGCCGTTCGCGCCCACGACGTGCTCGGACCACGCGCTCCCGTCGTACCAGCGCCTGCCGAAGCGTCCGCTGGGGTCGTCGAACCACCCTGCATCGCTCATACGAACCACTCGATCCTGATCGACCCGCGGGGGATATAGGGCGCGTCGGTCGACGACGCCTCGCTGATCCGCAGGAGGACGGTCGTCTGGCCGCCCTCGCGCGGGACGAGATAGCCGCTGTACGCGTTGACGCGCCCGTTCGTGGATCCGCCCACCGTGGCCGGCCACGTGTAGCCGAGCCGCGCAACCGCCGAGATCAGGTAGGCACGCACGCTGCCCAGCGACTGCGTGGAGCGGTAGTAGACGTTGCCCGTCGAGAAGCCGGGGGCGTTCGCGGGCACCACGACGCGCCGGGCACCGGGTGGCACCGGCAGGTGCTGCCCGATGTAGCGCCGGGTCGCGACCACGTCCGAGGCAGGGGGACGGGACGTCACGGCGGTCCCGGCCCCGGCCGCGCCGGGGACGCCTTGGACACCGGGGGCGCCACCGGCCGGGCCGCCCGGGCCGCCCGCACCGACCGGGCCGCCCGCCGACCCGCTGTCGTCGGCGGTCAGGGCGACCACCAGCGAGATCACGAGCGCGAGGGCGCCGACGAGGGCGCACACGAGCGGGGTCGTCGCGGCGCGCGGGCGTACTGCGGCCGGGTGCGTCATCGTGTCCCTCCCACGTGATGTGCCTGACTGGTGATCACCATTCCACGACCGTGGTCGTCCGCAAGCGGTGCGGCAATGGGCACGGCTGCCCTCACTACGCTGGAGCGTGTGAGTTCCGGAGAGCACATCCTGACCGCCGTCGCGTGGCCCTACGCCAACGGACCGCGCCACATCGGGCACGTCGCCGGCTTCGGCGTCCCGTCCGACATCTTCAGCCGCTACCAGCGGATGGCCGGCAACCAGGTGCTCATGGTCAGCGGCACGGACGAGCACGGCACGCCCATCCAGGTGCAGGCCGACAACGAGGGGGTCAGCGCCCGCGAGCTCGCCGACCGCAACGCCCTGGTCATCGCGAAGGACCTGCAGCAGCTCGGGTTGAGCTACGACCTCTTCACCCGCACCACCACGGCGAACCACTACGCGGTCGCGCAGGAGATCTTCCTGGGCCTGCTCAAGAACGGCTACGTGTTCCCGCAGACGCAGCTCGGGGCGATCAGCCCGTCGACCGGGCGGACGCTGCCCGACCGCTACATCGAGGGCGAGTGCCCGATCTGCCACTACCCGTCCGCGCGAGGCGACCAGTGCGACAACTGCGGCAACCAGCTCGATCCCGCCGATCTGATCAACCCGCGCAGCCGCATCAACGGCGAGACGCCGAAGTTCGTCGAGATCGAGCAGCTCATGCTCGACCTGCCGGCCTTCGGCGAGGTGCTCGCCGAGTGGCTGAAGAAGCAGGACCACTGGCGTCCGAACGTGCAGCGGTTCAGCCTCAACCTGCTCGACGACCTCAAGCCGCGCTCCTACACGCGTGACCTCGAGTGGGGCATCCCGGTGCCCCTCGACGGCTGGCGCGACCGCCCGGAGAAGTCGATCTACGTGTGGTTCGACGCCGTCGTCGGCTACCTGTCGGCCTCGATCCAGTGGGCGCAGCTGCGCGGCGAGCCCGAGGCGTGGCGGGCCTGGTGGCAGTCGGACGACGCCCGGGCCTACTACTTCATGGGCAAGGACAACATCGTCTTCCACGCCGAGATCTGGCCGGCGATGCTCATGGGCTACTCGGGCATCGGCGCGAAGGGCGGCGAGCCCGGTTCGCTGGGCGCGCTGAACCGTCCGTACGAGGTCGTCTCGAGCGAGTTCCTCACCATGGAGGGCAAGAAGTTCAGCTCGTCCCGCGGCGTCGTCATCTACGTGGGCGACGTGCTGAGCCGCTACGACGCCGACGCGCTGCGCTACTTCCTCTCGGTCGCCGGCCCGGAGAACCAGGACACCGACTTCACCTGGTCGGAGTTCGTGCGCCGCAACAACGACGAGCTCGTCGCCGGCTGGGGCAACCTCGTCAACCGCACCGTGTCGATGACGGCCAAGAACCTGGGCGCGATACCCGCCGCCGGCGACCTGACCGACGCCGACCGGACGATGCTGGAGACGTCGCGGGGGGCCTTCGCCACCGTCGGCGACCTGCTGTCCCGCTCCCGGCAGAAGGCGGCCATCGGCGAGGCCATGGGGGTCGTGGCGGCGGCCAACAAGTACCTGTCCGACACGGCGCCGTGGAAGCTGAAGAACGACGACCCCGAGCGCATGGCCACCGTGCTGCACGTGGCGCTGCAGGTCGTCGACGACGCCAAGACGCTGCTCACGCCGTTCCTGCCGTCGTCCTCGGGCAAGGTGCACGCGATGCTGCACGGCGAGGAGCGCTGGGCGGCCATGCCCGACCTCGTCGAGCTCGACGAGCAGACGGCCGTGGGCTCGCCGTCCTACTCCGTGCTCACCGGCGACTACGACACCGGCGCGCGCTGGGAGTCGCGCCCGATCGAGGCCGGACGGCCGCTCGCCCCGCCGACGCCGGTGTTCACGAAGCTCGACCCGTCGGTGGTCGACGAGGAGCTGGCCCGGCTTGCCCCGTCCGACTGAACCGCCCCCGTCGCCGCCGCCGCTGCCCTCCACCGTCCTCGACGCGCACACCCACCTCGACGCCATGGCCGCGCGCGCCGGCGTCGCGCCCGACGCGGCGTTCGTCGCGTCCGAGATGCGGCGGGCGGCCTCGGTGGGGGTCGCGGCCGCGATCACCGTGGGCGACACGGTCGCGTCCTCGCGGTGGTGCACCGCGGCGACCGTGCACCCGGACGTCTACGCGGCGGTCGCCGTGCACCCGACCGAGGTCGACGGGCTCGACGACGAGGGGTACGCGGAACTGGAGCGGCTGGCCGCGCACCCCAAGGTCGTCGCGATCGGCGAGACGGGCCTGGACTACTACTGGGACCGCACGACCCCCGCGGCGCAGCAGGAGCACTTCCGGCGGCACATCGACCTCGCCAAGCGGGTCGGGTTGCCGTTGATGATCCACGACCGGGACGCCCACGACGACGTGCTGCGGATCCTGCGCGAGGAGGGCGCGCCCGAGCAGGTGGTGTTCCACGCCTTCTCGGGCGACGCGGGCATGGCGCGCGCCTGCGCCGATGCGGGTTACGTGATGTCGTTCCCGGGGGTCGTCACGTTCCGCAACGCCCCGGCGCTGCGGGAGGCGGCCGCGGTGGCGCCGCTCGAGCTCGTGCTGGTCGAGACCGACGCCCCGTTCCTGACCCCGCACCCGCTGCGCGGCCGCCCGAACGCCCCGCGCCTGCTCCCCGTGACCGTCCGAGGTCTGTCCGAGGCCGTCGGCCGAGACCTCGACGCGGTGTGCGCGGAGGTCCGGCAGAACGCGGGGCGCGTGTTCGGGATCACGATCGACCCAAAGATCACAGTCCTGTGACGTGAGTCACAAAAATTGGTTCGACGCAACGTCAGGGTGATCCCTGAGGTCAGGTCGGGGTCAGTTCGCGTCCGCAGTGGTGACGACGGCCGAGCGCCGCGAACCCCGCAGGCGCACGCCTCGCGCGCGATGTCTCAAGTAGTGCTTGACCCGGCGTGGACACGTTCCGTGACCGTAAGCGCTCTCGGCGTGAACCGGCCGTGACCCGCCGGCGTACCGGACATACCCGGCGTTTCGCGTGTTCGGGGTTTGGGAAGTTGCGTTCCCGCTCGTTACCTTGTCGTGACCGGACAAGCCGGGTCGGCCGAGGTGCCACCCGACGCGAAGGAGTGTGTGCGTGCGACGCAGCGTGAAGTACGGCCTGTACGGAGCAGTTCTGGCCGGCATGGTCGGCGGTACCGCCGCATTCGCCACCTCAGCCAGCGCCACGCCGATCACCCTGGTGGTCGACGGCAAGGCGACCGCGATGGACACGTCCGCCGACGACGTCCGCGGTGTCCTGGCCGACGCCGGCTACAAGGTCGACAAGCACGACATCGTCGCGCCGAGCCTCGGCACCGAGGTCAAGGACAACCAGACGATCGTGCTCAAGCAGGGCCGCCTGCTGCACCTGAACGTCGACGGCCGCAAGGTCGACGTCTGGACGACCGCGCCGACCGTCGCGCAGGCCCTCAACGAGCTCGGCTACGCGCCGTCGTCGTTCGTCTCGGTGTCGCGCTCGAAGCGCCTGCCGGCCGGCGCCGCGACCAGCATCGCGCTGCGCGGGCCGAAGGACGTCGTCGTCGCCCACGACAAGAAGACCTCGGACGCCACGTCCACCGCCCGCACCGTGGGCGACCTGCTCGACTCGATGGGCATCACGCTCGACGGCAACGACCGCGTCACCCCCGCCCTGGGCACCGTTCTGAGCGACGGGATGAAGGTCAAGGTCATGCGGGTGACCACCAAGACGATCGTCCGTACGAAGACGATCGACTACGCGACCCGCCAGGTGAACGACCCGAAGATGTACCGGGGCAACAGCAAGGTCGTGCGCCCGGGCCAGGAGGGTGCCCGCAAGGTCACCTACGCCTTCGTCTGGATCGACGGCAAGCTCGTCAGCAAGAAGGTCGTCGGACGTGACGTCACGCGCGACCCGCGCACGCAGGTCGTCAAGGTCGGCACCAAGGCCCGTCCGCAGCCGAAGCCGCAGCCGGCATCGGGCGGCGGCAACAGCGGCGCCACCCCGCCCGCCGACAGCAGCGGTCTGAACTGGGACGCCCTGGCGCAGTGCGAGGCCGGCGGCAACTGGCACATCAACACCGGCAACGGCTTCTACGGCGGCCTGCAGTTCGACTACAGCACCTGGCTGTCCAACGGTGGCGGGCAGTACGCCGAGCGCGCCGACCTCGCCACCCGCGAGCAGCAGATCGCGATCGGCACCCGCCTCTACAACGCCCGCGGCTCCAGCCCCTGGCCCGTCTGCGGCGCGCAGCTCTAGTACGACCACCTGGCGGCGCCGGTCCACCGACCGGCGCCGTCCGTGTGCTGCGCGCGTCCTACCTCGACGCGCCCGCCGCACGCCTGTTCCACAGTTGATCCGAGGAGATCCACCCAGTGCTCCGCAGTCTCAAGTACGGCCTCTACGGCGCTGTCCTGTCCGGCCTCGTGGCCGCGCCCGTCGTCATCTGGAACGCCACCGGCAAGGACGTCACGCTGCTGGTCGACGGCAAGGCGCGGCAGGTCAGCACCAGCGCGTCCGACGTCGGCGACCTGCTCTCGGACGAGGGCTTCGAGACCGGCTCGCACGACATCGTGGCGCCCACCGCCGACACCGCCGTCAAGGACGGCATGAAGGTCGTGCTCAACCGCGGCAAGCAGCTCGTGCTGCGCGTCGACGGCCGCACCGTCAAGGTGTGGACCACCGCCCCCACGGTCAGCGACGCGCTCGCCCAACTCGGCTACTCGCAGTCGGACTTCGTCTCCGTGTCACGGTCCAAGCGCCTGCCCGTCGGCACGCCGACCTCGATCGACGTGCGCACGCCGCGCACCGTCACCGTCGTGCACGACGGCGAGCGCGAGAAGGTCAGCACGACCGAGCCGACCGTCGGCGACATGCTGCAGCAGCTCGGCGTCTCCTACGACGCGAACGACCGGCTGTCGGTGCCGGCGGCCGAGGAGACCGAGGACGGGCTCACCGTCGTGCTCAAGCGGGTCTCGACCCGCACCGCCGTCCGCACCGAGACCGTCGGCTACGACACGACCAAGCGCCGCAGCGGCGCCGTCTACCAGGGCACCACGCAGGTGCTCAAGCCCGGCCGCAAGGGCCGCGCCCAGGTCACCTACTCCGTCGTCTACGTCGACGGCAAACCGGTCGGACGGACCCGCACCGGCGTGAAGATCGTCGTCCCCGCTCGCGATCGCGTCGTGCTGATCGGCACCAAGGAACCCACCGGCCCCGCCGGGGCACAGGCGATCGCCCGTCAGCTGCTGCCGCGCTTCGGCTTCGACGACAGCGAGTTCGGCTGCCTCGTGCAGATGTGGAACCGCGAGAGCGGCTGGAACACCAGCGCCACCAACCCGAGCAGCGGCGCCTACGGCATCCCGCAGTCGCTGCCCGGCAACAAGATGGCCAGCGCGGGCCCGGCGTGGCAGAGCGACGCCCGCACCCAGATCATGTGGGGCCTCGGCTACATCAAGGACCGCTACAGCACCCCGTGCGGCGCCTGGTCCTTCTGGCAGGCCCACAATTACTACTAGGTCGCATTGAGCACTTTCGCTCCGGCGTCGGTCAGGGACGCCGTCGCCGCCTCGGGTGCGTCGGTGACGATGCCCGTGACGGCGTCGAGCGGCAGCACCCGGTGCCGCGAGACGGCGCCGACCTTCTCGACGCTGGCCAGCACGTAGGTGTCGGCGGCCCGTGACGCGAGCAGCCGCTTCATGGCGGCCTCGTCCGCGTCGCCGGTCGTGAATCCCTCGTCCGGGTGGACGCCGGTGACGCCGAGCAGGAACACATCGGCGGAGACCCGCTGCGCCGCCTCGGCGGCCGCGGCGCCCAGGGCCACGGCCGAGTGCTTGAACAGCCGCCCGCCGAGCACGATCACGTCCGCGCCGGGGTGCTCGAGCAGGGCGGCCGCCACCGTCGGGCTGTGCGTCACGACCGTGCAGGACAGCGAACGGGGCAGGTGCGCGACGACGGCGAGCGCGGTCGTGCCGCCGTCGAGCAGCACCGTCGAGCCCGGCTCGACGAGCCCGGCTGCCCGCGCGGCGACCCGGTCCTTCGACGCCGGTTCGATGCTCGTGCGGGTGCCGTAGTCGGCGAGCGCCGGCGAGGCGGGCAGCGCGCCGCCGTACACCCGCTCGCACAGCCCGGCGGCCGCGAGGTCACGCAGGTCGCGGCGCACGCTGTCGTCCGACAGCCCCAGCTCGACCGCGAGGTCCTTCGCGACGATCCTGCCGTCGCGTGCGAGGCGGGCGAGCAACAGCTCGCGGCGTTGAGCGGCCAGCATTCGCACTCCTTCACGTTCTTGCACGTTCTTGCGTGTACGGTACCGCGTCATGACCACGACCTCGATCAGGAGCGGCCCCGGCCTCGACGCGCCCGACCACCGCGGCCGCACCGGCCTCGACCGCGCCGGTCGCGACCTCACCCGCAACCCCGGCGTGGTCGTCCGCGACGTCGAGCTGACCTCGCAGGGATGGCACGTGCTGCGGCGCACCACCTACGACTACCGGCGCCGCGACGGCCGCTGGACGAGCGAGCAGCGCGAGACCTACGACCGCGGCGACGGCGCCGCGGTGCTGCTCTACGACGTCGTGCGGCGCACGGTCCTGCTGACGCGCCAGTTCCGCTATCCCGCCTACGTCAACGAGCACCCGGACGGCATGCTGCTCGAGGTCGCCGCCGGGCTGCTCGACGCGGACGACGCGGAGACCGCGATCCGGCGCGAGGCCCACGAGGAACTCGGCGTGCGGGTCGGCCCGCTCACCGCCGTCTTCGACGCCTACATGAGCCCGGGGTCGGTCACGGAACGGTTGCACCTGTTCGCCGGGCCGTACGCCGCCGACGACCGGACGGGGGAGGGCGGCGGGCTCGCCGACGACGGGGAGGACATCGAGGTCGTCGAGCTCGACGTCGACGACGCTCTCGCCATGACACGGGACGGCCGCATCCGCGACGGCAAGACGGTCATGCTGCTGCAGTGGGCGGTCCTGGACGGCCCGTTCGCCACCCGGGGCTAGGGTCGTCACGTGGTCGACCTGGCGCACGACGTCCGCGGAACGGGACCCCTGCTCGTGCTGGTGCACGGCATCACCGAGGACCGCCGCAGCTGGGACCCGCTGACCAACGACCTCGCCAAGGACCACCGCGTCCTGCGTGTCGACCTGCGCGGGCACGGCGAGTCGCCGGCGGGCGACGGCTACACCGCCGCCGACTACGCCGCCGACATCGCGCCGCTGGTCGACGAGCCACCGCTGGTCGTCGGGCACTCGCTCGGCGGTCTCGTCGCGACCGCCTACGCGGCGGCGTTCGAGACGCGCGGCGCGATCAATGTCGACCAATCACTGCACCTGGCCGGGTTCCGCGACGCCGCGCGCGCCGTCGAGCCGGCGCTGCGCAGCGACGCCTTCGGCGACGTGATGCGAGCGATGTTCGAGGGCTTCCGCGGCCCGCTCGACGACGCCGAGTGGCAGCGGCTGTCCGACCTGCGCAGCCCGCGCCAGGACGTCGTGCTCGGCACGTGGCAGCTGCTGTTCGACCTCGACGTCGACGACATCGAGGCGCAGATGGCCGCGCTGCTGCGTGGCGTGAAGGTGCCCTACCTGAACCTGCTGGGGTCCTGGCCGCCCGGGGGCTACCCCGAGTGGCTGCTCGACCTCGCGCCCCGTTCGCGGGTGGAGGTGTGGGAGGGCCTCGGGCACTACCCCCATCTGGCCGAGCCCGAGCGGTTCCTCACCCGCGTCCGTGAGTTCGAGGAGGACCTGTGACCGCGATCCTGGACGACGCCGCCACGATGCACGACGACCTCGTCCGGCTGCGCCGCGAGCTGCACCGCGATCCCGAGCTCGGTCTCGAGCTGCCGCGTACGCAGCGCAGGGTCCTGGACGAGCTCGACGGGCTGCCGCTCGAGATCACCACCGGTCCGGACGGGTTGGGTTCGGTCACCGCCGTGCTGCGCGGGCGGTCGACCGGCCGGTCGGTGCTGTTGCGTGCCGACATGGACGGGTTGCCCGTCGAGGAGGAGACCGGCCTCGACTTCGCCGCCACCACCGGCACGATGCACGCCTGCGGTCACGATCTGCACACCTCGATGCTGGTCGGCGCCGCCCGCCTGCTCAGCGCCCGGCGTGACCAGCTCGGCGGCGACGTCGTGTTCATGTTCCAGCCCGGCGAGGAGGGCTACGACGGCGCGGGGCACATGATCGCCGACGGCGTGCTCGACGCCGCGGGCGCCCGTCCCGAGGCGGCCTTCTTCATGCACGTGACCTCGTCGTCCGTGCCGAGTGGGGTGGTCGCGCTGCGGCCCGGACCGATGATGTCGGCGGCCGACACGCTGCGGGTGAGCGTCGTCGGCACGGGAGGGCACGCGTCGAACCCGCACCGCGCGCAGGACCCGATCGCCGTCGTGGCCGAGATCGTCACGGCGCTGCAGACGATGGTCACCCGGCAGTTCGACGTCTTCGACCCCGTCGTGCTCACGGTCGGACACCTGCACGCCGGCTCGCAGCACAACATCATCCCGGAACGCGCGAACTTCGAGGCGACCGTCCGCTCGTTCTCGGCCGCGCACCAGCGGGCGATGACCGAGAAGGCCGTGCGGCTCGTGCGGGGCATCGCCGAGGCACACGGCCTGCGGGCCGACGTCGACTACGAGACGCTCTACCCGGTCACCGTCAACGACGAGGCGATGACACGCTTCTTCGCCGACACCGCCGCCGATCTGTTCGGCACGCCCGCGACGACGATCATGCCCAACCCGCACACCGGGTCCGAGGACTTCTCCCGCGTGCTCGCCGAGGTGCCCGGAGCGATGGCGTTCCTCGGCGCGACCGCACCCGGCCGCGACCCCGAGACGGCGCCGTTCAACCACTCACCGCTCGCGAGTTTCGACGAGAGCGTGCTGCCGCGCGGCACCGCGCTGTACGCCAAGCTCGCCCTCGACCGGCTCGCGGCGCCGGCAGGGGCGTGACCTCACCCCTGCTGGGACCGGCCGACGTCCGCGCGCTCGCGGCCCGGCTCGGCATCCGTCCGACGAAGACGCTCGGGCAGAACTTCGTCCACGATCCCAACACCATCCGGCGCATCGTCCGCACCGCTGAGCTCGCAGAGGGCGAGCCGGTGCTCGAGATCGGTCCGGGGCTGGGGTCGCTGACGCTCGGCCTGCTCGACGCCGGACACCCGGTGACGGCCGTCGAGATCGACCCGGCCCTGGCGGACGCGCTGGCGGACACGGTGGCGCAGCGGCTCCCCGGCGCGCCGCTCACCGTCGTGCCCGGGGACGCGCTGCGCATCACCGAGCTGCCCGGAGACGCGCCCACCGGCCTGGTCGCCAACCTGCCGTACAACGTCTCGGTGCCGGTGCTGCTGCACCTGCTCGCGGCGTTCCCGTCGCTGCAACGAGTGCTGGTGCTGGTGCAGGCCGAGGTGGCCGACCGGCTCGCCGCCGGCCCCGGCGGACGGGTCTACGGAGTGCCGAGCGTCAAGGCGTCCTGGTACGGGCAGGTGTCCCGGGCCGGGGCCGTGCCCCGCGCGGTGTTCTGGCCGGTGCCGAACGTCGACAGCGGTCTCGTGCGGCTCGTCCGCCGCGACCCGCCGGCGACGCCCGCGAGCCGGGAGGCGGTCTTCGCCGCGGTCGACGCCGCGTTCGCGCAGCGCCGCAAGACGCTGCGCTCGGCGCTCGCCGGCTGGGCGGGCTCACCGGCCCGCGCGCAACAGGCCCTCGAGGCGGCGGGCGTCGACCCGGGGTCCCGCGGGGAGACGCTCGACGTCGCGGCGTTCGCGCGCGTGGCCGCGGCGCGGGAAGCTCTGCCCTAGCCTTCGACGTGCCGCGCCGCGAGCGTGGTGCTTGACTACCGCAGAGCCACGAATCGACCCGCCGGTGGAGGCACAACGTGAGCAGTCCGCATCAGCCGTACGGTCAGCCGTCCCAGTACGGGCAGCAGGGCCCGTCCTTCGACAAGCAGCCGGCGCCGTACGGCCAGCAGGGACAGCCCGCCCAGCAGTACGGGCAGCAGCAGTACGGCCAGCCCCAGTACGGGCAGCAGCCCTACGGTCAACCGCAGCAGCAGTACGGCCAGCCGTACCCGCAGCAGCAGTACGGTCAGCCCTACGGCAACCCCGCCGTCGGCGCGGTGCAGAAGCCGACCGGCTGGTTCGTCGTCAACTGGCTGTTCTTCTGGCCGCTGGCGATCTACTCGCTGGTGTCGGCGTGGCAGAACATCGACCCGGCGCTGTTCCGCGGCGACGTCGCGACCGCGCAGCACCACGCGAACCGGGTGAAGAAGTTCGGGCAGATCGCGCTCGCCATCGCCATCGCCATCTGGCTCTTCTACATCATCCTGTTCGTCGCGGTGCTGTCGTCGATCAACTGACGCGACCGCCCGGTCGGTACCGCCGCCACGGCCGCAGCGATCAGCTGCGGCCGTGGAACAGGCTGGTGACCGAGCCGTCCTCGAAGACCTCCTTGATCGCCTTCGCCAGCAGCGGGGCGATCGACAGGACGGTCAGCTTGCCGAACTGACGATCGGTCGGGATCGGCAGCGTGTTCGTGACGACGACCTCGCTGATGCGGCTGTTCTTCAGGCGGTCGGTGGCCGGGCCGGAGAAGATGCCGTGGGTGGCGGCGACCACGACCTCGGTCGCGCCCTCCTGCACGAGCAGTTCCGCGGCCTTGGTGATCGAGCCGGCGGTGTCGATCATGTCGTCGACGAGCAGGCAGCAGCGGCCCTCGACGTCGCCGACCACGCGGTTCGCGACGACGTCGTTCGCGGCATCGATGTTGCGGCTCTTGTGCACGAACGCGAGATCGCGACCGCCGAGTTCGTCCGCCCACTGCTCGGCCGTCCGCACCCGGCCGGTGTCGGGGGAGACCACGACGAGGTCGCGGTCGCCGTACTGCTCGCGCACGTGCTCGGCGAGCAGCGGCATCGCGAACAGGTGGTCGACGGGGCCGTCGAAGAAGCCCTGGATCTGCGCGGTGTGCAGGTCGACGGTCATGAGCCGGTCGGCACCGGCGGTCTTGAACAGGTCGGCCACCAGGCGTGCCGAGATCGGCTCGCGTCCGCGGTGCTTCTTGTCCTGGCGGGAGTAGGGGTAGAACGGCGCCACCACCGTGATGCGCTTCGCGGACGCCCGCTTGAGCGCGTCGACCAGCAGCAGGCTCTCCATCACCCAGTCGTTGATGGGCGTCGTGTGCGACTGCACGACGAACGCGTCCGTGCCGCGCACCGACTCGTTCGGACGGATGAACAGCTCGCCGTTCGCGAACTGGCGCCGGGTGGTCTCGGTGACGGTCACGCCGATGTGCTCGCCGATCTCGTCCGCGAGGGCCGGGTAGGCGCCACCGGACAGCAGTACGAGGCTCTTGCTCCCGGCGACCTGCAACGTCGACATCAGGACTCCTGTTCGGACGGTTCGGCGGACTCACCCTCGGCCCTGGCGGCGGCGTCGGCGGCAGGCGTCCCGGCACGCTTCCGTGCCACCCAGCCTGCCACGTTGCGCTGGTTGGCCCGGGCGACGGCCATCGCACCCGGCGGCACGTCCTGCACGATCACCGACCCCGCCGCGGTGTAGGCCCCGTCACCGATCGTCACCGGTGCGACCAGCATCGTGTCGGACCCGATCTTCACGTGGTCGCCGACGACGCTGCGGTTCTTCTCGACGCCGTCGTAGTTGACGAACACCGTCGAGGCACCGATGTTCGAGCCGGTGCCGATCGTGGCGTCGCCGACGTAGCTGAGGTGCGGCACCTTGCTGCCCGGACCCACCTCGCTGTTCTTGATCTCGACGTAGGTGCCCACGTGTGCGCCTTCGGCCAGCCGGGCGCCCGGGCGCAGGTAGGCGAAGGGACCCACGGTGGCCCCGGCGCCGATCGCCGCCTCGATCGCCACCGTGCGGGTGACCCGCGCGTCCGCGCCCACCTCGGTGTCGGTGAGGGTGCAGTCGGGACCGATCTCGGCGCCCTCGGCGACGCGCGTGTGGCCGTGCAGCTGCACCTGCGGGCGGAGCAAGACGTCGGGTTCGAGCTCGACGCCGGCGTCGATCCAGGTGGTGTCGGGGTCGACGACGGTGACGCCCGCGCGCATGTGGGTCTCGACCTGGCGCCGGTTGTACGCGCGGTGCGCGGCGGCGAGCTGCACCCGGTCGTTGACGCCGGCGGTCACGTCCGCGGGGGCGACGACGGCGGCGATGCGGTGACCGTCACGGGCGAGGATGTCGACGACGTCGGGCAGGTACTCCTCGCCCTGCGCGTTGTCGCGCGACAGCCGGGTGACGGCGTCGCGCAGCAGCGCGTGGTCGAACGCGTAGACGCTGGTGGCGATCTCGTCGATGGTCTGCTCGACCGGGGACGCGTCCTTCTGCTCGACGACGCGCACGACGGTGCCGGCGCTGTCGCGCACGACCCGTCCGTACCCGAACGGGTCCGGGACGATGCTGGTGAGCAGGGTCGCGGCCGCGCCCGTGGCGGCGTGCTCGGTGACGAGTGCGATCAGGGCCGCGTCGGTCAGCAGCGGCGCGTCGCCGGGCACGACCACGACCGCGCCCCGGGCGTCCTCGGGTACGGCCGGCAGCGCGAGCCGCACCGCGTGCCCGGTGCCGTGCTGCTCGTCCTGCACGGCGGCCACCGCCTCCGGGGCGATGTCGGCGAGGTGGGCGGTCACCTCCTCGCGGCGATGCCCCACCACGACGACGGTGTGGGCGGCAGCCAGCGGCGCGGTCGCCGCGAGCACGTGGCCGAGCATCGACCGTCCGGCGAAGGAGTGGAGGACCTTGGGCAACGCCCGCGACCTCATGCGGGTGCCCTCACCCGCAGCGAGGACGACGACGGCGACGGGTGGCACGGGCACGGCGGGGCGGCACCTCGATCTGGCTCTGGGCGTGACACTGGCCTGGCTGCGCTGGGGGACTCGGACTCGAACCGAGACTGCAAGGCTCCAAAGGCCTGCGGGCTGCCGATTACCCCATCCCCCACAGGGACCCGCCCAGCCTAGGCCACCGCGCGGCGACTCTCAGGCGGGCCGGGTGGCCATGGGCTACGGTTGCGTAGGTTACGCAGTCGTAGCCTTGCGGATCCGAACGCCGGGTCCCTCACGAACCGGTCGTGTCGTACCGGAGCCCGAGGTGGAGAAACCCGCCCGCCATCCAGACCCCCGTGCCGAGACGAGAGAGGCCGCCGATGACGCTGCTCGACGACCGCCCCACGCCGCCCGCAGGCGGCCCCAAGCCGACGTTCGAAGGAACGAAGCGACGCGGTGAGCAGGCCATGCTCTATGTCTTCGTCGTCGTCCCGTTCCTCGCCTTCCTGGCCGCGGTGCCGGTCGCGTGGGGCTGGGGGCTCGGCTGGACGGACGTCGCGCTGTTCCTGGCCTTCTACGTCGTGTCGGGGCTCGGCATCACCGTCGGCTACCACCGGCTGTTCACGCACAACTCGTTCAAGGCGAACCGTCCGCTGCGGGCCGCCCTGGCGATCGCCGGGTCGCTGGCCGTCGAGGGCCCGGTGATCCGGTGGGTCGCCGACCACCGCCGGCACCACAAGTACAGCGACCACGAGGGTGACCCGCACTCGCCGTGGCGCTTCGGCGACACGAAGGCCGGGCTCGTCAAGGGATTCTGGTTCGCCCACATCGGCTGGCTGTTCGACCTCGAGCACACGAACCGCGAGAAGTACACGCCCGACCTCATGAACGACAAGGACATCCGCGCCGTCGAGAAGCTGTTCCCGGTGTGGGTGCTCGTGTCGATGTTCCTGCCGCCGCTGCTCGGCGGTCTCATCACGATGTCGTGGGCCGGCGCGCTCTCGGCGTTCTTCTGGGCCTCGCTGGTGCGCGTCTTCCTGCTGCACCACGTCACCTGGTCGATCAACTCGGTGTGCCACATGATCGGCGACCGGCCTTTCGCCGCCCGTGACCGCAGCGCCAACTTCTGGCCGCTCGCGATCCTCAGCTTCGGCGAGAGCTGGCACAACATGCACCACGCCGACCCGACGGCCGCCCGCCACGGCGTGCTGCGCGGCCAGCTCGACTCGTCCGCCCGCACGATCTGGCTGTTCGAGAAGCTGGGCTGGGCCACCGACGTCCGCTGGCCCAAGCCCGAGCGCCTCGAGAAGCTGCGCGTCGCCGCCGCGGACGCTCAGGTGACGGCGGCCCGCTCGGAGTAGCGCGGGTCGCGCCACTCACCGGTGGCGAGCACGTCGCGCAGGATCTCCATCGCGTCCCACACGTCGGC
Source organism: Jatrophihabitans fulvus (assembly GCF_054781375.1). Lineage (NCBI taxonomy): Bacteria > Bacillati > Actinomycetota > Actinomycetes > Jatrophihabitantales > Jatrophihabitantaceae > Jatrophihabitans > Jatrophihabitans fulvus. The sequence continues at coordinate 62,750 of NZ_BAAGUN010000001.1, forward strand.
GAACGACAGGTAGGGCGCGGCGAAGCCGAGCCGCAGGATGTCCGGCTCGCGGAAGTCGCCGATGACGCCGCGGGCGATCAGCGCCTGGGTCACGGCGTACGCCGCGCCGTCGCCCGGCACGCGCAACGCCACCTGCGAACCGCGTCGGTGAGGCTCGCGCGGGGTGGCCACCCCCACGCCGTCCAGGTGCGCGTCGACGTAGTCGATCACCAGCTGCGTCAGCCGCAGCGACTTCGCGCGGACGTCCTCGATGAGCATCGAGTCGAACACGTCGAGCGCGGCGTCGAGCGCGCGCATGGAGACGAGTGCGGGCGTGCCGATGCGAGCCCGTTCGATGCCCTCGGCCGGGGCGTAGGACGACGTCAGCGCGAACGGCTGCGCGTGACCGTGCCAGCCGGTCAACGGCAGGTCGGCGGACGACTGGTGGCGGTGCGGCAGGTAGATCCACGCCGGCGCCCCGGGACCGCCGTTGAGGTACTTGTACGAGCACCCGACGGCGGCGTCCGCGCCGAGCCCGTCCAGGTCGAACGGCACCGCGCCCGCGGCGTGCGCGAGGTCCCACAGCATCAGCCCGCCCACGGCGTGCACGGCATCGGTGATGCCGCGCGCGTCCCAGAGCTCGCCGGTGCGGTAGTCGACGGCCGGGAACGACACGAGCGCGACCTCCGCGCCGCGTGCCTCGAGGACCGCGCCGACGGCGTCCGGCGACACCCGCACCAGCTCGAGCCCGAGCAGCCGCGCGACCGACTCGGCGAGGTACTGGTCGGTGGGGAAGTTGCCGCCGTCGGTGACGATGACCCGTCGGCCGGAATTCAGCCGGGCGAGGGCGGTCAACGCCTGGAACAGCTGCACGGACGTCGAGTCGCCGCACACCACCTGTCCCGGCGCGGCGCCGATCAGCGCGCCGATGCGGTCGCCCACGCGGCCCGGCAGCGTCCACCAGCCGTTCGCGTTCCACGAGCGGATCAGGTCGCGCCCCCACTGCCGCTCGACGGTGTCGGCGACCGCCTCGCGCACCCCCGTCGGCAGCGCACCGAGGGAGTTGCCGTCGAGGTAGAGCACGCTCTCGGGCAGCTCGAACTGCGCCCGGACGAAGGCGAGCGCGTCGTCGGCGTCGGCCTGCACGGCGTCGTCGCGACTGGCGATGTCAGGCACCGCGGACCTCCCACAGGTCGGGGAACGCCGGTCGGAACAGCGTCGAGCGCAGGTAGTCGGCACCCGACGAGCCACCCGTCCCCATGCGGTGGCCGATGATCCGCTCGACCATCTTGACGTGCCGGTAGCGCCACTCCTGGATGCCCTCGTCGATGTCGACCAGTGCCTCGCACACCTCGGCAGCGGCGGAGGTGTCGTCGTCGTAGACGGCCGACAGCACCGCCAGCACGTCCGGGTCGCCGGCCGGCCACGGCTCGGACGGGTCGCGCTCGAGTGCGGCGGCGGGGACGTCGTAGCCCAGGCCGGCCAGGCAGCGCAGCAGCGAGTCGAACACCGAGCGCCGGTGCAGCGCCGCCGTCGTGCCCGGGTCGCGCTCGCCGGCGAGGTCGCGGCGGCCCAGCGTCGCCTCGAGCTCGCGGAACTGCTCCGACTGGAACCCGCTCGAGCCGCCCAGCTCGGGGCGGAAGGAGGCGAACTGCTTCGGCGTCATCGTCTCGAGCACGTCGAGCTGCCCGACGATGGTCTTGAGGATCTTCGCGACCCGGCGCGCGGTCGCGAGGGCGGCCGCGGGCTGGACGTCCTCGAGCCGCCGCTGCAGCAGCGCGGTCTCGTGCAGGGTCTGCTTGAACCACAGCTCGTAGACCTGATGGATGATCACGAACAGCAGTTCGTCGTGCTCGTCGGTGCGCGGCGACTGGCACGCCAGCAACTCGGGCAGCCGCAGGTAGCTGACGTACGTCAACTCGTCGGTGTCGGGCATGCGCCTATCTTGGCCTGGTGACGGCGGGCAGTGGTGACGGCAGTGGACGCACGCGGGTGCGCATGACCGGCCGGGAGCGGCGCGAGCAACTCGTCTCCGTCGGACGGTCGGTGTTCGCCGAGAAGGGATTCGACGCGGCGTCCATCGAGGAGGTCGCGTCCCGGGCCGGGGTCAGCAAGCCCGTCGTCTACGAGCACTTCGGCGGCAAGGAGGGTCTCTACGCCGTCGTGGTCGACCGCGAGATGGGCGACCTGCTCGACCGGCTCACCCGGGCGCTGGCCTCGGGCCAGCCGCACGACCTCGTCGAGCAGGCCGCGCTCGCGCTGCTGACCTACATCGAGGAGGAGACGGACGGCTTCCGGATCCTGTCGCGCGACTCGCCGATCGGCAGTACCGGCACGTTCTCGCTGCTGCTCAACGACGTCGCCAACCAGGTCGAACACATCCTCGGACGGGAGTTCCAGCGCCGCGGCATCGCGACCGAGCTCGCCCCGATGTACGCGCAGATGCTGGTCGGCATGGTCGCGCTCACCGGCACGTGGTGGCTGGAGGAACGCACGCCGCCGCGCGAGGAGGTCGCGGCACACCTCGTCAACCTGGGCTGGAACGGCCTGGCCCGGCTCGAACCCGAGCCGCGCCCGCTGCGACGCACCTCGCCCGACTGAGCGACCACCCACCCGACCACCCGCCCGTCCGGCAGTGACCGTCCGGCAGCGACTGTCCGGACCGCGCGGGCCGTTGTGCGGATGAAACAGGGGCCTGCCACGATGTCGCCATGACCGACCGGGACGACGACGCGACCCAGGTCGTCCCCACCCTCGCCGGCACCGGCGAGCAGCCGTGGAGCTCCGGCGGCGACACCGGTCCGAACGGCGGACGGCACGCCGTCCGCGAGCCCGGACCGGACCCCGCCGACGCCCGAGCGGCAGCCGACGACACCCGCCCACCGGCCCCGCGCCGCGGCGAGCTGAGCTCGCTGTCGGCCTACGACGAGGCGCAGGCGATCGTGTCCGACGCGCTCGCGCAGGCCTCCCTGGTCACCTCGCGAGCCGAGCAGGCGGCGGACGTCCTGCTGGCCGACGCCCGGGCCGATGCGCAGCGGATGTCGGACGACGCCCGCGCCGCCGCCCGGGTACTGCGGGAGCAGGCCGAGGCGATCATCGCCGCCGCCCGGCGCCGCGAGGAGGAGACCGAGGCCCGTGCGGCCGAGCGCACGGCAGCTCTGGACGCCGAGTTCGACGCTGCCCGCACCGCGCACCAGGAACACCTGGACGGCCTCCGGGCCGAGTTCGAGCAGCGCCGCACCGCCGACCAGGAGCAGGCGCAGCAGCGCGCCGACGAGACCGTCCGCGACGCACGGGCCGAGGCCGAGCGCATCCGCTCGCAGGCGCACGACGCCGTCGCCCGGGCCGAGTCCGAGGCCGAACGGCTCGTCGCCGAGGCGCGCGCGAGGTCCGAGCAACTGCTGGCCGACGCGCGCGAGGCGATCGAGTCCGAGAACGCCGCCGCCGCCGAGCAGACCGCCTGGACCCAGCGGACGATGGCCGAGTTGCTCGCCGCGGCCGAGAAGGACGCCGAGCAGATCCGGCAGGCGGCGACGACGGCCGCCGACGAGCACACCGCCGCTGCCCGGGCCGAGGCCGAGGCCGCCCGCGCCGACCTGCGCCGCGAGCAGGAGGAGCACGCCGCCCGCATCGCCCGCGAGCGCGACGAGGTGGCCGCCGAGTGTGCCGCCGAACGGGCCCGCGCCGAGCAGGACGCGACCGCCATCCGGCAGGAGGCCGCCGACGACGCCGAGCGCATCCTCGCCGACGTCGACGCGCAGGCGAGGCGGGCCGACGAGAGCGCCGCCCGCCGGCTCGCCGAGGCCGAGGCCGGTGCCCGCGCCATCCGCAACCAGACCGCCGCGGACCTCGAGCGGGTCCAGCGCGAGGCCCGCGAGGCCCGACGCTCCGCGCAGGACGAGGCGTCGCGCGAGATCGCCGCCGCCCGCGCGGAGGCGGACGAGATGCGATCCGCCGCCCGCACCCTGCTCGCCGACGCGCGGGCCGAGGTCGCCGTCCTGACCGCCCATCGCGACGAGATCAGCAATCAGCTCAACGACCTGTCGGGCGTGATCAATGCCCTCGCCGTCGCCGAGCGCACCGGTGACGCCGCCGACGCCGAGGCCGTCCGCCAGGCCTTCGCCGACGTCCGCCCGGCCCCCGTGCTGCCGCCGGGCGCCCGCCTGAGCGACGGACCCGACGCCGACGGACCCGACCCCGACGAACCCGACGCCGGCGAACCCGACGCCGACGATCAGCCTGCCGAACCGGGCCGGTCGGCCGTGGCGCCGAACGGGTCGGCTGCCCTAGCGTCCGCCGGGGCGTCGCCGCGGCCGTCCGCGCCGTCCGCACCGTCGGGGGACCGTCCGCCCGAATTGCCCTGAACGACCCATCAATGCCCGTTTTCGACGATTCGACAGTACGGTGCCACCACCGGCCCACCGCGACGAGAGAGAGCGCACGCACCTCATGACCGATCAGACGAGCAGCACGTTCCGCACCGTGATGCGGGGATACGAGCCGCACGAGGTCGACCGCCACCTCGCCGAACTGAACCAGGCCGCGTCCGAGGCGCAGTCGCGCGCCGACGCCGCCGCCCGCGAGGTCGAGGCGCTCAAGGCGCAGCTGTCCGCCGCGTCCGACGAGAACAAGCGTCTGGCCGCCGCCCCGTCCAAGCCGGCGCCGCCGCCCGCCCCGCCGGCCGAGCCCACCTTCCACGACTTCGGCAAGCGCATCGGACGCATCCTCGCCATGGCCGAGGAGGAGGCCGAGGAGATGCGCAGCGCCGCCGTCGCCGAGGTCGACCGCCGCCTGGCCGAGACCGAGGAGCAGACCGGCAAGGCCCGCGCCGACGCCGACCGGTACGCGCAGGAGACGCGCGACACCGCCGACCAGGAGGCGGCGCGCATCGTCGAGGAGGCCAAGCGCAGCGCCGACCAGATGATCGACGACGCCGAGCGCCGGGCGATGGCCCGCCGCGGCGAGGCCGAGGCGCTCTACGAGGAGCAGCGCGCCCGCGCGTCCAAGGCGTCCGCCGACTTCGAGAAGACGCTGGCCGAGCGGCGCGACACCGCCGAGCAGATCTTCCAGGACCGCACCGACGAGATGGAGCAGCAGCTCGCGGAGGCCCGCGACCTCGTCGCGAAGACCCGCGGCGAGTCCGACGCGATGGCGAAGGAGGCGCAGCGCAAGGCGGCGCAGCTGCAGGCGGAGTCCGAGCAGCGCGCCGAGCAGATCATCGCCGAGGCCACCGCGCGGGCCGACCGCATCCGCGACGAGTCCGACCGGGAGCTCGCCGCCGCCGTGCAGCGACGCAACGCGATCAACGCGCAGCTGTCGAACGTCCGCCAGATGCTCGCGACGCTGTCGGGCACGACGCCGAACGTCCCCGAGCTCGACGACAGCACCGCCGCCGACGCGCCGGAGCCGAAGAAGTAGGTCTCAGCCGAGCTCGTCGGCGAGCTCGAGCCACTGCAGCTCGGTGGTCTCCCGCTCGCCGACGACCTCGCGCAGCTGGGCGTCGAGTTCGGCCACCTTCGCGTAGTCGGTGGCGTTCTCGGCCAGCGCGGCGTGCAGGGTCGTCTCCTTGCGCTGCAGGGTCTCGACCCGCCGCTCGAGCCGGGCGAGCTCCTTGCGCGCGGCCCGGGTGTCGCCCCGCCTCTCGCGCCGCTCGTCCGCCGCCGTGGGTGCCGACACGACCGCGGACCGGCGCTGCAGGTACTCCTCGACCCCGCCGGGCAGCATGATCAACGACCCGTCGCCGAGCAGCGCGACGACGACGTCGCAGACCCGCTCCAGCAGATACCGGTCGTGGCTGACCACGACCAGCGAGCCGGCCCAGCCGTCGAGCAGGTCCTCGAGTTCCGCGAGGGTGTCGGTGTCGAGGTCGTTGGTCGGCTCGTCGAGCAGCAGCAGGTTGGGCTGGGCCAGCAGCAGGCGCAGCAGCTGCAACCGTCGCCGTTCGCCGCCACTGAGGTCCGAGACCGGTGTCCATTGGCGCTCGTTCGGGAACCCGAACCGCTCGGCGAGCTGCCCCGCCGTCTGCTCGACACCGCCCAGCTCGGCACGCTCGCGCACCTCGCTGACCGCCTCGAGCACCCGCTTGTCCAGGGGGAGGTCGACGAGTTCCTGCGTGAGGTGGCCGATGTGCACGGTCTGGCCGATGCGGACGGTGCCCGAGTCGGGCGTCAGCTCGCCGGCGAGCAGGCGCAGCAGGTGGGTCTTGCCCGAGCCGTTGACGCCGACCACGCCGATGCGGTCGCCGGGGCCGACGTGCCAGGTCACGTGGTCGAGCAGGGTGCGGGTGCCCCCGACGGTGACCGTGACCTCGTCGAGGTCGACCACCTGCCGGCCGAGGCGGCGTTGCGCGAGCGCCTTCAGCTCGACCCCGCTGCGCGGCTCGGGCACGTCGGCGATCAGCGACTCGGCCGCCTCGATGCGGAACTTCGGTTTGGACGTGCGTGCCGGCGCGCCACGGCGCAGCCACGCGAGCTCCTTGCGCAGCAGGTTCTGGCGGCGCGCCTCGCTCGCCTCGGCCTGCCGGGCCCGCTCGGCCCGGGCGAGCACGTAGGCGGCGTAGCCGCCGTCGAACGGGCGGACGGTCGCGTCGCCGACCTCCCACGTCCGCTCGACGACCGCGTCGAGGAACCACCGGTCGTGCGTGACGACCAGCAACGCGCCCTTGCGGGAGCGCAGGTGCCCGGCGAGCCAGGTGATGCCCTCGACGTCGAGGTGGTTCGTGGGCTCGTCGAGCACGAGCAGGTCGGCGTCCTTGACGAGCGCGGCGGCCAACGCCACACGGCGCCGCTCCCCGCCGGACAGCCGGGCCACCTCGGCCTCGAGCCCGACGGTCGCCAGGCCGAGGCCGCCGAGCACCGCGCGCACCGCGGCGTCGCCGGCCCACTCGTGGGTGGCGGCGTCGCCGACGACGGCCTGCCGGACGTTCGCCGCGGCGAGGTCGCCGCGCTGGGTGACGGTCGCGATGCGGACGGAGCGGGAGCGGGTGACCCGTCCGGTGTCGGGCTGCTCGTCGCCGGTGATCAGGCGCAGCAGGGTCGACTTGCCGCCGCCGTTGCGCCCCACCACGCCGATGCGCTCGCCGGCGCCGACGCCCAGCGACACGGCGTCGAGCACCACCGTCGTCCCGTAGGTCTTGCCGACGCCCTCGAGGTTGACGAGGTTCAGCGGTGCGCTCACGCCACGCCCCCCACCGGGCCACGGGCGGTGCGGGTCGAGCGGCACACGCCGGCGGACTCCAGGTGCGCCGCGAGCGCGGCGGCTGCGCGGGCGTCCTCGCAGAGGAACGCGCAGGTCGGGCCCGACCCCGACACGAGCCGGGCGAGCGACCCGGCCTCGCCCGCGGCCAGGGTGTCGGCGAGCCGGGGCACCAGGCTGAGCGCGGCGGGTTCGAGGTCGTTGCCGAGCCGGGCGGCGATGCCGTCGACGTCGCCGGCCGCCAGCGCGTCGAGCAGCGGACCGGCGGGGCCGAGCGGTTCGGGCGCGAGGCCCGACGACCGCAGCCGGTCGAGCTCGCCGTAGGCCGCCCCGGCTGACACGCCCGTGTCGGCCAGGGCGAACACCCAGTGCAGGTCGGCGGCGGTGGGGACCGGACGCAACAGCTCCCCGCGCCCGGTGCCGATCGCCGTGCCGCCGAGCAGGGCGAAGGGCACGTCGCTGCCGAGCTGCGCGGCGAGGGCGTGCAGCTCGTCGGCCGCGAGGTCGAGGCCCCACAGCCGCGCGCAGGCGACGAGGGCGGCCGCGGCGTCCGCCGACCCGCCGGCCATGCCGCCGGCGACCGGGATGGCCTTAAGCAGCTCGAAGCGGACGTCCGCCGGCACGCCGGCCGTGGTGGCCAGCAGCTGCGCGGCGCGGCAGACGAGGTTGTCGCCGTCGGTGGGGAGGTGGTCGGCACCCTCGCCGCCGATGCGCAGCGAGACGCCGTCGCCGGGGTGGGCGTCGAGCTCGTCCACGAGGTCGACGGCGTGGAAGACGTTGACCAGTTCGTGGAACCCGTCCGCGCGCAGCGGGCCGACCCCGAGGTGCAGGTTGACCTTGGCCGGCACCCGGACCGCGACGGTGGTCCCGCCGGCGACGGCGTCTCGGGCGGGGCGGTGGGGCACGGCGCCAGCGTAGTGAGCGCGCGGGCCGAGCCCGGATTGGGAGCCACCGGGGCGGCTGGGTACTCTGGCGAGGTTGCCCGGCGAGGGACTGCCGGTGGTCCGCCGCCGACAGCGTCCGTGATCGACGCGGTGTCGATCGACGGCGCGCGTTCCGCGCCCGCGACACCGCACGCCCATCTGTCTGTCTGTCTTTCGTTCGAGGAGTACCGCTGTGTCCGAGGTCCGTCTGTCCGCCGCGACCCGCACCGAGTTCGGCAAGGGCGCATCGCGCCGCGTCCGCCGGGCCGGGCTCGTCCCCGCCGTCGTCTACGGTCACGGCGAGGACCCGAAGCACGTCGCCCTGCCGGCCCGTGACTTCGCCGCCGCCATCCGCAACGGCGGTTCCAACGTGCTGCTGACCCTCGAGATCGAGGGCGGCGAGCAGCTGGCGATCCCGAAGTCGATCCAGCGCCACCCCATCAAGAACTACTTCGAGCACGTCGACCTGCTGACCGTCCGCCGCGGCGAGAAGGTCACCGTCGACGTCCCGATCACGATCGTGGGCGACGTCGCGCCGGGCGGCCTGCTCAACCAGGAGAACACCTCCGTCTCCGTCGAGGCCGAGGCCACCAACATCCCGACCGAGTTCGAGGTCAGCATCGAGGGCCTCGCGATCGGCTCGCAGATCACCGCCGCGGACGTCGAGCTGCCGACCGGCTCCTCGCTCGTCACCGACGGCGAGATCCTCATCCTCGCGATCGCCGAGGCGCCGACCGAGGCCGAGCTCGAGGCCGAGGTCGCCGAGGCGGCCGAGGAGCTCGGCATCGTCGAGGACGCCCCCGAGGACGAGTCCGGCGAGTCCGAGGGCGAGTCCGGCGACGGCGCCGAGGGCGGCGACTCGGACGAGAAGTCCGAGTAGGCCCGCTCCACCCCGACACCGCCCGCTGCCGTGGCCGACGACAGGTACCTGGTCGTCGGTCTCGGCAACCCCGGGCCGAAGTACGCCGGCACGCGCCACAACGCCGGCTTCATGGTCGTCGACCTGCTCGCCGAGCGGGTCGGCGGCCGGTTCAAGTCCCACCGCAGCCGCGCCGACGTCGTCGAGGGACGACTGGCGGGTCTGCCGGTCGTGCTCGCCGAGCCGCGCTCGTACATGAACGAGTCCGGCGGGCCGGTGAAGGCCGTCGCCGCGTTCTTCAAGATCCCGTCCGAGCGCATCGTCGTCGTGCACGACGAGCTCGACGTGCCGTTCGGCTCGCTGCGCATCAAGCGCGGCGGCGGCGACGGCGGCCACAACGGCCTGAAGTCGATCACCTCCGCGCTGGGCGGGCCGCAGTACGCACGGGTGCGCTTCGGCATCGGACGCCCGCCCGGGAGGCAGGACCCCGCCGACTACGTGCTGCGCGACTTCAGCGCCGCCGAGCGCAAGGACCTCGCCTTCGAGGTCGACCGTGCCGCCGACGCCGTCGAGGCCGTGCTCGCCGAAGGCGTCGAGGCGGCGCAGAACCGCTTCCACGCCGGCTGACCCGGGCTGACCCGGCCTACGTCGGCGCTGCCACCTCGCGCGCGAGGTGGGTGGCGACCGCGTCCGGGTCGCCCGGCACCCGCAGGTGTCCGGTGAGCTCGAGCAGCACCACGCCGTGCACCCGCGTCCACAGCGACCGTGCCCGCGCCGTCGGCTCGACGGGCGGACGGGCGGGCCGCGGCGTCCGTCCGTCGCCCGGCCGGGGACGGTGCGCGCGGAGCGGGGCCGACGGCTCGGGGTCGTCCCGTCCGACGGCGCGGGCGATCGCGTCGAGGGCCCTCGCCTCCGCCGCCGCGACGGCGATGGGCAGCTCGCCCGGAGCCGGGCCGAACAGCAACAGGTAGGCGTGGTGGTGCGACCTCGCCCAGTCGCGGATCGCGGTGGCGACGATCCCGGACGGGTCGCCCGCCGTGCCCGGCGCGGGCGTCGTTCCGGTCGCGGCGACCACCGCGGCGGCGAGCTCGTCCGCGGCCCGCGCCCGCAACCGCGACACCATCTCGTCGCGGTCGCGGACGTAGCGGTAGAGGGCGGGTGCGGTGAGACCCAGGCGCGCCGCGACCGCCGCGACCGACACGGCCTCCGCGCCACCGTCACCGAGCAGTTCCCAGGCGATCGCCAGGATGTCGTTCTGTACCTGCCGGCGCTGCCGGGCACGGGGGGTCTCGCGGGCGAGGTCAGGGTTCACGGGGGTTCTCCTCTCGGCGGTGACCCCCGTTCACCGTTGTTACGCGTCATCACTAGTCCATTTCGCGAAAGTGCGCAAACGATCCGAGATGCACGTTTCGCGGTCTGTGCCTAGCCTCGTCGTCACGGGGGTCCAGCGGAAACGCTGCGTAGGCACGAGTCGTGCCGCGCGGCGTCCGGCGTCGTCGAAGGCGATGGGTGGGCGGATGCCTCGGGTGGTGGCGGTTGCGATGCACGGCGCCGATGCGCCGGTGCCGCACGCTGCCCGCACGCCCCGCCTGCTGCGGCGCGCGCTGCTGTTGGCCGCTCTGGCCGGCGGCTTCTGGATCCTCCTGCTCGCGATGCACAGCGAGTCCGCGTCGGCACGGACGCCCGACAGTCCGGCTCCCGAGCGCCCGGCCGCCACGGCCCACCAGCACGCCACCGAGCGTCCCGCCGACGCCGTCCGCGACGTCGTGCGCGGCCTCGACCGGGTGGTCCGCCGCGTCGACGACACCGTCCGCGGCGCCGTCCGTTCCACCGCTCCCGAACTCGACCGCACCGTGGTCGAGCCGACGGTGAAGCGCGTCGTGCGGCCGGCGGTCACGACGGTGACCCGAACGGTCGAGCGGACGGTGACCCGCGTCGTCGAGCAGCCGGTCGTGCGCGAGGTGACCCGGACGGTCGTCCGCACGGTCGACTCGGCGCTGACCGCCACGAAACTCCGCCCCGTTCTCGAACCGGTGCTGCGGCCCGTCGTCGAACCGATCGTCCGCGTGGTCGCGCCCACGCCCGTCGCCCCGGTCGTCCAGCCGGTGGTCGACGCGCTGGTCACGCCGGCGCACCGGGACACCGTCGCCACCGACGACGTCCGCGACCGCGCCGTGTCCGCCGGCGCCGCGCTTGCCGGCGACACCTCGACCGCTCCCTCGGCCGGCCCGTCCGGCACGGTGGCCGATGCCGCACCGACCACCGCGTCGACCGATGCGTCAGTCGATGCCGCGACCGTGTCGGCGACGACCGCGCAGCAGTCGACCGTCGCGGCCGCCGACCCGGCCGTGCCGGGCACGCCGGTACCGGGTCCGTTCGATCTTCCCTCCGGAGCGGACGCGCCGCCGGCGCCCGCCGGCGGCAGCACGTCCTCCCTGGCGTGGGCCGACATCGCCGGTGTGCGCGTGACGCCCCCCGGCGTCGGCGCGATCCCGGCACGCGAGGAGTCGGTGCTGACCGGCTGCTGCGCGCTGCGCCCGACCTTCTCTCCCGACTAGGGGACCGCACCGACCGCGAAGCGGTGAGTGCACGTCCGCGGGGTCCTTCCCCGCGCTCCACTTCCCCCTAGTTCGAGAAGAGAACACCCATGAACGTCTGGCTCAGGCGCGGCCTCCAGGTCGCAGTCTTCGGCGCCGGCACGTGGTTGATCGGTACCGGCATCGCGTCGGCCGACACCGCACCCGCCGACCCCGCCCCCGTGACACAGCGCTCGCTGATCGACGTGGACCTGAACGTCCCCGTCTCGGTCGGCGGCAACGACATCAAGGTCCTCGACAACCCCGTCACCGTGCAGGGCAACGGCGTGGTGACCACCGGCCGGGCCGACAGCGGTCCGTCCGCGGTGCACGTGTCGCTCGACGCGCCCGTCCAGGTCGGCGGCAATGCCGTCTCGGTCGGCGGTGACTCGTCGGGCAGCAGCACGGACGGGTCCCCGGCGACGTCCGGCGGCTCGGGTTCGGGCTCGCTGGTCGACGTGCCCGTCACCGCACCGGTGACCGTCTGCGGCAACGGCGCCGGCGTCCTCGGCGACGCGTCCGGCAGCTGCGGCGACGCCCCCGCGGCGCCCGCTCCCTCGACCGGCGGCGACAGCGCGATCTCCGTCCCCGTCACCGCACCGGTGACCGTGTGCGGCAACGGCGTCGGCGTCGCCGGTGACGCGTCCGGCGACTGCGCGGGATCCGGCGCCCCGGCCGGTGGCTCGTCCGCCGGCAGCGGCGACAGTGGGCTGTCCGTCCCGGTGACCGCGCCGGTCACGGTGTGCGGCAACGGCATCGGCGTGCTGTCCGACACGGCGAGCGGCGACTGCAGCGGCGCCGGCGGCACCGGCGGTTCCTCCGCCGGCAGCGGCGACAGTGCGGTCTCGGTTCCGGTGACCGCACCGGTCACCGTCTGCGGCAACGGCGTCGGCGTCCTGGGCGACACCGCGTCGGGTGACTGCACGGGCACCGGCGCGGCCGGTGGGTCCGGCGGGTCGTCCGCGGGCAGTGGTGACAGTGCGGTGTCGGTTCCGGTGACGGCTCCGGTGACGGTGTGCGGCAACGGTGCGGGCGTGCTCGGCGACGCGTCGGGTGACTGCACCGGCACGGGTACCGGTGGCACCACCGGTGGGTCGGACGGTTCGACCGGCAGCGTGGCCGATGTGCCCGTGACGGCTCCCGTCACGGTCTGCGGCAACGGTGTCGGCGTGGCCGGCGACGCGTCCGGTGACTGCTCGGGTGCCGGTGTGACCGATGGTTCCGGCAGTGGTTCGGGCAGTGGTTCCGGCAGTGGTTCCGGCAGCGGCTCGGGCAGCGGTTCGGACGGCGACACCGCCGTCTCGGTGCCGGTGACGGCTCCCGTCACGGTCTGCGGCAACGGTGTCGGCGTGGCCGGCGACGCGGCCGGTGACTGCTCGGGTGCCGGTGTGACCGGTGGTTCCGGCAGTGGTTCGGGCAGTGGTTCGGGCAGTGGTTCGGGCAGTGGTTCGGGCAGTGGTTCGGACGGCGACACCGCAGTCTCGGTGCCGGTGACGGCCCCGGTGACCGCCTGCGGCAACGCCGCCGGCGTGCTCGGCGGCGCCGCTGCGAACTGCTCCGACACCGGCCTGACCGGCACGACGCCGGGATCGGGTGGGGGCGACTCGACCGTCGAGGTCCCCGTGACCACGCCCGTCACCGTCTGCGGCAACGCCGTCGGCGACGCGACCGCCACCTGCGACCCGTCGGTGCCGACCGGTGGTGGCGGTGACGGCGGCTCGACCGTCGAGGTCCCGGTGACCGTGCCGGTGACGGTGTGCGGCAACGCGATCGGCCTGCTCGGCACGCCGTCGGCCACGTGCGGCACGGACGGCGACACCACGACCCCGCCCGGCGACCCGACGGATCCCACGGACCCGACCTCGCCGACGACCCCGACGAACCCCGGGACGCCCGGCGGCCCGGGCACCCCGCCGTCGGACAACCCGGGCGTCACGAACCCGCCGGCCACGCAGCCGGGTACGCCGGCGACCGGCGTCCCCGCAACGGGTGACCCGAACCGGACGGTGACGACGACGAGCCGGCAGGAGCTGGGCTCGACCGGCGCCCCGTCGGCGGCGTTGCTGCTGGCCGGCCTGCTGGCCCTGCTGTTCGGAGGCCTGCTCACCGTCGCGGCGAAGCGCCGCGACGCCTGATCGCCGGGCTGCCGCGCCGGTTCCCCCGGCCAGGCGCGGCAGCACCGGTGGGAGGGGCCCGCTGCGTCCGTTCCCCCGGCGGACGCGGCGGGGCCGTCGTCGCCGCCGGCCCACCGCAGGGTGGGCCGGCGGCGATCGGTCACTGCAGCGACGCGAACAGCCCCGTCCGCTGTGCCTCGTGGGCGAGCAGCCACTGCTTGGCAGGCAATCCGCCGCCGTATCCGGTCAGCGAGCCGTTCGCGCCGATGACGCGGTGGCACGGTACGACGATCGAGATCGGGTTCTGCCCGTTCGCGAGGCCGACGGCGCGGGCGGCTCCCGGCACGCCGATCTGCTGGGCCAACGCCCCGTAGCTCAGCGTCTCGCCGTGCGGGATGCGGGTGAGCGCCTGCCAGACCGTCCGCTGGAACGCCGTGCCGCGAGCGTTCAGCGGCAGCGTGAATTGCGTGCGCTCGCCGGCGAAGTACTCGTCGAGTTGCGAGCGGACATCCTCGAACGCGATGTCGTCGCGCTGCGACCCGGCCGGGTCGCCGGTGGGATGGCGGCCGCTCGGCAGGTACAGGTGCGTGATGCCCACGTCGTCGCGGACGGCCAGCAGCTCGCCGAGCGGGGACGGGATCCGGGTGTGTCGGACGGTCATCGGGCTGCGCTCCAGAGGTCGGCGACGAGATGGGCCCAGAGGTGATAGGTGGCGTAGGTGCGCCACGGCGCCCAGGACGGGCGGCCGTCGGCGAGGTCGACGCCGAGGTCGTCGGCGGCGCGCCGGACGACCAGGTCGGACGCCAGCAGGACGTCCGGGTGCGCGGTCGTGCGCATGAGCAGGTAATCGGCGGTCCACGGGCCGATGCCGCGCAGCGCGAGCAGCTGTGCGCGCACCTCGTCCCGGTCGGCGCCCGGGCCGAGCACGACCTCACCGTCGGCGACCGCACCGGCCAGGCCGACCACGGCCCGTCCGCGGGCCCGGGGCATCGGCAGCCGTTCCGGGTCGGCGGCCGCGAGCGCCGCCGCGGTCGGGAAGGCCCGCCAGCCCTCGGCCACCGGCTCGCCGTACTCGGCGACGATGCGGCCGAGGACGGTGCGTGACCCGCTGACCGAGATCTGCTGACCGACCACCGTGCGTACCGCGGTCTCGAAGGCGTCGACCGTGCCCGGCGCCCGCAGCCCCGGACGCTTGCGCACCAGCGGCCCGAGCACCTCGTCGTCGCCGAGGACGGCGTCGACGGCTTCGGGATCGGCGTCGAGGTCGAGCAGGTGGCGCACGCGTCCGACGACCGCGACGAGGTCACGAAGGTCGCGCAGCCCCACCTCGCACCTGATCGCGCCGGGTTCGGGGGAGAGGGTGACGAGGGCGGCGCCGTGCGCCGCGGGGACCACCCTGGTGAACACGCCCTCGTGGTACTGCTCGAGACCGGGCACGGCGTGGGCGCCCAGGAAGTCGAGCACCTCGGCGGCGGCCATCGGCTCGCGGTACGGCAACCGCAGCACCAGCGGTCCCTGCGCCTCGACCACCCGGTCACGGGCCGCCGCGCGCAACTCGCTCGGGGTCACCGCGAAGACCTCGCGCACGGTGTCGTTGAACTGCCGCACCGAGGAGAAGCCGGACGCGAAGGCCAGGTCGGCGACGGGCAGCCGGGTGGTCTCGAGCAGCACGCGCGCCGTCTGGGCCCGCTGGGCGCGGGCCAGCGCGAGCGGGCCGGCGCCCACCTCGGCGAGCAGCGTGCGGTGCACCTGCCGTGCGGAGTAGCCCAGCCGACGAGCCAGGCCGGGCACACCCTCGCGGTCGATCACGCCGTCGCCGATGAGGCGCAGCGCCCGCCCGGCGACGTCGCCGCGCACGTGCCACTCGGGCGAGCCCGGGGACGCGTCCGGACGGCACCGCTTGCACGCCCGGAACCCCTCGCGCTGCGCGGCCGCCGCGCTGGGCAGGAATTCGACGTTGCGCCGCTGCGGCGTGATGGCCGGGCACGACGGCCGGCAGTAGATGCCCGTCGTGCGAACGGCCGTGTAGAACCACCCGTCGAAGCGCGCGTCGCGGGAGCGCACCGCCCGGTAGCAGGTGTCGTCGTCGGGGATCACGTGCCCAGTCTGCGCCGCGGGTCCGACACGGGCTGGCGGGTTTCGGACATCGCGGTGGCGGCAGGTCGCCGCGCTCGATCCGGGTGGACGCGGCGCCGCGTATACCCTCCGGTGCGTGAACGTACTGGTGACCGGGGGCATGGGCTTCATCGGCGTGAACTTCGTCCGCTCGACCTTGGCGACCCGTCCGGACGTCGAGGTGACGGTGCTGGACGCGATGACGTACGCGGCCAATCCCGACAGCCTGGCCGGGGCGGACGGTGCCGAGCGGGCCCGCCTGGTCGTGGGTGACATCAGCGACGCGGGGCTGGTCGACGAGCTCGTGGCCGCCGCGGATCTCGTGGTGCACTTCGCGGCCGAGTCGCACAACGACAACTCGCTGCGGGACCCGTCGCCGTTCGTGACGACGAACCTGCTGGGCACCTTCACGCTGCTGGAGGCGGTGCGCCGGCACGGGGTGCGGTACCACCACATCTCGACCGACGAGGTGTACGGCGACCTCGAGCTCGACGACCCCGCCAAGTTCACACCCGACACCCCGTACAACCCCTCGAGCCCCTACAGTGCGACGAAGGCGGGCTCCGATCTGCTGGTGCGGGCGTGGGTGCGCTCGTTCGGGGTGCAGGCGACGATCTCGAACTGCTCGAACAACTACGGGCCGTACCAGCACATCGAGAAGTTCATCCCGCGCCAGATCACCAACGTGCTGTCGGGCCGCCGCCCGAAGCTGTACGGCGCGGGGGAGAACGTCCGCGACTGGATCCACGTCGACGACCACAACGCCGCCGTCTGGACGATCGTCGAACGCGGCCGCATCGGCGAGACCTATCTGATCGGTGCCGACGGCGAGAGCGACAACCTCACCGTGCTGCGCACGATCCTGCGTCTGATGGGTCGGCCGGAGGACGCCTTCGACCACGTCACCGACCGCGCCGGTCACGACCTGCGTTACGCGATCGACGCGTCCAAGCTGCGCGACGAGCTCGGCTGGCGCCCGACGTACGGCGATCTCGAGTCGGGCCTGGCCCGCACGATCGAGTGGTACGACGCGCACCGCGAGTGGTGGCAGGCGGCCAAGGACGCCACCGAGAACCGCTACGCCGAGGTGGGGCAGTGAAGGGGATCGTCCTCGCCGGCGGGTCGGGTACCCGGCTGCACCCGCTGACGCACTCGGTGAGCAAGCAGTTGCTGCCGGTCTACGACAAGCCGATGATCTACTACCCGATCTCGGTGCTGATGCTGGCCGGCATCCGCGACATCCTCGTGATCACCACGCCCCAGGACCAGGACCAGTTCGTCCGCCTGCTCGGTGACGGCAGCCGATGGGGCGTGCAGCTGCGGTTCGCGCAGCAGCCGTCGCCGGACGGGCTGGCGCAGGCGTTCCTGATCGCCGCCGAGCACGACTTCCTCGCCCCGGGCGAGGGCGCGACGCTGGTGCTCGGCGACAACATTTTCTACGGCCACGGCATGGGCGGCACCCTCGTCGACTCCGTCGCCGGCGTCGAGCGCGACGGCGGCTGCACCCTGTTCGGGTACCGCGTCGGCGATCCGCAGCGCTACGGCGTGGCCACCGTCGACGCCGAGGGCCGCCTCGTCGACATCGAGGAGAAACCCGAGAACCCACGCTCGGACCTCGCCGTCACCGGCCTGTACGTCTACGACGGCCAGGTCGTCGACATCGCGCGCGACCTCGAGCCCTCGCCGCGTGGCGAGCTCGAGATCACCGACCTCAACCGGGTCTACATCGAGCGCGGGCAGGCCCGCCTCGTCGACCTCGGCCGCGGCGCCGCCTGGCTCGACACCGGAACCCAGGACGCTCTGCTCGAGGCCGCGCAGTTCGTGCAGGTGCTGCAGCACCGCCAGGGCATCACCATCGCGTGCCTCGAGGAGGTCGCGATGCGTCGCGGCTTCATCACCCCCGAACGCGCCGTCGAACTCGGCGACACCATGGGCAAGTCGAACTACGCCCAGTACCTGCGGCGGACGGCCGCCCGGTATCTCGAGGAGCAACGGCCGTGAGCGTGACCGACCCGTCCGTCTCCCCGACCGCGATCGACGGATTACTGCACATTCGCGCAAAAACGGTGACCGACGACCGCGGCACCGTGCGCGAGATGTTCCGCACCAGCGGTTACGCCGAGCTGGGCGTGCCCGTGCCGGCCCGCTGGGAACAGGTGAACCTCACCTGGACGAAGCGTGGTGCCGTCCGCGGGTTGCACGGCGAGGCCGCCGACAAGCTCATCGGACCGGCGTCGGGCGCCGTCTTCGGCGCCTGGCTCGACGCGCGTCCCGGCTCGCCCACCCATGGCGCCGTCGTCACCCTCACCCTCGAGGTCGGTGAGCAGGTGTTCGTCCCGTCCGGGGTGTGCAACGGCTTCCAGGCGCTCGGCGACCCGGGCAGCGAGTACCTCTACTGCTTCGGTGCCGAGTGGCGACCGGGCATGGCCGGCGTGGCCGTCACCCCGCTCGATCCCGCGCTCGGCATCGCGTGGCCCATCGAGCCCGACCCGTCCGACCCGGCGATGGTGTCGGCCAAGGACGCCGCCGCGCCGCGGTTCGAGGACCTCTGATGCGCTGGCTCGTCACCGGCGCGGGTGGTCAGCTCGCCACCCACGCCGCGGACCTGCTCGTGGACGCGGGCGACGAGGTGGTCGCGGTGTCGCAGCACGACCTGGACATCACCGTCGAGGCCGACGTCACCCGGGTCGTCGACGACGTGCGCCCGGACGTCGTCCTCAACGCCGCCGCCTACACGGCGGTCGACGCCGCCGAGACCGACGAGCGGACCGCCGCCGCCGTGAACGACGAGGGTCCGCGGGCGCTTGCGGCGGCCGTCGAGCGCACGGGCGGACGCCTGCTGCACGTCTCCACCGACTACGTCTTCGCCGGCGACGCGTCCTTGCCCTACGAGCCGACCGACCTGCCCGGCCCGCGGACGGCCTACGGCCGGACCAAGCTGGCCGGCGAGATCCGGGTGCGGGCGCTGCTGCCCGACCGGTCGCACGTCGTCCGCACCGCCTGGGTGTACGGCGGGCCCGGACCCAACTTCGTCGACACGATGCGCCGGCTCGAACGCGAGCGCGACACCGTCGACGTGGTCGCCGACCAGATCGGCAGCCCCACCTGGGCGCGCGACCTCGCCGCGGGCCTCGTCGAGTTGGGCCGGTCGGACGTCCCGGGCGGCACGCTGCACTACGTCAACGGCGGGCAGGCGTCGTGGTGCGACCTCGCCCGCGAGGTCTTCCGGCTCGCCGGCGCCGACCCCGACCGGGTACGGCCCACCGACACCGCGTCGTTCCCGCGGCCGGCCCCGCGCCCGGCGTGGTCGGTGCTGTCGACGGCGTCGTGGACGGCGGCCGGCCTCACCGCCCCGCGGCCGTGGCAGGACGCGCTGGCCGCGTGCTTCGAACGGGCCTAGTCCACCGTCCCGATCACCATCGCGGCGCGTGAGTGGTCGATGAACCGCTTCTCGTCCTCGAGCAGGGGGCCGCTGATCGAGGGGTCGGCGAGGATGGCCTCGAACCGCTCGATGGACGAGTAGCAGGCGCGCGCGATGCCGTCGAACTCCGGGCCGCCGAAGCCGAGGGCCTCGCGCGCCGTCGCGGTGCGGGCGTCGTCGCGATGCAGCTGGCGGTACCCCTCGGACCCGGGCACGGCACGACCGAGGTCGGCGTGCGTGGTGCTCCAGTGCTCGACGAACGCGTCGCGGGTGAGGTCGTCGCGGCGGGTCAACCCCATCGCGAGCACGATGGTCTCGTCGCCGGGGACGACGACGAACTCGTCGCCCGCGACCACCGTCGAGCGGGCGTGGTCGACGCCCTCGGCGTCGCGCAGTGCCGCGATCACGGGGTCGTCGGCCGACGTCCAGGTGAACTCGACCAGGTGCGTGTAGGCAGGCGCCTCGTCCGTGGCGTCCCCGTGGGCGAGACCGGCGAGCAGGGACGGGTCGTGCGCGACCACCCGTGCGTCCCCGGGCACGTCGGGGAAGGGGCCGGACGTCGCCACCAGGGCGATCGCGGTCGTCACCGTGCCGCTCCCTCGGCGATCGCCGCCATGTCGGGGAAGTGGGTCAGCAGCTGGCCTCCGTCGACGGGCACCGTGACGCCGGTGATCCAGCCGGCGTCCGACGAGGCGAGGAAGGCGACCAGGGCGGCCACGTGCTCGGTGCTGCCGACCGCGTCGCCGAAGGGCGTGCGCTCCTGCAGGGCCGCCCGGATCTCGGGGATGGCCATCGTCTCGGCGACCAGCGGGGTGTCGACGACGCCGGGCGCGACGGCGACGACGCGGATGCCGGACGCCGCCAGGTCGAGCGCCGCCACCTTGGTCAGCATGCCCAGCGCGGCCTTGGACGAGGCGTACGCCGCGTGGGTGCGCATCGGCATCTGCTCGTTGACCGAGGTGATGTTGACGATCACCCCGCCGCCGGCGTCCGCCATCCGCCGCGCGGCGGCCTGAAGGCAGAGCAGGGCACCGTCGAGATTGACGTAGAACACCGTGCGCCACGTCGCGAGGTCGAGTTCGAGCAGGTGCGCCCCGAGGCCGATGCCGGCCGCGTTCACCAGCACCGCGGGCGGCTGCGGCAGGGCGCCGAAGAAGCGCTGCACCGCGGCCTCGTCCGTCACGTCGACGGGGTCGTCCGGATGGTTGCGGTCGAGCACGTGCACGTCGGCGCCGGAGGCGCGGAACCGCTGCGCGCACGCGAGGCCGATGCCGGAGCATCCGCCGGTGACCACCACAGGACGTCCACCGAAGGACGCGTCGACCGTCATGCGACGGGACCCTAGGAGTAACAAGACAGATACTCAAGTAAGAGTCCGCGAGTGGCGTGACTTGTGCCCGCGGCACGACAGAATGGCCGTGCCCCTGGACACAAACTGGAGACGACATCCACAATCACGCCATGTCTCACTGGCGGGTCGACCGGCACGGGCCCATCGTCGTCTGCACGTTCCACCACCCGCCGCGCAACTCGATGACGTTCGCGGCGATGACGGAGCTGCACGGGCTCGTCGAGAAGGTCGCGGCCGACGACTCCGCCACCGCGCTGGTGATCGCGAGCGACGTGCCGGGCTGGTTCGTGCTGCACGGCGACCTCGAGGACCTGGTGAAGCTGGGCCGCGGCGAGCCGGTCGACGGCGACCTGGCGGCCTGGCCCGCCACCCTGACCCTGTTCGAGTCGATGCCGCAGATCGTCGTGGCCGCGATCGACGGACGGGCCGGAGGCGGCGGCCTCGAGATGACCCTGGCCTGCACGATGCGGGTCGTCGGCCCGGACGCGGCGCTGTCGTTCGTCGAGGTGCCCCTGGGTCTCATCCCCGGCGGCGGCGGCACGCAGCGGCTGCCGCGGTTGGTGGGTCCGGGCCGGGCCGCCGAGCTGATCCTGAGCGGACGCACCGTCCGCGGCGACGAGGCGGTCACCGTCGGGCTCGCCGAGCACCACGTCGCCGACGGCCCCTTCCTCGACGGCGTGCTGGCCTGGCTCGCCCCGATCGCCGCCCGCCCGGCGGGCGCGCTGGCCGCCGCGAAGCGGGCGATCCTGGACGGCCTCGCCCTGCCGCTGGACGAGGGCCTGGCCCGGGAGGCGGAACTCGTCGGACCGTTGCTGGTGGGCGAGCAGGCGCAGACGTTGATGGCCGGGGCGATCGCGAAGTACGCGACCACCCCGGCCGATCAGGACGTCGAGCTCTAGGCCGGCTGCAGCTCCCTCTCCTCGAGCCGCGCGCGGCCCTCGCCGAGCACGTCCGAACGTCTGGCGTCGTAGCGCACCCGGTCGAGGATGCCCTCGCGCGCCGAGACGATGACCGGCACCAGTGCCTGTCCCGCGACGTTGGTGGCCGTGCGCACCATGTCGAGGATCGGGTCGATGGCCAGCAGCAGCCCGGCGCCCTCGAGGGGGAGGCCCAAGGTCGACAGCGTCAGCGTGAGCATGACGAGCGCTCCGGTGAGCCCGGCGGTGGCGGCGGACCCGACCACGGACACGAACGCGATGAGCACGTAGTCGGTGAACGACAGGTCCACGCCGAACACCTCGGCGACGAAGATCGCCGAGATCGCGGGGTAGATCGCCGCGCAGCCGTCCATCTTGGTGGTGGCGCCGAGCGGGACGGCGAAGGACGCGTACTCCTGCGGCACGCCGAGGTTGCGGGTCGTGACCTCCTGCGTGACCGGCAGCGTGCCGATGGACGAGCGGGACACGAAGCCCAGCGTGATCGCGGGCCAGGCGCCCGAGAGGAACCGCATCGGGCTCAGGCCGTGCAGGCGCAGCAGCAGCGGGTACACGCCGAAGAGCACGAGCGCGCAGCCGATGTAGATGTCCGCGGTGAACAGCGCGAGCGGGCGCAGCAGGTCCCAGCCGTAGGTGGCCACCGACTTGCCGATCAGGCCGGCGGTGCCGATCGGGGCGAGCCGGATCACCCACCACAGCGCCTTCTGGACGATCTCGAGCGTCGACTCGACGAAGCCGAGGAAGGGTCTGGCCTTCTCGCCGACGGCGAGGGCGGCCGCCCCGAGGGCGATGCCGATGACGACGAGCTGCAACACGTTGAACGACAGGTCGGTGGTCGTCACGCCGCCCTCGGTCGAGGTCGACGCCTCGAGGCCGAGCACATTGGTCGGCACCAGCCCGGTGAGGAAGTCGGTCCACGAACCGGTGGTCCCCGGCGCCGTCGCGCCCGAGGTCGACAGCCCGGTGTGCCGGCCGGGTTGCGTGATCAGCCCGATCGCACCGCCGATCACGACGGCGATCAACGCGGTGACGGCGAACCACATGATCGTGCGGGCGGCGAGCCGCGCGGCGTTGGCCACCTGCCCGAGCCGGGACACCGACACGATGAGCGCGGTGACCACCAGAGGCACGACCGCGGTGCGCAGCAGGCTCACGAACACCGACCCGATCTGGGTCAGCGTCTCCTCGAGCCAGGCGACGTCCCACTGCCGGGCGACGAGACCCAGCAGGGCACCCACCAGCAGGCCCAGCAGGGTCTGGCCCCAGAAGGGCACGCGGTTGACGGTCTTGACGAACGAGCGCAGGGCGGACGGATTGTCCGTCCGCTCGACGGCGTCGGAACTCACGAGCGGTCCTCGATCGGATCGGCGGAAAAGGGTCCGGTGGCACAGCACCGGACGAACCGGGCTTTGTTCCCGATCCGGTAAATCCTACCGATCCGATCGAGAAGGTGTCAGCCGGTGTTCCGCAGCCCCGCCGCCACGCCGTTGATGGTGAGCAGCAGGGCGCGCCGCAGCTCGGGGGACACCTCGCCCCCGTCCTCGGACGCCTCGCGCACCCGGGCCAGCAGGTCGACCTGCAGGTAGGAGATCGGGTCCAGGTAGGCGTCGCGCACGGCGAGCGTGCGTTGCAGCACGGGGGAGTCGTCGAGCAGCTGCCGCTCGCCGGTGACCCGGAGGACCTCGGCGACCGTGCGCTCGTGTTCCTCGCGGACGGTGTCGAAGACGTGACGCAGCTGCGACGGCACGAGCGCGTCGACGTAGTGCGACGCGATCTCGAGGTCGGTCTTGGCCAGCGTCATCTCGACGTTCGACACGAAGGTGCGGAAGAAGTGCCACCCCTGGTGCATCTCGGTGAGCACGTCGCCGAGGCCGGCCGCCCGCGCTGCGGCCAGGCCCGTGCCGACGCCGAACCAGCCGGGGACGATCTGCCGCGATTGCGTCCAGCCGAAGACCCACGGGATCGCCCGCAGCCCCTCGAGCCCCGCCCCGGACGACGGCCGCTTCGCCGGACGGGACCCGATGTTGAGCAGCCCGAGCTGCTCGACGGGGGTGGCCACGACGAAGTACTCGGCGAGGTCGGGGTCGTCGACGAAGCCGCGGTACGCCTCGTACGCGGCGTCGCTGACGAGCGTCATGCACTCGTCCCACTGCTGCAGCTGCGCCATCGGCTGGCGCGGCGAGCGGTGCAGCACCGACGCGCGCAGCGTCGCCCCGAGCGTGAGTTCGAGGTTCTCGCGGGCGAGCTCGGGCAGGCCGTACTTGTCGGAGATGACCTCGCCCTGCTCGGTGAACTTGATCTCGCCGTCGAGCACGCCGTAGGGCTGCGCCAGGATCGAGTCGTAGGTGGGGCCGCCGCCGCGGCCGACGGTGCCGCCCCGGCCGTGGAACAGCCGCAGTCGCACCCCGTGCCGGGCGGCGACGTCGCGCAGCGTGCGCTGGGCGCGGTGGATCTCCCACTGGGACGTCGCGATGCCCGCCTGCTTGTTCGAGTCGGAGTAGCCGAGCATGACCTCCTGGACGTCGCCGCGCAGCGAGACGATCAGGCGGTAGGTCGGGTCGGACAGCAGGTCGTCGAGCACCTCGCCGGCCTTGCGCAGTTCGTCGACGGTCTCGAGCAGGGGCACGAAGCCGATGCGTGCGAAGGGGGTGCGGGACGGGTCCTCGCCGCCGACCGCGCCGTGCACGTCGAGCAGGCCGGCCTCGCGCGCGAGCACCACCGGCGCGAGCACGTCGTCGGCGCCGCGGGTCATCGAGACGATGTAGCTCTCGACGACTCCGTCGCCGTAGGTGTCGAGGGCACGGCGGATCTCCGTGAACACCGCGAACGTCTTCGCGCCCGCCTCGTCGAGCGGCGGCGGGGTGGGTGCGAGCGGACGCCGTGAGCGCAGCTCGCGCGACAGCAGGCGCATCCGGTAGTCGCGCGGGACGTCGGCGTACAGCCACGTCTCCTCGACCAGGCGGTCGACGAGCTGGCCGACGGCGTGGTGATGCGCGTCGGCGTGCTCGCGGACGTCCATCGTCGCCAGGTGCAGGCCGAAGACCGACACCATGCGCTCGACCCGGGCGAGCAACCCGTCAGCGATGAGACCACCCGCGTTGGCGCGCAACGAGGCACCGATCAACGCGAGCTCGGCCAGCAATTGCGCAGATCCGAGATAATCGTGCCCGGGCCGGTGCGGCAGCTCGTCGTCGACCCGGCGGCGGGTGTTGGCGATCTTGGCCTTGATGCACGTCAGTTTCAGGCGGTACGGCTCGGTCGTGTTGAGCGTGACGAGGCGCGGGTCGATGTCGAGCACGCCGAGGTCGGCCTCGGTCGAGGCCAGCAGCTCGGGCGACGCCGCGACGACCGCGGTCGACGACGACAGCTCGGCGATGAGCGCGTCGAGCGCCTGGTCGACGGTGCGCGCGGCGATGTGGTGCTGCATGCGCAGCACCTCGCGCGTCACCGCGGCGGTGACGTTCGGGTTGCCGTCGCGGTCGCCACCGATCCACGTGCCGAACGACAGGGGTTGGGCGTCGGCGGGCAGCTCGACACCGTGCCGGCGGGTCTCGGCGGCGAGGTCGGCGGCGAGGTCGGGCAGCGTGTCTGCGGCGAGGTCCTGCAGGTAGTAGACGACGTTGCGCGCCTCGTCCGCCGGCGTCGGACGGTTCTGCCGCAGCTCGTCCGTCTGCCACACCAGGTCGACCAGCTCGGCGAGCGTGCGGTCCTGCCGGGCCCGGCGCGCGCTCCCCGATTCGGTCTCGTCGCCCAGCACGTCGGCGATCCGGCGCAGCTTGGTGAGGATCGACCTGCGGCTGGCCTCGGTCGGGTGCGCGGTGAAGACCGGGCGGACGGCCAGGCCGGTGAGCGCGTCGCGCAAACCGGAGGCACCCTTGTCCGCCGCGACGTCGGCGACCGCGCGCGACAGCCAGCCCTCGTCGTCGGGACGGTCGCGCAGGCCGCGGACGCGGTGCACCTGCTCGCTGATGTTGGCGAGGTGGAAGTAGGCCGCGAACGCCCGCACGAGCACGATGGCCGTGGCGATCGGCTGCTGCGCGAGCAGCGCGCGCACCTCGTCGGTGGCGGTGCGGTCACCGCTCTTGCTGCGCTTGGTGAGCGCACGGACCTGCTCGACGAGATCGAGGGCGTCCTGACCCTGCTGCCGCACCAGTGATTCACCCAGCAGGGTGCCCACCCGGCGCACGTCCGCGCGCAGCTGCGCGTCGTCGTTGCGGTCGGTCCAGCCGAGCTCGCCGTCGGCGATGTCGGGTACGACGGGGGCGGGCGGTGCGTCGTGTGTCACGTGACGATCCTTGCGTACCGGACGACGCCGTGCGGACGCCCCGGCCGGTTCACGCCGTCGGGTAGCGTCGCCGCTCATGCGTGTTCTGGTCACCGGCGGCGCGGGGTACATCGGCAGCGCCGTATCGGCGAGGTTGTTGGCGGACGGGCACGAGGTGGTCGTCGTCGACGATCTCTCCACCGGCCACGCCGACGCGGTGCCGCCGGGAGCGGCCTTCCACGAGCTGTCCATCGCGGCGCTCGACCCGGTGCTCGGCGACTGGAACATCGACGCGGTGATCCACTTCGCCGCCAAGTCGCTGGTCGGCGAGTCGGTCACCCAGCCCGCCGCGTACTGGCGCAACAACGTGGTGGGCACCGTGGCGCTGCTCGAGTCGCTGCGGGCACACGGCGTCGGTCGCATCGTGTTCTCCTCGAGTGCGGCCACCTACGGCGTGCCCGAGCAGCAGCCGATCCGCGAGGACGCCCCCGCCCGTCCCGGCAACCCGTACGGCGCCAGCAAGCTGGCCATCGACCTCGCGCTCACCGACTACGCGCAGGCCTACGACCTGGCGGCGATCAGCCTGCGCTACTTCAACGTCGCCGGCGCGTACGAGACGGCCTCGGGCGACTGGTACGGCGAGCGCCACGACACCGAGACGCACCTGATCCCCAACGCGCTGAAGGCGCTGTCGGGCGACGGTGCGCCGCCGATGAAGCTGTTCGGCACCGACTACCCGACCGACGACGGCACCTGCGTGCGCGACTACATCCACGTCGTCGACCTCGCGGACGCCCACGTGCGTGCGCTCTCGGCGGGCGCGCCCGGCCGCCACGAGATCGTGAACCTGGGATCGGGCACCGGGTACTCCGTCCGGCAGGTGCTCGAAACCATCGGCAGCGTCACGGGGACGCCCGTGCCGGTGGAGGAGGGCCCGCGTCGCGCGGGCGACCCGCCGGTGCTCGTGGCCGCGAACGACAAGGCGGCCGACCTGCTGGGCTGGCGACCCGAACGTGACCTCGAGGCGATGGTCGTCGACGCGTGGAGCTTCCACCGGCGGGCGTGACCCGGGACCGCTTGCGAGCGTACGGACGGGGACCTCGCGGTCCCTGGCGTCACGATGCGCGATTTTGGTTCAATGAGCGAAGGTGAGATCGGGGGATTTCGTGACACGCGGCGACGGCGCCCGAGTGCCGGAGCCGTCAGGTATTGCCTGCGCGTGGCGTTTCGGGCGCCGTGACGGCGCGTGGGCTGCCGCAGAGGGCGGCGTCGCACCAGACGCACGTCCTCGGCATCGCCTCCGGGCGACCCGATGGCGGCGCGGGGCCTACTGACACTCCGTTCCCCCCGGCGTGTGGTGGCTCCGCGCCGTCAGCCGAACTTAGCAGCCATTTCACTTCGCGTCGCGCCGAACCGCGTGTCACGGAAAGGCGGGGTCGGGCGCGTCACGGCAGGACGAACGTCCCGCGAACTCGGCGTGTCGCAGCCTTTCCGCGATCCCGGTTTGGCTGCGGCGCCAAACCTCGATATAACAGGGGGACGTCGAGTTGATCGTCGGCTGGGGGGCCGATGACCGGGTTGGGGAGCCACTTCTCGGCGTGAATCGGGGGATTCACATGATTTCTGGTAGCCGTTCGGCTGCCGTGGGGGAGACCGGCGCGCCCGTGCGCGTGCAGCGTGACACCACGCTCGTGGCCGTACCTGCCACGTCCGGCCCCACCTCGGCACTGACCGAACCCGACGCACGTCCGTCGGCGCCCGTTGCGCCGCCGGCGCCGCTGCCCTTCGAACTGTCGTCGGGCCCGCACACGCCACGTCGCGACCTCTACCCGCTCGTGCTCGCAGGTCTGGACCTGCTGGTCGGCCTCGGCGCCGTGCAGCTGGCGTTCCTGTTCAACGGCACCGCGACGGGGCGCGCCGATCTCGTCTTCGGCGTGCTGCTGCCGATCGCGTGGCTGGTCGCCACCGTCGGCAACGGCGGGTACGAGCGTCGTTTCGTCGGCGCCGGCAACGACGAGTTCGCGCGCATCTTCCGCGCCTTCCTCTACGTCACCGTGGCCACCGTCTTCGGCACCTACCTCACGGGGGTGAACCTCACCCGCGGTGTCGTCGTGCCGGCGCTGGCGCTCACGCTGGCGATGGTCGCCGTCGGCCGGTACGCCGCCCGCAAGGTGCTGCACCGCCGGCGCACGCGCGGCAATTCGCTGACGCCGGTCATCGCCGTCGGCAGCGCCGACGCGATCGCCGATTTCGCGATGCTGCTGCGCCGCGAGCGGTACGCCGGGCTCGAGGTCGTCGGCGCCTGCCCCGTCGGGCCGGTCGCGCAGCGCTCGGCCGCGCAGCTCGACGACCTGGGCGTCGGCAACTTCGGTCCCGTCGACGACATCGCCGACGTGGTGCGCGCGTTCGACGCGCCCACCGTGGCCGTCCTGTCCGGGGCCGTCGGCGCGGGCCACCTGCGCAGGATCGCGTGGAGCCTCGAGGGCACACGCGCCAACCTGGCCGTGTCGCCCGGTCTCGCCGAGCTCGGCGGACGCCGCATGCACGTGCAGCCGGCCGCCGGCCTGCCGCTGCTGCACATCGACGAGCCGCGCTTCACCGGCTTCGGCCGGGTCGTGAAGGGCGCCTTCGACCGCGCCGTCGCCGCGCTGGCGCTCACGCTGCTCAGCCCGCTGCTGATGGGCATCGCGCTCGTCATCCGCACCACGAGCCGGGGGCCGGCGTTCTTCCGGCAGACCCGGGTGGGTCGCAACGGCCGCGAGTTCACCATGTGGAAGTTCCGCACCATGGTCGTCGACGCCGAGGCGCGGCTGGCCGATCTCGTGGGGGCGGACGACGGCAACGGCGTGCTGTTCAAGATGAAGCAGGATCCGCGCGTCACCCGGGTCGGCCGGCTGCTGCGCCGGGTGTCGCTCGACGAGCTGCCGCAGCTGATCAACGTGCTCACCGGCTCGATGTCGCTGGTCGGGCCGCGCCCGCCGCTGCCGTCCGAGGTCGAGCGCTACCACAACGACGCCCGCCGGCGGCTGCTCGTCAAGCCCGGCATGACCGGCCTCTGGCAGATCAGCGGACGCAGCAACCTGTCGTGGGAGGAGTCGATCCGGCTCGACCTGCGCTACGTCGAGTACTGGTCGCTGTCACTGGATCTCGTCGTGCTCTGGAAGACGATGCGCGCGGTCGTCCGCGCCGAAGGCGCTTTCTGACACAGCGGAGAGCGCAGCACGACGGCCTGCGGGGGCAGGCGCACATCGTAAGGAATTCGGGGGAATTCACGTGAAGATCGCACTGGTGGGTACTCGAGGCGTTCCGGCTCGGTACGGCGGCTTCGAGACCTGCGTCGACGAGGTCGGCAGGCGGCTCGTCAAGGCGGGGCACGAGGTCGTCGTCTACTGCCGCACGGCCGACGGCGAGGACCGCCCGACCGAGTACGAGGGCATGCAGTTGGTGCACCTGCCCGCCGTCCGCAAGAAGTCGCTCGAGACCCTGAGCCACACGGCGCTGTCTGTGCTGCACCAGATGCTGCGCCCGGCCGACGCCGCGATCGTCTTCAACGCCGCGAACTCACCCTTCCTGCCGCTGCTGCGTGCCCGCCGCATCCCCGTCGCCACCCACGTCGACGGTCTCGAGTGGCGCCGTTCCAAGTGGCAGGGCGCGGGTCGCGCCTACTACCGCAACGCCGAGTCGCTGGCGGTCAAGTGGTCCGACGCGTTGATCGCCGACGCGCAGGGCATCGCCGACTACTACCGCGACGAGTTCGGCGCCGACACCGAGCAGATCGCCTACGGCGCACCGCTGCTGGTCGACGCCGGACGTGAGCGCATTCTCGAGTACGGCCTGAGCCGCCGCGGCTACCACCTCGTCGTCGCACGCTTCGAGCCCGAGAACCACGTGCACACGATCGTCGAGGGGTACCGCCGCAGTTCGGCGACGAAGCCGCTCGTCGTCGTCGGTTCCGCGCCGTACGCCGACGAGTACACCCGCCGCCTGCACGAACTGGCCGACGACCGCGTCCGCTTCCTCGGCGGCGTGTGGGACCAGGACCTGCTCGACGAGCTGTACGCGAACAGCGCGACGTACCTGCACGGCCACTCGGTCGGCGGCACGAACCCCTCGCTGTTGCGTGCGATGGGTTCGGCGGCGCCGACCATCGCTCTCGACGTGGTCTTCAACCGTGAGGTGCTCACCGGCACCGGCCGTTACTTCCGCGACGCCGAGGGCGTCCGGGCCGAGATCGAGCGCGCCGAGGCGCGCCCGAGCGAGACGATCGCCCGCGGACTCGCGTCGCAGGTCGCCGCCCGCCGGTACGACTGGGACGACGTCGCCGACAAGTACGAGGCCCTGTGCCGCCGTCTCGCCTCGCGCGAGCTGCGTCGCGGCCCGCGCGGGGTCCGTCCGACCGGGCGTCGCAACGGCATCGTCGTGGCGCCCCCGGCGACCGGCGACGCTCCGAAGGCGGCCTCCGTCAGTTGGTCTCCGGACGCGGTGGCGGATGAATCCGTCATGCCCAAGGCGGGCTGACCGGCGTTGGCGGCAGCCGCGCCGATGGCCATGAACGGGACGCGCGTCCTGATCGCTCACCCGTCCGCGGACGTGTACGGCTCGGACCTGCAGGTCGCCGAGTCGATCGCAGGGCTGCGGTCAGCGGGCTGCCACGTTTCGCTCCATCTGCCCGAGGACGGGCCGCTTCTCGAACGGGTGACAGGCGCGGAGACGCGAATCGAACCATTTCTCGTGCTGCGCAAATCGCTTCTTCGCCCGCGCGGCCTGCTGTCCCTTCCCCTGCTGATTCTGCGCGATGTCGTGAGACTCCTGCGCCGCATTCGTCATGAACGACCCGACGTGGTCTACGTCAACACCGTCACGATCCCGCTGTGGGTCATCGCGGCGTGGATTCTTCGCGTGCCGGTCATGGTGCACGTGCACGAGGCGGAGGGGGCGGCGAGTTCCGTGCCGCGCGTCATCCGCACGGCGCTGGGCCTTCCGCTGCTGCTCGCACGGTCGGTGGTCGCCAACAGTCGGGCGTCTGCTGATGTGCTGTTTGAGACAGCCCCGCGACTGCGGCGCAAGACGACCGTCGTCTACAACGGTGTGCCGGACAGGGGGCCCTGTGACCCGGAACGTTCGACGGCCGGTCGCGTAGTACTGGTCGGCCGCCTGTCGCCACGGAAGGGCACCGATATCGCCCTCGAGGCCGTGGCGCTGCTTCGTCGCACCAGGCGGGACGTCACGCTCGACATCTGCGGCACCGCGTACGAAGGCTACGAGTGGTTCGAGAAGCAGTTGACTGACCGCGCGTCCCTTCCAGACCTTGCCGGAGCAGTGACCTTTCTCGGCTATGTCAACCCGACGACCGATGCGCTGGAACGAGCGGCGGTCGTGGTCGTGCCCTCCCGTGCTGAGCCGTTCGGAAACACGGCCGTGGAAGCGCAGCTCGCACGGCGACCGGTCGTCGCCTCTGCGGTCCAGGGGCTCGCGGAGGTGGTCCAGCATCGGCAGACCGGGCTTCTGGTGCCCACCGACGATGCCGAAGCGCTCGCCGGGGCGATTGCCGAGGTGTTGGACGATGTCCAGAATGCGGCTCGCCTGGCCGAGAACGGTCGCGAGTCGGCGCGTGCCCGTTTCTCGGTCACCCGCTACAGGTCGGACATCAACGCGTGCGTCCTCCGGCTTGCGCATCGACAGGACGTCTGACTGCCGACCGACTTGGTCGAAAGCCCTCATTTCAGGGACCTATGGCGATCCGTTCCGACTGGCGAGCCCGTGAGTTTCGGGTTATGTTTCACGGGTCGATCCGCGTGGGGGACTCGGATCGAACGATGTCTTTCGGGGGAAAATCATCATGGCGGTGCAAACCGCGTCATCTGCGCTCACGCGCGTCGCAACCTGGTGCATGGTCACCTGCGCTGCGGCAACTCTGGTCGCCGGGTGCACCAGCGACAGCCGCCCGGCCAGCAGTTCGGCCGCGCAGGGGTCTGTAGCGGGCTCTTCTTCCGTGGTGCCGACCCCGGGCGTTCCGCCTTTGTCGTCCGGTCCCGCAACAGGGTCGGCGACCAAGCCCACGCGCTCCTCGGCTTCCTCGCCCCCCTCGACTTCGCGGACCTCACGGACCAGAGGGACGATCGACGAGACCCTGTCGCCGAAGTCGGTCGCGACGCGTCCCGTGGTCGGACTCGACCAGCCGTCATCGGTCGACTCGGCAGTGCGCATCTCGCTTCCCGCGATCCGTTCGACCAAGGTGAGCGCGAACGGACCCGGTGAAATCGCCGGTGCCGCGTTGGCGGTGACGATCGGCGTACAGAACCGTTCGGGTCGCTCGCTCGACCTGGGGTCGGCTTCTGTGGAACTGGTCGATTCGGAGGGACAGGTAGGTACGCCGACGACCGAGGCGCCCGCGAAGGCACTGCCCGAAACCGTGGTAGCCGGCGCCACGGCCCGCGGCGTCTACGTATTCGTCGTACCCGCGAGCCGGCGCTCGCGGGTGGACATCTTCGTCAGTTATTCCGCCGGCGCACCCGTTGCGCACTTCCGCGGAGCAGCAGCATGAACCGGGGGAACGTCATGCACATCAAGTCGCTCAACACACGCCGCGGGTGGACCGCGCTCACGGCTGCCGTAGCGGTCGTCGGGAGCATGCTGGTCGCCCCAGCGGTCGCCGCCGCTGCTCCGACGGACAACAACCCACCTCCGGTACAACAGCGCAACGCCAAGACGGTGACGGCGGATCCGCTTCCCACCGTCCAGATCGACAGCGGTGTCGTCTGGTCGCAGGCGATCGTCGGGAACACGGTGTACGCCGGCGGTTCGTTCACCAATGCCCGTCCCGCCGGCGCGGCGCCGGGTACGAACCTGACCCCGCGCTCCAACCTTCTTGCCTACGACATCCGTACCGGTGACCTCGTCAACTCGTTCGGGCCGGTCTTGAACGGCCAGGTCAAGGTCGTGCGCAAGTCGCCGGACGGCTCGCGCATCTACGTCGGTGGCTCCTTCAAGACGGTGAACGGCATTCCGCACGCGAACCTCGCCGCGTTCAGCACGGCGACGGGCCAGCTGATCGACACCTTCAAGGCCCAAGTCGGCGGTTCGTACGTCAACGCTATCGCCGTGACCAACAACGCGGTCTACGTCGGCGGGCTGGTCGCGGCCGCCAACGGCATCGCCCGCAAGAACATGGCTGCGTTCGACCTGAACGGCAAGCCTCTCGGGTGGGCGCCGACCGCGGACCTGCAGGTCGACTCGATGGTGGTCACGCCGAAGGCCGACAAACTCATCGTGGGCGGCCGCTTCACTCTCATCAACGGTGCGACGCAGCGCGGCCTTGCCGCCCTGTCACTGGTCGACGGCTCCGTCCTTCCCTGGGCGGCGCCCGCCACAGTGGTCAACGGCAACACGGCGGGTCGTGCGGGCATCTACTCGCTGAGCGCAGACGCCAACGCCGTCTACGGCACCGGCTGGGTCTACGCCGACGTCGCCGCCGGAAACCTCGAGGGCAGTTTCTCGGCGGACCCGGACAGCGGGAACATCAAGTGGCTCGAGGACTGTCACGGCGACACGTACGACTCCTATTCGGACGGCACCAACGTCTACGAGGTGAGCCACAAGCACGATTGCTCAGGCGTCGGGGGCTACCCGCAGAAGGACCCGGCCCCGGGCAACATGCGCCACGCCTCCGCTTTCACCGCGGCGACCGAGGGCACCCTCACGCGCTCGGACAATGTGAACGGCATCTATAAGGACTGGAGCGGTCAACCCGCCCCGGCAATGATCAACTGGTTCCCCGACTTCGTGACCGGCACCGCGACCGGCCAGGGGCAGGCGGCGTGGACCGTGACCGGCAATGGCACGTACGTCGCGATGGGCGGCGAGTTCCCGTACGTGAACGGGCAGCGGCAGCAGGGTCTCGTTCGCTTCGGAGTTCAGTCGGTTTCGGGGTCGACCGGCGAGGGCCCGCGACTCTCCGGTGACCGGTGGGTGTCGTCGGCGCTGTCTGTCTCGGCCGGCAAGGCGCGCATCTCGATTCCGCGCAACTACGACCGCGACGATCTCAATCTGACCTACCAGCTCAAGCGCACCGGCACGGCCGATCCGGTGTACACCACGAGTCAGGCCTCGCCTTTCTGGAACCAGTCGACCCTGTCCTTCACTGACAGTGGTCTCACGCCCGGCTCGACGTACACCTACCAGTGGATCGCCAGCGACGCCGACGGCAACATCGCGCGGAGCAACCCCGTCTCGGTGACCGTGTCGAGCGCGACATTGAGCAACTATGCGAACACCGTTCTCGACGACGGCGCGATCCACTACTGGCGCCTCGGGGAGCAGTCGGGTTCCACGTCGTACGACTACGCGACCGGCGAGGACCTGACCACGAACTCCGGTGTGACCCGTGGCGCCGCCGGAGCGGTGAACGGAGACAGCGACCTGGCGTCGAAGTTCGACGGCTCCACCAGCGGTTTCGGATTCGATCCGGTCGCGACTCCGGGCCCGAACACCTTCACCACGGAGGCTTGGTTCCGGACGACGTCGACGACTGGCGGGAAGATCGTCAGCTTCGGCGACCGCACCACGGGTAACAGCGGCAATTACGACCGCCACATCTACATGGACCCGTCGGGTCGGGTGTACTTCGGCGTCTACAACAATGCGTCGTACACCGTGAACACTGCGAACGCGCTCAACGACGGGCAGTGGCACTACGTGGTGGGCACGATGGCCCCGACGGGCATCGTCCTCTACGTCGATGGCAAGCGCATCGGCGCCAACAACGGCACCAGCGTTGCCCAGAGCTATACGGGTTACTGGCGCGTCGGCGGTGACAGCCCCTGGTCCGGCAACGGATACTTCAACGGGGCGATCGACGAGGTCGCCATCTACGACAGGCCGCTGAACCTCACGCAGGTGCGTCAGCACTACGTGGCCAGCGGTCGATCGCTCGACATCCCGCCGGCGCCGACGGACGCGTACGGCAAGTCGGTCTACCAGGACGCTCCCGACCTCTACTGGCGACTCGACGAGCAGTCGGGTCCGACCGCCGCCGACACCTCTGGAAACGGGGCGTCGGGTGCCTACCAGGGCGGGATCACGTACGGCACGCAGTCGACCGTCACCGGTTTGAACGGGACCGGCGTCACCTTCGACGGCTCGTCCGGAACGATGGGCTCCTCGACGTCCTACGCCAATCCGACGAACTATTCCGAGGAGTTGTGGTTCAAGACGACCACGACCCGGGGCGGCAAGCTCATCGGATTCGGCAACTCGCGCACGGGATTGTCCGGTTCGTACGACCGTCACGTGTTCATGAACGCCAATGGAACGTTGACCTTCGGCACCTACACCGGGCAGCTCAACGAGGCGATCTCGCCCAAGTCTTACAACGACGGTAAGTGGCACCACATGGTGGCGACCCAGGGCTCGGGGGGCATGACGCTCTACGTCGACGGCGACTCCGTCGCGACGAACCCGCAGACCGGTGCCGAGGGTTACACCGGCTACTGGCGCGTCGGTGGCGACAACGCCTGGGACGGCGTCCAGCCCTACTTCCAGGGCGCCATCGACGAGGTCGCGGTCTACCTCAGCGTCTTGACGCCGAGCCAGGTCAAGCAGCATTTCCTGAGCTCGCCGGCATCGGGCAATCGTCCGCCGACGGCGGCCTTCACCCAGAGCGCCAACTTCCTCGACGCGTCGTTCGACGGCACCGCGTCCGCGGACCCGGACGGGTCGGTCGCGTCCTACACCTGGGACTTCGGGGACGGTAGCGCGGCTGGTTCCGGCATCTCGCCGACCCACACGTACGACCAGGCCGGGAGCTATGTCGTGACGCTGACCGTCAAGGACGACGCCGGCGCAGCCGACTCGATCTCGAAGACGGTCACCGTGACGGCGCCGCCGAAGAACGTGCCACCGACCGCTGCGTTCACGACAACCGCGACAGGACTGACGGCGAGTTTCGACAGCAGCGGGTCGTCCGACAGCGACGGCACGATTTCGAGCTACTCCTGGGACTTCGGCGACTCGTCCGCCACGGACACGACTGCCAACCCGCAGCACACCTACGCGGCCAGCGGCACCTACGTCGTCACCCTGACGGTGACCGACGACGACGGTGCCACCGATGTCCACACGGACTCGGTCTCCGTGACCGCGCCGAACGCGAACATCGCCACGGACGCCTTCGATCGGACCGCGACCGGTGGCTGGGGAACAGCCGATGTCGGAGGCGCTTGGTCAATCCCCACGTCGTCCCGCCCGTCCTTCTCCGTCGCGAACGGTGTCGGGACGGTGTCGCTCGCGAAGGCAGGCGCTGGTCCGGGCGCCACGCTCAACGCGACCTCGGCGCGGGATGTTGTCGCGACCACGACGGTGTCCTTCGACTCCGTACCCACAGGCGGCGGCAGCTGGGCGATGGTGGTCGCCCGGTCCTCCACCTCCGGGTACTACTTCCTCAGCGTCAAGGTTCTGCCGTCGTCCACGACGCTGTACCTCAGGAAGGTCGTCGGGCCCGACACGACCACAATCGGTTCTGTCACCCTCCCGCTTACCTACACCGCTGGGAAGAAGCTGAACCTGGCGTTCTCCGTAGTGGGTAGTTCGTCCGCCACACTCGCTGCCAAGGCATGGCCGACGGGCTCGACGGAGCCCGCCACGTGGCAGGTGAGCGGCACCGACACCGAGCCGGCGTTGCAGACGGCGGGCGCGGTGGGTCTGCGGGCTTATCTGTCAGGCAGTTCCACGGTGACGCCGGTCGTCGTCACCTTCGACGACTTCGTCGTGAAGCCGGCGTGAGACACTGATCCCCGGGCTGCCGTGCAGCCCGGGGATCAGTCGTGCCCTGCCTCCTGCTCCAGGCGACGGGGTGCGCCGACCGTGTGACTGACGAGGAGTGGGTCCAGCCAGTGATGCCGCCCAGCGAACAGGCGGATGCCCGGGGTCGATCGCTCGACGTGGACGTGGTGCTCGCTGTGGCGACCTATCGACGCCCGGACGATCTGGTCCGGTGTCTGCGTTCGCTGATCAGCGAACGCGACGCGCGAGCCCGAGACGGAGGCGAGCGCTTCACCATCCTGATCGTCGACAACGATCCCGATGCCGGCGCGCGTGCTGCCGTCGAGGGATTTCAGCATCTCGGCGTTCGGTACCTGCATGAACCGGAGCCCGGTATTTCGGCCGCACGGAACCGGGCGCTCGACGAGGCGAAGGACGCCGACGTCCTCGTCTTCGTCGACGACGACGAAGAGGTGCTGCCGGGGTGGTTGACCGCGCTGCTGACCGAATTCGAGCGCCATCGGCCGTCCGCTGTCCAGGGCAAGGTGATCTCGGACTTCACTTCCGAGCCGGACGAGTGGTTGCGGGCCGGGGGTTTCTTCGTCCGGAGGTCGTTACCGACCGGCACCAGGGTCTCCGTCGCAGCGACGAACAACCTGTTGCTCGACCTCCACGACGTCCGCCGACGCGGTCTGCGGTTCGAGGATTCGTACGGGCTGACGGGAGGTGGCGACAGCGCATTCACCCGCCGCCTCGTCCGCGAGGGTGGCGAGATCCGTTGGTGCCAGGAGGCGGTGGTCGTGGATCACGTGCCGCCCGATAGAGCGACGCGGGAGTGGGTTCTGGGGCGCGCACGCCGCACCGGCAACTCCGACGTCGTCGTAGGCCTACGTCTCGCGCGCGGCATTCGCGAACGAACGCAGGTGCGTGTCCGGTCCATCACCC
This sequence comes from Jatrophihabitans fulvus, assembly GCF_054781375.1. Classification (NCBI taxonomy): domain Bacteria; kingdom Bacillati; phylum Actinomycetota; class Actinomycetes; order Jatrophihabitantales; family Jatrophihabitantaceae; genus Jatrophihabitans; species Jatrophihabitans fulvus. Next base: position 100,184 of record NZ_BAAGUN010000001.1, read on the forward strand.
GCGGTCTCGTCCGGGTCGCTGGCGGCGCACTGCTGATCGGGGTAGGCGCGGTGACGCGATCGACGGCACACGACGCCCGCGGACACAAGGCGCTCAACCGCGGCTACGGTATGTTGACCGCCGCCGTCGGCCGCCAGGTTAGTGAGTATGCGCGAACGCCCGCGACGACAAGGGTGTTGACGTCGTTTCCCAAGCCCGGGGCGAAGACCAATCCGTACATCGTTCAACTGGCGCGCGCGCTCGCCGCCGAGCCCGGCATCGAACTCATGCACTTCTCGTGGCGACGTGCATTGTCGGCGCGGTACGACGTGGTGCACGTCCACTGGCCCGAGATCTTGCTCAGCGGCAGGACTCCCCTGCGTCGCGGCGCGCGTCAGCTGCTGTTCCTGGCGCTCGTCCTGCGCTGGCGTATGGGGCGGGTCGCCGTCGTGCGGACAGTGCACAACGTGGCGCCCCACGAACGACCATCGGTCCAGCAGCGAGCGCTGCTGGCCCTGCTGGAGCGGTCGACCGACGCGCGCATCGTGTTGAACGATGTCGGAGACTCGTCGCTCATCGGCAGGTCGGTCGTAGTGCCGCACGGTGACTATTCGGACTGGTTTGCCGAGCACCGTGTCGACCCGATCGTCCCGGGTCGCCTCGCCTTCGTCGGGCACATCCGTCCTTACAAGAACGTCCTCGACCTGATGACGGCGTTCCACGCGGTCACGGACGCGAGCGCTTCGCTGTCCGTGGCCGGTCAGCCTGCTTCGGAGCAGCTCGGCCTGGACATCACTGCTGCCGCTGCGAGCGATCGCCGCATAACGGTCAACCTGGAGTTTCTGTCCGACGCACAGATCGCGTCGGAGATCGGTCGGGCGCAGGTCGCGGTCTTTCCCTACAGCGAGATGGAGAATTCGGGCGCGGTCCTGCTCGCGTTGTCGCTGTGCCGTCGGGTCCTGGTGCCCGACAACGCCGTGAACCGCGCACTCTCGGCAGAGGTCGGGCCCGGATGGATTCTGACCTTTCCCGACACGTCCGACCCCGCGGTACGCAGACTCGTGCTCGCCGAAGCGCTCGAGCGCGCACTTGCGACCCCCCGCCCCGAGGCGGCGGCGCCGGATCTGTCCGCGCGTTCCTGGGACGGCGTCGGAGCGCGGCACGCCGAGATCTACAGGGATGCCATTGAAGACCGACGATCGGCTCGACGATGACGGGCACGTCGAACTCGTCCGGCATCGCACTTGTCGTGGTGAACTATGCGTCCGACAGACTCGTGGAACGGAACCTGGGCTGGGCCGGCCCGACCTCGTTCCCGGTCGTCCTGGTCGACAACTTCGAGTCGCGCGCGTCGTCGCAGCGCGCGGCCGCCCTCGTCTCGGAGCGGGGCTGGAATCTGGTCGCGTCTCCGACCAATGTCGGCTTCGGGATCGGTGTCAACCTCGGCGTACGTCGTGCTTTTGAACTCGGAATGCATTCCGTTGTCGTGGTGAACCCAGATGTCAGGCTGACGCGTCGAGACGTCGAGGCGTTGGTCGGCGTCGTGGCCGCCGATCCCGACGTGCTTGCCGCGCCCGTCGTCCTCGACCCGACGGGACGGACCTGGGGTTCGCTGGGACGTCTCGACGTACGAATTGGACGAGTTCACACTACGGATCGACACGACGGGCCGGCGTGGGTGTCGGGCGCATGTTTCGCGGTGGGGCGAACGCTCTGGGAGCGTATCGGCGGCATGGATACCGACTACTTCATGTACTGGGAGGATGTGGACCTCAGCATCCGCGTCCAGCATGTCGGTGGACGCGTCCGCTCGCTGAAGGACGTCCAGGTCGTTCACGATGTCGGCGGGACCCAAGGCGGCGGTGGTTACAAGTCGCAGGCGTATTACTACTACAACTGTCGCAATCGATTGGTCTTCGCGGCCAAGCACCTGACCGCACCGGGCGTGATGCGCTGGATCGTGCACACGCCGTCAGATGTCAGGCGGGTGATCAGCCGCGGTACGCCTCGTCCCCTGCCGGCGAAGGTGAGGTCGGCGCTGCTTCCCGCCCTCCGCGGATGTGCCGCAGGCCTCTGGTTCTGGGCACGCCCTGCGCGCGCTCGGGGGACGCAATGAGAGCGTGGTCGACGTGCGCGCACTAATTCTCTGGGCCGATGCCGAGTCGACGAACCTCGGCGTCCGCACATTGGCACGAGGTACGGCGTCGTTGATCGACGGTGCGTTCGCCGAGGCCGAGCACGCGGTGGAGACCCGGTTCCAGGGCTACGGGGAGGGTGACGCGCCGGTTCGGATCGGCTACCCGCGCCGCCTCGCCCGTCGTCTCGCCACCCCCCACGACGAGTTGGTCGACTGGGTGAAGACCTTCGACGTGGTTGTCGACACCCGCGGGGGAGACAGTTTCACCGATCACTACGGGATGCGCCGGCTCGTCACGATGTCGTTGATGTCCGAGGTGGTGCGACGTGCTCGTGTACCGCTCGTGTTGGGGCCTCAGACAATCGGCCCTTTCGACACACGACGCGGTCAGGCCTTGGCACGTCGCACGTTGCGAACGTCGCGGCTGATCATGGTGCGCGATCCGGTGAGCGCGTCGGTGGCGGCCGAACTCGGCAGGCCCGCTGACGTGCTGACAAGCGACGTGGTGTTCGCGCTGCCGCGAGCGCATCCGGCCGCGGCGACGCGTGACGTACTGCTCAACGTCTCCGGCTTGCTCTGGAACGAGAATCCGCATGTCGACGCGCGCCGCTACCGCGAGACGGTGGCTCGGCTCGCGCGAGAGTTGACCGCGGGCGGCCGTACGGTCGGCCTGCTGGCGCACGTCCTCGCCGGGCCGTTACGTGACAACGACGTCGCAGCGGTCCAGGAACTCGCTGCGAGTCTCGACACGGCCGTCGAGGTGCTCGTCCCCACCGGGCTCGACGACGTTCGGGCCATGGTGGCCACGGCGTCGGTCGTGATCGGCTCACGCATGCACGCCTGTCTCAACGCGCTGTCCGTCGGCAGGCCGGCCATCGCGCTCGCCTACTCCAGGAAGTTCACCCCCCTGCTCTCGGCGATCGGTTGGAAACACAGCTTCGATCTCCGCACCGACGGCGGTGACATCGTCGACCGGGTCCGCGCTTCCGTCGACGATCCGCGGCTGCCCGACGCGGTGTCCAGGGTGGTCGACGAAGCAGCGCAGCGCGTGCTCGAGGCGAGGACGGCACTTGTCGACGCACTCTGACAGTGAGCCAGGCCCGGTGGTCGCAAGGCCTGTGCTGTCGACCGAGCTCTCCGATGGCGCTTTGGACGAGGCCGCGGATGAGGCCAGGGACGGCGCCATCGACGAGGCCGTGGGTGAGGCCATCGGGGATGCAACGGGTGAGCCCACCCTCGGCGCCCGGGCGGCGCGAGGCGCGCTGGCTGTGTTCCTGGGGCAGATCGGGCGCATCCTGATTCAGGTCGTTTCGGTGTCCATCCTCGCGCGGTTGCTGGACCCGGCCGACTACGGACTGGTAGCGATCGTGCTGGCCGTCGTCGCCATCGGCGAGATCTTCCGCGACTTCGGACTCTCGACCGCCGCCGTGCAGGCACCTTCGGTGAGCCCCGAGCAGCGCTCGGCTCTGTTCTGGTGCAACACCGCGATCGGGTTGATCCTGACGGTCCTTGCCATCGCGGCCGCGCCGCTGGTGGCGGATCTCTTCGGTCAGCCCGAGCTCGTGCCGATCATGCGCGCGCTCGCTTTCACATTCCTGCTGAACGGTATGGCCGCCCAGCATCAAGCGGATCTTAATCGGCATCTGCGCTTCGGGGCCATCGCCGCCGTCAACGTGGGTAGTCAGGCCATCGGCGCCGTCGCAGCGATCGCCTTGGCTGCCGCATCCCCGGGCTACTGGGCACTGGTCGTGCAACAGTTGCTCGCTGGCGTGGTCACTCTCGTGTGGCTGGTCTCTCTCACCCGTTGGATTCCGAAACGTCCTCGCCGCGGCGTGAGCGTGAGGCCGTTCGTGCGGTTCGGCATCGGACTGGTCGGCAGCCAGGTCATCGGCTATCTCAATAACAACGTCGACACGGTGACCATCGGTCTGCGTTTCTCGCCGACGCAACTGGGCTACTACAACCGGGGATATCAGCTCCTCATGCGACCGTTGACGCAGTTGCGCGCGCCGACGACCTCAGTCGCGCTGCCGGTGCTGCGCATGGTGGGAGACGACCGACGCCGTGCTGACGACTTCCTCGTGCGCGGCCAGCGGGCCCTCGGGTTCACGCTCGTGGGCGGCCTCGCGATCAGCGCGGGGGTCTCGCAGCCCCTCGTACTCGTCCTGCTGGGTCATCGGTGGACCGACGCGGTGCCGATCTTCGCCCTCATGTCCGTGGCGGGCATGTTCCAGACCATCTCCTACGTCGGCAACTGGGTCTACCTGGCCAGGGGACTCACGGGCAAGCTCGTCTGGTACAGCCTCGTGAGCCTGGCCATCAAGATCGTGTGCGTGTTGATCGGCAGCGTCTGGGGGATCGTGGGCGTCGCGGCGGGCTTCGCTATTGCTCCGGCGATGGCCTGGCCGATCTCGCTCTGGTGGTTGTCGAGACTGACCGACATGCCCACGACGCGGCTCTACCGCGGCGCTGCGCGCATCGTCGGTTGCGCCGTTGTCGCGGCCGCTGCGAGCTTCGGAACCGTTCGGGCGCTGGCCGACGCAGGCGGCGTCGTGCAACTTCTCCTGGGTTCGGCCAGCGGCGTCGCCTCGTATCTGGTGCTCGGCGCACTGGTCCCCGCCGTTCGCGCCGAATTGGTGGACGTCGCGCACGTGGGACGCAAGGCCGTGAAGAGGCACTAAATGCACCAGTTCCGTGGCATTTTCCGTGGCAACCGTCTCTTTCGTCGCGCTCCGACAGCCGACCTGTTCCATGAGCAGATCCGCGATGTCGTGCGTGCCGGCAACTGCTCCGGATGCGGCGCCTGCGCCGCGCTGAGCCCGACGGTGACCATGCAGCTGGACGACGAAGGATTCAACCGTCCGTCCGTCCGTCCGGATGGTCTGGTGCCTGCCGACGCCGCACAGAAGTTCCATCAGGCATGTCCGGGCGAGCGTGTCGTCGCGCCACGCCCGGCAGAAGCGAAGAACACCGATCCGGTTCTCGGTCCGTACGTATCGGCGTGGCGGGCATGGGCGACGGCCGACGACATCCGTTGGTCGGGCAGCAGCGGAGGCGTCATCACGGCGCTCTCGGCCTGGCTGGTGGCGAATGGCTTTGCGTCGCAGGTCGTCGCTGCCCGCAGCGACCCGCAGCGCCCGGCAAGGACGGTGAGTCTCCGCGTGAGCACCCGCGAGGAGATCGTCGGCACGGCGGGATCTCGTTATGCACCGACGTCGAGTGCGGCGCTGCTGACGGATGGCGCAATCGACGCGGCGACGGTCTTCGTGGGTAAACCCTGCGAGGTTTCGGCGGCGTCGGCACTCGTACCACCTGCCAGGTCCGCCCGCCCGGTGCTGCTCTCGTTCTTCTGCGCCGGCGTCCCTTCGCAGCACGCGACAGACGAGTTGGCCGAGGAGCTCGGCGTCCCCGAGACTGAAGTCCGTTCGCTGCGGTACCGCGGTCAGGGTTGGCCAGGTGAGTTCACGGTCGTCGGTGGTGCCCGGGAGGGTCTGCCGACCTTGCAAGGAAGGGCGCCCTACGACCAGGCCTGGGGTGAGAAGCTCGGGCGCCGGATCCAGGAGCGGTGCAAGATCTGCCCTGACGGCATGGGGCGCTCCGCCGATATCGCTGTCGGCGATTTGTGGGACGTCGACGGCCACGGGTACCCCGTCTTCACGCAGGGCGCGGGCACGTCGGTCGCGCTCGCCCGCACAGCTCGCGGGCACGACCTGTTGCGCCGCGCGCAGGAAGCGGGCGTGCTGGTCCTGGAGCCGGTCGATGCCGCGGCCGTGACGGCCGTTCAGCCTTCGCAGGTCCGGCGGGTCCGTGAGTTGCCAGGTCGCCTCATCGGACGTCGGCTCGCAGGAAATCCTGCGCCGCATTATCGCGGCTTTGGATTCTGGCGATTCGTGCTCACCGAACCCGGACGCACCATGCGCGCGGCGCGCGGTGCGCGTTCGCGGGCGAAGACCCAGCGCGCGGGAGGTACGGTGCGGCCATGATCCCGTCGAGCGACGAGCTGCCGACGCTGCTGTTCGCCGCCGGGATCCTGGCGTTGGCTTTGGTCCTGCTGCACCAGCGGCCGCGGGCGGTGGCCACGACGTGGCTACTGGTGATCTGCTTCGTCCCGTGGTGGACCGGCCTGCCGTCCTTCACCTTCCTGCCGTTCGCAGTCCTCGTCACATTCTTTGCACTCGTGTGTCTGCTCCCGACCCTGCCGTCGCGTCCCACGTTCATGGATTGGGCCGCGCTGGCGTTCTTCGCAGTGTGCCTGTTGCCCACCGTCGTCGGCGGCGGCAGCCAGGCCGCGACCTTCGGAGTCGTCGCGGTATGGGGCCCCGCATTCGTCCTCGGTCGCCTGACCGGTGAACGCGTCGATGCCCGCTGGCTGTACGGGTGCGTCGGTGTGATTCTGACGGTCGTAGCCGCGTTCGCTGTCGTCGAATTCATCACCGCCACGAACCCGTTCGTGTCGATCAGGCAGTTCGCCGGACCCACCTACGGGCTGTGGTCGGAACTGCTCCAGAGAGGCGGCCGTCCGCGTGTGGAAGCGGCGTTCGGACATCCGATCGCGCTCGGATCGTCGCTCGCTCTGGGGATCCCGCTCGTCCTGGCGTCCCGCTTCCGCTTGTCGGCGCGCCTCGGGTGCGCGCTGTTGATGATCATCGCGTGCGTCCTCACGTTCAGCCGGACAGGCATCCTGTGCGCGGTGATCGGCCTTGCGCTTTCGTTGCTCTTCATGCGAGGCGGCTTGACCGCGGCGGCCCGAGCGACGGTGGCGACCGTCATGATCGCCCTCGCCCTCGTCATCGTGCCGTTCGCCACGCAGACCTTCGAGACGGCCGGCTCGGAGGCGACGCGCAGTTCGGATTACCGGGGCCAGCTACTCGGCCTGATTCCCGACATGAGCGTGGTCGGCACGTCGGCTTCCGCACAGCGTTCCGCAGACGGGACCCTGCGGTTCGGTCGCTTCGCCTCCATCGACAGCCAACTCATCCTGTTGGGTCTGACATACGGCTTGCTGGCCCTGCTGCTGGCAGCCGGGATCCTGACCTTCGTGACCGGGGTCGTGGTCAGTGGGCGGTCACGACCGGCTACCGTCGCGATCGCCGCGCAGATCCCGTCGCTTGCGACGGTCGCCCTCATCACCCAGTACGCGGTGTTCTTCTGGTTCATGGTGGGTTTCGCGGTGGCCGCCCAGGCCACGCGTGACACGCCGCCTCGTGACGCGGACGCCGTACCGAGCCGTGACGTCCGGCCCCAGCTGGCAAGAACACCTACGATGGCGCACGCTGGTGATTTGCACAGCCACGTCACGATCGAGGCCACTGCACTGCTTCGACCCCCGCCGATCCCGGGTGTCGGACGACGCCGGATGGGTTAGGGAGCGTCCATGTCATTGCGGGAGTTCTTTGCTGCCATCCGCCGACGATGGGCGGTCGTCGCCGTGTTAACCGTCGCGGCCGTGGTGGTGGCCGGCGTGGTCTCCTTCACGGAGACCCCCCTATACAGGGCGAGCGCCAGCGTGTACTTCACCCTGCCGTTCGGTGACACCGCTGGCGACCTGTCGCAGGGCTCGAGCTATACGCAGAGCCAGATGCTGACCTATGCGCAGACGGCCAGCCTGCCCGTCGTTCTCGGGCCTGCCAGCGAGGCCCTAGGTGGTGGCCTCACTGCGGACGACCTCGCGTCGAAGGTGACGGCGAGCGCGTCGACCGACACCGTGATCATCGAGATCAAGGCCGTCGACCGTAGTCCCCGCCAGGCAGCGCGGATCGCCAACGCCGTGGCCACCCAGCTCGAGGCGACGGCGCGCGAGTTGTCCCCCAAGTCCGACAACGGCGATCCGACGGTCGACGCCCAGACGGTCTCACCCGCCAAACCGCCATCGGCGCCGTTCACTCCTCGCAAGACCGTCAACCTCGCCATCGGGCTGCTCGGCGGACTGTTGATCGGCTTGGCCATCGCAGTGCTGATCGAGATGTTGAACACCCGCGTACGGGGGCGCCGAGACGTCGTCGGCCTCACCGACGCCCCCGTCCTGGGCGAGATCATGGCCGACCGGGCTGTCGCCCGCGACCACGTCGTCCTTCGGGACAACGCGAACAGCGTTCAAGCCGAAGCGTTCCGGCGGGTCCAGACCAACCTGTCCTTCCTGGGAGTGGACCGCGACACGCTCGCGCTCGTCGTCACGTCGACCTTGCCGCAGGAGGGCAAATCCAGCATCTCCGTGAATCTCGCACTGGCCAGCGCCGAGGCCGGCAAGCGCACCTTGCTGATCGATGCCGACCTCCGCTCGCCGTCGGTCGCGACCTACCTGCAACTCGAGGGTGCGGCCGGCCTGTCGAACGTCTTGATCGGGCAGGTAGACTTCGATGACGTCGTTCAGCCCTACGGAGTCGATTCAGGCCTCGACGTGCTCGCCTCAGGGCCAGTCCCTCCCACGGCCGGACGGCTGCTGGGTTCGTCCGTCATGCGCCAGCTCCTGGCTGACGTCGCGGCCCGTTACGACGTGGTGCTTCTCGATTGCGCCCCTCTGCTCGCCGTGACGGACGCAGCCGTTCTCGCGCGCGAGCTGACCGGCGCCATCGTTGTCGCGCAGGTGTCCCCGGTCGGTCGACGCCTGAGGCGATTGCGCCGCGCCCGCGTGGCCCGTAGCCAGTTCATCGAGGCGCTGGGCTCACTCGAACAGCTCGGGGCCGACGTCCTCGGTGTCGTGCTGAACGGCGTCGGCCGCAAGGCCGAGGCCTATTACGGCTACGGTCAGATTCAGCCGGCTCGGAGGCTGAGGTTCCGCCGCTCCGCCTCGGCCCAGGTCGATCCGGATGAGGACACGGCGGCCCAGAAGCCCGCGCAGGCGGGGAAGACTGTCGAACCGAACGGCGACACGCCACCGACGGGGCCTAAGCAGCAACAGCTGACCAAAACGAATGCTCGCTGACCGGTCGGGCCGGCCGGCGCTGCAGCTGATCGCTTGCCTGAAACCCTACGCAGGTCTCGGCAATCGCGTTCGCGTCCTGCTGAGCGCGCGTGCGCTGGCGGTGGCAGAGCAGCGCCGGTTCGCGTACTGCTGGCCGACCGGCAAACCGTTCGGTGCGCGGCTGCAGGATCTGTGGCAGTTCGACGAGCCGGAGGTGCGCCCCGCGGTCGTGCGTGCGCTCGCTCTGCGGTATCGCTACCGGGACGAGACCGTCGAGTGGCGGGCGGCTGCACGTCGGGAACGCCGGTGGCTCATCAGGACGAGTCAGCCGGTGCAAGACGCTGACGGCTCGTCCGATTGGTGGGCCGACCTGCGCGCGCTCGTGCCCGAGACCGGCCTTGCGGAGCGCATCGTCGAGTTCCATCGGCGGTTCCTGGCGGGTGCGCCGTACGTCGGAGTGATGATCCGGGCCCATCAGCACTCACATGCACAATCGCGTGAGCAGTCGCCTGTCAGCTGGTTCGAGCAGCGGATGCGCGAGATCCGCGAGTGCGCGCCGGACGTTTCGTTCTTTGTGTCCTGTGACGTTCCCGAAGTGCAGGCAGCTCTGGCCTCCCAATTCGGCAGCACGTTCGGTCTCGCGGACAAGGGCGGTTACAACTCACGTGAGGCCATCCGTTCTGCCGTCGTGGACCTGTACCTCCTCGCCGGCGCTGCGCACATCATCGGTCCCCATTACTCGAGCTTCCCGGAGATGGCACTCCACCTCGCAGGTGGGCGCGTCGAGTTGGAGACCTCGGCAACAGCCGCCGCCGTCCCGGACATCGCGTCTCTGGTAACGAGGACGACGGCGTTCGTCACGGACCCGCTACGGCCTGCAGGCCGGTAGCTCCTCGTGCGGGGGCTCGGCGGCGCCCTCAGGTCAGGCGTCGCCGAGAATAGTCCGCAAGAACCCGTCGATCTGATTCGCGCACGACTCGAAGTCGGCGCTCGTACCGTTGATCGGGTCGGCTATGTCGTGTGAGACCGGTGCGCGGTCGCCCCGGATCGTCGCGCGACCGCGCCGGGCGCGGAGAACGAGATCCTCGATCGTGTTCGACTTGTCGTCAGCGTCGCCACCGGCGACGAGGAAGTCGCAGAACTCTCCGAGAACAAAGGTGCGCCGTAGCGACGCCGGGTGCAGCGTCAGCACCTTGACGAGGTGCGCGCGGGTTGCAGTCAGCACGAGGTCGCTCGATTTGAGCAGGCCCGGAGTGATCTGCTGTGACCGCCAGGTCTTTGGGACGGTCACTCCGTGCTTCCGCAGCGCTTTGACCGCTGACTTGTTCATCGGCTGATCGACATGCGCATTGGTACCCGCAGACGCAACCGTGGCGGCAAGGTCGAAATGTCGCAATTTTGCACGAAGCAGGTGCTCGGCTATGGGTGACCGGCAGAGGTTCGCAGTACACACGAAGAGGATGTGCGGCACTCGGGCCCTCCGTAGCGGCAGGAACCTCGAAGTGTGCCACCTGCAGGGGACCACTCCGTGGCCGACCCGCCGTTGCGCGCGGCAGGTCGGCCACGTCCGTCATGACCGGCGGACGACGGTGATCGCACCCGGGGCATCCAACCACTTGTTGTTCAGATTGTTGAACGACACCCCGTCGAACGCGATTACGGCGCAGTTGTACTTGCTCGTGCGTGAGAACAGATTGCTGTCCAGCGTGATCCCGGTCATAGACGTCAAGGGAGCGTCCTGGAGATTGACGGTGCACGCTCCGCCGCCCGTCCAGTTTCTCGTGAACGTCAGGTTCGTGACCGGGCCTTTCGTCTGCGTGACCTGGAGCGCCGCGTTGCTCCCGTCCCGGAGGGTGTTGCGGTGGATCGAGATGTTCTTGCCGCCGAGGATCTGGATGGCGTCGTTGTGCGAGGGCCCGCCGTTCTGGAACTGGTCGTTCGCGTAGTAGCTGAGATCGTGGATGTACGAGTCGACGATGGTGACGTCGTTCCCGAAGATCTTGGCGCCGTCCTTCGTGCCGTGGATGTTCACGTGATCCAGGGTGTAGTTCCAGCCGGTCATGCCGTCGATGTAATCCGACGGGAAGTCCGGAACGATCTCGGAGTGCCGCAGGACGAAGTTCTTGGCAGAGTCGGTGAGGTTCGTGACGAGTCCGGTCCGGCTCGTCGTGGGCGCGCCCCGGATGATCGAGTTCTGAAGGACCACGTTGGGTGCCATCACATAGACGAAGCCGCGGATGTCGAGTCCGCTGTACGTTCCCGACGCCGTCAGCTTGAGATTGCCGTTGTACTCCCGGAGCACGGTGCCGGCAGGCACGCCGGTGTTGGCCGCGCTCGGCTGAATGTCCGTCGCCGGCGGCGGGGGCGAAGCTGTGGTCGTGCTGGGGGAACTCGCCGGGGTCGAGACCGGGGTCGAGACCGGGGTCGAGACCGGGCTTGTCGGGGTCGCAGTGTCGCTGGACGTCGGCTCGGACGTCGGCTCGGACGTCGGCTCGGACGTCGGCTCGGACGTCGGCTCGGACGTCGGCTCGGACGTCGGCTCGGACGTCGGCTCGGACGTCGGGTCGGACGTCGGGTCGGACGTCGGGTCGGACGTCGGGTCGGACGTCGGGTCGGACGTCGGGTCGGACGTCGGGTCGGACGTCGGGTCGGACGTCGGGGCGCCCGAGGTGGGGGGCGTCGGGTGTGATGTGTGGCGTGGTGGCGACGAGGGTGAGGCCGGCGAGGACGTCTCGCGCTTCGGTGCAACGGCCCAGGCGTTGAACTGAGCCAAGTTCCATCCCGACGCGGAGGAGCTCGCCCCACGGTAGACGCGGACACCCACTGCGCCTGCGGTCGTCAGACGCGAGGTGGTCGAGTCGGTCCTCTCGACCTGCCATCCCGGCACTGCCGACCCTGTGACCCAGGTGCGCATGCCGATACGCACCTTGGAGGTTCCCTGCACCGTCATCTGGACGCTGATCTGCTGGCCGGCGCGGAGCGCGCGTGGGCCCCGGGCGTATCCGCCGAGGATCGTCTGCACCTGTCGTCCGGCGACCCGGCTGACGCTGACGACGAGTCGGCCGGCGCTGTCGACCGCGACCTTCCCGCGGTACGCGCGGCCGTCCGCCTGGCGTCGTGCCTCGACGGACAGGTACAGACCCCGGGAACGTTGCGATGCCAGATTGAGCGAGAACACGGCCTTGGTGTCGACGTCCAAAGCCCGGACCGAAGGAAGCATCGCGGTGACCGTGTTGGCGGGTCGCTGCGCGGAGGCGCGAAGGGCGCCGTGGCGCACCGATGTCGCCGCCCGCCCCGAGAGGGTCCACGCGCCACCGACCTTGGCGCGGCCGATGCCGTGCGCGACGGTGCGGTCGAAGGAGTCCGCGGCGACGACCCGTCGTGCGTTGCTTGTGTTGTTCGAAGTGTTGCCGGCAGTTGCGGCCACTGCCGCGCCGGCGGCACTGATGACGACGGTGGCGACGACCGCGGTGGGCGCAAGGGTGCTTCGACACGTACGTCCGACACGGGACCACAGGCTTGTGCGGGTGGCGTCGCGATCTGGCGAAGGGCGGAACGGCAGGGGACGGGTGGCGTGGCCGCTCGGTGTCGGGCGTGGCATGGATCGGCTCCTCGACGTGACTGCCCCGCTTGACTGCCCCCGATGCTGAACCTGCTGGTCAGGACCAACTGACCTGTAATTGGAGACTAACAGAAATCTTACTCGGGACCAGCGGGTCTTGCTTTTTGCTCGAAGGTCCTTGGCGTAAGGCTGCGTGTTATGCTCGGGTGAAGCTGTGAGTGCCCGCTGGGCACGGGCGGCGCAGGGCCGTCGATGACGGTTTGCGAGACGCGTTGGGGGACGCGATGACACACCAGACGAGGTCGGTGGGCTACGTGCCCGGCATCTTCGACATGTTCCACATCGGCCATCTGAACATCCTGCGCAACGCGCGGATGGAGTGCGATCACCTCATCGCCGGGGTCGTCAGCGACGAGCGGTCCCTAGCGGTCAAGGGCAAGTCGCCGGTAGTTCCGCTGACCGAGCGGGTGGAGATCGTCGCCAGCATCAGGCATGTCGATCAGGTCGAGGTCGAGGACGTCTCCAGCAAGATCGAGATGTGGCACCGTCTCCACTTCGATGTCGTCGTCAAGGGCGACGACTGGCGCGGCACGCCGAAGGGCGAGGCTCTCGAACGTGAGATGGCCACGGTCGGTGTGCGTGTGGTCTATCTGCCGTACACCGTGCACACCTCGAGCACCTTGCTGCGAGCTGCACTGGGGCGCCGGATCGCGTCGTCTTGACGCTTCCTTGCCATCACCACGTCGGCCTAGAGGCCTGACCGTCCGGCTAGCGGCTGATCCGCTTCAGTTCTCTGAACCACTGCGCGCATCCAGCCGCCAGGAAGGCCGCGAAGGTGACCGCCAGCAGGCCGTAGACGACGACGAACACGTCATGGAGTGGGAGCAGCGCCATCACCAGGCACAAAACCCCGTAATCGACGGGAATGACGATTATCGAGCGCAAGACCGGCGCCGCCTCGTTCGGGTCGACGCGCGACGTGGTGTCGCCGGTGCCGCCGTGGCGCAGGCGCTCCACCCGTCGGAGCATGTCTGTCAACATGATCGTGAAGAGGTAGACCGTGGCGCACGCCGAGAACGCGAGTGGTAGCAGCAGGGCGGAAGGTCGTTCGAGATCAAAGTGACGGAACCAGCACACCGCAACTGCCAGGTGGAACGTACTCAACTTGATCGCGTCCAGTACGTGGTCGAGCCACTCCCCGGCGGGTGAGCCGGATCCGCGCAGGCGGGCGACTTGTCCGTCCGCGGAATCGAGTGCGTACCCGAGCACCAGGAGGGCGCACACCGCGATGGACATCGGCCAACTCGGAGCAACCAGTGCGACGAGGGCGATGGCGGTGTAGGTGCAGGCCGCGCTGATCAGGCTCACCTGGTTGGCACTCAGGCCGGCCAAGAAAGCCACGGCGGCGAACTGTCGGCCCAACGGGCGATTGACCCATCGCGAGTAACCACCTGCGCCGCGGTTGCTCTTGCCCGCTGCGCCCAGGCGTGTGAGGACGTCGCGTCGCGTCCGAAGCTGTGTCTCGTTCGCCGTCATGGTGTCGGTTTCGCAGCGGCGTCGACCCAATATGCGGTGAAGGTGGCCGACCACGGGCGGCCGACGACGACAGCATCGTCCGGTAGCAGCGCGGTGAACTCCCTACGTGACATGAGCCGGGTGAATTCGGGGCGTCGTGCGCGCCACCTTGCCGACCAGTGGGCGAACGCGGTCGAGGTGTGCGACTCGACGGGGAACCACCTGTTCGGAGTGGTGATCACCCAGGACCGGGCCACCCGGCACTGCTCGCCCACGAAGCGTTCTTGGTCGGCTCGGTCGCCGACGTGTTCGATGACCGCGTTCGCGAGGACCATGTCGGCGCTCTTGTCGGGGAACGGCAGGGCGCGTCCGTCTGCACGCACGAACGGCCATGGCACGGTGCACTCAAGAACGTCGCAGGCGGCAAGCACCGTGCTCCGTTCGGCAACGGCACGTTCCACGATGCCTTCGTTGGGATTGGCGCCGGGACTGCACCCGACGAAGATCACGTCGCCCACGGCGTGATCCAGCATGAAGCCAGTGATCTGGCGTGCCTTGCGTCGCCTGTTGAACGTGCTGTAGGCGATAACCGCGCGGCGCATGGCCGACCGTGCCGTCACGCCTAGTCCACCGCGTGGTGATGCTGACAAACCTGAGAACCTCTCGCGGTGGACGCCGTTGCTGGCGAGGACGACGCGGGCGCAAACAGCCGCAGTACCCGCCGATGATCCCACGAGACAGTGCCTGTCGTCCGCCGGCCGGAGCGCAATTCGTGGATAGAGTGTGCCGAGTGAGCGCCGAGCCGCAGCTTCCCGGTTTCATCGTCATCGGCGCCATGAAGTCGGGCACGACCAGTCTGTGCGCATATCTGGGCGAACATCCGGGCGTGTTCTTCTCGATTCCAAAAGAACCGGACTTCTTCGTCGCGTCGCCGAACGACTCCCGCAACCTGGCCTGGTACCGAGCGCTATTCGCCTCAGCGCCGCCGGGCGCCCTCTGCGGTGAGGGCTCGACGAACTACACGAAAGCCGCGTCCTTCCCGGGCGTGCCCGAGCGGATCCACACGCTCCTGCCGGCGGTGAAACTCGTCTACTTGCTGAGAGATCCTGTCGAACGGCTGCGGAGCCATTACGTACACAATCGCCTTTCCGGGCGTGAGCAACGGGCTCCTGCCGACGCGATCGTCCCGGGATCGGGCTACGTCGACACCAGCCTCTACGGTCGACAACTGTCGTTGTACCGGCAGGTGTTCCCGGCCGAGCAGATGCTCGTGGTGCTGAGCGAGGACCTGAAGCGTGATCCTTCGTTGGTCCTCACAAGGGTGCACGACTTCCTGGACCTCGAGCCGACTCCGGCGACATCGGCCGCCCGACGCGACAACGACAGTTCGCAGCGTCGGACGGTGGGTCGCCTGGGCGCCTCGGTGAAGTCGCATCCACGCTTGCTCAGGTGGGCGCGCAATAGCGTTCCGCTGCCCGTCCGTGGCGCGGTGGCGCGAATGCTCAGCAAGGACGTCGACATCGACGAATACGACGTACCCCGCGAGGTCATCTCCCGGCTCGGACCCACCCTGCTCGCCGACCGCGAGTTGCTCGAGGGCCTCTGCGGCGTCGACCTGCGGGCGTGGTCACCGCCTGGCGCCTAGCGGCACTCTCGCCAGCGAAGCGACGTGCTCTCACTGAACTCAACGGCATCGATCGCCGGACAGGTCGACCTTTATGGGCCGGACCCCCGGCTGGCGCAGTACCTCCACGGGGCCGTCCGCGGCAGGTTCGCGTACGGCGACCGCGACGGTCCGAGTAGCACCAGCCGCCAGCTCGAGCGTGATGGTGACGGTCCTCGTTGCACCCTCGTACTGAACGACGAACGGAATGGACTTCCCGTCGACCTCCACCGATCGCACCTCGGCGGTGCGGTCGGCGTAATAGGTGACCAGCATCCGATTGTCACCGGGGCTGTACCGACCCGGTTTGTCCGCGCGGATGGTCACGTAGGGCGGTAGACCCTTACGCGGGGCGCCGTTCGTCACGCGCAGTGTCGCGTGAGCCTCACCGCCCGCTGAGCAGTTGTCGCGCCTGTACGTCATCCTGCGCTGGAGGTAATAGTCCAGTTTGCTGCCGGCCGCATTGTTCACGACAAATCCGCTGTAGGGCGCACCGTCGGCGGTGCCCAGGGTCCCGCCCCAGCCCGAAGCGCGCAGCGAACTCTCTAGGTCGGCGTCGGCGCTCCACAGCAGGAGTCTGCGCTCGGAAGCGGCCTTTGACAGCGCCCGAACCAACCCGGCGGGTCGACCGAATGTCGTCAACTTCTCGGAGACTGATCGTGCGACGGAGACGAGGAATTTCTTGCGCGCCTGCTTCTCGGGCTTGGTATTCAGCGGATACAGCTTGTACTGCAGCTGCTGTGTCAACGCCACCACCGACGAAGCCGCGATGATGCCGCCAGGCACCACGTCGCTTCGGGCAGGCCCGGTGACCTTCAGCAGGTAACCGATTGCCGTCGGGTCGATCGCGATCGCTCCGTCGACCCGCTCGCCCGTCTTGCGTTCCCAGGTCCGCGCCCAGATTCGGCCCGCGATGCCGAAGTCCGGGCTGAGGTTCGAGTTCGGGAAGGTCCCGGTGATGTCGGAGCCGGCATACCTGGCGCGCACGTCCGAAGGCAGCTCGATGTTGGCCGCGGTTCCCCGCAGGTCGTTGTCGGTCCCGAAGTGTTCAAAGGTGATGCGGCCGTGATTCGCGGCGACGATGGCGAACGCGCCGGGAATACCGCCCCCACCGCGGGCCTCGGCCTCGTTCATGAATCCGACGAAGTAGCGCTTCACGCCGTGCTGTCCGAGCATCGGCACGGCCAGCCCGACGGCTCGATCCGCACCCTCGAGCTCGCCGTCGAGCCGCGAGACGCTATTCAGAACGGAACGCCGGGCGGATGACACCACGGGCAACCAGGATGATGAGGTACCGGCCATCGCCGCGCGAGCCTCGGTACTCGCTACCGCGGCTCGGTGCAGCGACGGCGCGATCTCGGCAAGGGCGTCCAGATCGAGTGAGGTCGTCGCCGCTGTCGACCGCGGTACCAGCTTTGACAGCCGCACTACGACCGGGAGCGCATCGCGGCTCAGACGATCCGTTTCCCGTGCCAGGACGCGACTCGTCTGCATCGGCGTCCCGACAACGGGCAGATTGGCGCCGACCCACCACGCGGGGCCGGACGTCAACTCGTATGCGGAGTGAGTCTTGGAGCTGATGGCGCTCACCAGGCGATCTGCCTTCGCGAGATCGCCCGACATTACGGCTCGGCGTAAGTCACGAATGTCGGATTGTGCGTCGTCCAGCCGTGAACGCGCGAGCAAGCCGGTCACGACGATCCAGGCGAGACCGACGACGACGAGCCCCAGGGCCGACCAGCCCAGCACGGACGGCAGTCGGCGGCGGAGGGCGGCGCCTCGGCCCGCCGGCTTCTCGACCGGCTCGTCCGTCGATGCGTCGTCCGGGGCGGCATCGTCACTCATCGCGGACTCCGGTCATGACGAGTCCGCGGGCCGGCGTAGGACGCCGGCCCGCGGAAACGATGTGAGTCAGGTGCTGCTGACCGAACAGGGGTCAGCTGTGGCGACGGCGACGGCCGGCGACGACCAGGGCGACACCGCCACCGAGCAGCGCGAGCGCGATGACCGACGCGGTGAGCGTCGCGAAACCTGTGTTCGCGGTGCGGGTCTGCTTCGAGTTGTCGCTCCGGTTGCGCTGCTGGTCGTCGATGTTGCAGGCGCCGTTGTTGCGGCCACCGATCACGACGCCACCGTTGCCGTTCGGCGCCGTCGAGCACACCGGGTTGTTCGACTGGGTGGGATTGACCGGCGGGTACGGGTCGGCCGAAGCGACACCGGTTCCCAGCAGGGCCATAAAGGCGAAGACGGTGATGGCGACCGCAGCAACGCGGCGTACGACAGCAGAACTCTTCACGGCGCTTTTCCCCCGAAATTTTAGGCGCTCGTTAGGTACGAGTGCTCACCTTACATGAACATGACGCGAGTCGATACCAGGCCCTTGGGCCCGAATGTGCTGGACAGTCCCGGCTCGAGACCCGAGTCGAGTCGTCCGACGAGCGACGTGCCGAACGGTGTTCCGGCCGACACTGCTGGGGCGCGGACGTCACCGGGAGTGGTCCGGCCTGCGGGTGAGCAGGAGCACCGCGAGCGTACCGAGGACCAGGAGCGCGGCAGCGATGCCCAGCCCGACACCGATCGGTGTGTCGGCACCCGGACGGGGTTCGGCCAGCGGCGGGGTGGTCGCATCGCCACCGGACGTGGCCGGTGGCGACGAGGCGGACGGCGCGGTCGGCGCTGCGGGTTCCGACGACGACGGGGACGTACCGCCGCTCGCGGAGGGCGCTCCGGCTCCCGACGACGTTCCCGAACCCGGGGCGCCGGAGGGTCCCGCTGGGTCTGCGGACCCCGTCGGTCCTGTCGCTCCGGTCGGACCGCCGCCCTGCCCCGGGACGCCGTCCGACGACCCCGGCTGCGGCGACCCGGACCCCGGCGCACCGCCGGGCGCGCCGGGTGAGGAATCGGACGGGGCGCGGGTGGGACCGTTGCCGGTGTCCGGCGGACGCGGCACCGTGCACGTGGCCACCGCGGACGTCGCCGCGAACGTGACGGGCTCGTCGCGGCGGTCGTCGATGGCCGCGCTGTTGCTGCTGCTGCTGCTGGTGCTGGTGGTGCTGCTGGTGGTGGTGCTGCTGCCGGTGCTGCTGCTGCCGGTGGGGACGTCGCCGGTGCCTGCCGGGGCACCGTCCGTCGCGCCGCGGTCTGCAGCGCGCAGGGTGACCGTGGCGCGGAACCGCCCGTCGCCGTCCGTCCGCACCCAGCCGAGGTCGGTGTCGGGCGCGTTCTGCTCGAGATGCACCGGCAGCGACGCACCGAGGCCGGCGCCGGTGAGCTGGTAGGAGTGGGCGCTCGCGGAGGCCGACAGCGTGGTTGCCGACAACGCGCAGGGCTCGCTGGGCGGGTAGGGAGCCGCGGTCGCCGACGGTGCGCCGAACGCCGTCACGGCGCACGCCGCAACGGTGGTGGCGAGCGTCGCCGTGCGTGCGCGACGCAACGTCGCGGCGAGCGACATCGCGAAATCCCCCGATTTGCGAAACACGGCAGCTGTCGACAGGCCCCCTGCCCGTGAAGCTGCTGTCAGACGCAGGTTAGTGGGTGCGCGGCGTTCGTGCAGCCCGAGCCTGTCCGCACCGGCCGTCGTCGGTGCTCCCGCGTACTCTCGGAGCAGACCCCCTCCGCTGTCCGGAACGGGGTCATTCGTGCTGTAACGAAAGGCCCGAAACGCCCGTGTCACTCACCGGTCTCGTCCCGTTCGCCGTCACCGATCCCGCCCTGGCCGCCGTCGCCGATCGCGCCGCCGCCTCGCCCGCCCCGCCCGAGCTCGCGATCAGCGGCCCGTCCGCCGTCCAGCCGTTCGCCCTCGCCGCGGCGGCGGGCGGGCGCACCGTCCTGGCCGTCGCGTCGGGCGAGCGCGAGGCCTATGACCTGACGCTCGCCCTGCGCTGCCTGCTGCCCCCGGACCGCGTCGCGCTGTTCCCGGGCTGGGAGACGTTGCCCCACGAGCGGCTGTCGCCGCGCGCCGACACGGTCGGCCAGCGCCTCGCCGTCCTGCGCCGGCTCGCCCACCCCGCCGACGGCGCCGGTCTCGACCGTCCGGCGGTCGTCGTGGCACCCGTCCGGGCGCTGCTGCAACCGCAGGTCCCGGGCCTGGGCGACCTCGAGCCGGTCGAGCTGCACCCCGGTGACAGCGGACGCGACCTCACCGACCTCGTGATCGCCCTCGTCGACGCCGGGTACAGCCGCGTCGAGCTCGTCGAGAAGCGGGGCGACTTCGCCGTCCGCGGCGGCATCCTCGACGTCTTCCCGCCCACCGAGGAGCACCCGCTGCGGGTGGAGTTCTGGGGCGACGAGGTCGAGGAGATCCGCTACTTCAAGGTCGCCGACCAGCGATCGCTCGAGATCGCCGAACACGGGCTGTGGGCGGCTCCCTGCCGTGAGCTGCTGCTGACCGAGCCCGTCCGCGAGCGCGCCAAGGCGCTGCTGGCCGACCACCCCGAGCTCGGTGAGCTGCTCGACCCGATCAGCCGGGGCGAGGCGGTCGAGGGCATGGAATCGCTCGCGCCTGCACTGGTCGACGACCTCGAACTCGTCCTCGACGTCCTGCCCGCCGACAGCCTCGTCGTGCTCTGCGACCCCGAGCGCATCCGTACCCGCGCCGCCGATCTCGTCCACACCTCGCAGGAGTTCCTCGACGCCTCGTGGGCGGCCGCGGCCGGCGGCGGCACCGCGCCGGTCGACCTGGGCGCCGCGTCACTGCGCGACCTCGACGACGTGCGCGCGCACGCCGCCGAGCTGGGGGTGCCGTGGTGGGGCGTCACCGCCCTCACCTCCGACGACCCGGAGGTCGCCGCCAGCGGTTTCGAGGCGGCCCCGGCCTACCGCGGCGACATCGACGCCGCGCTGGCCGACCTGAAGCGCTGGGCGCACGACGGCTGGCGGGTCACCCTCGTCTTCGACGGGCACGGGTCGGCGACCCGGGCGGTCGAACGCCTGAACGCCGCTGAGATCCCCGCCCGGCTCGAGTCGAGCCCGTCCGGCGAGGCCGGCGTCGTCGAGGTGACCACCGGACGCCTGCTCGGTGGCCTCGTCGCACCGTCGCTGAAGATCGCGATGCTGACGGAGGCCGACCTCACCGGGCAGCGTGGATCGGTCACGAAGGACACCAGCCGCATGCCGTCGCGGCGGCGCAACGCGATCGACCCCATCCAGCTGAAGGCGGGCGACTTCGTGGTGCACGAGCACCACGGCGTGGGCCGTTACATCGAGATGGTCCGTCGGACGATCAACGGCGGCGAGCGCGAGTACCTCATCATCGAGTACGCCGCGTCGAAGAAGGGCCAGCCGCCGGACCGGCTGTTCGTCCCCACCGACGCCCTCGACCAGGTGACCAAGTACGTCGGCGGCGAGGCGCCGTCGATGTCGCGCCTCGGCGGCGCCGACTGGGCCAAGACCAAGGGCCGTGCCCGCAAGGCGGTCAAGGAGATCGCCGCCGAGCTCATCCGGCTCTACAGCGCACGCATGGCCACGAAGGGCCACGCGTTCGGTCCGGACACCCCCTGGCAGCGCGAGCTCGAGGACGCGTTCGCCTACGTCGAGACCCCCGACCAGATGGCCGCGATCGACGAGGTCAAGGCCGACATGGAGAAGCCGCAGCCGATGGACCGCGTCATCTGCGGCGACGTCGGCTACGGCAAGACCGAGGTCGCCGTCCGCGCGGCGTTCAAGGCGGTGCAGGACGGCAAGCAGGTCGCCGTCCTCGTGCCGACCACGCTGCTGTCGCACCAGCACCTGCAGACGTTCACCGAGCGCATGGCGCAGTTCCCGGTGACGATCAAGGAGATGTCCCGGTTCACGCCGGCGTCGGAGTTGGACGAGATCGGCAAGGGCATCGTCGACGGCTCGATCGACATCGTGATCGGCACGCACCGGTTGCTGCAGCAGACCGTCCGCTTCAAGGATCTCGGCCTCGTCATCGTCGACGAGGAGCAGCGCTTCGGCGTCGAGCACAAGGAGTACCTGAAGGGCCTGCGGACGGCCGTCGACGTGCTGACGATGTCGGCGACGCCGATCCCGCGCACGCTCGAGATGTCGTTGACCGGCATCCGCGAGATGACGACGATCCTCACCCCGCCCGAGGAGCGGCACCCGATCCTCACCTTCGTGGGCGCCTACGACCCGCGCCAGGTGTCCGCCGCGATCCGCCGCGAGCTGCTGCGCGAGGGACAGGTCTTCTACGTCCACAACCGCGTCGAGTCGATCAACCGAGCGGCCTCGACGCTGCACGAGCTGGTGCCCGAGGCGCGCATCGCCGTCGCGCACGGGCAGATGGCCGAGGGCGCCCTCGAGCAGATCATGGTCGGGTTCTGGCAGAAGGAGTTCGACGTCCTCGTCGCGACGACGATCGTCGAGTCCGGCCTCGACATCCCCAACGCCAACACGCTCATCGTCGACCGCGCCGACACCTTCGGCCTGTCGCAGCTGCACCAGCTGCGCGGCCGCGTCGGCCGCGGCCGCGAGCGCGGGTACGCCTACTTCACCTACCCGCCCGAGAGGCCGCTGACCGAGACCGCGTACGACCGGCTCGCCACCATCGCCCAGCACACCGAGATGGGCGCGGGTATGGCCGTCGCCATGAAGGACCTCGAGATCCGGGGGTCCGGCAACCTGCTCGGCGGCGAGCAGTCGGGCCACATCGCCGGCGTCGGGTTCGACCTGTACGTGCGGCTCGTCGGCGAGGCGGTCGCCGACTACCGCGGCGAGTCGCCCGAGGAGCAGACCGAGGTCAAGGTCGACCTGCCGATCGACGCCAACCTCCCCGTCGACTACCTGCCGGGGGAGCGGTTGCGGTTGGAGGCTTACCGGGCGCTCGCGTCCGCCACGTCGGACGAGGCCGTCGACGCCGTCCGCGCCGAACTGCTCGATCGCTACGGGCCGATACCGCCGCAGGTCGAGAACCTGCTGGCCGTCGCCCGGTTCAAGGTGTTGTGCCGCCGCTTCGGTGTCACCGAGGTGTCGTTGCAGGGCGGTGGCGCCCAGGGCGGCACCGTCCGCTTCTCACCGGTCGACCTGCCCGAGTCGGCCCAGATCAGGTTGCGGCGGGTGTACGACAAGTCGCAGTACAAGCAGGCGGTGGCCACGGTCGCGGTGCCGCGTCCCAAGGGTGTCGTCAAGCCGGACGGGTCCTTCGCGGAGGCCCGCTTCGGTGGCGAGCCGCTGCGCGACATCCCGTTGCTGCGGTGGTGCGGTGAGCTGCTCGAGTCGTTCGCGCCGCAGCCGGTCGGGGCGTGAGCGCAGGTGCATGACATTCTTGGCGGCGTGCGCAATCGGATCGTGGGCGGCGTCCTCGCCGCCGTGCTCGCCCTCGTCTCGCTGACCGCGTGCCGCACGAACGTCGGCTACGCCGCCACGATCGACGGCACGCGGTACTCCGAGTCCGACATCAGCGACTACCTGACGCCCGCCGCCCGGCCCGTCTCCGGTGCCAACGGCAGTGGTCAGGTGCCGACCCGGGCGTTCGTCGTCGAGACGCTGATCTACAACAAGCTGTTCGACCGCGTGCTGGGCAAGCTGCCCGGCGGCAAGCCCAGCGAGTCCACGTTGCAGCAGGTACGTGACCAGGCGCTCGCCGGCTCGTCGGTCTCCGACGTGCTGCGGCAGGCCGGCATCCGCGGGTACTCCGGCTCGTTCACCACGCTGTGGCTGCGCACCCAGATCTACTCCCAGGTGCTGCAGCTCGCCCAACAGCGTGGCGTCGACCTGCGTTCGGTCGTCACCGGCCTGAAGTTCCCGGTGTCGGTCAACCCGCGCTACGGCACCTGGGACTCGAAGAACCTGGCGTTCGACGGGTCGGCGGGCGCCGGCGCGCCGCCGTTCCTCGAGCTCACGGGCACGTCCGCCGGCGGCGCCGGAGCGGGGCAGGACCCGGCGACGGATCCGGGCGCGACCCCCTGACCGGCGCGCGGCCCGCTCCCTCCTCGGCCGATCCGCTCCGTCGGGCGGCCGAGGTCATGGACACGCTGCGCTCGCCGGGTGGATGCGCCTGGGACGCGGAGCAGACGCACGAGTCGCTCACGCGCTATCTGGTCGAGGAGTGCTTCGAGGTCGTCGAGGCCATCGAGACCGGCGACGCCGTCCTGCTGCGCGAGGAGCTGGGCGACCTGCTGCTGCAGGTGCTCTTCCACGCCCGCATCGCGCAGGAGGCCGACCCCGGGACCGCGTTCGGCATCGACGAGGTCGCGTCCGATCTGGTCGCGAAGTTGGTGCGGCGGCATCCTCACGTCTTCGGCCCGGACGCGGGCCGCGCGCACACCGCCGATCAGCTGAACGAGACGTGGGAGGCCCAGAAGGTCGCCGAGAAGGGGCGGACGTCGGCCGTCGACGGCGTGCCGCTGGCGCAGCCGGCGCTGGCCCTCGCCGCGAAGCTGTGGTCCCGGGGCCGGCGGGCGGGCGTGCTGCCCGAGGCGGGGGAACACGGTTCGGACGCCGACCCCGACCCGGACCCGGATGTCGCCGGGTCGATCGGCGACCGGCTGCTCGCGCTCGTCGCCGAGGCGCACGAGGCCGGGGTGGATCCGGAGGCGGCGCTGCGCGGCCGCGCGCGCCGCTTGCGGGACCAGATCGTCGAGGCCGAGCGCACCCGGGACCGCGCCGACTCCGGTGAGTGACCGTCCGCCTCTCGGACGGGCCAGTGCACGGTCCGTGCCCCGGACATGAAAGATCCCGGCCGGGAGTACGGGGGGAACTACCGGCCGGGACGGCAGAAGCATAACCCTGCGTGATCGTCATGTACAAGCCGTGACTGCTCGTTGATCGAAACCGAGCTTCAATCCGGCCATGCTCTGACAAGTCGCGACATGGGGGCGGTGGCTACCGCCGGGTATGGCGGGGTCTGTCGGACAGAGGATCACAATGCGCGACAGGTCCTTCCTGCGACTTCACGGCGGGCGGACCTCGGCTCACTAGGGTTTCCGATCATGGGACGGCACCGCGCGCGCACCGAGGAGCGGGTGGCCGTCCGCCGGCTGTTGCGCGACCGGACGTTCCGCGTGCTCTATGCCGTCGAAGCGCAGTCGATCATCGGCGACCAGCTCGCCCGCGTGGCGCTGTCGGTGTTGGTGTTCCGGCGGACGGGCTCGGTCCCGGCGACCGCCGTGACCTACGCGGCCACCTTCGTCCCGGCCGTCCTGGGGGGCTTCCTGCTCGCCCGCCTCGGCGATCGATGGCCGCGGCGCGCCGTCATGATCGGGTGCGACCTGGTGCGGGCGGCCTGCTTCCTGCTCATGCTCGCGGTGACGCCCTGGCTCGCGGGAGTCGGCGCCCTGGTCGTGCTGGCGGTGGCCGTCGGGCCGGTCTTCTCCGCCGCGCAGCTGGGACTGCTGTCGACCCGGATGGACGCCGACGCCTTCACGACGGCCAACGCGCTGCGCCTGGTGACCAGCCAGGCCGCGCAGATCCTGGGCTTCGCGTTCGCGGGCGCTCTCGTCGCCCTCCTGGGGCCGTCGGGTGCGCTCGCGATCAACGCGGCGACGTTCGGCATCTCGGCGCTGCTCGTGGCCGTCGGACTGCCGCGCCAGGAGGACGATGCCCGGGGCGGGGCCGACCCCGTGACCACGTCCGACCCCGTCGATCCGGAACCGGCGCGTCGCCCCGTCGTCGAGCACCTCTGGCGCGACCGCAGGATCCGAGCGGCGTTCGCGCTCTCGCTGTGCATCGGCTTCTTCGTGGTGCCCGAGGGCCTCGCGGTCCCGTTCGGTGGTCAGATCGGGGCGACGGTCGGTCAGGTCGGCCTGCTGCTCGCGGCCGGCGCGCTCGGCGGCGCCGTGGGCGCCGCTGCGCTCATGCGGGTCGCGCCGTCGCGGCGGGACCGGGTCTCGCGGTGGGGCGCGATCGCGGCCGGACTGCCGCTCGTCGTGTGCGCGCCGGTCACCTGGGCCGGAGGTGACTGGTGGGCGGCCGCCGTCTGTTGGGCGCTATCGGGCGTCTGCGCCGCGTACGTCGTGCATGTCAGCTCGACGGTCATCCTCGCGGTACCGGAACGTCATCGTTCCGAGGTGGTGGGCGTCGTCGGGGCGGTCCTGCTGGCCGTCCAGGGCGTCGGGGTCGTGGTGTTCGGCGCCGTGGGCACCCTGTGGTCGCCCGCCGCGGCGATCGGCGTCGCCGGCGCCCTCGGCGCCGTCGGGGCGGCCTGGTTCGGCCGGGCCGCGGTGTCGCCGGCCACCGTCGGGGTCGCCGTGTCGCCGGCTGGGCCGGTGCCGGCCGGACCTCCGACGAACCAGACCGTCACGCTGCGTGACCAGATGACGCCGAGTACCACCTGATCGGACGTGTCGCGGTGCGTCGATCGGCGTCGGTTCCGGGTGCGGACTCCGTGTTCCGGTAAATTGCTCGTGAAGCCCTTATCGCCGGTTGCGGCAATGTCTGCCTCGGACCGTTATCGAATTTGCGTGAGATAGCAATTGCGCATCGTTATCTGCAATTACTCTGCGCAATTGATCGCGGGGACGCGGGTCGCCGGCAGTCGTCGGGTCGGGGCGGCGACGTGCGCCGCCCGACGGGACCCGGGGCCGGGCCGAGTTGTCGGGTGGACGCGTCCCGAGACGTGCGGCAGGCCGCTGGCGACGTCGGGTGACGGGCGGGCGCCGGGGCGCGTGGGAGAGGTGAGTGGACCGGCGTCCGGCGTGCGGTGTCATCGCTCCCGGATGCGGGACGGCGTGCGCACGCGAAGGGGACTGCCGTTGCGGCGGATCAGAGGTGCCAGGTGTTCATCGGATCTCCTCGGCGATGGGGTGCCCCGGGTGCGGTGCAGGCGGGGCCGGTGGCGGGCAAGGGGTACGTGCTGCGGCTCAGAGGTGCCAGGTGTTCACGGGTGTCTCCTGGGTCGGTATCGGGACCGGTGATCGATCACAACGGCCACGGTCGTCGGACGGCGGGTACGGGGCGGCGGCTCACAGGTGCCAGGTGTTCACGACATCTCCTCGGGGCTCGGTTCGGGAACGGCGGAGCGACCGGCGCGGGGCGCCGGGAGGAGGCTCAGAGGTGCCAGGTGTTCATGACGACTCCTCTCGGGGGGATCGAGGCGTCACCGCAGGCGCGGGAGGGGGAGGGGGGATGAAATTGTCGTGAAGCACAACATGAAATTGTTGTTAGCCACAACGGGGAAGAACTGCCGCGGTGTCGTGCGCCCACCGGAAAGGCGCTCACCGCTAGTACCCAAAATATAGAGCACCCGACGCGCGAATTCGACCCCGGTCGGATAAACCGAAACCACGCCGCGGCGGACCGGTTAAATTTGCGTCTGCATCTGTTGTCCGGCGGTGCTTCGGCTGTCGCTATCGGTGATCGGCGGATACGATGAGCCGATCCGGACGCGCTCGCGTCCGGCGTCCCGGCGCATGCTGCGCCGGGCAACTCCGCGGCCGGCCGCCGGACCGGTCGCCTTCTGCACGAAGGGCCGACACGCGTGCGCGCGACACCTCGGGAGGGCACCGCCGTCCGCGGCTGGGCCATCGCGAGTGCGCCGCGCCGGTTCGCCGTCTTCGTCGGCGCGACCAACGTCGCGTCCGTCGCGGTCGTGGTCGCCGCGCTCGTGATCGCCGGCCCCGGCTCGCTCGCACCGTGGACCCTGGCGTGGCTGCTCGGTCTCGCGCTGGTGTTCGAAGAGGGCGCGCGGCGCGCGGCGCGCCTGCAGATCAGGCTGAGCTCGGCGCTGCGCATCGACATGACCTCGGTGTGGGCCGTGGCCGCGGCGGTGGCGCTCGAGCCCGGTGCGATCGTCGCGATGCTGTCGACGCTGTGCGTCTACGCGTGGTACCGCCAGTGGCGTCCGGCGGGCGAGCAGCTGTACCGCAAATGGTTCGTGTCCTCGACCATGGTCGTCGGCGGCCTCGCCGCGTCGTGGGCGTCGCAGACGGTGGAGCAGGCGTTCAGCGGACGGACACCGGCTCTGGGTGGCGCCGCCGGTGTCGTCGTTGCCATCCTCGTCTACACCGGCTTCAACCGGGCGATGGTGACGTGCGGGCTGCGGCTCGTCGGCGTCCCCTGGCGGGACCTGGCCGGATCCCGCCACGACAACCTCCTCGAGCTCGCGACGCTGTGTCTCGGCGGGCTGCTCGCGCTCGCCGTCCTGTTCGAGCCGTGGCTGGCCGTCCTCGTCATCGCCCCGATGGTGACGCTCCAGCGTGGCGCGCTCGTGCGTGATCTCGAGGCGGCGGCGATCACCGACGCCAAGACCGGCCTGCTGAACGCGACGGCCTGGGAACAGCTGGCGCAGCGCGAGATCGCCCGCGCCGCGCGGGACGTCGCGGCGCTCGGCGTGCTGATCATCGACATCGACCGGTTCAAGGGCGTCAACGACCGGCACGGTCACCTGGTGGGTGACCAGGTGCTCGCCGGCATCGCCCGCGCGCTCAAGGCCGCCGTCCGCGAGTACGACGGCGTCGGCCGCTTCGGCGGCGAGGAGTTCGTCGCCGTCCTTCCCGACGCCGACCAGCACGACGCCCTGGTCGTCGCCGAGCGCATCCGGGCCCGGGTGAACCAGCTGTGCGTCTCCGACATCTCCGACCGTCCCGTCCTGGACGACCGGGGCCAGGGCGAGGACCGGCTGTCGGTGTCGGTGGGCGTGGCCGTGCTCGGTACCAACGGCGACGAGCTGTCCGACCTGTTGCACGCCGCCGACCGGGCGCTCTACCGGGCGAAGTGGAACGGCCGCAACCAGGTGCAGCTGGCGCAGAACGACGGCGGCGCGCCCGAGCGCATCACCTCCTGACCCGACCCGCCACCCCGGCCGGGGTGCGCCGGGGCGTGCGTGCGCGCCGATAGGGTTCGGGTGAACCGGTCCGGTCGGCGAGAAGGAGAACGGCAGTGGCGAGCATCGACGCGGTCGGCGCACGGGAGATCCTGGATTCGCGCGGCAACCCGACCGTCGAGGTCGAGGTGGCGCTCGACGACGGCACCCTGAGTCGCGCCGCCGTGCCCAGTGGCGCGTCGACCGGCGCCTTCGAGGCGGTCGAGCTGCGCGATGGCGGCGACCGCTACGGCGGCAAGGGCGTGCAGAAGGCGGTCTCGGGCGTCCTCGACACCATCGCGCCCGAGATCCTCGGCCTCGAGGCCAGCGAGCAGCGCACGCTCGACCAGGTGCTGCGCGACCTCGACGGCACCCCGGACAAGAGCCGGCTGGGCGCGAACGCCCTGCTCGGGGTCTCGCTCGCGGTGGCCCGGGCTGCGGCCTCGTCCGCGGACCTGCCGCTGTTCCGCTACGTCGGCGGGCCGAACGCGTTCCTGCTGCCGGTGCCGATGATGAACATCCTCAACGGTGGCGCCCACGCCGACTCGAACGTCGACGTCCAGGAGTTCATGATCGCCCCGCTCGGCGCGGCCACGTTCGCCGACGCGCTGCGCCAGGGCGCCGAGGTCTACCACGCCCTGAAGTCGGTGCTGAAGAGCAAGGGCCTGGGCACCGGCCTCGGCGACGAGGGCGGGTTCGCGCCCGACCTCGAGTCCAACCGGGCCGCGCTGGACCTCATCGTCGAGGCGATCGAGTCGACGGGCCTCGCGCCGGGCCGCGACATCGCGCTCGCCCTCGACGTCGCCGCCACCGAGTTCCACGCCGACGGCGCCTACACCTTCGAGGGCGGCGCGAAGTCGTCCGAGGAGATGATCGAGTACTACGTCGGGTTGATCGAGTCCTACCCCATCGTGTCCGTCGAGGACCCGCTCGACGAGCAGGACTGGGACGGCTGGGTCGGCCTCACCGAACAGCTCGACGACCGCGTGCAGCTCGTGGGCGACGACCTGTTCGTCACCAACCCCGAGCGCCTGGCACGCGGCTTCGAGCTCGGCGCGGCGAACGCCCTGCTGGTCAAGGTGAACCAGATCGGAACCCTCACCGAGACGCTCGACGCCGTCGACGCGGCGCACCGCCACGGTTACCGCTGCATGATGAGCCACCGCTCGGGCGAGACCGAGGACACCACCATCGCCGACCTCGCCGTCGCCACCAACTGCGGCCAGATCAAGACCGGGGCCCCGGCTCGCAGCGAGCGGGTCGCGAAGTACAACCAGCTGCTGCGCATCGAGGACGAGCTCGACGAGGCCGCCCGTTACGCCGGCGCCGGCGCGTTCCCCCGGTTCGTGGCGGACGCGTGATGCGGTCCCGGCGCGTCGAGCCGGCCGGCCGACGTCGCCGGCCGGCCCTCACCGGCCGCGCGCTGGGCCTCGGCGCCCTGGCCGTCCTGCTCGTCGTCGTGCTCGCCTCGCCGGTGCACCGCTACCTCGCGAGCCGCAGCGACGTCGCGTCCGCCGGGTCGACGCTGTCGGACCACCGGCGCGAGGCAGCGCAGCTGCAGAAGCGTCTCGAGCAGTACCGCGACCCCGGCTACATCCAGCAGCAGGCGCGCAAGCGACTGCAGTGGGCGATGCCCGGGGACACCGTCTACGTGGTGGTCGACAAGGGGGCGCGCAGCGAGATCGAACGCACGCGCACGGCCTCCACGCCCCGGCGCATCGAGGGCGCGTCGTGGAACGACCGGTTGATGGGCACCGTCCACGCCGCGGACAAGTGAGCGAGCTCGATCCCCGCGACCGCGAGGTCGTGGGGTGCCAGCTGGGCCGCGAGCCGCGGGCCATCCGCGCGGTCGCGCACCGCTGCGCGTGTTCCTTGCCGGACGTCGTCGAGACGTCCCCCCGGTTGCCGGACGGAACCCCGTTCCCGACTCTCTACTACCTGACGTGCCCGCGCGCCGCCTCGGCGATCGGCACGCTCGAGGCCAGTGGGCTGATGCGGCAGATGACCGAGCGGTTGCGGACGGACGAGACCCTCGCGGCCGCCTACCGTGCCGCGCACGCGGCCTACCTGGCCCGTCGCGAGGAGCTCGGCCACGTCGACGAGATCGACGGCGTGAGTGCCGGGGGCATGCCGACGCGGGTGAAGTGCCTGCACGTGCTCGTCGCCCACTCGCTCGCGGCCGGACCCGGCGTCAACCCGCTCGGCGACGAGGCGCTCGCCGCACTGCCCGAGTGGTGGGCCGACGGTCCGTGCGTGGACGCTTCGTGAGCGGGCCGTGAACGGCCGCGTCGCCGCGATCGACTGCGGCACCAACTCCCTGCGCCTGCTGATCGCCGATGCCGACGCCGGCGGGCTGAGCGACATCGTGCGCGACCTGCGCATCGTCCGCCTCGGCCAGGACGTCGACCGCACCGGACGGCTGGCGCCCGAGGCGCTGGAGCGCACCCGCGCCGTGCTCGTCGAGTACGCCGCCGCGATCCGCGAGCACGGGGCGCAGCGCGTCCGCATGGTCGCCACGAGCGCGACGCGCGACGCGTCGAACCGCGACGAGTTCACCGAGCTGGTGCGCGACGTCCTGGGCGTGACACCCGACGTCGTCACGGGGCACGAGGAGGCGGCGCTGTCGTTCGCGGGCGCGGCCGGCGTCCGCCCCGACGCCGCCGGACCGCTGCTGGTGCTCGACATCGGCGGCGGGTCGACCGAACTCGTGCTGGGCGAGCGCGGCGGCGAGCTGCGTGCCCACAGCATGGACGTCGGCAGCGTCCGGCTGACCGAGCGCCACCTGCACGACGACCCGCCCACCGCCGACCAGGTCGCCGCCGTCGTCGCCGACGTGCAGGTCGCGCTCGAACTCGCCCGTGCCGACGTGCCCCTCGACCCGGGTTCCCCGCTCGTCGGCGTCGCCGGCACGGTGACCACACTGGCCGCGGTCGCCCTCGAGCTCGACGACCCGCGGCAGGTGCACGGCGCGGTCGTCACGGCGGGTCAGGTCGACGAGGTCGCCGAGCGGCTGGTGCGCATGCCGCGCAGCGAGCGCGAAGCGGTGAAAGCCATCCACCCGGGACGGGTCGATGTCATCGGCGCCGGGGCCACGGTGCTGCGCACGGTCATGGCCGCGACGGGCGCGCCCGAACTCGTCGTGAGCACGCACGACATCCTCGACGGGATCGCGCTCGGCCTGCTCGACTGACCGGCCGGACGGCGGATCAGCGCTTGCCGGAGCGCTTCGCCCGCTGCTTGAGGCGCTTGTCGATCTTCTGCTGGGTCTCGGCCTCTTTGAGCTTCTTCGGCGACTTGGCCGCCGACGTCGGCGGTTCGGTGCCGATGAGCGTCCGGTAGACGGCCTCGGCCCCGCGGCGACCGATGAGGTCGGCGGCGACGAGACCCACGGCGGACATCGCGCCCCACGTGACCGCGTCGGCGAAGGTGACGTCGGCGTCCTTCGCCTTGCGCGGGGGGTTGTCGGGACGCGCAGCGAGCCACGCCTTCTCGACGAGCCGCTTCGAGACCATCGTCACCGGGACGCTGACCGCGACGGTGATGAGCTTCATCGTGATCTTCGCCGCGACCGCCATGGCCACTCCTCGCACTCTCGTCCGGATCCCGCCCGTCGGACCCTACCGGTGGCGCCGACCTGCGAAGCTCGGCGCATGACGGTGTCACCGGGTTCGGGGTGGCCGGGCGATCCGGCGGGTCCGCGCACGCCGGTCGCGCGGTCGGCCGAGGACGTCGTGGCGCTGGCGGCTCGGGCGAGGAACCACGACGCGGTCTCCGCGCGCGTGACCGTGTGCCGCGCGTGCCCACGCCTGGTGGCGTGGCGTGAGCAGGTCGCCACGGAGAAGCGGCGCGCGTTCGCCGGCGAGACGTACTGGGGGCGTCCGGTGGCGGGCTTCGGCGCCGCCGACCCGCGGGTGCTGATCGTCGGCTTGGCCCCGGCCGCGCACGGCGCGAACCGCACCGGGCGCATGTTCACCGGCGACCGCAGCGGCGACTGGCTGTACGCATCGCTGCACCGGGTGGGTCTGGCGAACCAACCGACCTCGGTGACGGCGGGGGACGGGCTCGAGCTGCGCGACACGTTCATCACCGCGCCCGTGCACTGCGCGCCGCCGGCGAACAAGCCCACGCCCGCCGAGCGCGACACCTGCCGGCCGTGGCTCGAGCGGGAGCTGCAGCTGTTGTGGCCGGGTCTGCGCGCCGTGGTGGTGCTCGGTGGGTTCGGGTGGTCGACGCTGCCGGCGGCGCTGCGGGCGGCCGGTATCCCGGTGCCGGCCCTGCCGAAGTTCGGCCACGGCGTCGAGGCCGTCGTCGACGGGCGCACGCTGCTCGCCTGCTACCACGTCAGCCAGCAGAACACCTTCACCGGACGGCTGACCGAACCCATGCTCGACGCCGTGCTGGGTCGCGCGGCGGAACTGGCCGAGCGCTAGGCGAGCAGGGCGGCGCGGTCGGCGTCCGACACCGGTTGCGGTGCTCCGTCGGCGTCCGCCAGCACGTACACGGTGGCGACCTCGCAGCAGGCCCGATTGCCGACGCGCACGACGAAGCGCATCGTCAGGCTCGTCCGCCCGACGTCGTCGCAGCGCGCGTCGACCTCGACGGTCTCGCCCCAGCGGGCCGGCGACGTCCAGGTGAGGGTGGACGTCTTGAGCCGCACCTGCTCGACCATCGCGTCCAGGCCGCGTCCCGAGCAGAAGGCGCCCATCGCCTCGTCGCACCACAGCAGGTAGTGCGCGTTGAACACGACGCCCTGCTGATCGGCCTCGGCGTAGCGGACGGGGGCCCGCCACACGGTCGTGTCACGCATGCGGCCATCCTGCTGTCCCGGGTCGGCGCGGCACAATCGTGGGGCCGGCTCGAGCTGGAGCCGGCAGGGCCCCCGTAGCCCAATGGCAGAGGCAGGCCCCTTAAAAGGGTCCGAGTGTCGGTTCGAATCCGACCGGGGGCACCCGTCCGACGACCGGTCGCCGGGTTCGTTGACCGTAAGCGATTCCAAGGATTTCGGGCCGGCAGGTTACGCGTCACATCTCGCGTCTCCGGGTGGTCAGGCGTGCGGACGACCGGGACAGTAGGTGCACACATCGGCCCCGGTCGGGGCCGTTCGCCGACCCCAGACAGGAGCTCGTCCGCCCATGGTCGACATCGACGTCGAGTTGGATCGCGCCGGACTCACCAACCCGCAGGCCCGTGAGTACGTGAAGCACTGGGCGGAGGTGACCAGGCCGGATCGCATCGAGGTCGTGGGCGCCGCGGACGACGAGCGTCTGATCGCGGAGGCGCTGGACGCCGGGGAGCTGCTGCCGGTCGGCGAGGGCCGGTACTACTCGCGCAGTTACTACAAGGACACCGCCCGGGCCGAGGAGCGCACCATCGTCGCGACCGCGGACGAGGGCGACAAGGGTGTCTACAACAACTGGCGGCCGTCGTCGGAGATGAAGCCGAAGCTGATCGAGCTCATGACGGGCGCGTCGGCGGGCAAGACGATGTACGTCATCCCCTACCTGATGGCGCCGAAGGGCTCGCCGCTGGAGAGGTTCGCCGCGGGCATCGAGCTCACCGACAACCGCAACGTCGTGCTGCAGATGATCCGCATGGCACGCGTGGGCGTCGAGTACGTCAACGACCTGGGTGGTTCGTTCGTGCACGCGGTGCACGTGACCGGTGACCTCGAGAACCTCGGCCAGGGCACGCCCGACGACCAGCGCTACTTCGTCACCGTCGCCGACGAGCGGACGATCCTGCACTTCGGCTCGTCCTACGGCGGCAACGCGCTGCTGGGCAAGATCGCGCACGGGCTGCGCCAGGGCTCCTACGACGGCTGGAAGAACGGCTTCCTCGTCGAGCAGTTCATGCTGCTGGGCATCGTCGACAAGCAGACCGGCACGAAGTACCACGTCTGCGGTGGCTTCCCGAGCGCGTCCGGCAAGACGAACCTCGCCATGACGCTCGCTCCCGACGCCCTGGGCGATCGGTACCACGTCGAGTTCTACGGCGACGACATCGCGTGGCTGTGGGTGGGCGACGACGGCAAGCTCTACGGCATGAACCCCGAGAACGGCGTCTTCGGGGTCGCGAAGGACACCAACGAGAAGACCAACCCGACCGCGATCGACTCGATCGTGCCGGGCACGGGCGCGATCTTCACCAACGTCGCCTACAACGAGAAGACGCAGGACGTCTGGTGGGAGGGCAAGGGCCCGAAGCCGACCGACCTCGACGGCTGGTTCGACTGGAAGGGCGAGCGCATCGCCGACCGGTCACCCGACGACGCCGAGGCGCCGTGGGCCCACCCGAACAGCCGGTTCACCACGACGCTGGCGAACGTGCCGAACGTGGCCGAGGACTTCGAGGACCCCAAGGGCGTCGAGATCCACGGCATCATCTTCGGCGGCCGCACGCGCGACCGTGAGCCGCTGGTGCGCGCGATCGAGGACGTCGCCGAGGGCGTGTACGACGGGCTGACGCTGGGCGCCGAGGCGACCGCCGCCGCGGACGGGCTCGAGGGCGTGCTGCGCTACGACCCGATGTCGATGCGTCCGTTCATGTCCTACGGCGAGGGCGACTACGCGGCGCACTGGCTCGAGGTCATCGGCCGCGCGACGACGAAGCCGATCTTCGCCCACGTCAACTGGTTCCAGCGGTCGTCCGAGGACGGGCACTTCCTGTGGCCCGGCTACCGCGAGAACCTGCGGCCGCTGGTGTGGCTGATGCAGTACCGCAACGGCGAGGTCAAGGGCGTGCAGACGCCGGTGGGTGTCATCCCGGCCCGTGACGAGCTGCTGCTCGACGGCCTCGACGAGCGGGCGCTCGCCGACCTCGACTCGATCCTGACCATCGACGTGGCCCGGTGGCAGCAGGAGATGGCGCACCGCCAGGAGCACCTCGAGGCCTTCCGGGACCTGCCGGAGGAGATCTGGGACGCGCACCGCCGCGTCGCCAAGGGGTTGGACGACGCCGCGGGCTGACCCGCAGAACGCTGTGACGAGGGCTGAGCCGGACGAACCGGCTCAGCCCTCGTCGCGTTCGGCGGCCGCGCGACGCTTGCGGGCGCCGGGCAGGCGGTCGGCGAGCTCCGACAGCGGGACGACGACCTCGCCGAGCGTGTCGATGGCGTCGGTGAGCTCGGGGATCTTCGACGACAGCTCCTCGAGCCGCGGCATGAGCTGCTCCAGCTGCGGCAGCAGTTGTTCCAGCTTCGGTCCCAGCGCCACGAGCTGGTCCAGGGTGCCGCCGTGGGCGACGAGCTTGTCGACGAAGCCGCCGTCCTCGAGCAACCGGTCGGTGAGCCCACCCGGCTCGAGAACCCGCTCGAGCAGGCCGCCCCTGGCGGTGACCCGGTCGAGCGCGCCGCCGGGCTCGATGAGCCGTTCCAGCGGACCGCCCGGCTCGGTGAGCATGTCGAGCGGGCCGCCGCGCGCCAGCAGGCGGTCGAGCGGGCCGTTGTCGGCGAACAGCTTGCCGAGCATGCCGGACGGCGACAGCAGCTTGCTCAGCGCCAGCGTCACCTCGGTGCCCGCGGACGCGACGCGGCCGGGCAGGTTGAGCAGGTCGCTGGGGGTGCGCTTGGGCATGCGGGCATCATCCCGTGCCGGTGCCGGCCGCGCCCGGCGGGTCAGCGGCGCGGCGGCTCGGGCGTGATGCGCAGCGCGGCGATGGCGGCGGCGAGCATGTCGTAGTGCCCTGCGAGCAGCACCAGTTCGAGCGCCTCGCGCTCGTCCAGGTGCTCGCGGACGGCGGCCCAGGTCGGGTCGGTGACGTCACGGGTGGTGACGAGCTCGTCGACGAGGGCGAGGATCGCGCGACGGCGCGGATCCCACCCGTCCGCTTCGTCGGTGGTGACGCGCGAGAGGTCGTCGTCGGTGAGGCCGGCGCGGCGTCCGATGCGTTCGTGCTGCCGCCACTCGTAGTCCGAGCCGCGCAGGTGTGCGACGCGCAGGATCACCAGCTCGCTGTCGGCGCGGGGGAGCCGTCCGCCCGGCATGAGCCGCCCGGCGAAGTGCAGCCAGCCGCGGAAGAGCGGACGATGGCGTCCGAGCACCCGGAAGAGGTCCATCGGTTCGGTGCCCGCGAGCCGTCCGCCACCGCGGCTGAGCACCCACGCGATCGGCCCGATCTCGCCGAGGCGACCGGGGCGCACCCGCGGCGTCACGGCAGCCTCCGGGCCGCGCGGGACGCCAGCCGGTTGCCGGCGTGCATGAGCAGGCCGTAGGCGCGCGGGCTGTGTCGCTGCAGCGCGAACAACCAGCGGATGTCGGGCGAGGTGAACACCAGCGGGCGACGGGCGTACATGCCGTCGACGATGCGATCGGCGGCGAGCTCGGGCGAGACGGCGCGGCGACGGAATGTCGCGCGTAACCGCGCGAACTCGGGCGTGGAGGTGTCGACGCCCGCGACCTGCAGCGTGTCGGTGAGCGGGGTGTCGACGCCGCCGGGGCAGGCGAGCGTCACCGCGATGCCGTGGCGCGCGAGATCGAAGCGCAGCACCTCGCTGACGCCGCGCAGGCCGAACTTGCTCGCGCTGTACGCGGCGTGCCAGGGCAGACCGATGAGGCCGGCAGCGGACGACACGTTGACCAGATGCCGTTTCTGCCCGCGCTGTCGGTGCCCGGTCATCGACGGGACGAACGTCTCGATGACGTGGATCGGCCCCATGAGGTTCACGTCGACGACCCGGTGCCACTGCTCGTGGCTCATCGCGTCGACGGTGCCCCAGATGGCGATGCCCGCCACGTTGAGCACGGCATCGACCGCCGGGGTGCTCGCGTGGACGGTCGCGGCGAGCCGGCGGACGGCGTCGATGTCGGTGACGTCGGCAGCCTGCGCCGTCACGACGGTCGCCCCGCCGGCGCGCAGCGACGACGCGGTGCGGGCGACGGCGTCGTCCGACAGGTCGGTGACGTGCAACAGCGCGCCGTCACGTCCCAGCCGTTCGGCCACCGCCCGGCCGATGCCGCTCGCGGCCCCCGTGACGAGCGCGTGCCGCCCCGAGAATCCCGCCACTCAGCCGCTCTTGCGGCGGTGCACCCGCTTGCCGCCCGCAGCGCCGTGGGCGTCGTGCACCTTGGCGTCGGCCTGCGAGGCCTCCTCGTGCGGGTGCTTCTTGCCCTTCTTGCGCTCGAGTGCCTCGCGGAACGCATCCTTGGTCTGCTCGGTGGCGCCCTCATCCGACATGCGTCCACCCTGGCATGCCGGTCAACCTGGGATCGGTGCGCTCAGCCGACCCGGTCGAGCACCACGATGGGGATCTCGCGATCGGTCTTCTTCGCGTAGTCCTCGTAGTCGGGCCATACCTCGACCATGTGCTGCCACATCTTCGGCCGCTCCTCGGCGTTCGCGACGCGCGCGTCCGCGGTGAACTTGTCGGCCTTGATCTGGACCACCACGGTGGGGTCCTTCTCGATGTTCTTGAACCAGTCGGGGGCCTCGGGCGCGCCGCCCTTGGACGCCACGATCAGGTACGCGTCGCCCCACTCGCGGTAGATGAGCGGATGGGTGTAGTCCTTGCCCGACTTCCGTCCGGTGGTGTGGAGAAGCAGGATCGTCGTCCCCTTCTCCCAGTGGTAGCCCTCCTCGCCGTCGGTCGCCTCGTACCGCTCCACGTGCTCCTTGCCGAACAGCATCGGTCGTGTCACTCCTTCGCGTGTGGGTCCGCGGAATAGCCTGCCCGCTACGCTGGTTGCCGAAGCAGTTGCGCATGCAACGACATCGACGAAAGGACACGACGATGGCTGCGATCACTGCCGACACCCTGGCCCTGCCGCGCGTGAAGAGCGCGGGACTGGGCGACAGCGAGCGTCCGGTGCTGGCCGTCTCGACCGGCCCGACGGGCTACGAGGGCGAGGGGTTCCCGGTGCGGCGCACGATGGCCGGCATCAACCAGCGCTACCTCGACCCGTTCATCATGATGGACCACATGGGCGAGGTCGACTACGCCGCCGGCGAGCCCAGGGGCACCAACTGGCACCCGCACCGCGGCTTCGAGACCGTCACGTACCTGATCGACGGACAGTTCGTGCACCAGGACACCCACGGCGGCGGCGGGGTCATCAGCGAGGGCTCCACGCAGTGGATGACCGCCGGCTCCGGGCTGCTGCACATCGAGACCCCGCCGGAGAAGCTCGTCGAGGACGGCGGGCTGTTCAACGGCTTCCAGCTGTGGGTGAACCTGCCGGCCGCCGAGAAGTTCACGCAGCCGGCGTACCAGCCCGTCGAGGCGTCCGACCTGCTGCTGCTGGCCAGTGCGGACGGCGGTGCGCTGCTGCGCGTCATCGCCGGTGAGGTCGACGGTCACGTCGGACCGGGCTCGACGCACACGCCCATCACGCTGCTGCACGCCTCGATCACCGCCGGCGCGCAGCTCTCGCTGCCGTGGCAGGCGAGCTACAACGCGCTCGCCTACGTCTACGCGGGCTCCGGCACCGCCGGCACGCAGGGCCACGAGATCCACGCCGGCCAGCTCGCGGTGTTCGGCAAGGGCGACCGCATCACCCTCGCCGCCGACGCGACGCAGGACAGCCGGACGTCGTCGATGGAGGTCATCCTGCTCGGCGGCGAGCCGATCGGGGAGCCGGTCGTGCAGTACGGACCGTTCGTCATGAACACCCGCGAGGAGCTGCAGGCGGCGATGGACGACTATCGCGCAGGTCGCCTCGGCGTCATCCCGCCGAACGCGATCATGCCGCACGTGCCACGATCGGCCAGGTGACCGATCCTTCGCGCCGCACGGCGGCCGACCTGCTCGTCGAGTGCCTCGAGAACGAGGGCGTGACCCACGTCTTCGGCATCCCGGGTGAGGAGAACATCCGATTCGTCGAGGCGCTGTCGCGCTCGACGATCGAGTACGTCCTCACCCGGCACGAGCAGGGCGCGGCCTTCATGGCCGAGACGTACGGACGATTGACCGACAAGGCCGGCGTCTGCTCGGCGACGCTCGGGCCGGGGGCGATCAACCTCCTGCTCGGCGTCGCCGACGCGACGACGAACTCGACCCCGGTCGTCGCGCTCAGCGCGCAGGTGGGCAACCACCGCAGCTACAAGGAGTCGCACCAGGGCGTCGACCTGGTGTCGATGTTCGCCCCGGTCACGAAGTGGTCCGAGCTGGTCATCACGCCCGGCGCGGTGCCCGAGATGGTGCGCAAGGCGTTCAAGCTCGCGCAGACCGAACGTCCGGGTGCGGTGTACCTCGCGGTGCCCGAGGACGTCGAGGAGGCGCCGGTCGACACGGACGCGGTCGCGCTGCACGTGAACGTCCCGCGGCCGGAGGAACCGTCCCCCGAACAGGTCGCCCGCGCCGCCGCGGTGCTGAAGGAGGCGCGCAATCCCGTGGTGCTCGCCGGCCACGGCGCGGCCCGCTCGGACGCGTCCGCCGCACTGACCCGGTTCGCCGAGCGGCTGCGGGTGCCGGTGGCGACGACGTTCCACGGCAAGGGCGTCTTCGACGACGACCACGAGCTCGCGCTCGGCGCCGTCGGTTTCATGCGCCACGACTACGCCAACTTCGGGTTCGACTCCGCGGACGTGATCGTGGCCGTCGGCTACGAACTGCAGGAGTTCGACCCCGTCCGCATCAACCCCCGCGGCGACAAGAAGATCATTCACGTGCACCGCTTCGCGGCCGAGGTCGACGCCCACTACGACGTCGCCGTCGGGCTCGTGTCGGACATCGGCCGCAGCCTCGACGCGCTCGCCGACGCGGTGGGCGAGGTCGAGTACGCGCCGTCCGGGGGAGAGCGCATCCGCGAGCTGCTGCGCGCCGAACTCGCGAACGGCGCCGCCGACGACCGCTTCCCGCTCGCGCCCGCCCGCATCGTGGCCGACACCCGCGCCGCGCTGGACCGTGACGACATCGCGCTCGTCGACACCGGCGCGCTGAAGATGTGGATGGCGCGGCTCTACCCGACGTACGAGCCGAACACCTGCCTGATCTCCAACGGCCTGTCGACGATGGCCTGGACGGTGCCCGGCGCGATCGGGGCGAAGATCGCGCGTCCGCAGTCGAAGGTGCTCGTCGCGACCGGCGACGGCGCGTTCCTCATGAACTCGCAGGAGATCGAGACGGCGCTGCGCACGCACGTGCCGATGGTGATCCTGATCTGGGTCGACGACGCCTACGGCCTCATCAGCTGGAAGATGGACCTCGAGATCGGCAAGAACGTCGACACCGCCTTCGGCAACCCCGACTTCGTCGCCTACGCCGAGAGCTTCGGCGCGAAGGGGTACCGGATCGGCGCCGCCGGCGAGTTGCTGCCGACGCTGCGGCAGGCCCTCGCCGACGACACCGTCTCCGTCATCGCGTGCCCGGTCGACTACACCGCGAACCTGGACCTCATCTCGTCCCTGGGCGAGCTGGACGAGACCCTGAGCTGACCCCGGCCGGCTGGTCGCTTCGTGAGTTGACTGGCGACCTCTGTGGCTGACTGGCGGGTTGAAGTCGGCCAGTCAGCGTCCGAGGTCGCCAGTCAACCGGGGACGGTGCCAGTCAGTAGCGCAGGCGGTAGCCGAGCGCGGCGACGACGGATTTCCCGTCCGG
This sequence comes from Jatrophihabitans fulvus, assembly GCF_054781375.1. Classification (NCBI taxonomy): domain Bacteria; kingdom Bacillati; phylum Actinomycetota; class Actinomycetes; order Jatrophihabitantales; family Jatrophihabitantaceae; genus Jatrophihabitans; species Jatrophihabitans fulvus. The sequence continues at coordinate 141,191 of NZ_BAAGUN010000001.1, forward strand.
GGTGCGGATGGTGATCGGCGAGCGTCCGGACGGGTTCGCGCCGAAGATGGCATCGGCGGCCGCCTGCAGCGACGGGGCCTGGTAGCCGAACGAGGCGAGGAACGTCGGCGTGTTCGGCGTGTAGCCGAGCTCGTACGGCGCGCCGGTGGCGAGCACGATGGTCGGCGTGCCGGTCGCCTCGACCGCTGCGGCCAGCTTGCGCTGCTGCGGGTCGTTCCAGGCGTCGTTGCTGATCACGACGGCGTAGTCGTTCTGCTTCGCTGCCGCGACCGCCTTGTCGATCGTCGCGTCGGACGGCGCGCTGCCGGTGTACACGTTGGTCGCCTGCACGCCCTTGGCCGCGATGTCGGCAGTGAGGGTGGCACCGGTCGAGACGCCGTACCCGGTCACCAGCACCTTCTTGCCCGAGTTGGGCGCGAGCGGCAGGGTGCGGTCGGCGTTGCGGTACAGCGTGACGCCGTGGGCGGCGGCCGCCTTCATGGTGGCGAGCTGACCGACGGTGCCGACGCGGGCGGCGGCGCGGGTCTCGTCGACCTCGTGCGAGTCGAACAGGCCGAGCTTCTGCTTCGCGGTGAGCACGCGACGCACCGACTGGTCGATGCGCGCTCGCGAGATGTCGCCGGAACGGACGGCGTCGAGGATCGCGTTGTAGGCGCTGTCGAACTGCGGCGGCATGAGCAGCTGGTCGACGCCGGCCTTGATCGCGAGCACGACGCGCTGCGGCACGGTGTAGTCCTGCAGGGCCTGCGCGTCGAGCGCGTCGGTGACGACGAGACCGTTGTAGTGCAGCTGCTTGCGCAGGATGCCGGTGACCATCGGCTTCGACAGGCTGGCGGGCTTGCCGCTCGGGTCGAGGGCGGGGGCCACGATGTGCGCGGCCATGATCTGGTCGGTGCCCGCTGCGATGGCCGCCTTGAACGGCGGCACGTCGTACTTCTCGAAGTCGGCGCGGCTCTGGTTGCTGACCGCCACGCCGTCGTCGGTGTTGACCGACGTGCTGCCGAGGCCGGGGAAGTGCTTGGCGACGGCGGCGACGTGGCTGTCCTGCAGGCCCTTGACCGCCGCGGCGCCGTGGGTCGCGACCAGCTGCGGGTCGTCGCTGAACGCGCGCGACCCGTCCGCCGCGTTGTTCGGGTTGGTGTTCGTGTCCACGACCGGTGCGTCGTCGACGTTGATGCCGAGGGCGTTCAGCTGCTTCGCCGTCGCCCGGTAGGTGTCGTAGGTGCGCTGCGTGTCCCGTCCCGCGCCGAGCACCATGTTGCCGGGCGCGACGGCCAGCGGGGCGCCGATGCGCACGACCCGTCCGCCCTCCTGGTCGATGGTCGTCAGCAGCGGCACCTTCGCCCCGGACGTGACCGCCGCGTGCTGCAACCCGTTCGACAGGGTCGCGATGGTGCGCGGGTCGGTGAGGGTGTTGGCCCAGGTGAAGTAGATGACGCCGCCGAGGTGGTACTTGCGCACCAGCTGCGCGCCGTTGTCGACGCCGTAGAGCGTCTGGTTCTGTTTCACCGCCGCGGGGTCGGTGGTGTCGGCGGTCGTCCCGTACGCGTACGTGACGAACAGCTGACCGATCTTCTCCTTCAGCGTCATCGACTTCATGAGTTGCGTGACGCGGTCGGGCGCGGCGGCTGCGGGGGTGGTCGTGGCCGCGAGCGCACCCGCTGCCATCGCGCACACGGCCACCGCCGCCCTGATCCTTCTGCTGCTCATGCTTCCTCCGAACTATCGGTGGTGCCGGTCAGTGGGACGTCGGGACGAACCCGGTGGTGCTCACCCGCGCGAGGTCGGCGCGGCGGGCGGTGTCGAACGCAACGCCGCTGCCGGTGGGTCCGCCGGACAGCACGCGGATGCCGTCCAGCCGCACACCGAGGCCGTGGTAGCGGGTGTCGGTCGTGTACACCCAGCGCAGCTGCGTGGTGCCCGCGGCGAGCACGGCGTCGGCGCGCCACCAGCGGTGGCGGCCGTAGCCGGAGATCGCGCCGCCGGTGGCGGGCAGGTCACCGCTCCTGGTGCGCAGCGCGAACGGGACGGGTGTCCATGTCGTGCCGTCGGCCGACTGCTCGAGCGTGAGGACGTCGGCGTCGGGCTCGGTGTCGTACCAGAGGTCGAACGCGAGCCGGTCGCCGTCGCTCGCGGCGGCGGGGAGCGGCACCTGCAGCGTCGATGTCGTGGCATCGGCCATGCCGGCGTACCAGTCGGTGGCGCCCTGCGCCGGCTCGACCGGGATCGCGGCGGCGAGGTCGTCGGCGACCGCCGCCCGCACGGGGTTGATCGAGCCCCAGTCGCGGCTCGGGTGCACCCGGTTGGTCAGCAGGATGGCGAACGAGTTCGTCGTCGGGTCGACGACGAAGGTCGTGCCGGTGAAGCCGGTGTGCCCGATCGTGTACGGCGTCGCGAGCGCACCCATGTACCAGGGCTGGTACAGCTCGAACCCGACGCCGTGGTCGTCGCCCGGGAAGGCCTGGTTGAGGTTGGTCATCAGCGCCTGCACCGCCCCGCGGGACAGGATGCGGTGCCCTGCGTGGGTGCCGCCGTTGAGCAGCGTCTGCGCGAGCGTCGCGAGGTCGTCGGCGTCGGAGAACACACCGGCGTGGCCGGCGACGCCGTCGAGCGCCCACGCGTTCTCGTCGTGCACCTGGCCGCGCACGATGCCCGGGCCGGTGCCCCGGTCGGGCACGGTCTGGTACTCCTCGGCGGCGATGCGCGGCAGCAACCGGGCCGGTGGGTTGTACATCGTGCTGGTCATGCGCAGCGGACGGGTGATGCCGTCGCGCACGAGCACGTCGAGCCGCTTGCCGGTGACGGCCTGCTCCACCAGCTGCATCGACATCATGTTGAGGTCGCTGTACGTGTAGGTCGTGCCCGGCGCGGCCACCGGTTTCTCCGCGAGGATCGCCGGCACGCGCTCGTCCTTCGGCAGCTGCCACAGCGCGGGCACCGGGTCGGGCTTGAGGCCTGAGGTGTGCGTCAGCAGCTCGCGGATCGTGATGCGCTGCTTGCCGTTCTGCCCGTACGTCGGCAGGTAACGCGTGACCCGGGCGTCGAGGTCGAGGCGTCCGTCGTCGACGAGTTGCATCGCGACGATCGCGGTGAACAGCTTCGACAGCGACGCGAGGTCGTAGATGGTGTTCGTGCGCGTGCGCACCCGCTGGTCGGGGGGCAGCAGGTCGGTGGCGTTCGCGTACAGCGACGCGTAACCGTGCGCCGACTCGTGCACCACGACCCCGTCGTGGGCGGCCAGGGCGACCCCGCCGGGGAACAGCGGGTGGTGACCGGTGCCCTGCGGCTTCATGCCGGCCTCGACGTCCGCTCCGATGCGGTCGACGGACGCGGGCAGCAAGCCGGCGCTGCGTGGGGTGCCGTGGCGCAACGTGCGCACCGGGTGCCCGAGCATCGCGCCGAGGGCGGACGACGGCGCGGGCACGACCTGCGTCGGCGAGTTCTGCTCTCGGTCGGGCGGCGCCGGCATCGCGGTGGCAGCTGCGGTGCCGACGAAGGTCAGGCCGGCGGCCAGGGTCGCGACAGCACGTCGCATCATCGGGCTCCCTCGGTGTAGATCAGGTATTTGCGCCGCTGCGCGCGAAAGCTGTCGACGTCGGGCTGCATGCCGCGGACGATGTCGTGTGCACTGCGCCCCGCGTCGATGCCGGTGCGGACGGCCGAGTCGCCCGACAGCTTGTCGATCCAGAACGGGTGCGCGCCGCCGTCGTTGCGCCAGGCGAAGTCGCCGCCGTACAGGTCGTGGACGGTCTTGAGCATGGTCACGCCCGTCCGCACGGCGTCGAAGGCGGACGGGTCGGTGACGTAGGTCTGCACGCCCCGGCACACCTCGCCGGCGTAGGCGGCGGACGTCGGCGCGAAGGCGGCCTCGCGGAACTCCGCACCCGGCAGCCTCGCCGCCCGCAGCGCCGCGACCCACTTCTCGTCGACGTAGGGCGCTCCGATCAGCTCGAAGGGCTGGGTGGTGCCGCGTCCCTGCGAGAGGTTGGTGCCCTCGAAGAAGCAGGTGCCCACGTAGACCAGCGCCGACGTGATCGTCGGGATGTTCGGCGACGGGGCGACCCAGCGCAGGCCGCCCATGTCACCGGGACGGTCGCGCCGCCAGCCGTCCATCGCGACGACCTGCAGGTCGAGCCGGTTGCCGGCCCGCGCGGGCAGGTACTCGGCGGCGAGGAGCCGCGCGAACTCGCCGATCGTCAGGCCGGTCTGCTGCACGGTCGGCTCGCGGCCGATCAACGTCTCGAGTGCGGGATCGAGGCGGTGCCCCGCGACGCGGTTGCCGCCCTGCGGGTTCGGCCGGTCGAGCACGACCACGCGACGACCGCTCGCCGCGCAGGCGGTCATGACGTCGTAGAGCGTCCAGGCGTAGGTGTAGAACCGCACGCCGAGGTCCTGGATGTCGAACACGACCGTGTCGACGCCGGCCTGCTCGAGCACCGGCACCATCTGCTGCCACGACAGGTTGTAGAGGTCGTAGACGGTGAGCCCGGTGCGCGGATCGACGGACTTCCCCTCGGACGAGCCCGCCTGCGCGGTGCCGCGGAACCCGTGCTCGGGGCCGAACGCGGCGCGCAGGTCGACCTTCGGCGACGCGTGCATCACGTCGACGATCGAGTCGAGGCCGTCGGTGACGCCGGTGGGGTTGGTGAGCACGCCGACCCGGCGCCCGCGCAGGATGCGGTAGTCGTCGTCGATCAGCCGCATCAGGCCGGTGCGCACCCGCATCGGCCGATCCGCCGGAGGGCGCGGCCGCGGGGATGTCGACGCGACGGGGGACGTCGACGCGACGGCGGAGGTCGACGACCCGACGCACGCGGACGTCGCGGCCGCCGCGACCCCGAGGACGCCCGCGCCGAGCACCTGGCGGCGCGTCGTCACGACAGCACCTTCTCCCGCTCGGGCGCGGTCGGTGTGGGCGTCCGCGGCCGGACGAGCGAGATCAGCCCGCCGACGACGAGGGTGATGATGACGCCGGCCGGCACGAACCACGGGAACGCGAGCGACTTGGCGACCGTCGGGTCGGCCTCGTCGCTCCACCAGAGGATGTCGCCGCCCGTGGTGACCTTGACGCGCAGCACGATCCACGCCATCACCGCGACGGTGACGACGAGTGCGACGGCCGCGGCCACCTGGTCGGCCCGCTTGATCAGCAGTCCGAGGATGAACGCGCCGAGCATCGCGCCGTAGGTGTAACCGGTGATCGACAGGCCGATGACGATCACCTGGTTCTTCGTGTCGTCGAACAACGACGCGAACACGACCATGACGGCCGTCCACGCGAGCGTCGCGTAGCGGGCGATCGTCAGCATCTGCTGCGGCGAGGGTTTGTGCCCGACCCAGGCGTTGATGATGTCGGCGACCGTCGAGTTGGACAGCGAGTTCAACGCCGACGACAGCGATCCCATCGTGGCCGCGAGGATGCCGGCGATGAGCAGTCCGGACAGGCCCACGGGCAGGCCGTTGAGCACGAAGTCGGGGAACACGGTGTCGGACGAGACGCCCTCCGGCAGCGGCTTCATGTCCTTGTAGACCCAGAGCAGCGCGCCGACGAGGGAGAACAGCGCGAACTGGACGGTGACCGCGATGCCCGAACCGATCATGGCCTTGCGCCCGTCGGACAGGTTCTTGGTGGCGAGCACGCGCTGCGCGATGAGCTGGTCCGAGCCGTGCGAGGCCATGCCGAAGATGGCGCCGCCGACGACGGCGGTGACGAACGCGTACGGGTTCGTGACGATGTTGAAGAACGACCAGTCGTCGGTCTGGAAGATCTCGAACTTGCCGCCGTCGAGCGCGTCGCCGAGCGCGCCGAAACCGGTGTGGCCCAGGAGCACGACGATGCACACGATCGCGCCGCCGACGTAGAGCGTCATCTGGATGACGTCCGTCCAGATGACGGCCTTGATGCCGCCGACGTAGGTGTAGGCGACCGTGATCAGCGACAGCACGAGGATGATCACGAAGTAGTTGACCGAGACGCCGAGCTCCTCGAGCAGCAACTTGATCGGGATCGCGGATGCGAACAGGCGCACGCCCTCGGCCAGCAGCCGGGTGACGAGGAACGTCACCGAGGCCAGGCCCTGCACGTGCCGGCCGAAACGCTCGCCGAGGTACTGGTAGGCGCTGACGAAGCCGCCCTTGAAGTACAGCGGCAGCAGGACGAACGACACCAGCGTGCGGCCGATGATGTAACCGACAGCGAGCTCCACGTAGGAGAAGTTCGTCAGGTACGCCACGCCGGGGACGCTGATGACGGTGAGGGTGGATGTCTCGGTGGCGACGATGGAGCCCATCACCGACCACCACGGCATCGACTTCTCGCCGGTGAAGTAGTCCTCGGCCGACTTCTGGCGGCCGGACAGCTTGAGTCCGATCAGCGCGATGACGACCAGGTAGGCGATGATCACCGCGACGTTGATGGCGTCGTGCACGGCTTCTCCTTCAGTGGGTGACGGTGACCTTCGAGAGGCCACCCGGGTGATCGACGTCGACGCCGCGGGACTCCGCGAGCGCTCGGGCGACCAGCTGTCCGGGGACGACGGCGACGACGGGGCTGAGCCACGGCGGCACGCCGTTGGGTGACGGGACGGACGTGACGGCCTCGTCGACGGCGGTACCGATGACGTGGACGGCCGAGCCGCGGGCACGCAGGTCGGGCACGAGCTCGAGCACGCTCGCCGACGCCGCCTCGTCCGGGGCGACGAGCAGCACGGGCACCTCGGGTCCGACCGCGCCGATGGGGCCGTGCCGCAGGTCGGCGGGGGAGTAGGGCACGACCTGCAACCCGGTCAGCTCGGTGATCTTGAGGGCCGTCTCGTGCGCGGTGGCGAGGTTCAGGCCGCGTCCGACGGCGACCGCGCGGGACGCCGGGTGCAGGGCCGCGGCGGTGGCGCGGGCCGGTACGGCGGCGACGTCGAGGCCCGCGGCCAGCAGTTCGGGCAGCTGGTCGAGGTCCGACCAGGCCGCGGCGTCGTCGTCGGCCGGGCCCAGGGCGACGGCCAACCCGGCCACGGCGACGAGCGACGCCGTGTAGGTCTTGGTGGCCGCGACCGACTGCTCCGGACCGGTGTCGAGGTCGAGAACGTGGTCGGCCTCGGCCGCGAGGGGTGAGGCGGGGTCGTTCGTGATCGCGACCGTCGGACGGCCCTGCGCCCGGGCCTCGGCGAGCACGGTCACGATGTCGGTCGAGCGGCCCGATTGCGAGACGGCGACGACGAGCTGTCCGCTCATCGCGGGGGTGCGTCCGTACACCGTCGAGAGGCTCGGAGTGGCGAGGGTGACGGGCAGGCCCGAGCGGATGGGCACGAGGTACTGCCCGTAGCGGGCGGCGTTGTCCGAGCTGCCGCGCGCCACGAGGGTGACGCCGGTGCACCCCGCGGCGAGTTCGCGCAGCCGCGCGACGTCGTCGGGCAGCCGGGTGAGCAGTCGGGCGACGGTATCGGGCTGCTGGGCGAGTTCGGTGTCGAGCAGCGTCATCGCGCCATCACCGTCAGCGACCGGACGGCGGGCACCGGCTCGGGCAGGCGCAGTGGTCCCGCGCCGGGGCTGAACCGGCCGAGCACGCGGGGGACGCGGCTGCCCGTGCCGCCGGGCACGACGCCGGGGACGCCGTGCCAGCTCAGCCAGCCGAGCAGGGCGACGAGGTGCGCCTCCTTGGCGTCGGCGGGCAGCCCGAGCTCGTCGGTGGTGCGCAGGCGCGCCGGGGCGAGCGCGGCGGCGAGGCGGTCGCGCAGGACGGGGTTGCGCATGCCGCCGCCGGAGCCGATCACCTCGGCGACCCCGTGCGCCCGGCAGGCGTCGGCGACGGTGCGGGCGGTGAGCTCGACGAGGGTGGCGGCGAGGTCGGGGTCGGCCATGCCGGCGGTGCGGGCGTCGAGCCACTCACCGGTGAACAGCTCACGTCCGGTCGATTTCGGCGGGATCTGCGCAAAGTAGGGCTCGTCGAGGAGGAGGTTCAGGATCGTCTCGTCGACCCGTCCGGACGCGGCCAGCCGACCGTCGACGTCGTACCCCTCGGGCAGGCCGGCGCGGGTGGCGACGACGTCGAGCAGGCAGTTGGCCGGACCCGTGTCGAACGCGAGCACGCTCTCGTCACTGACGACGGTGACGTTGGCGATGCCGCCCAGGTTCAGGGCGGCACGCCGGATGCCGGGACGCCGCAACCAGAGGGCGTCCAGGGTCGAGGCGAGCGGGGCGCCGTGACCGCCGGCCGCGATGTCGCGCGCCCGCAGGTCGCTGACGACGGGAAGCCCGGTGGCCTCGGCGATCCAGGCGGGCTGGCCGACCTGCAGCGTGCCGCGGGCGACACCGTCCTCGACCCAGTGGAAGACGGTCTGCCCGAGCGAGGCGACGAGCTCGCCCCCGTGCTCGCGGACGGTACGGACGGCGACGTCGGCACAGAAGCGGCCGAGGTCGGTGTCGAGCCGGCACAGCTGTTCGGCGGTGGTGGTCGCGGGCGGCAGCACGCCGAGTGCGGCCTCGCGCACGCCGTCGGGCAGCGGCACGGTGCGCTCGTGCACCGGCGTCAGCTCCAGCGCGTCCCCGTCGAGCACGAGATCGGCCACCGCGACGTCCAGACCGTCGACCGACGTGCCGGACAGCATCCCGATCACCCGCACGACGACACCGGCGCCTCGGCGAGGGCGGCGCGGACGGACCCGGCGGCGAGCCGGGCGCGGGCGGTGGCGGCGTCGACCCCGCCCAGCAGCATGACGATCGCCGCCTGCACCGATCCGGCGGCCTCGACGAGGGTGGCGGCGGCGGTCGACTCGTCGGCGCCGGTCGCGGCGCGCACCATGCGCAACGCCCGCCGCCGCAGCTTGTCGTTGCTGGCGACCATGTCGACCATGTACGGGCCGAAGGTCGCACCCGCGCGGACCATGGCGGCCGTCGACAGCGTGTTCAGGGCGATCTTCTGCGCGGTGCCCGCGGCGAGGCGGGTCGAGCCGGCGATGACCTCGGGTCCGGTCAGCAGCTCGACCGCCACCTGCGCCACCGCGCTCAGCGGGCTGCCGGCGACGTTGCCGATGCCGACGGTGGCGGCGCCGAGCTCGCGGGCGCGGCGCAGGGCGGCGAGCACGTAAGGGGTGCGTCCGGACGCCGCGATGCCGACGACGACGTCGGCCGGGCCGATGCCGGCAGCGTCGATGTCGCGGCGCCCCGCGACCTCGTCGTCCTCGGCGCCCTCGATCGCGGTCGAACCCGCCGACGGGCCTCCCGCGAGCAGCACGATCGCCCGGGACGCGTCGAGGGAGAAGGTGGGTGTCAGTTCGGCCGCGTCCTGGACGGCCAGCCGGCCGGGCGTGCCGGCGCCGACGTAGACGAGCCGCCCGGACCCGGCGAGGGCGTCCCCGGCGAGGTCGGCGGCGCGGGTGAGCGCGGGGACGGCGTCGAGCACGGCCCGCGGCGCGGTGAGGTGACCCTCGGCGAGCCGGGTGACGAGCCGCTCGGTCGGCCACAGGTCGAGGTCGTCGGTGCCGGGCGCCGTCGCCTCCGTGGGCAGCACGTCGGTGTCGTGGGTGGCGGCCGCGCGCCGGCCGGTCACGATCTCGGCGGCGAACGGGCCGGGATCGTCGAGCAGCGCGCGCAACCCGTCGATGGCGTCGCCGGCCGGTTCGGTCCAGCTGCGGTCGGACGCCGCCCGGACACGGGCGGCGAGCACCGGCGCGAGGCCGCCGACGAGGCAGGTGGGCAGGTCGGTGGGCAGGTCGGCGAGCGTCCTCGCGATGCCGGCGGCTGCGTCGTCGAGCACGCGGACGGCCGCGCGGTCGCCGCCGTCCGCCGCGGCCAGGACGTCGGGCACGAACGCGGCCAGCCGTGCGGCGAGGTCGGGGGCGCCGAGCAGTGCCGGCCAGCCGCTCTCGTCACCGAAGCGGGCGAGGGCGGCGTCGTGCAGCGCGGTGCCCGGGCGGGCCGTGCGCAGCGCGTGCAGGCCGATCCAGGCGCCGCCGCCGACGTCCCCGAGGAGCAGGCCGCGGCCGTCCAGGCGGGTGACGGAGTCGCCGTGCCGGGCGACGACGACGGCCCCGGTGCCGAGCGCGACGGCCGCGCCGTCGGCGCCCGCGAAGGCGCCGGCCTGCCAGGCCGCGGAGTCGCTCGCGACGAGCACGCGGACGGGGTCGTCGGCGAAGCAGCCGGCGAGGTGGTCGGCGAACTCCTGCGCCGCGGCCGGCGCCGTCACGACGCCCGGGGCGCAGACGGCCAGCCGCCAGGGACCGTCCGGCGGGCGCACCGCACCGGCCACCAGCCTCGCGGCGGCGAGCGGACCCGCCGCGTCGACCAGCCCCGCGCCGCGGGGCACGAAGACGGGGGTGCCACCGGCGCCGAGGGCGCGGACGTGGCTCCGGCCGAGATCGACGAGGACGTCGACGGGTGCGTCCACGGGTGCGTCCGTCATCGACGCCCCTCGGTCGGCGGCAGGATGTCGACCTCGATCAGGTAGCGGTCGGCGCGGTAGACGGCGTCGACGTGCTCGACGACGTCGCCGCGGTGGTCGCGCGAGATGCGCACGAAACGGAACGCGGGCGTGCCTGCGTCGACGCCCAGCAGGGCGGCGTCGTCGGCCGCGACGACGACGGGCGCGACCGTCTGGCGACCCTTGGCGACGCGCCGTCCGAAACGTTCGCGCAGAAGTGCGTAATAGGAGCCTTCGGCGAGGTCGTCGCCTGTGAGGCCGGGCGTGCGTTCCAGCGGTACGTGCAGCGTCTCGAGCGCGATGGGATCGCCGTCGGCCAGGCGCAACCGGCGCACGACGAGCACGGGACCGTCCGGGGCGATCTCGAGCTGGTCGGCCAGGCGGGCCGCCGTCGTGGTGGTGACCTCGACGAGGCGGGACGCCGGTGCGTACCCGCGCCGGCGCATGTCCTCGTGGAAGGACGTGGCCATCAGCGGTTGTGCCGCGGACGGGCGGCGGACGAAGGTCCCCGCGCCGTGACGGCGCTCGACGACGCGGCGCGCCTCGAGTTCGTCGAGAGCACGGCGGACGGTCATCCGGGAGACTCCGCAGCTGACGGCGAGCTCGCGCTCGCCCGGCAGCATGGCTCCCGGGCCCAGCTGCTCGGCGAGCTCGCGGACGTACTGCTCGACCTGATCGGAACGCAACGCCACGCAACAGGTATAGACCTCTACGGCGAGATGAGCAAGTAATCCGTGTCATCCGGTTTGGACGATATGCGGTGAAGGTCCGACCTGTGAATCCGTGCCGAAGGGTTTCGCGCGCTGACAGCCACCTGAAGGATGTCCGAATTGGCCGCTTGCGGCGATTCGAACGAAAGGTGTGCAGATGACAGGGATCGGCAACAGGCGGGTGGCGCGTCGCGCCGCCGTCGTCGGGGCGGCCTGCGCGGTCGCCGCCGGTGGCGTCGCCGCGGTGGGGAGCCCGGGAGCGCAGGCCGCCCCCGCCCCGCTCGGGGGTCCGAAGGTCTCGTACAACGTCCTGGCGGCGACCCCGTCCGGCACGGCGGCCGCCGAGCGCGCGGTCCGGGCCAGCGGCGGCACCGTCGTGAAGGCCAACCGGGCGATCGGCCTGCTGACGGTGACCGCGCCGTCGCGCGGCTTCACCCAGCGGCTCGACGCGGCGCCGTCCGTCGGGGGCACCTCCCGGGTGGTCACGGTCGGCAAGGACCCGCAGGCCCGGCCCGGCGTCCGTCCGGGTGACGTCACCGAGCGCGCGACGAAGCCGAGCGCGGCCAAGAAGAAGGCGGCGAAGCAGGCCGGTCTCGACCCGCTGGACAGCCAGCTCTGGGGCCTGAAGTCGGTGCGCTCCGACCTCGCCCGCACCGTGCAGCCCGGCGACCGCCGGGTCAAGGTCGGCATCATCGACACCGGCGTCGACGGCAGCCATCCCGACATCGCGCCGCACTTCGACGCGAAGCTCTCGCGCAACTTCACCCAGGACATCCCGACCGACCCGAACGGCGAGGTCGTCGACGGCCCGTGCGAGTTCCGTGGCTGCGTCGATCCGGCCGACCACGACGACAACGGTCACGGCACCCACGTCGCCGGCACCATCGGCGCGGCGGTCAACGGCCTCGGTGTCTCGGGCGTGGCCCCGGACGTCACGCTGGTGAACGTGCGGGCCGGCCAGGACTCCGGCTACTTCTTCCTGCAGCCGGTCGTCGACGCACTGACCTACTCCGCGGACGCGGGCATCGACGTCGTCAACATGTCGTTCTACGTGGACCCGTGGCTGTACAACTGCACGTCCAACCCGGCCGACAGCCCGGCCGAGCAGGAGCAGCAGCAGCTCGTCATCACCGCGATGAAGCGTGCGATGAACTACGCCTACCGCAACGGCGTCACCCAGGTCGCCGCACTCGGCAACGAGCACAGCGACCTCGGCAACCCGCCCGCGGACACGACCAGCCCCGACTACCCGTCGAACTCGACGCACCCGCGCCCGATCGACGACGCGACCTGCTTCTCGTTCCCCGTCGAGGGCCCGCACGCGATCGGCGTCGGCTCCTACGGTCCGTCGCGCGCCAAGGCCGACTACTCGAACTACGGCCAGCACATCTCGGTGTCGGCGCCAGGTGGTTGGTTCCGTGACGGGTACGGCACGTCCTGGTACCGCACGAACGAGAACCTGATCCTCTCGGCGTACCCGAAGAACGTCGCGATCGCCGAGGGCGCCGTCGACGCCGCCACCGGTGAGATCACCGAGGCGGGCGTCGCCGCCGGTGTCCAGAAGAGCTGCAAGGGCACGGTCTGCGGCTACTACCAGTTCCTGCAGGGCACCTCGATGGCGTCTCCGCACGCGGCGGGCGTGGCGGCGCTGATCGTCAGCCAGTACGGCAAGCCCGGCAAGGGCGGCTTCGGCATGGCCCCGGCGGCCGTGCAGCGGGTGCTCGAGGGCACCGCCTTCGAGATCCCGTGCCCGGTACCGGCGACGGTCGACTACACGAAGGAGGGCCGGGACGCCTCGTTCACGGCCACCTGTGTGGGGACGTCCGCGTACAACGGCTTCTACGGCCACGGCTCGGTCGACGCCTACGCGGCGGTGACGAAGGGCAAGGCCTACCTGAAGGGCTGATCCCTCACGGGGCCGCGCGCCACACCGAGACGTGCTTCGTGCTCGTCGCGGTGAACGGCGCGCGGTCCCAGCCGGCCCAGCGGTGCTCGAACCGCAGGCCGGCGATGCGGGCCATGAGGTCCAGCTCGGCCGGCCAGGCGTAGCGGAACGGCATCGACAGCAGCGGGCCGCCGGGTGTCACGTGGTGCGACCACATGGCCTGTGTGGTCACGTCGTACTCGTCGATGCCGACGTGGCCGGACGTGACGTCGAAGGGCACGAAGCGATCGCCCGGTGGCAGCTTCTGCAGGGCCGGGACGAAGACCTCGACGACGAACCGGCCGCCCTCGGCCAGGTGCCGGGCGGCGTTGCGGAAGACGTCGACCTGGCCGTCCTGGGTGGTCACGTTGGCGATCGTGTTGAAGACGAGACAGACGAGCGAATAGGTGCCGTCGGCGCGGGCCGAGGTCATGTCGCCCTCGACGACTCCGATGTCGGCCGACTTGGCGCGCAGTTGCGCAATCATGTCCGGCGAGAGCTCGATGCCGGTCACGGGCACCCCGCGTCCCTGCAGCGGGACGGCGATCCGTCCGGTGCCGATCGCGAACTCCAGGACCGGTCCGCCTCGGGCGAGGTCCGCCAGCACGTCGACCGTCCGGTTGACCACGGCGGGGTCGAATTCCTCGTCCTCTCCGGCGTCGTACTGCGCGGCGACGGAACCTGCGAACCAGTCGGTCATGGGTCGATCATCAGCCGAGGGGCCAGTGCTTATTCCTCCAGCAGCGCGTTGAGGTACAGCTGCGGGTCGTCGAGGAACCCGCGCCAGTTCTGCACGAGGTCGAGGTCCTCCCAGGCGGACTCCCGCAACCCCCACTCGCCCACCTCGAGGATGCGCGCGCCCGGCGTCGCGGCGACGATCGGGGAGTGCGTGGCGACGACCGCCTGCCGGCGGCCGACCGAGGCGATGTCGTGCAGCAGGTCGACGAGGGCGAGGCACCCCGTGAACGACAACGCCGACTCCGGCTCGTCGAGAACGTAGAAGCCGGGGCTCGTGAACCGGTCGGCCAGGACCTCGAGGAACGACTCGCCGTGCGAGTACTCGTGGAACGGGATGCCCGGCCCCGACATCGAGGGATTCTGCTCGAGGTACGTGTAGAAGCCGTGCATCGTCTCGGCCCGCAGGAAGAACCCCCACGTGGCCGCCCCGATGCCCCGCTGCAGCCGCAGCGCCCGGTGCAGCGGCGATTCCGACTCGCGGGTCGAGTTGCGGGCACCGGTCGACCCGCCCTCGGGCGACAGTCCGTACGCCTGCGCGAGCGCCTCGACGAGCGTCGACTTGCCCGAGCCGTTCTCGCCGACCAGCACCGTCAGCGGGCCGAGCTCGAGCCCGTGGTCGAGCAGGTCGCGCACGGCAGGGATCTCTCCGGGCCACCCGTCCGGGTCGATCGGCGTCGTGTCACCGGGGGCACGCGCGACCCGGGTGACCGGCAGTTCGTCGAACACGACCCGATCGTGGCAGCCCTGTTCGCCGGGGGCGAAACAGGACGGGGAACAACGCGGAGCGCAGGGACCTTGAGCCGGTATCGCTCAAGAAAGGCGTATCCCCATGACCGATGTGCTGACCCTGCCGATCCTGTCCCTGCCCGACACCGTCGTGCTCCCGGGGATGGTCGTGCCGGTCGAGATCGGCGCCGACGCCGCCGACGCCCGCGCGGTGATCGACGCCGCGCGCGCCGGCTCCGACGGCACCGTGCTGCTCGCTCCGCGACTGTCCGACCGCTACCCCACCTACGGCGTCATCGCCACCATCGAGCAGGTCGGACGGCTGCCCGGCGGCCAGACCGCCGCGGTGCTGCGCGCCGAGCGCCGTGCGAAGCTCGGCACCGGCGTGCCCGGCCCCGGCGCCGCGCTGTGGGTCGAGGCCGAACCCGTCGAACCCGACGAGGTCACCGACCAGGTGCGCGAGCTCGCGTCGGAGTACCGCACCGTCGTCGTCGCGATCCTGCAGCGCCGCAACGCCTGGCAGGTGATCGACTCCGTGCAGCGCATCTCGGACCCGTCCGAGCTGGCCGACCTCGCCGGCTACGCGCCGTACCTGTCGAACGAGCAGAAGCGCGACCTGCTCGAGACCCCCGACCTCGAGGCACGCCTGCTGCGCGTCCTGGGCTGGGCGCGCGACCACCTCGCCGAGCTCGAGGTGTCGGAGAAGATTCAGACCGACGTCCGCGAGGGCATGGACAAGCGGCAGCGCGAGTTCCTGCTGCGCGAGCAGCTCGCCGCGATCCGCAAGGAGTTGGGCGAGGGCGAGCCGGAGGGTTCGGAGGACTACCGAGCCCGCGTCGAGGCGGCCGAGCTGCCCGAGGCGGTGCGTGAGGCGGCGCTGCGCGAGGTCGGCAAGCTCGAGCGCGCGTCCGACCAGAGCCCCGAGTCGGGCTGGATCCGCACCTGGCTCGACACCGTGCTCGACCTGCCGTGGAACGTCCGGACGGACGACACCACCGACATCAAGGGCGCCCGGGAGATCCTGGACGCCGACCACCACGGTCTCGACGACGTGAAGGACCGCATCGTCGAGTACCTGGCCGTGCGCTCGCGCCGCGCGCAGCGCGGTCTCGAGGTCGTGGGCGGACGCGGCTCCGGCGCGGTGCTCGCGCTCGTCGGCCCGCCCGGCGTCGGCAAGACGTCGCTCGGCGAGTCCGTCGCCCGCGCGCTCGGACGGAAGTTCGTGCGCGTCGCCCTCGGCGGCGTGCGGGACGAGGCGGAGATCCGCGGCCACCGGCGCACCTACGTCGGCGCGCTGCCCGGCCGCATCGTCCGCGCGATCGCCGAGGCGGGGTCGATGAACCCGGTCGTGCTGCTGGACGAGATCGACAAGGTCGGCTCCGACTACCGCGGCGACCCGGCGGCGGCCCTGCTCGAGGTGCTCGACCCGGCGCAGAACCACACGTTCCGCGACCACTACCTCGAGGTCGACCTCGACCTGTCGGACGTCGTGTTCCTGGCGACCGCCAACGTCGCCGACACCATCCCGGCGGCGCTGCTCGACCGCATGGAGGTCGTCACGCTCGATGGCTACACGGAGGACGACAAGGTCGCCATCGCCCGCACCCACCTGCTGCCGCGGCAGCTGTCGCGCGCGGCGCTGGAGAAGTCGGAGGTGACCGTCGACGACGCGGCGCTGCGCACCGTCGCGGGGGAGTACACCCGCGAGGCCGGCGTCCGCCAGCTCGAGCGGCTGCTCGCGAAGATCCTGCGCAAGGTCGCGACGAAGCTGGCCACCGAGGACGGCCCGGTGTCGGTCGGAGAGTCCAACCTGAAGGAGTTCCTCGGCCGGCCGCGGTTCCTGCCCGAGTCGGCGGAGCGGACGGCGGTGCCGGGCGTGGCCACGGGTCTCGCAGTCACCGGTGCCGGCGGCGACGTGCTGTTCATCGAGGCGTCCGCCTCGCCGGGTGACGCGAAGCTGACGCTGACCGGTCAGCTCGGTGACGTCATGAAGGAGTCGGCGCACATCGCGCTGAGCTACCTCCGGGCGCACCGTCCGGACCTCGTCGAGTCGCTCGACCGGACGATCCACCTGCACGTGCCCGCGGGCGCGGTGCCGAAGGACGGCCCGTCCGCCGGCGTCACGATGGTGACGGCGCTGACGTCACTGGCCACCGGCGTGCCCGTCCGCTCGGACGTCGGCATGACCGGCGAGGTGACCCTCAACGGCCGGGTGCTGCCCATCGGCGGGGTGAAGCAGAAGCTGCTCGCCGCGCAACGGGCCGGGCTGAAGACGGTGTTCATCCCGCAGCGCAACGAGCCCGACCTCGACGACGTGCCGAGCGAGGTGCTGCAGGCGCTGGACGTGCGGCCGGTCGCCGACGTCGCCGAGATCCTGGCGCACGCGCTGGAGCAGCCGGCCGCCGCCGAGCGGGTCGCCTAGTCCGTGCGCTCGGGCATGGCGACCCAGAGCACGAGGTAGCCGAGGAACTGGGGCCCGGGCAGCAGGCACGACAGCACCGCCACGATGCGGACGGTGCTGCGCGACCAGCCGTACCGGTCGGCGATGCCGGCGCACACGCCGGCGATCATGCGGCCCCGGCGGGGTCGGGTGAGGCGCTTCTGGTCCGTGGTGATCGTCATGGGTCCACGATGCGTCGCGGGGCGCTCACCGCACATCGGTGAGCGCCCCGAGGCGTACCCGGGACCCGGTCAGGGGCGAACCCGGGTGCGCAGCGCCTTGCGGTCGAGCTTGCCGATGCTGGTGAGCGGCACCTGGTCGAGCACGTGCACCTCGCGCGGGTACTTGACCGCCGACAGGCGCTCGCGGGCGAACGCGATCAGCTCGTCGGGGGTCGCGGTGGCGTCGGGGTGCAGTTGCACGAACGCGACGACCTCCTCGCCGTGCTCCTCGTCCGGGCGTCCGACGACGGCGGCGACCGCGACGGCCGGATGGCTCACGAGCACGTCCTCGACGTCGCGCGGGTAGACGTTGAAGCCGCCGCGGATGATGACGTCCTTCATGCGGTCGACGATGACCAGGAACCCGTCCGCATCGACCCGTCCGACGTCGCCGGTGTGGAACCAGCCGTCCCGGACCGCGGCGGCGGTCGCGTCCGGATCGTGCCAGTAGCCGGTCATCACGCCGGGGCTGCGCAGCAGCACCTCACCGTCCTCGCCGGGCGACGCCTCGGCGCCGTCGGCCTTCTCGATGCGCAGCGCGACGCCGGGCGCCGCCTGACCGACGCTGCCCGCACGCACCGCCCCGCTGGGCGTCGCGGTGCCGAGCGCGGCGACCTCGGAACAGCCGTAACCCTCGACGATCTCGACGTGCGGCACGCGCCGCGACCACTCGTCGCGCACCTCGGCCGGCAGCGGGGCGCTACCGCTGGTGAGCCGCGCGAGGGACGACAGGTCGTACCGCTCCAGCGGCTGGGTGAGCAGCAACCGCAGCATCGTCGGCACCAGGGCGCCGGTCTGCACCTTCTCGTCCTGGGCGAGCTGCAGCCACCCGGCCGGGTCGAACCAGCGCATCAGCACGGTGCGCGACGGGCGGACGGCGTGCAGGGACATCGTCGCCACCAGCAGCCCGTACGCGTGGGCGAGCGGCAGCGGCAGCAGCGACACGGTGTGGTCGTCGACCACCGTGTTCAGCGTGGCCGCCCACGCCGCCCACGACAGCGCGTCGTTGCTGAGCATCACGCCCTTGCTGCGTCCGGTGGTGCCGCCGGTGTAGAGCAGGGCGGCGAGGTCGCCGGGCGCGACGTCGACGAGCGGCGCCTCGGGGCCGTCCGCCAGCTCGGCGAACGCGACCGCACCGTCACCACCTCCGGCCGAGACGACGCGGACGTCGAGCCCGTCCGCGGCGGCCAGCACCTTGGGCAGGAACTCCGGTGTCGTCACGATCGCCGTCGCCCCCGAGTCGTCGAGCGCGTGGCGCAGCTCGGCCTCGGACAGCAGGAACAGCAGTGGCGTCACCGCACCGCCGAGCCGCCAGGTCGCGTGATAGCTCGCGAGCACCTCGGGACAGTTCGCCATGCAGATCGCGACCCGGTCGCCGCGCGCCACCCCGAGCGAGGCGAGGCCGGCGGCGAACCGCCGCGCCGTCGCGCCGAGGCCGGCCGACGTGATGGCCGTCCCCTCGAAGACGAGGGACGAGTCGCCGCCGTACCGCTCCCACGCCCGCTCGGCGAGGCGCGCCAGTGACGTGCCCTCCGGCTCGGTCTGCATCTGCGGGACCCACTCGCGGAACTGCGGCTGCACGTCGATCACCCTTGCGAACGTAGCGAGCGGCGGGCGGGACGGCCAGGGTGTGGCGGCGCGTCGTGCATTTAGCGCATGATCGCGCGAAACAATCCGGGCGACGTGCACCCGGCGTCAACGCTCGCGCACGTCCGCCAGCCAGGCTCGCAGCCGGGCGGAATCGGCGCCGAGCGACGGCGGAGCCGACCGGTAGCGGACACCGGTGCGGCTCAGCGTCACCGGGTTGGCGAGGGTGCGGATCGGCGGATCGCCCGGACGGGCGGCCGGATGCTCGTGGACCGGGGCCAGGCCGAGACGCTCGGCGAGCGCGATGGCGGCGCCGAGGTCGTTGACCGGGCCGCAGGCGACGCCGGCCCGGAGCAGGCGTTGCGACCATGCGGTGGCGGTGTCCGCGGCGAGCGCCGCCTCGAGCTCGGCGACCAGCTCGGACCGGTGCGCCACCCGGTCGGGGTTGGTCGCGAACCGCGGGTCGGTCGCCAGCTCGGGTCTGCCCAGGGCGTCGGCCATGGCCGCGAACTGCCTGTCGTTGCCCACGGCGACGGCCAGTGGGGCGTCGGCGGTCCGCAGCGTCTCGTACGGTGCGATGCTCGGGTGCTCGTTGCCCATGCGCCGAGGGGGCGGTGCGCCGTTGACGAAGGCCGCTCCCTGGTTGACCAGCGACGCGATCAGGCTCGACAGCAGGTTCACCTCGACGACCTGCCCCTGCCCGCCGGAGTCGCGCGCGCGCAGGGCGGCGAGGACGCCGATCGTGGCGTGCAGCCCGGTCAGGACGTCGACGAGTGCCACCCCCACCTTGGTCGGGTCGCCCTCGGGCGCGCCCGTGATGCTCATCAGCCCGCCGACCGCCTGCACGACGAAGTCGTAACCGGGTCGCGTCGCGCCTGCGCCGGAGCCGAACCCCGAGATCGAGCAGTAGACGAGGCCCGGGTTCGTCGCGCGGGTGGTCGCGGCGTCGAGGCCGTAGCGCGCGAGCGTGCCGGGCAGGAAGTTCTCGACGAGGACGTCCGCGCGGGCGGCGAGCGTCCTGGCCAGCACGAGGTCACCGTCGTCGCGCAGGTCGAGCGTCAGGCTGTTCTTGTTGCGGTTCACGCTGGTGAAGTACGTGGTCGTGTCGGCGACGTAGGGCGGGCCCCACTGCCGTGTGTCGTCCCCCGAACCGGGCTGCTCGACCTTGATCACGGTCGCGCCCAGGTCGGCCAGGAACATCGTGGCCAGGGGTCCGGCCAGCACCCGGCTGAAGTCGGCGACCAGCACCCCGTCGAGCGGGCAGGGAGCGTCGGAGGTCATGGCGGTGGTCCCTTCGCGGTGCGGGCAGCTGCGCCCGATGATCCCGCGCGCGCCGACACGGCGTTGTGTCCCGGGCCGTCGTCCGGGCCGCGATGCACCGTTGCCGCGGACGACGGACGGGGTGGGACGGCCGTCGCCGTCCCACCCCGTCCGCGTGTGTCCGAGCGGCTACTTCAGCTCGCTGGAGCTCTTGCCGAGCAGGCGCCGCGCGATGATCAGCTGCTGGATCTGCTGCGTGCCCTCGAAGATGTCGAGGATCTTCGAGTCGCGCGCCCACTTCTCGAGCAGCGAGTTCTCGCTGTACCCGAGCGAGCCCGCGAGCTCGACGCACTTCGTGGTGATCTCGACACCGACGCGGCCGGCCTTCGCCTTGGCCATGGACGCCTGCAGCGAGTTGGCCTTGCGGTTGTCGGCCATCCAGGTCGACTCGAGCGTGAGCAGATAGGCGGCCTCCCAGTCGGCCTCCATCTGCAGGTACGCGGCCGCGGCGGCCGACTGCGTGTAGTTCGGCCTGTCGTAGTCGATCTCGACGCCCGCCTGCTTCAGCAGGTCCTCGATCTCGTCGAGGGCGGCCCGCGCGCAGCCGACGGCCATGCCGGCGACGAGCGGACGGGTGTTGTCGAACGTCTGCATCGCACCGGCGAAGCCCTGCCCGGTGTCGTCGTTGACGTCCGGGTTGCCGAGCATGTTCTCCTTCGGCACCCGGCAGTTCTCGAAGATGATCGTCGCGGTGTCGGACGCGCGGATGCCGAGCTTGTGCTCGAGCCGTTCGACCCGGCAGCCGGGCGTGTCCTTCGGGACGACGAACGACTTGATCGCCGCCTTGCCTTTGGACTTGTCGAGCGTCGCCCACACGACGACCGCGTTGGAACGTCCACCCGACGTCACGTAGATCTTCTCGCCGTTGATGACGTACTCGTCACCGTCGAGCACCGCCGTGGTCGAGACGGCGGACGAGTCGGACCCGAAGCCCGGCTCGGTGATCGCCATCGACGCCCACAGCCCACCGAAGCGCTCGAGCTGCTCCTCGTTCGCCACCGACGCGATCGCCGCGTCGCCGAGCCCCTGCCGCGGCATGGACAGCACGAGGGCGACGTCGCCCCAGCAGGCCTCCATGATCGACAGCACGGACGACATGTTGGTGCCGTTCTTGTTGCCCGGCTTCTCCTCCTTGGTGTCGCGGCGGACGCCGCGGGCACCCGTGCCGCCCTCGCCGCCGTCGTTCATGCCGTCGATGAGCGCGGCGAGCGTGTCGAGTTCCTTGGGGTACTCGTGCTCGGCCTGGTCGTACTTGCGCGAGATCGGACGGAAGATCTCCGTCGAGACCTGGTGCGCCTGGTTGACGACCATCTCGAACTTCTTCGGGACGTCCAGCGAGATGCCCATCAGACCAACACCACACCTTCCATGACCGCCGCGGCGCGGAGATCTCGGTACCAGCGCTCCACCGGGTGTTCCTTCACGTAGCCGTGGCCGCCGAGCAGCTGCACGCCGTTCGAACCGATCTGCATGCCGTACTCGGCGGTGAGGCGGCGGGCGAGCGCCGTCTCCCGCGCGTAGGTCTTGCCCTGCTCGGCGCGTGAGGCGGCGCGCAGGGTCGTCAGCCGCGCGCCCTCGAGCTCGATGGCGATGTTGGCGACCATGAACGCGACCGCCTGGCGGTTGCTGATGGGCTCGCCGAACGCCTTGCGCTCGTTGACGTACGGGATGACGTAGTCCAAGACGGCCTTGCCGGTACCGCAGGCGAGCGATGCCCAGCCGATACGGCTGAGGCGGATCGCCTGCGTGTACGCGTCCGTGGCGCCGGTGCCGTCGGCTGCTCCCCCGAGCAACGCCTCCGAGGGCACCGCCACCCCGTCGAGCAGGAGGCGTCCGGTGGACGCGGCTCGCAGCCCCATGGCCGGTTCGGACTCGATCGAGATGCCCTGGCTCCCGGACTCGACCAGGAACAGGGCGGGCTTGCCCTCGAGCTGTGCCGCGACGACGAACAGCTCCGCCGAGGCCGCCCGCGGCACCAGCGACTTGAGGCCGTCGATGACGAACCCGGACGACGACCGCCGCGCGACGGTCTTCAGCGCGAACGGGTCGAACAGCGGGTGCGGCTCGGTGACGGCCAGGGCCGCCGCCGGCACGTCGTCGCCGACGAAGGAGGGCAGATAGGTCTGCTGCTGGCCCTCGTCCCCGAACAGGACGAGCGCGTTGGCGACGCCGGCCGGCGCGAGCAGCGCGACGGCCAGGCCCATGTCGCCGTGGGCGAGGGCCTCGGCCACGAGCGCGCCGGTGACGACCGACCGCTCGTCGCTCATGCCGCCGAGGGCGGTGGGGACGGCCAGCTGGGTGATGCCGATCTCGGTGACCGCCCGCTTGAGCAGCGTGTCGGGCGCCTCGCAGGCCTCGTCGGCCTCGACGGCGGCCGGGCGCAGCTGCTCGGCGGCGAACTCGCTCGTCGCCTCGATGATCATCTTCTGCTCGTCGGTCGGGTTCAGATCGAACAGGCCGCGGCCGGACGAGGTGGACGGGCGCTTGCCACCGCCGCGCGACTGGACCTTCGTGAAGGTGCGGTTCGCGGTGGCGACGGTGCGGAACCCGGCCTTGCTCGCCTCGTACACGGCCCGCTCGGTCTGCTTGCGCAGGCCGAGGCGGTCGATGACGGGCAGTTGCGCCAGCTTGTTGACGGCGGCGAGGCCCACGCCCATCGCGTCGCGCCCGCGGCGGTTGCGTCCTGACATGCAGGTGCCCCCCAGGAGGATCGGCGGAGTCGGTGCACCGAAGGTGGTACACCTCGTACCAGGTAAATGTACCGGCTGTCCGCGCTCCGGCAAGCACGAGTGGCTGGCGGCACAGCGCTCGCGCCGCCCTCGGTGGTGCGTGTGTGACAGCTGTGGGTACCGATGCTGCCGAGATGCGCAGGAACGGGCGCTGCCTAAGCTGCGTTGTAGACGACGAGGGATCCGTCCGGCACCCGCCGGACCGGCCCCGGGGAACGATTTCAGGAGGTCGATCGCGGTGTCGAACCCGGTGATCAACAACTTCGGCCGCATGGGCCAGAACGGTCCGCCGACGCCGAGCGCCGGCGATCTGCAGGGCATGTACGACCAGCCGGCGTACGCGGGCCCCCGCCAGGGCGGCGGCTACATGACGCTCGACGCCGTCGTGCAGCGCACCGCGGCCATGCTGGGCGTGGTGCTGCTCGCCGGCGCCGTCACGTGGGTGGCGGTCCCCGAGCGCCTCTACCTGCCCGCGCTGCTGATCGGCGCGTTCGGCGGGCTCGCGCTCGGCCTGTTCCTGTCCTTCTCCGGACGGGTCAACGCGACCACCGCGCTGATCTACGCCGCGTTCGAGGGTGTCTTCCTCGGCGCGATCAGCCACATGTTCGAGCAGTGGAAGCCCGGCATCGTCATCCAGGCCGTCGCCGGCACCGCGATGGTCGCCATCGGCATGCTGTTCGTCTACAAGATCGGCGCCATCCGGGTCACGCCCCGGTTCACCCGCATCGTCGTCGGGGCCACGATCGGCGTCTTCGGCCTGATGCTGGTGAACCTGGTCGCCTACCTGTTCGTCGACGGCGGGCTGGGCCTGCGTGACGGCGGCCCGCTCGCGATCGGCTTCAGCCTGCTGTGCATCGCGATCGCGTCGTTCAACCTGGTGCTCGACTTCGACATGGTCGAGCGCGGTATCCGCCAGGGCGCGCCCGAGAAGATGGCGTGGCTCGCCGCCTTCGGTCTCACGGTCACGCTGGTGTGGCTCTACCTCGAGATCCTGCGCCTGCTCGGTTTCGTCCGCAGCGACTGACGCACATCACGCGACGACGGGCCGGCCTCCTCGCGGAGGCCCGCCCGTTCGTCGTTCCGAGATGGAAAATCAGAGGGGCGCCGCGACCCACCCACGGTCGCGGCGCCCATCGTCCCTGATCCCCACGGCCGGCGGATCCCCACTCAGGTCCCCACCTGCTGTCCCGCCGGCGTGTTGTACCTGGTTCAACGAGACCCCACGCCGGGGGTTACGCGGGTCCGGAAAAGAATTCCTACGACAGCCGCTCGACGATCATCGCCATGCCCTGACCGCCGCCGACGCACATGGTCTCGAGGCCGAACTGCTTGTCATGGGCCTTCAGTGAGTTGATCAGCGTCGACGTGATGCGGGCGCCTGTCATGCCGAACGGGTGGCCGACGGCGATGGCGCCGCCGTTGACGTTGAGCCGGTCCATGTCGATGCCGAGTTCGCGCTGCGAGGCGAGCACCTGGACGGCGAACGCCTCGTTGATCTCGACCAGGTCGATGTCGCCGATGCTCATGCCCGCGAGCTGCAGGGCCTTGCGGCTGGCCTCGATCGGGCCGACGCCCATGATCTCGGGCGAGAGGCCGGAGACCGCGGTGCTGACGATGCGGGCCAGCGGGGTGAGGCCGAGCTGCTTCGCCTTCTCGTCGCTCATCACGACCACGGCGGCCGCGCCGTCGTTGAGCGGGCAGCAGTTGCCGGCGGTCACCCGCCCGTCCGGACGGAAGACCGGCTTCAGCTGCGAGACGGCCTCGTAGGTGACGCCGGCCCGGGGGCCGTCGTCCTTCGACACGACGGTGCCGTCGGGCAGCGTCACCGGGGTGATGTCGTTCGCCCAGAACCCGGACGCGATCGCGGCCTCGGCCAGGTTCTGCGACCGCACCCCGAAGTGGTCCATGTCCTCGCGGCTCACGCCGTACTTCAGCGCGACGTTCTCGGCCGTCTGCCCCATCGCGATGTAGAGGTCGGGGAGGTCGCCGTCCTCGCGCGGGTCGTGCCACTCGGTCGCGCCCGACTCGGCGGCCTTCGCGGTGCGCTGCAGTGCCTCGGCGAAGCGCTCGTTGCGGGCCTCGGGCAGGTCGGAGCGGCCGTGCTCGTAGCGCGACACCGTCTCGACACCCGCGGACACGAACGCGTGGCCCTCGCCGGCCTTGATCGCGTGGAACGCCATGCGGGTCGTCTGCAGCGACGACGAGCAGTACCGGTTGACCGTCGTGCCGGGCAGGAAGTCGTAGCCGAGTTCGACGGCCACCGCGCGGCCGACGTTGAAACCCGACTCGCCCGCGGGCTGGCCGCAACCCATCATCAGGTCGTCGAGGTCGTGCGGGTCGAGGGCGGGCACCTTGTCGAGGGCGGCGCGCACCATCTGGGTGGCGATCTCGTCCGGGCGCATCGACACCAGCGACCCCTTGGCGGCGCGGCCGATGGGCGAACGGGCGGTCGAGACGATGACGGCGTCGGGCATACGGAAGCTCCTCGGACGGACGGCGGTTTGCCTCCGATCGTGCCACCGCGCGTCAGTCGAGCGGGACGGCGGCGTCCGGGGTCACAGGGGGCCGGCGGCGCCGCGGCAGCCGTCGTCGCAGCCGCACCAGCGGGCCGTTGCGGTTCTCGCTGCGGCCGAACCGTTCGGCGGCGACGACCTCGGTGCCCGGATGGGCGGCCGCCTGCGCGGCGGCGCGGGCCACCGGCTTGACCCGCCGGGTGGTGAAGGTGCTGGCCGAGCGGGCGCGCGTCCGCAGTCCCAGGGCGTCGAGGCACGACGGCAGCACCGCGTTGGCCGCCTCGGCGTACCCCGCGGCGGACGGGTGGAAGCGGTCGGCGCTGAACAGCTCGAGCCGGGAGGCGAACAGCGGCCCGAGCAGGTCACCCAGCGACACCGTCCGCCCGCCGGCGCGCACGACGGCGACGGTCTGCTCGCGCGCCATCCTGCGTGACAGCCGCCGGGCGTAGGCCCGCAGCGGCTGCGAGAGCGGACGGATCGTGCCCAGGTCGGGACACGTGCCGACGACCACGTCGGCGCCCCGGTCGACGAGCGTGGCGACGGTCTGCTCGAGGAAGGGGACGGCCTCAGCAGGCGCGCGCCGCGCGGTCACGTCGTTGGCGCCGATCATGATGATCGCGATCTCGGGACGGCGGCTGCCGAGCGCCTCGAGCTGAGCGGGCAGCTCGTGCGACTCCGCGCCCACCACGGCCACGTTCGTCACGTGCACCGGGCGGCGTGCCGCCTCGGAGATGCCGATCGCGATCTGGGCGGCCGGCGTCTCCCGGTCGTGCTCGACGCCGTAGCCGGCGGCGGTCGAGTCGCCCAGCACCGCGATGCGGATGGGGGTGCGGTGCGGGCTGACCCCGGCCGCCGCCCAGGTGGTGTCGTCCGAGACCGGGGGCGCGTCCGTCGCCTGCGGGATGCGCCGGCGGGCCAGCTTCGTCTCGGCGTACATGAGTCCGGCGAGCGCACCGGTGCCCGTGGCACCCACTGCGCCCACGATGCCCCCGCCCACGAGTGCCACCCTGCGGGCCGTCTTCACTCGGCTCACGAGCGACAGGCTATCCAGCCCGGCCACCGGGGCCGATAGCGTGGCGGCATGCGCTACAGCGACTCGCTCGTGGAGCTGATCGGCAACACCCCGCTGGTCCGCCTGCGACACACCGTGCCCGACGGCCCGCTCGTCCTCGCGAAGGTCGAGTACCTCAACCCCGGAGGGTCGGTGAAGGACCGCATCGCGGTCCGCATGATCGACGCCGCCGAGGAGTCGGGCGAGCTCAAGCCCGGGGGCACGATCGTCGAGCCGACCTCGGGCAACACCGGCATCGGGCTGGCCATCGTCGCGCAGGAGCGCGGTTACAAGTGCATCTTCATCTGCCCCGACAAGGTCAGCCAGGACAAGATCGACACCTTGCGCGCCTACGGCGCCGAGGTCGTCGTGTGCCCGACCGCCGTCGAGCCGGCCGACCCTCGCTCGTACTACTCCGTCTCCGACCGGCTGGCCCGCGAGACCGAGGGCGGATGGAAGCCGAACCAGTACGCCAACCCCAACAACCCGCGCTCGCACTACGAGACCACGGGCCCGGAGATCTGGGAGCAGACCGACGGCCGCATCACCCACTTCGTCGCGGGCGTCGGCACCGGCGGCACGATCAGCGGCACCGGCCGGTACCTCAAGGAGGTGTCGGACGGGCGCGTGCAGATCATCGGCGCCGACCCCGAGGGCTCGGTGTACTCCGGCGGCACCGGCCGTCCGTACCTGGTCGAGGGCGTGGGCGAGGACTTCTGGCCCGACACCTACGACCGCACGATCTGCGATCGCATCGTCGCCGTCAGCGACGCCGACTCGTTCGCGATGACGCGGCGCCTCGCCCGTGAGGAGGGCCTGCTCGTCGGTGGCTCGTGCGGCATGGCCACGGTGGCCGCGGCGGTCGTCGCGCGGGACGCCGGCCCGGACGACGTGATCGTCGTGCTGCTGCCCGACGGCGGCCGCGGCTACATGTCGAAGATCTTCAACGACAAGTGGCTGTCCGACTACGGGTTCAGTGCCGCCCCCGGCGTCGGGACGATCGGCGAGGTGCTGCGCGCGAAGTCGGGCGAGACGCCGTCCCTGGTGCACGGCCACCCGAACGAGACCGTCCGCGACGCGATCGACATCCTGCGCGAGTACGGCGTCTCGCAGATGCCGATCGTCAAGGCGGAGCCGCCGGTGACGGCGGGCGAGGTCGTCGGCTCGGTGTCCGAACGCGCGCTGCTCGACGCGCTGTTCGCCGGGTCCGCGTCGCTCGCCGACGCCGTCGAACCCCACATGTCGCCGCCGCTGCCGATCATCGGTTCGGGCGAGACCGTCCACAAGGCGGTCGAGGCGCTCGGCGGCGCCGACGCCCTGCTCGTGCACGTCGACGGCAAGCCCGCCGGCGTCATCACCCGGCAGGACCTGCTCGGCCACCTGGCGGGTGAATGACCGTGTCGGGTTTCAACACCAAGGCGATCCACGACGGGCAGGAGCCCGACCCGCGCACGGGTGCGGTCGTCGTCCCCATCTACGCCACCTCGACGTACAAGCAGGACGGCGTCGGCGGGCTGCGCGAAGGCTACGAGTACAGCCGCAGCGCCAACCCGACCCGCACCGCGCTCGAGGCGTCGCTCGCGGCGATAGAGAACGGCGCGCGGGGTCTCGCGTTCGCGAGCGGACTGGCGGCCGAGGACGCGCTGCTGCGGACGGTGTGCCGTCCGGGTGATCACGTCATCCTGCCGAACGACGCCTACGGCGGCACCTACCGGCTGATTGCGCGAGTCTGCGCGAATTGGGGTCTCGAGTTCACGCCGGTGCCGTTGGGGGACCTGGACGCGGTGCGGGCGGCCGTCCGTCCGACGACGAAGGTCGTCTGGTGCGAGACGCCCACCAACCCGCTGCTCGGCATCGCCGACATCGCCGGGCTGGCCGGGGTGGCGCACGAGGCGGGAGCGCTGCTCGTCGTCGACAACACGTTCGCCTCTCCCTACCTGCAGCAGCCCATCGCGCACGGTGCCGACGTCGTCGTGCACTCGATGACCAAGTACCTCGGCGGCCACTCCGACGTCGTCGGCGGTGCGCTGATCGCCGCCGACGCCGAGGTGGGCGAGCAGCTCGCCTTCCACCAGAACGCCATGGGTGCCGTCTCGGGTCCCTTCGACGCGTGGCTCGTGCTGCGTGGAATCAAGACCCTCGGCGTGCGCATGGACCGGCACTGCGCCAACGCCGCGCAGGTCGTCGACTTCCTCTCCGGCCACCCCGGCGTGGCGCAGGTGCTCTACCCGGGCCTGCCCGAGCACCCCGGTCACGAGATCGCGGCGAAGCAGATGTCGCAGTTCGGCGGCATGGTGTCGTTCCGGTTGCGCGGTGGCGAGGAGGCCGCGCTCAAGGTGTGCGGGCTCGTCGAGGTCTTCACCCTCGGCGAGTCGCTCGGCGGCGTCGAGTCGCTCATCGAGCACCCGGGCCGCATGACGCACGCCAGCGTCGCCGGCTCGCCGCTCGAGGTGCCGTCGGACCTCGTGCGGCTGTCCGTCGGCATCGAGGACGCCCCCGACCTCGTCGCCGATCTCGCCGCCGCGCTGGCCTGACGGCTATTCCCCGTCCGCCGGTCTGGTTTCTCACCGCACCAGGGCCGGCCGGACGGGGTAGTACGGAGGCATGGCATCCAAGACCTGGTTCATCACCGGCGCGTCCCGCGGCTTCGGTCGGGAGTGGGCGATCGCCGCCCTCGAGCGGGGTGACTCCGTCGCCGCCACCGCCCGGGACACGTCCACCCTCGACGACCTGACCGAGCGGTACGGCGACCGCTTCCTTCCGCTGCAGCTCGACGTCACCGACCGCGACGCCGACTTCGCGGCCGTGAAGCAGGCGCACGAGCGCTTCGGCCGGCTCGACGTCGTCGTGAACAACGCGGGGTACGGCCACTTCGGTCTCGTCGAGGAGCTGAGCGAGGACGACGTCCGCAGCCAGCTCGAGACCAACTTCTTCGGTGCCCTCTGGGTGACCCAGGCGGCGCTGCCGTTCCTGCGCGAGCAGGGCAGCGGCCACATCCTGCAGGTGTCGAGCATCGGTGGCATCTCGGCGTTCCCGCTCGTCGGTGCCTATCACGCCTCGAAGTGGGCGCTGGAGGGCCTGAGCCAGTCGCTCGCGCAGGAGGTCGCCGACTTCGGCGTCCACGTGACCCTCATCGAGCCGGGCGGCTTCGACACCGACTGGTCCGGTTCGTCCGCCAAGCACTCGCAGCAGCTCGAGGCGTACGCCGAGTTCCGCGAGAAGGCCATGGAGCAGCGGCGGCAGCGGGTCGCGACCCCGGGCGATCCCAAGGCCAGCGCGGCCGCGCTGATGAAGGTGGTCGACGCCGAGAACCCGCCGCTGCGGGTGTTCTTCGGTGAGGCGCCGCTCGGCATCGCCACCAAGGACTACGAGTCGCGGCTGGCCACGTGGAACGAGTGGCAGCCCGTCGCCCTCGAGGCTCAGGGTTCCTGACGCAGTGCCGGACGGTGGGCCGCCCACTCGTGATCGAGGATCGCGAAGTGCAGCTCGGTGGCCCACTCGCCCTTGAACCACTCGTGATCGACGAGCCGCGCCTCCTCGCGCATGCCTAGGCGCCGCAGCACCGCCGCCGAGGCGGTGTTGCGCTCGTCGATCCGGGCGACCATGCGGTGCAGGCCGAGGCCGTCCGCGGCGAAGCCGTAGTCGAGCAGTGCCGCGCACGCCTCCGTCACGTACCCCCGGCCCTGGAAGTCGGGGTGCAGCACGTACCCGATCTCGCCGCGGGCGTGTTCGCGGCTGTGCCACACCAGGATGATGTCGCCCATCAGCCGGTCGTCCTGCCGCCGGACGATGCCCAGCGTGATCAGCTGCCCGACGACGTCGATGCGCGAGCGGATCGCCGGGTCGGCGAGCACCTCGGCGACCTTCTCGCGGGTTCTCGGCGAGTACGGCACGAAGCGGCAGACGTCCTCGCGCGACTGGTACGCGTGTACGGCGTCGACGTCGGTCACGGGGTCGAGGGGGCGCAGCAGCAGGCGGTCGGTGACGACGGGGTACTCGGGTGCGTGCGACACCCGTGCAGGCTAGAACGAGGTGCGCGCGTACTCGGCGAGCTTGCGCTGCAACCGCTCCTCGTCGCGGTCGGCCAAGGGCACCAGCACCTCGGCGACGACGTCGGTGAGCTCGGCGACCCGCTGGTGCAGCGCGCGGATCTCCTGGAACTCGGCGTGCACCCGCGACAGCGCCCGCACCTCGTGGACGACGCGGCGGACGCGTGCGCGCGCGACCAGCGCCCGTCCGCGCAGGCCGTGCGCGACCACGACGGCGCGGTCGGGGAGGGCGGCCCGCGTGGTCGCGGCCGGACGGGTCTCGATCAGCGTTGCCATGTGGCCACCATCCTGCAGACGTAGGGATCCTCGTCCCCGAACGGGGCGAGGCCGTGCGCTTGTTCGACGTGCTCGACGCGGCCGCCGGTGCCGGTGATCTCGTTGCCGACCTGGTCGGCGTCGAGCGGGCGGCGGAAGTGGTGCCCGAAGGCGTAGGCGCCGCCCGAGGGCGCGGCGACGCGGAATTCGAGGTAGAGCCGGCCGCGCCGGCGCAGGCTCATGCCGGCGAGCCGGAACAGGTTGGCCCGTCCCTGGTCGTTCAGGGCGTGCAGCAGGAACCGTGCGTAGAGCGCGAGCGGACGGTCCTCCCGTCCGAGCAGTGCTCCGGTCGTGAGCACCTGCCGGGCGTCGTAGAGGTTGAGCGTGGCGAACCTCGGCCGGTCGGCGGCGGCCAGGCCGCTGCGTCTCGCCGCTGCGGTCGCGACGTTCACGGCGCTGGGCACGTAGTCGTACCCGCGCACCGCACGGCCGCGGGACGCGAACCACACGGCGTCGCGACCGGTGCCGCACCCGATGTCGACGAGCAGGCTGCCGTCCGGTTCGTGCAGGTCGACGGCGCGGGCGAACAGCGACGGCTCCTCCGGCACGTTCCTGCGCTTCGCGCTGCCGTAGAAGGGCAGCCAGTGGTTGCGGTTCGCGACGCTGCTGCGCGTCCAGCCCTGCAACCGGCGCGCGGTCAGGCGCGGCACCTCGAAGGTGAACGACGGGTCGGGCACCGGCCAGCCGGCGCCGTACGTCGCCTCGAGCAACGTCTCCGGACGTGCCGGCGCGGGCAGCGTCCGTCCCTCGAGCTCGATCGTGCCGAGCGGGAGGATGCCGACCTGCGCGGCGGGCGCGGCGACGTTCGGCATCAGGTAGAACGTGCCTCCGGTGACGAACCCGCCGAAGACGTCGATCCAGCGGGCGGCGGTGGTGAGCCCGGGTGCCAGCACCTTGAAGTCCAGGCCCGAGAACCGCCAGGTGCGCCAGCCGGCGCGGCGGAAGGTGCGTTCGAGCCCGTAGGACTCGCGGATGGCGTCGGTCGGGGTCGTGTGCCGGCTGAGGTAGCCGAGATCCAGGTCGATGTCGTGGCCGATCAACCGGCCCTCGCGCACGGCGCCGAGCAGGCCGCCGAAGGCGAGGAACGCGTCGACCCCGCTCTCGTGGCGCAGCAGCGTCAGGGCCCGCTCGGCGGCGTCGAGCAGGCCGGCGACGATGGCGGGGTCGCGCTCGTCGAACGAGCGGCCGAGGTGCCCGGTCTTGTTCACCGCCAGCGGGTGGCCCGCCTTGTCGCGCACCCGGACGGGCTTCGTCGACGAGCCGAAGCGCACCTCGTTCTCGAACAGCGGGGTGCCGCTGACGTGCTCGCGGGCGCTGACGCGGGCGATGCCGTCGAGGTGCGGACGCAGGGGTGCCGGCCAGGGGACGTGCCACAGCCCGGCGACCCGGCGGGCGTCGCGGCGCGGGTTGAACGACCACACGCGCTCGCCGTCGATGAGCACGTCGACGGCGAGGTCGTCGTTGCGGACCAGCCCGACCCCGTCCGCGTCAGCGCTATCTCTACTGAGCATGTAGGCAAACTACCAATGATCGGCCGGGTGCACGCAGTACGGTCGGGGCGTGGAGTGTCGAGCGGGTGCCATCTGGGACGAGCGCTACCTGGCGTACGACTTCGGCGACCACCCCATGAACCCCGTCCGCCTGGACCTGACGGTCCGGTTGGCGCGCGAGCTGGGGGTCCTCGAACGGCTCGCGGTGACCGCGCCCGAGCCTGCGGACGAGAAGCACCTGCTCACCGTCCACGACGCCGCGTATCTCGAGGCGGTGCGCGAGGCCAGCGAGAATCCGTCCTTCACCGGTTTCGGGCTCGGCACCGACGACGACCCGGTGTTCGCGGGGATGTACGACGCGTCGGCCCTCATCGCGGGCGGGTCGCGCCAGGCGGCGCTGTCGGTGTGGCGCGGCGACGTCGAGCACGCCGTGAACATCGCCGGGGGGTTGCACCACGCGATGCGCGGGCACGCGTCCGGGTTCTGCATCTTCAACGACGCCGTGCTCGCGATCCGCACGCTGCTCGACGAGGGCGCCGGGCGCGTCGCGTACGTCGACATCGACGTGCACCACGGCGACGGCGTGCAGGCGGCTTTCTACGACGACCCGCGCGTGCTCACGATCAGCCTGCACCAGGACCCGCGCACGCTGTTCCCCGGCACCGGCCTGCCGAGCGAGCTGGGCGAGGGCGACGCCGCGGGCACGGCCGTCAACGTCGCGCTGCCGCCGGGCACCTCGGACGCCGGCTGGCTGCGCGCCTTCGACGCGGTCGTCCCCGGCGCGGTGCGGGCCTTCCGTCCGGACGTGCTCGTCTCACAGTGCGGCTGCGACACCCACCACGAGGACCCACTGGCCAACCTGCAGCTCACCGTCGACGGCCAGCGGGCCGCGATCGCGCGCATGCACCGGCTCGCGCACGAGCTCGCCGGCGGACGCTGGCTGGCGCTCGGCGGCGGGGGGTACGGCGTGCTGCGCTGCGTGCCGCGCACCTGGACGCACCTGCTGGCCGAGGCCACCGGCGCGGCCGTCGCCGCCGACACCGCGGTGCCGCCGGGGTGGACGCGGCACCTGCGCGAACGCGGCGTCCGCGCCGACCTGCCCGAACGGATGGGCGAGAAGCCGTTGCCCGAGGTGACGCCCTGGGCGCCCGGCGGCGAGGGATGGCTCGACGGTGCCATCGGCGCGACCCGGCGCGCGGTCTTCCCGCTGCTCGGACTGGACCCCGATGACCCCCGCGACTGACCTGCCCGAGCCGCCGGCCCACTGGCAGGCGGACGTCGTGGTCGCCGACGGCGGCACCGTGCACCTGCGCCCGATCGTGCCGTCGGACGCCGAGGCGCTGGTCGCGTTCCACGGCGGGTTGTCGCAGCGCACCCGTTACCTGCGCTACTTCTCGGCCTATCCGCGCATCCCGGAGCGCGACCTGCAGCGGTTCGTCACCGTCGATCACCACGACCGGGTCGCGTTCGTCGCCGAGCTCGGCGGCGAGATCATCGCGGTCGGCCGCTACGAGCGACACGCGGGCACCGACGACGCCGAGGTCGCGTTCGTGGTCGCCGACGCCCACCAGGGCCGCGGCATCGGTTCGGTGCTGCTCGAACACCTCGCCGCGGCCGGACGCGAGGTGGGGTTGCGGCGGTTCCAGGCCGTGGTGCTCGCCGAGAACACGAACATGATCCGGGTGTTCCGCGAGGCGGGGTACGAGACGACCCGCCACATCGAGTACGGCGAGGTGACGCTCGAGTTCGCGATCGACGAGACCGAGACGACCGAACGGGTCATGCGCGAACGCGAGCAGCGAGCCGAGTCGCGCTCGATAGACCGGCTGGTGCGGCCCCGGTCGGTCGCCGTGGTCGGGGCGAGCAACGACGAGGGCAAGCTCGGCCACGCCGTCTTCCGCAACCTGCTGCGCGGCAACCCGGACGCGCCGCTGTACCCCGTCAACCCCGACGCCCGTCACGTCCACGGCGTGCCCGCGTACCCGTCCGTGCTCGACGTGCCCGGCGAGCTCGACCTGGTGGTCGTCGCCGTGCCCGCTCCGGCCGTGCCCGGCATCGTGCAGCAGTGCACCGGACGGGGGGTGCGCGGTCTGGTGGTCATCTCCGGCGGCTTCGGCGAGCGCGGCGCCGACGACGACGTGCGCGACGCCGGCCGCGCCGCGCAGCGGGAGCTCGTCAACGCCGCTCGCGCCAACGGCATGCGGGTGGTGGGGCCGAACTGCCTCGGCATCATCAACACCGACCCCGGCGTGCGGCTGAACGCGTCCCTGGCGCCCCTCGCCCCCGAGCCGGGACGCGTCGGCTTCTTCTCGCAGTCGGGCGCGCTGGGCGTGACGATCCTCGGAGAAGCCGCGCGGCGCGGGCTCGGCGTCTCGACGTTCGTGTCCGCGGGCAACCGCGCCGACGTCTCCGGCAACGACCTGCTGCAGTACTGGGAGAGCGACGAGCGGACGGACGTCGTGCTCGTCTACCTGGAGAGCTTCGGCAACCCGCGCAAGTTCGCCCGGTTGGCCCGGCGCCTCGGCCGGGTCAAACCGATCATCGCGGTGAAGAGCGGCACGGCGACCGCGCCGGTCGAGGGCCTGGCGCAGACGTCCGTCGAGGTTCCTGAGGCCGGCACCCGCGCGCTGTTCGAGGCGTCGGGGGTGATCCGGGTCGAGACGGTCAGCGGCATGTTCGACATCGCGGTGCTGCTGGCGACCCAGCCGCTGCCCGAGGGCGACCGGGTCGCCGTCGTGGGCAACTCCACCGCCATCGGGGTGCTCGTCGCGAACGCGTGCGCCGCCGAGGGGTTGCGACTGACCCGCCTCGAGGACACCGGCGTCGAGGCCGGCGTCGAGGCCTTCGCGACGGCTTTGCAGGCAGCGGTCGACGACCCCGAGGTCGACGCGGTCACGGTGGTGTTCGTCCCCCCGCTGCTGCGCGGCATCGAGGACGACGTCGCCGCGGCCGTGCGGGCCGTCGCGGCGACGTCCGACAAGCCGATCCTGGGCACGTTCCTCGGCTACGAGGGCGTGCCCGACGCGCTGCGCGCCGACGGCGAGGGCGCGCCGCCGCGCGGCTCGGTGCCGTCGTACCCGTCGCCGGAGCGGGCGGTGCGCGCCCTCGCCCGCGCGACCCGGTACGCCGCCTGGCGGGCGGCGCCCACCGGCACGTTGCCGACGCTCACGGACGTCGACCTCGACGCGGCGCGCGCGCTCGTGCGCTCGGTGCTCGACGACACCGCCGGCGGACGGGAACTCGGCCCGGACGAGGCGGCGCAGCTGCTCGGCGCCCTCGGTGTCGTCATCTCGCTCGAACAACCCGTCGACACCGTGCAGGTCGAGCTCGCGGTGTTCGACGAGCGGTCGTTCGGCGCGCTGGTGTCCTTCGGCATCGGCGGGGTCGCCACCGAACTACTGGGCGACACCGCGTACGCCGCCGTGCCGCTCACCGAGCTGGACGCCGCGCGGCTGATCACCACGCCGCGGGCGGCGCCGCTGCTCACCGGCTACCGGGGCAGCCAGCCCTGCGACACCGCCGCTCTCGCCGACCTCGCGCTGCGGCTGTCGGTGCTGGGTGACGCCCTGCCCGACCTCGCCGAGTGCCGGTTGACGGTGCTGGCGACGCCCGTCGGGGCTCACGTGACGTCCGTGACGGCGCGGGTCGCCCCCGCCACCGCGCGCGCCGACACCGGTCCGCGCCGGTTGCGCGGCCTCTAGGGAGAGACGATGACCGACGCGTTCCACCGCCGCCTGCACCACGTGGCGCCGTCCGGCCTCGTGGGCGACACCGCGCAGACCAGCGGCATGCAGCGGCTCGAGGCCATCAGCGGGGCGACCGTCGGGTCGCAGGCGCTGTGGATGGGCGAGACGCACGTGCCCGCCGACACCAACTCCGGCAACCACCATCACGGACACTCCGAGACCGCGATCTACGTCGTCAGCGGACATCCCGTGTTCGTGTTCCTCGACGAGGCCACGGGGCAGGAGCGCCGTGTCGAGACGTCCCCCGGTGACTACGTGTTCGTGCCGCCGTGGGTGCCGCACCGCGAGGAGAACCCCGACCCGGCCGACGAGGCCGTCGTGGTCATCGCGCGCACCACCCAGGAGGCGATCGTCGTCAACCTCGACGACCTGCGCTGGGTGGGTCCGGCCTGATGCGGGCGCTCGTCGTCGACGCGTTCGGCGAGGCGCCGTCGGTGCGCGACGTGCCCGAGCCCGACTGTCCTGCGGACGGCATGGTGCTGCGGGTGCGGGCCACCGGCCTGTGCCGCAGTGACTGGCACGGCTGGGCCGGTCACGACCCCGACATCGTGCTGCCCCATGTGCCCGGCCACGAGTACGCCGGCGAGGTCGTGGCCGTCGGCCCGGACGTCCGCCGGGTGGGGGTCGGCGACCGCGTCACCGTGCCGTTCGTGTGCGCCTGCGGCACCTGCCCGACGTGCGCCCGTGGCGCCGGTCAGGTCTGCGAACGCCAGCAGCAACCGGGCTTCTCGCGGTGGGGATCGTTCGCCGAGTACGTCGCGGTGCCGTGGGCGGACGTCAACGCCGTGGCGCTGCCCGACGAGCTGTCGTTCGCGACCGCGGCCGCGCTCGGCTGCCGGTTCGCGACGTCGTACCGCGCTCTCGTCGCCCACGGCCGCGTCGCGGCGGGTGACCGCGTCGCGGTGCTCGGTTGCGGGGGAGTGGGGCTGTCGGCCGTCATGATCGCCGCCTCGCGCGGCGCGCACGTCGTCGCCGTCGACCTCTCGGACGACGCGCTGGCGCTCGCCCGCGCCTTCGGCGCCGCGTCGGTCACGACCGATGTCGCCTCGATCGTCCACCTGACGGACGGCGGGGCGGACGTCACCGTCGACGCGCTCGGGTCGGCGGCCCTGGTCCGGGCGGGCATCGCGGCGTTGCGGCCCCGCGGGCGGCACGTGCAGGTCGGTCTGCTGGTCGGTGACGACGCGTCCCCGGCGGTGCCGATGAGCACCGTGATCGCGAAGGAGCTCGAGAT
Organism: Jatrophihabitans fulvus; assembly: GCF_054781375.1. Classification (NCBI taxonomy): domain Bacteria; kingdom Bacillati; phylum Actinomycetota; class Actinomycetes; order Jatrophihabitantales; family Jatrophihabitantaceae; genus Jatrophihabitans; species Jatrophihabitans fulvus. The sequence goes on from NZ_BAAGUN010000001.1 coordinate 178,395, forward strand.
CCTCGGCAGCCACGGCATGGCCGCCGCCGACTACCCGGCCATGCTCGCCGACGTCGCCGCCGGACGGGTCGAGCCGCAGCGGCTCGTCACGTCGACAGTGGGGCTCGACGACCTGACGGGGCTGCTGCCGGGCATGAGCGCCGCGTCACCCGTCGGCATCGTGGTGGCCGAGCCCTGACGGTTGACTTCGTCCCGCCGTGGGCGTTGTGTCGGGGAATGCGACGCCTCGTGGTGGTGCTCTCCGTCCTGCTGCTGACTGCGGGGCTCGTCACGCCCGCGTCCGCCGCGCCGCCGCGGTCCGACCGTGCCCTGCTGCAGCAGATCGCCCGGGACACGTGGCGGTTCTTCGAGGCGGACGTCGACCCGCGTACCCACCTGCCGCTGGACAACCTCGGCCCCGGCGGCGTGCGTGGCGAGTACACGTCGGCGGCGAACATCGGCGTCTACCTCTGGGCCGTCGTCGCGGCGCGGGACCTGAATGTCATCTCAACCCGGCAGGCCGAGCAACGCGTCACCCAAATTTTGCGCACAGTCGCGCGAATCAAGCGCAGCCACGGGTTCCTGTACCAGTGGTACGACACGTCCACCGGTGACGTCATCAGCAAGCAGGACGGCGTCGACTGCGCGACGCAGACCGCGCCCGCGCAGAACAACTGCTTCTTCCTCTCGGCGGTCGACAACGGCTGGTACGCGTCGGGCCTCGTCGTCGCCCGGCAGGCGCTGCGCGGCGTGGCCCCGCTCGCGACGCGGTTGCTGCGCGCCACGGACTTCTCGATCTTCTACGACGACGGGCCGCAGACCGACTGCGTCGCGAACACCGGCGGCCAGCAGTACGGCGGCTACTACGTGGGGCAGGGGCCGGCCGGCTATCACAACAGCGCGCTGTACAGCGATCCGCGCATGGCGATGTACCTGGGCATGGGCCTGCGGCAGATGCCCGGCGACGTGTGGTGGCGTTCGTGGCGCACCCAGCCGCCCGTGCGGTGCGCGGGCGACCCGTCCGACGCCGGGCAGGGACAACCGTCCCGCGGCCGGTACGTGACCGTCCGCGACCCTCGGAGCGGACAGCCGTTCCGCGTGTGGCAGGGGTACTACGTCGATCCCGACACCGGACGGCGCTTCCTGCCGACGTTCGCCGGCGGCATGTTCGAGGCGCTGATGGCGAACCTCGTCGTGCCGGAATCGACGTGGGGACGCCACAGCTTCGGTCTCGCCGACCGGCGCACCGTCGACGTCCAGCGCGCGTACGCGACGAGGCAGCTGGGCTTCCCGGTGTGGGGGCTGTCGCCGTCGTCCACGCCGGACGACACCGGCGGCTACGGCATCTACGGCGTCGGCGGGCAACGGCTGCCCGTAGGCGACCAGCTCGCCCAGTGCCCCACCTGTCCGGTCGAGACGGCGGTGACGCCGCACGCGTCGTTCCTCGCGCTCGACGCCGCGCCCCGCGCGGCGATCGCGAACATTCGGACGATGCTGGCCCGCTACCCCGGCGTGTACTCGCGTGACGGGGGGTTCTACGACGGTCTCGACCCCGTCACCGGCTCGGTCGGGCACCGCCGCCTCGTGCTCGACCAGTCGATGATCATGGCCGCGTTGGCGAACGCGCTCGACGGACGCTCGCTGCAACGCTGGTTCGCGCGCGACCCGGTGTCGTGGGCCGCGAAGGCCTACCTGCGGGCCGAACGGATGCCGCTCTGACCGGTGGAGCGAGCAAACCCCTTGCAGTGCATGCCAGGGTGGACGCCGTGACTCCCGTGGACCGTCCGATGGAAGTGGCGGGCTGAGCCCAGCCCACCTCCGTCAGGCACCACCCACCTGGAGTTCCACCATGCAGACCCTGACCCAGGCCGCCGTGCGCGCGGCCGCCGTGAACGCGACCCGCAGCGAGGTCGCGGCCATCACCGTCCCGCGCGAGTTCGGGGCCGAGCGCTTCGCCGAGCTCGACTTCTACGGTTGGCGCGATCCGCGCATAGAGCGCCGCGGCTACCTCGTCGTCGAGCGTCCGGACGGGCTCGCGACCGTGCTCGTCACGACCACCGCGACCGGAGCGGGCACCCGTCGCAAGGCCATGTGCAGCGTGTGCCGCGCCGTCGACGACGGCTCGAACGTCGCGCTGTTCGCCGCGCGCCGCACCGGCACGGCCGGACGCCGCGGCGACACCGTGGGCACCTACATCTGCGCCGGTCTCGACTGCTCGGCGCAGCTGCGGCACCCGACCCACCGGGGCGGCCGGACGATGCTCGCCGACGGGTACGCCGACGACGACGAGCGGGCCGCCGCCATGCTCGAGCGGCTCGACGGGTTCGTCCGCTCGCTCGACTGACGACGGTCAGCGCCGCCGCTCGAGGGCCTTGTCGAGCAGCTGCCCGTACACCTCGACCGACTGCGCGCCGGGTGCGGCCACGGCGCGGTCGACGACGACGAACGGCACCCCGGTGACCCCGAGCTGCCGTGCCTCGAGCTCGTCGGCCCGGACCCGGTCGGCGAACTCGTCGCCGTCCAGGACCTGCCGCAGCCGGTCCCGGTCCAGGCCCGTCCGCCCGGCCACGTCGGCGAGCGCAACGGGGTCGTAGGGGTCGAGCGTGCCCGCGAAGAACCCGTCCTGGACGGCGGAGAAGAACTCGTAACCCCGCCCGGCGGAGGTGGCGTACGCGGTCGCGCGGTGCACGTCGGACGTGTTCGCGTTGAGCCGCGCGAGGTCGTAGCGCAGCCCCTCGCCCTCGGCGAGGTCCTTGAGCTGCTGTTCCGCCTGCATCATGTGCGCGCCGTACCTGCGGGTCAGCAGGCTCCGGACGGTCTCGGGCTCCCGGGAGGCGTTCGCGTCGAGCTCGAACGCGCGCATGCGGATCGTGAAGGCCCGGGCGTCCGGCCGCTCGTCCAGGGCTGCCTGCAGCCGGTGCTTGCCGAGGTAGCACCAGGGGCAGACCAGGTCGGACCACACCTCGATGATCACCGTGGGGCTCTTCTCGCCGTCGTCCGTCACGTCCACGAGGATGTCAGCGCACCGGTGAGCCGTGTTTCTTCCCGGTCGGCTGCGGACGGGGCGCGACGCCGGTCGGCGCGCTCGTCGGGATCGCGTCGAGCACCGGCTGCAGCGACGCCGGCGGCTGCCACGCGAACCGCACCGCCGTGCCGTTGGTGACACGGGTGTCGCAGGGGTTGCCGTCGAACTCGGCGGTGACGGTGCGCAGCGCGCGGCCGTCCGAACCGACACCGAGGAACGCGTACGCCCGCCGCTCGTCGTCCTGCCCGTCGATCGGCGGGCAGCTGGGTGCTTGTTTCGAAGCCGACTCGAGCGACGCGACCAGCGCCTGGGCCTGCGCCTCGGTGAGCACGGTGCGGCCCGGGGCCGTGGTCGTGGCCGGGTCGCCGTAGCTGCACACCACGATCGACACCGGTGTGGTGGGGAACAGGTCGCCGTCCGAACCGAACTGCCCGGGACTGCCGCCGCCGGGCAGCAGCCGCTGCGGGAACGAGTCCGGACAGCGGACGTCGCCGGCGGCCGGCGCCTGGATGCCGCGGCTGGGGTTCGTGCGACCCTGGTCCGACTGTTGCGCACCGGCGGGGGCCCGGGTGGCCGGGCTGGACGCGGAGGTGCTCGGTCGGGGCGCGGCGTTCAGCTCGGGTCCCGTCCGACCCTCGTCGCCCGACACGAGCGCCGCGGTGACCCCGGCGCCCCCCGCGACGAGGACGATGGCGGCGGCGACGCTCGCGAGCCGGGTGCGGCGGCGGGAGCGTTCGGCCCGCCCGGCCGCGACGACGCGGTCGGGGTCGAGCGGTTGCCCCTCGCCCTGGTGCAGTGCTGCGCGCAGGTCGAACTCCGACGGGCTCATCCGGCCGCCACCTCCACCCGCAGCCGCGCGAGCGCCCGGGCGCAGCTGCTCTTCACGGTGCCCACCGGGATACCGAGGCTGGCGGCGGTGTCCTGCTCGGACAGGTCGCAGTAGTAGCGCAGCACCACGACGGCGCGGTCACGCGCGGGCAGGCCGGCCAGCAGCCGGCGCAGCTCGTCGCGCTGGTCGGCGACACCCGCCTCGGACGACGCCGGCAGCTCGGGCAGCTGTTCGGTGGGCCGCTCGCCCCACCACTTGCGTCGGCTCGCGTCGATGTGGGCCGTGACGAGCGCCTTGCGGGCGTAGGCGAGCGGGGCGTCGATGCGTCCCCACTTCAGGTACACCTTCGTCAGCGCGGTCTGCACGAGATCCTCCCCGCGGTGGTGGTCGCCGGTCAGCAGCCGGGCAGCATGCAGCAAGGTGGCGCCGTTCGCCTCGACGAACGCGCGGAACCCCGCCTCGTCACGCACCGGTCGCGTCCTCCCTCGTAGAACTAGGACGAGGTGGCGTCCGGCAGAGGTTCCACCGCACGCCACATGAGCACGTGGGGCAGCCCCATCGCGCCGGTGAACTCCTCGCCCTCGACCCGCCAGCCCTGTCGCTCGTAGAAGCCGACGGCGCTCGTGCGGGCCTGGCACCACAGCACCTCGACGCCCCGCCCGGCCGCGAGGCGCACGGCGGCGGCGAGCACCTGGGCACCCACGCCGGTGCCCTGCCGCGCCGGGGCGACGGCCATGCCGCGCAACTGCCAGCCGCGGCGCCCGGGCTGCCGCGCGAAGGGGCGGACGACGAGCACCGCGGCCCCGACGACCTCCCCGCCGTCGCGGGCGGCGAGGTGAACGGCGCCGGGCGGGTCCTCGAGGGTCGGGGTGTCGGGCGGCAGGCCGGGGCGCAGCACCGCCAGCCGCAGCGGACGGGTCTGGTCCGCGGTCGCCTCGACGATCTCCATCAGCTTCCCGGGCGGTACACCATCAGCACGACGATCACGAGGAACAGGATCGCGACGACGCCGCCGCCCGCAGCCACCCGTCCGGTCAGGGACACGACCGAACCCTCGCCGTCGATGGTGGTCTTCGCCTTCTCGAGCGTGGGCACGACCAGGCCGAGGACGATGCCCGCGGCGAGCGCCCACAGCAGCAGCGACAGCCAGATCCACACGTCCGAGAACTCGCCGACCTTCTCGCCCTTGCGGTACGGACTGTCGAGCGACATCAGCGCGAAACCCGCGATCACGACGAGCACGGAGACGTAGGAGTAGATGCGCAGCATGCGGGCCGACGACGCGACCGCGGCGCCGTCGCCGGTACGCACGCCCCGTCCGGCGGTGGTGGCACCGTGCACGAGCGGTCCGATGGCGAACACCGCGAGCACGAGGTGCACCGCGAGCAACAGGTGGTAGGCGGACATGCCCTGAGGCTATTGGCCCTCGATCAGTGCCCGCACCCGCGGGGCCCAGTGGCCGGCATAGCGTTGCTGCAGTTGCGGGATGCGGTGGTCGGTGCCCTCGACCACCTGCCGGCACCGGTAGGTCTCGCAGTGGCACCAGAGGACGTACCCCTCGTCGGCGATCAGCGTCGCGTAGTCGAGCGTCAGCTCGTCCCCGGCGGCGACGTCGCGGCGGGCGACGAGGGTGCGGCCGTCCGTCCACCCGAGGTTCGGGTCGCAGCTGTGGTTGAGCGGACCGAGCCCGGCCACCGACTCGACGTCGGCGTCGAAGCGGACGGCGACGTCACCGACCGCGAGGCCGTCGTCGGCGAACGTGCCCGACCCCGCGATGTCCGACCGGCGGACGGTCACGCCGAGCGGCGCTTGCCGCGACGCTGGGTCAGGTAGTCCTCGACGACGTACTCGCCGAGCGCGCCGCGCTTGGGCTGGAAGACCCGCCCGCCGTTGCGCCGGCCGAGTTCCTGCATGAACGACACCAACCGCGGGTCGTCGTCGAGCATGAACACGTTGATGGTGGCGCCGCGCCGGGTGCAGCGCTCGACCTCGGCAAGGGTCGCCGCAATGGTCTCCTGCGTCGGCGGCCACGCGAAATCGGCGAAGCCGTCGGGGGCGAGGTGCGCGGTGGGCTCGCCGTCGGTGATGACGAGGATCAGCGGCTCGGCGCCGCGGTGCTTGTCGAGGTGGCGGCGGGCGAGCATGAGTCCGTGCTGCAGGTTGGTGCCCTGCACGCGGTCCCAGTCGTGCTCGACCAGCGCGTTCGGGCTCATGACCCGCGCGTAGTCGCTGAACCCGATGATCTCGATGGCGTCCTGCGGGTACTTCGTCGTCACCAGCGAGTGCAGCGCGAGGGCGGTCGTCTTCGCCTCGCCCCACGTGCCGCGCAGCTCCATCGAGTACGACATGTCGACCAGCAGCGCGATCGCGGCGGACGAGCGCCGCTCGGTCTCGACGACCTCGAAGTCGTCGGCCTGCATGCGCACCTCGCGCTCGCCGGCCCCGGCGCTGCGCAGCACGGCGTTGCGGACGGAGCGGACGACGTCCAGCGGCTGCTCGTCGCCGAAACGCCACTCGCGACTGGCGCCGGTGATCTCGCCCGCCGCGCCCGCGTCGCGCACGTCGTGGCTGCCCCGTCCGCGCGACTCGACGACCGCGAACACGCGCCGCAGCGCGGTGCTGCCGAGCCGGCGCAGCGCGCGCGGCGACAGCCGCAGGCCGTCGCTGTTGCGCTGCAGGTAGCCCTGCTCGCGCAGCTCGCGCTCGATGCGGCGCAGCTGCGCCATGTCGTCGACGGCGGCGCGGCCCAGGGCGCGTTCGACGAGTTCCTCGTCGATGTCGTCCATGCTGGCGCCGGGGTAGTCCTGACCGAGCAGCTCCTCGAGCTGGTCGAGGTCGGCGAGCTCGGCGAGTGCACCGGTGGCGTCGGAGAGGCCCATGCCCTGCTCGCCGTCCATGCGCTGGCGTCCGCCCCACTGCAGGTCCGGACGGGCCGCCCGCAGACCCTGCTGCAGGCGCGCCATCTCGTCGGCCAGGCCGCTCTGGCCCATGGCCTGCGCCATGAGGCCGGCCAGTTCCTCACGCTGCTCGGCGGTGAGGGAGTCCATGAGCTGCTGGGCGGCGGCCGCCCGGCGGGCCAGGCTGTCGACGAGCTCGTCGAGGTTCTGCGGCTGGTCGGGGAAGAACTCGCCGTACTGCTGCATGAAGTCGTCGAACTGGTCCTGCGTGTGCTCGCCCCGCGCGTCCGCGTCGAGCATGTCGTTCAGCGACGACATCATCTGCCGGACGCGTTCCATGTCCTCGGGCGTGGCGCTCTGCATCGCCTCGCGCATGCCCGCGAACTGCTGGTCGAGCACCTCGCTGCGCAGCAGCTCCTGGATCTCGTCGTAGGTGGCGCGGGCCTCCGGCGAGCGCCACTGGTAGTCGGCCAGCTCGCGTACCGCGCGCGACGTGTCGCGCGGCAGGGTGTCGAGCTCGGCCTCGGCCATGCGGGCGGAGTCGTCGGGGATGGGGAACAGCGCGCGCTTCTCCTCCTCGACCGCGCGGTCGAGCAGTTCGCGCACCTGGTCGAGCGTGCCGTCGAGCCGGCCCGACCTGCGCAGCTGCCGGGCGCGGTCGCGGGCCTGCCGCCGCAGCGAGTCGAGCCCGTCGCGTCCGGTCGCGCCCCGGCGCAGCAGGCGGTTCAGGGCGTTGCGGGGCGACATGCCGTTGAGCACGTCGTCGCCGATCTCGTCCAGCGCCTGCCGGATGTCGTACGGCGCCTCGAGCGGGTCGGGTCCGCCGTCGTAGGCGCCATATCGGAATGCCACCCCGTCGAGCGTAATCAGCGCGGGGCGGCGTTGCGAGGACTCAGGCGCGGCGCACCTGCAGTGGCCCCCTCGCGGTGGACGGGTCGACTACCCGTCCGCGCTGCACCAGTTCGGCCTCACCCTGCGCGACGAGCCGACGGGCGGCGCGGCGCAGGGGTTCGTCCTCGTCGCCGATATCCGCGAGCGCGACGGGTCTGCGGGTCAACCGCGCCCTGATCGACCTCTCGAGCTCCCGGTCGGCGTCGGTCAGCCCGCGCGTGCGGCAGGCCTGGCTGCAGTAGCGGACCTCGTCCCAGGTGCGCTCCCACTTCTTGCGCCACTCGATCCGCCTGCCGCAGGATGCGCAGGTCTTGGACGGGTGCTCGCTCACGCCGACGTTCGTACCCGTCCCCAGGTTCGCAAGGCACCATCGAGGGGTGCTGACACTGGCGGTGCTGGGTGACTCGATCGCGTACGGGCAGGGGGCGGACCGTCCCGCGGACACCATCGGGCAACGGCTGAGCCGGGCGCTCGCCGCGGACGGCACGTTGTGCCGGGTCGAGGTGCACGCCGTTCCCGGCGCGCGCAGCGCCGCGCTGGCGGTCCAGGTTCGCGCCGCGTTGGCGTCGACCCCCGACCTGGCGCTGATCGTCATCGGTGCCAACGACATGACGCACTTCGTGCCCGTGCCGCAGGCGGCCGGGCAGCTGCAGCAGGCGGTGCGCGAGCTGCGGCGCGGCGGGGTCGAGGTGGTCGTCGTGCCCGCACCCGACCTCAGCGCGCTGCCGTTCGTGCCGGTGCAGTTCCGCCCGCTGGTGCAGGCGGCGAGCGCGGCGCTGCGGCAGGCGCAGTCGCGCCTCGCGCTCGGCGAGGGCGCGCGGGTGGCCGACGTGGAGGGACTGTCGGGCCGGTTCGCGCTCGACGTGGGGCTGTTCTCGGCCGATCGCTTCCACCCGTCGAGCCGCGGCTACGAACTGATCGCGCAGGCGGTGCTGCCCGCCGTCGTCGCCGCGGCCCGTGACGCGCAGGAGCGCGACTCGGCCTAGCCGTTCTCGGGGGCCGGGTCGCGGGGTGGGGCGGGGGTCACGGGGTCGCCGGGTTCGTCGCCGCGGCGCGGGTCTGGTGTCGACATGACCCCCGTCCTACCCATCACAGCGAGTCGCGCCAGCGCAGCCACGCCTTGAGGTTCGTCAGGTCGAAGTCGTTCTGGCCGTCGATGCCGACGGTGAACAGCGTCGCGCCGGCCTCGAGGAACGCCGCGCCGACCTCGGCGGGGTCGCCCTCGGGCGCGCCGACCGACCGCTCGATGGCGGACGGGTCGCGACCGACGTCGGCGCAGTGACCCGCGAGCACCTCCTGCTTGCGGTTGAAGGTCTCGAGGTCGCTGAACGAGTGCCAGATGTCGCCGTGCTGCGCGACCAGGCGCAGCGTCTTCTTCTCGCCGCCGCCGCCGATGAGCACGGGGATCTTGCGCGTGGGCGCGGGGTTCAGCTTCTCCCAGCGCTGCTCGATGCGCGGCAGGTCGTCGCGCAGCTGGTTCAGCCGGCCGCCGGCGGTGCCGAAGTCGTAGCCGTACTCGTCGTAGTCGCGCTGGAACCAGCCCGAACCGATGCCGAGGATCAGCCTGCCCTCGCTGATGTGGTCGACCGTGCGGGCCATGTCGGCGACGAGCTCGGGATTGCGGTAGCTGTTGCAGGTGACGAGCGCGCCGATCTCGACGCGGGACGTCTGCTCGGCCCAGGCGCCGAGCATCGTCCAGCACTCGTAGTGCTTGCCGTCGGCCTCGCCGTAGAGCGGGAAGAAGTGGTCCCAGTTGAACGCGATGTCGACGCCGAGGTCCTCGACCTCGGCGACCGCGCGGCGCAGCGCGCTGTAGTCGGCGTGCTGGGGTTGCAGCTGGACCCCGATGCGGACGGGGCGGTTCGAAGTGGTCACACCTCGAACCTAGTCACCGCGACAACAACCGACCTGCCGCGTTGCGGGCGTCGGCGATCGCCCGCCCGTCACCGCCGGCGGTGGCGGTGACCAGCGCGCCCTCGTACAACAGGTGCACGGCGCGGCCCGTGGTGTCGGCCCGCGGAACGCCCGCCTCGCCGACCAGCTCGACGAACCGTCGGCGCATCCAGTCCTTCTCGGCGCGGATGACGGGGACCGCCGGATGGTCGGTGCCGCCGACCTCGCCGTAGGTGTTGACGAACGCACAACCGCGCGCCGAACCGGCCATCCACCGCTCGACGGCGTCGAACACGCCCAGCACGCGCGTGGGGCCGCGGCGCCGGCGGGCGAGCTGCGCCTCGAGGAACTGCTGCCACGCGAGCGCGCGCCGCACCAACCACAGGGCGACCAGCGCGTCCTTCGACCCGAACCGGTCGTACAGCGTCTTCTTCGTCGTGCCCGCGGCCTCGGCGATCGCGTCGACACCCACGGCGCGCACCCCGTGCGCGAAGAACAGGTCGCCGGCCGCGACGGCGATGCGCTCGCCTGCAGGGGTCAGTGGCGGGGGAGTGGCCAGAAGGTCGGTCATCGCTGCTCCTCGGTAGGACACTGCGAGTATACCCACCGGTGTGGTTACGTCGGTGTCATGAGAGCCGATCGGACGGACGCCGCGCTCGCCGGCGTCCTCGTCGTGTGCTGGTCGTCGGGCTTCGTCGGGGCCGCGGTCGGTACCCGGGAGGCGCCGGTCGTGACGGTGCTGGTGTGGCGGACGGTCGTCTCCGCCGCGGTGCTCGTCGCGTGGGTGGCGTACCGGCGCGAGCGGGTGTCCGTGCGCGGGCTCGTGCAGCAGGCGGTCCTGGGTCTGCTCGTGCAGGTGCTCTACCTGGGCGGTGTCTTCGCCGCGGCCGGGGTCGGCGTCGCGGCGGGCACGAGCGCGCTGATCACGTGCGCGCAGCCGTTGCTCGTCGCCGCGGTGGCCGGCCGCGCGTTCGGCGAACCGGTCACCCGACGGCAGATGGTCGGCCTGGGCGTCGGTGTGGTGGGCGTGCTGGTCGTCGTCAGCGGCGACCTCGGTGCGGGCGGGGCGCCGCCCTGGGCGTTCCTGCTTCCGGTGGCGGCGCTGCTCGCGCTCACCGCGGGCACCGTGTCCGAACGACGGTGGCGCCCGGGCGTGTCCCTGCCGATGTCGCTCGCGGTGCAGTCCACGACGGCGGCCGTGGTCTTCGTCGCGGTGGCCGCCGCCCGTGGCGAGTTCGCGCCGCCGGCGTCGACGGGCTTCTGGGCGGCGACCGGCTGGCTCGTCGTGCTCGCGTCCTTCGGCGGGTACGGCGCGTACTTCGCGGTCGTGCGACGCTCCGGGCCGTCCAGGGCGAGCACGCTGTTGTACCTGACGCCGGCGGTCACGACGCTGTGGGCGTTCGCCGTGCTCGGACAGCAACCGTCCTGGTTCGCGCTGCCGGGAGGGCTGCTGTGCGGCGCGGGCGTGGCGCTCGCGCTGCGGGGTCAGCCGAGCAGGTCGGTGGTGGCGCCGCGGCCGACGACGCGCACCACGTCGCCGAACCGGCTCGAGCTGCCCGCGGCCGCCCGCTACGCGCCGTAGACCGTGCGCGAACCGTCCGAGTCCTTGGCCAGTCGGCGGTTCAGGTACAGGCCCTCCATCGCGAACTCGAGCGCGGACGCGGCGATGCCGATGGCGGCCGGCCCCTCGCCGACGCCGTCCGGCTCGAGCCGGTCGAGCAGCGCCGACAGCACCGGCACGGCCCCGAGCTGGTCGAGCAGCTCCTGCGCGCGGACGGTGTCGCCGGTGGTGACGGTGTTGCCGTCGTCGAAGCGTTCCTGCAGCGGGCGCAGGTCCAGCCCGGCCAGCCGGGACCGGAACGTCTCGACCGTCGCGCGGCGCAGCAGGTGTTCGAGCACCTCGAACTCGCGGCCCTCGTCCGCGTCGTCGAACTCGACCTTGCCGCGGGACGCGGGGACGACCGCGGGCAGGTCGCACACGCGGGCGACGGCGACCTGCTCGCCGGTCACGGCGGCGCGGCGGACGGCCGCGGCCGCGACCGTCTCGACGGCGGCGATGGCGAAGCGGGCCGAGACGCCCGAGCGCTGGTCGACCTGCGGCGCGTCACGCACGTTGCGGGCGAACCGGCCGACCACTTCGAGCAGGTGCGACGGGACCAGCGGCGCGGCGTAGTCGGTGTCGCTCCACAGCACCGCCGCCTCCTGCGCGATGAGCACGAGCTCGTCGGTCAGTTCGAGCGGGTAGTGGGTGCGCACCTCGGCGCCGAACCGGTCCTTCAGCGGCGTGATGATGCGGCCGCGGTTGGTGTAGTCCTCGGGGTTCGCGCTCGCGACGACCAGCAGGTCGAGCGGCAGCCGCAGCTGGTAGCCGCGCACCTGGATGTCGCGCTCCTCGAGCACGTTCAGCAACGCGACCTGGATGCGCTCGGCGAGGTCGGGCAGCTCGTTGACGGCGAAGATGCCGCGGTTGGTGCGGGGCACCAGGCCGTAGTGCACGGTCTCGGGGTCACCGAGGGTGCGGCCCTCGGCCACCTTGATGGGGTCGATGTCCCCGATGAGGTCGCCGACGCTGGTGTCGGGGGTGGCGAGCTTCTCGCCGAACCGTTCGCTGCGGTGCTTCCACGCGACGGGCGTCAGCTCACCGTCCTGCTCCAGCAGTGCCTGGCAGCGGTTGCAGATCGGCGCGAACGGGTGGTCGTTGATCTCGCACCCGGCCACGACGGGCGTCCATTCGTCGAGCAGGCCGATCAGCGTGCGGATGAGGCGGGTCTTGCCCTGGCCGCGCTCGCCGAGCAGCACGATGTCGTGGCCCGCGAGCAGCGCCCGCTCGACCTCGGGCAGCACGGTGTCGTCGAAGCCGACGATGCCCGGCAGGGTCGGTTCGCCGGCGGCGAGGCGGCCGATGAGGTTGCGGCGGATCTCGGTCTTGACCGAGAGCTGGACGTGGCCCGACTCGCGCAGTTCGGCGAGGGTGCTGATGGACGGTGCTGTCACCCGTCCGAAAGTACGACCCCCTGCCAAGCCGTGCCACGCTGTCGCGGTGGCGAGGGATGCGAAGGCCGTGATCGACGAGCTGGACGCCCGGCTGCTGCGGCTGCTGGCCGAAGCGCCGCGGGTGGGCGTGCTGGAGATGTCGCGGCGGCTCGGGGTGGCGCGGGCGACCGTCCAGGCCCGGCTGGACCGGCTCGTCGAGCGGGGCGTGATCGCCACGTTCGCGCCGACGATCGACCCGGTGGCGCTGGGTTTCGAGGTGACCGCCTACGCCACGCTCGAGATCAGCCAGGGTCAGGGACGGGCCGTGCTCGAGCATCTCCGGGCGATCCCGAACGTGCTCGAGGTGCACACGATCACCGGTGCCGGCGACATGCTGTGCCGGGTGGTCGCGCGCTCGAACGACGACCTGCAGGCCGTGCTCGACCGCGTCACCGAGTTCCCGGACGTCGTCCGCTCGTCGTCGGTGATCGCGCTGTCGAACCCGGTCCCGTACCGGGTGCTGCCGCTGGTGTGAGTCAGCCCTGGAAGGGCTTGGCCGTCACGAGCGTGACCTTCATCGTCCTGCCGTTGGGGGTCTCGTACTCGACGGTTGCGCCCTCGGACGCGCCGGTCAGGGCCACGCCGAGCGGCGACTGGGCGGAGTAGACGTCGACACCGGCGGTCTGCGCCTCCTCGCGCGAGCCGATGAGGAAGGTCTCCTCCTCGTCGTCGCCGTCGAAGCGGACGGTCACGAGCATGCCGGGCCCGGCGACGCCGTCGCTGACGGGCGCCTCGCCGACCTTGGCCGTGCGCAGCAGCTGCTGCAGCTGCACGATGCGCGCCTCCTGCTTGCCCTGCTCCTCGCGGGCGGCGTGGTACCCGCCGTTCTCCTTGAGGTCGCCCTCCTCGCGCCGGTCGTTGATCTCCTGAGCCATGGCCGGACGGTTCGCGATGAGTTCCTCGAGCTCCTTGGACAGCCGGTCGTAGGCGTCCTGGGTGAGGAAGGTGACGTTCGCGTCGTCGGTCGTGGACACAGTCGTCCTCCGGGGGTTCGTCGGGCCGGATCCGGGTCGCAACCCGCGGCGGAAAAGGAAAAGCGGAAGCTACGAACGTAACACCGCCGCCCCGGGAGGTGGCAGGTTTCCGGGGCTCAGGGACAATGGACGAGTGGCAGAACTGCGACTGATGGCCGTGCACGCGCACCCCGACGACGAGTCGAGCAAGGGTGCCGCGACCATGGCCCGTTACGTGCACGAGGGCGTCGACGTCCTCGTGGTGACCTGCACCGGCGGCGAGCGCGGCAGCATCCTCAACCCCGCGCTCGAGGGTCGCGCCGACATCGAGGCGAACATCAGCGAGATCCGCCGTGCCGAGATGACGCGGGCCCGCGAGATCCTGGGTGTCCGGCAGCACTGGCTGGGATTCGTCGACTCGGGACTGCCCGAGGGCGACCCGCTGCCGCCGCTGCCCGAGGGGTGCTTCGCCCTCGCGCCCGTCGAGGACGGTGTCGAGCGGCTGGTTCGCGAGATGCGGTCGTTCCGTCCGCACGTCGTGACCACCTACGACGAGCGCGGCGGCTACCCCCATCCGGACCACATCCGGACGCACGAGATCTCCGTGGGCGCGTTCGAAGCGGCCGGCGACCCCGACCGCTTCGCGGACGCCGGCGACCCGTGGCAGCCGCTGAAGCTGTACTACAACGGCGGGTTCTCGCGTGAGCGCATGACGCTGCTGCACGAGGCGATGGTGGCCAAGGGCCTCGAGTCGCCGTTCGAGGAGTGGTTCAAGCGCATGGACGAGCGCGCGAAGGCGGAGAAGCCGCGCGAGCCCAAGATCACGACGCGGGTTCCGTGCGGCGATTTCTTCGAGCAGCGCGACGCCGCCCTGCTGGCCCACGAGACGCAGGTCGACCCGAACGGCTGGTTCTTCAAGGTGCCCCTCGACATGCAGCGCGAGCTCTGGCCGACCGAGGACTTCGAACTCGCCCGTTCGCTGGTCGACTCGGAGATCCCCGAGGACGACCTGTTCGCCGGCATCAGGGGCACGGTGCGATCGTGATCGACGTCCTGGCCAAGAGCGGTGAGGCGGCGAAGGCCGGCCCGATCGGGTTGGCCGTCATCCTGTTGCTCTGCATCGCCTGCTACTTCCTGTTCAAGTCCATGTCCAAGCACCTCAAGCGGGTGCGGGAGGACTTCCCGACCGCGCCGACCGCGCCGCCCGCGCCGCCCGCGCCGCCCGCGCCGCCCGCGTCACCGGTAGCGGACGCTCAGCGCGGCGACGGTCGCGGCGACGGCGGCGCGTAGCTCGTCCGGGGCGAGCACCTCGAGGTGCTCGCCCAGCTGCAGCAGGGCGTGCTGCGCGTGGCGTACCGACTCGATCGGCACCGTCGTGACCGCCCAGCCGTCGGCATCCGGCTCACCCATCGCCGCCCGGGCGTGGCGCGCGGGGATCGAACCGAGCAGGAACAACAGCGCCCGTCCGGTGGCGTCGACGCGCACGGTCGCGACCTCCCGGTAGACCCGGTCGGCGTAATCGGAGAGGAACGCCGACCAGAACGTCTCGAGGTCGAACCCGTCCGGCCGTGCGACGGCCTCGTCGCGGACGGTCGCGGAGTGCACCCGCGAGACGCGGTAGGTGCGCGGCGGGCGCCCCTCGGAGGCGGCCACGAGGTACCAGGTGCCGGCCTTGAGCACGAGGCCGAGCGGGTCCAGCGTCCGCTCGACGACGTCGCGGCGGGCGCGTTCGTACCGCACGTCCAGGCGGCGCTGCGTCCACACCGCGTCGGCGACGGTGTCGAGGCAGGGCGGCGGCGTGGTGTCGGTGCGCTCGCGCAGCCAGTCGCTCGCGTCGACGTGGAACCGGTCGCGGACGCGCGACGCGCGGTCGCGCAGCTCGGGCGGCAGGGCGGCCAGCAGCTTCAGTTGCGTCGCGGCGAGCGTGCCGCCGAGCCCGAGGTCGGCCGCCGCGCCGGGCAATCCCGAGAGGAACAGTGCGTCCGCCTCGTCCGCCGTCATGCCGGTGAGGCGGGTGCGGTAGCCGTCGAGCAGCTGCACCCCGCCGTGCCGCCCGCGGGTCGCGTAGACCGGGATGCCCGCCGCGCTCAGCGCCTCGACGTCGCGGTGGACGGTGCGGACCGACACCTCGAGTTCGCGCGCCAGGTCGGTGGCGCTGGTGCGGCCGCGCGTGCTGAGGATCAGCAGCAGCGACAGCAACCGGCTGGCCCTCATGTCCTGCCATTCTGCCGCGAATACATGACGTTCGGTGTCAGGTATTCACGGCAGACTGCACGGCATCGTTCCCGAGGAGAGGACACGCACGATGGCAGTGGGAAAGCTCTGGTCCGTGACGCTCGACTGCACCGAGCCCAAGCCGCTCGCTCAGTTCTGGGCGAGCATGCTCGACGGCACGATCGCGTACGAGAGCGACGGGTTCGTCGCGGTCGAGACGCCCGGCGGCACGTGGATCGGCGCGTACCGGATCGACGACTACATGCCGCCCCAGTGGCCCGACGTCGCCGCCGGCGCGCCGGGCAAGCAGTTCCACCTCGACCTCTCGGTCGACGACCTCGACGCCGCGTCCGCCGCGGCGCAGGAGCTGGGCGCGACCGTTGCCGAGCACCAGGCGAACCCCGAGGGCTTCCGTGTCCTGCTCGACCCGGCCGGCCACCCGTTCTGCCTGACCACCGCGTCGGTGTGATGGTCACCCGGGACGAGGCGATCGCCTACCGTGTCACCGCCCAGGGGCTGCACCGCGACGCGACCCGCCCGGGCGACCTCGACGTCTTCGCCCTCGGCGTGCAGGAGGCGATGGGCCACCCGGCCTCGGTGATCCTCGCGGCGCGGGTCGAGGACGTCGACGCCGTGACCGGCTTCGAGGTCGGCCCGGGGAGCCCGTTCGCCCTGGCGTGGAGCCTGCGCGGCGCGCCGCACGTGCACCCGCGCACCGACCTCGACCGCATCGCGAAGGCGGTGTTCCCGCTGTCGGAGGCGGACGCCGCGACGCGGCTGAACGAGAACGCGAAGAGCGTCGAGCGGGCGGGCATCGCCGCCCTCGACCAGGTCGCGACCGCCACGAAGGAGCTGCGGGCTGTCGTTCGCACGCCCACCCCGAAGGGCGAGGCGAGCACCGCCGTCACGAAGCGGTTGCCCGAGGCGATGCAGCGCGAGTGCCGCCCGTGCAAGGCGGTGCACATCAGCGACTCGGCCATGCGGGTGGCGGCGTTGCTCGCCGGGCTCGAGCTCGACCCGGGCACGTCGCCGCCGGTGCTGCTGCGCCGTCCGAAGGCGGCGCTGCCGAAGCGCCCGGACGTCCGGGCACTCCAGTCGGTGATCCGCGACTACCTGCGCTTCCTCGGCCCGGCGGGTCCCACGGAGGTGGCCGGTTTCCTCGGGGCCAGACGCGCGGACGTGGCCGAGCACTGGCCGGACGATCTCGTCGAGGTCACCTTCCGCCGGAAGAAGGCCTGGCTGCCCGACGACGCCGACCTCGACGCCCCGGCGCCCGGCGTGGCGCGGCTGCTCGGCCCGTTCGACCCGTACCTGCAGGCGCGTGACCGGGACGTGATCGTGCCCGACACCTCGCTGCACAAGCGGCTGTGGCCGACGCTGGGCCGCCCCGGCGCGGTGTTCGCCGACGGCGAGATCGTGGGCACGTGGCGCACCAGGGCGTCGGGCAAGCGCCTCACGATCCGGCTGGAGACGGGCCGGCTCACGAAGCAGGTGGCCGCGGCCCTGGAGGACGAGGCGCAGCGGGTGGCAGCGGTGCGCGGGTTCGAACGGGTGACGGTGCAACGGGACTGAACCGCATCGATTCACAGGTGTGATCACCCTCTCGATGAGGGCGAAATGCGCCAGGATGTGCAGTTAGGTGAGGCTTACCTAACTTTCGACGTCCGAGAGGTGCCGATGCGCGCACACCGCCCCGAGTCCCCGTCCGTCACTGCCGGGTCCGCTGCGTCCGGCGCGCCCGTCGGCCGCGGCGATCTGCTCGACGCCGCCGGCGCCGAGCGTTACGCCGCCGCCGTGACCGCGATGCGGGACGAGGTCGTCACGCGACTGCTCACGGTCGAGCGCCCCTTCACCGGGGCGGCGGCCGCCGGCCTGCGCGAGCGCATCGGACGGGTCGACCTCGACCGGCCGCTCGCCGGTCGCGACGCCGTGCTCGAGGAGCTCGGCGAGCTGTGGCTCGACGACGCCGTGTGGTTCCACCACCCCCGCTACGCCGCGCACCTGAACTGCCCGGTGGCGGTGCCCGCGGTCGCCGCCGACGTGCTCGCGTCGGCGGTCAACACCTCGCAGGACACGTGGGACCAGAGCGCCGGCGCGACCCTCATCGAGCAGCGGCTGGTGGCGTGGACGGCCGCGCGGCTCGGCTTCGGCGCCACCGCGGACGGTGTCTTCACGAGCGGCGGATCGCAGTCGAACCTGCAGGCGTTGCTACTGGCCCGCGAATCCGCGGACGTGCGCGACATCGGCCGATTGCGGGTACTCGTCTCGGCCGACGGCCATTTCAGCGTCGCCAAGGCCGCCCGCGTGCTCGGCCTCGGGGCCGACGCGGTCGTGCCCGTGGCCGTCGACGGCGAGCGGCAGCTGCGTCCGGACGAGCTGGCCCGCCGGCTCGAGGAACTCGTGACGTACGGGCTCACCCCCATGGCGGTCGTCGCCACTGCCGGCACCACCGACTTCGGGGCGATCGACCCGCTGCCCGAGATCTCCGCCCTCGCCCGCGCGCACGGTGCCTGGCTGCACGTCGACGCCGCGTACGGCGGCGGGCTCGTCACGTCGCACCGTCACCGGCACCTGCTGGCCGGCATCGAGTCCGCCGACTCGGTGACCGTCGACTTCCACAAGACCTTCTTCCAGCCGGTGGCCTCGAGCGCCGTGATCGTGCGCGATCGCGCCACGCTGCGGCACGTCGCCTGGCACGCCGACTACCTCAATCCCGAGCGCGACGACCCCGAGCGTCCGAACCAGGTCGATCGCAGCCTGCAGACGACGCGGCGCTTCGACGCGCTCAAACTGTGGTTCACGCTGCGCGAGCTGGGCGCCGACCGCATCGG
This sequence comes from Jatrophihabitans fulvus, assembly GCF_054781375.1. Classification (NCBI taxonomy): domain Bacteria; kingdom Bacillati; phylum Actinomycetota; class Actinomycetes; order Jatrophihabitantales; family Jatrophihabitantaceae; genus Jatrophihabitans; species Jatrophihabitans fulvus. Next base: position 196,940 of record NZ_BAAGUN010000001.1, read on the forward strand.
CGAGCTGCTCGACACGGTCATCGAGCTGACGCGGTCGGGGCACGAGTTGCTGGCGGCGGCCCCCGACGTCGAGATCGCGGCGCGACCGTCGCTGTCGACGCTCGTGTTCCGCTTCGTCGCTCCGGGCGTGCCGGACGCCCGCCTCGACGCCGCCAACCGCTCGGCCCGCGCGCGCCTGTTCGCGTCCGGGGGAGGTGCCGTCGCGGCGACCACGGTCGACGGCCGGGCCTTCCTCAAGTTGACCCTGCTCAACCCCGCCACGACCGTCGAGCACGTCGCCGGTCTCGTCGGCGACCTGCGCGCACTCGCCCGGCAGGAGCTCGCGCGATGACCGACCACGACCTGCTGGGCATCGGGCTGGGTCCGTTCAACCTGGGCCTCGCCTGCCTCGCCGCGCCGCTCGCCGGCCTCGACTGCGTGTTCCTCGAGCGCGAGGCGCAGTTCGAGTGGCACCCCGGCATGATGCTGCCCGACGCGACGCTGCAGGTGCCGTTCCTCGCCGACCTCGTCACCATGGCCGACCCCACGTCGCCGTACTCGTTCCTCGGCTACCTCAAGGACGTCGGACGGCTCTACCCGTTCTACATCCGCGAGAACTTCTACCCCCTGCGGGCGGAGTACACCGACTACTGCCGTTGGGCGACGCGCCGGCTGCGCAGCGTCCGCTTCGACCACCGCGTCGAGCGGGTCGAGCACGACGGGTCGGCCTACGTCGTGACGTCCGCGTCGTCGGACGGCCGGCGGCAGGAGCACCGGGCGCGCCGCCTCGTGCTCGGCGTCGGGACGCAACCGTGGACGCCGCCGGTGGTCGAGGACGGACCCGCCTGCCACAGCGCCGACTACCTGTACCGCCGTGACGAGCTGCGCCGCGCGCGGACGGTCACCGTCGTCGGCAGCGGGCAGAGCGCGGCCGAGATCGTGTACGACCTGCTGTCCGACATCGGGACGACCGGCCTTCGGCTGCGCTGGATCACCCGCTCACCGCGGTTCTTCCCGCTCGAGTACACGAAGCTGACGCTGGAGATGACGTCCCCGGAGTACACCGGCTACTTCCAGCGGCTGCCGCAGCGGCGGCGCGACGAGCTGCTGGCCTCGCAGCGCGGGCTGTACAAGGGCATCAGCGGCGAGCTCGTCGACGCCATCTACGACCGGCTCTACACGGTGACGCGCACCCCCGGCGTCGACGTGCAGCTGCTGACGAACACGGCGCTCGAGGCGGCTCGTCGGGACGGGGCCGGGTACCGGCTCGACCTGCACCAGGCCGAGATCGACGAGCGGTTCGCGCTCGAGACCGACGCGCTCGTGCTCGCCACCGGCTACCGCGCCGGCGTGCCGGAGTTCCTCGACCCGGTGCGCGACCGCATCCGCTGGGATTCCGCCGGACGGTTCGCGGCCGACGCCAACTACGCCGTCGACCACACCGGTCAGGAGATCTTCGTGCAGAACGCCGAGGCGCACACCCACGGCCTCGTCGCCCCCGACCTGGGCATGGGCGCCTACCGCAACTCGGTGATCCTGCGGACGGTGCTCGGCGAGGCGCCGTACCCCGTCGAGGAGCGCATCGCCTTCCAGGAGTTCGGCGTCCCCGCCCGGGTGCGGACGGGGGTGCGCGCGTGATCGCGTTCCGTGCGGTGGTGCCGTCCGACACCGCGTTGCTGCACGACTGGTTGACCCGGCCGTCCGCGCACTGGTGGGGGATGACGGCGATGTCCGAGGCCGCGGTGGGGGAGTACTTCCGCGGCGTCGCCGACGACCCGCACCAGGACGCCTGGCTGGGTACCCGCGACGGCGTGCCCGTAGCGCTGGCCGAGACGTACGACCCGGCGCACAGCCCGCTCGCCGGGCACTACGAGGTCGCCGCCGGCGACCTCGGCATGCACTTCCTCACCGCCCCGCCGGCGGGCGCCCGGGAGCACGGGTTCACCCGCGCCGTGATCACCGGGGTGATGGAGCACTGCTTCGCGACCCCGTCCGTCCGCCGGGTGGTCGTCGAACCGGACGTCCGCAACGAGAAGGTGCAGCGGCTGAATGCACTCGTGGGGTTCCGGCCGCTGCGCGAGATCGCGCTGCCCGACAAGCAGGCGCTGTTCAGCGTCTGCACCCGCGCCGGCTTCGCCGCGACCCTGGCGGCGTCGTGAGCACCGCACACCTCGACCCGGAGCGGCTCGCCGTCGCGCAGCGTGCCCTGTGCGCCAAGGCGCTGGCGGAGTTCGCGCACGAGCGGCTCGTCACGCCGCGCCCGGACGGCGACGGCTGGGTCGTCGACGCGCCGGACGTCTCGTGGCGCTTCCGCGCGCGCGTGCTGCCGCTCGACCACTGGCTGGTCGAGCCGTCCTCGGTGCGCCGCGACGGCGCGGAACCGGACGCGCAGGACCTGGTGCTCGACCTGCGCGGCGCGCTCGGCATCCCCGACGGGAACGTCGACGTCTACCTCGAGGAGATCGCCGCCTGTCTCGCCGGCCGGGCATGGAAGTTGCGCCCCGACGCGCCCACGTCGGCCGAGCTGCTCGACGCGGCGTTCCAGGTGATCGAGGCGGCGATGACCGAGGGACATCCGGGCTTCGTCGCCAACAACGGACGGCTCGGGTTCGGCGTCGCCGACCACGCGGCCTACGCGCCGGAGACGGGCTCGCGCGTGCGGCTGGTGTGGCTCGCGGTGCGGCGCGACCGATCGGTGTTCGCGAGCGTGCCCGGGCTGTCGTACGAGCGCCTGCTCGCCGCCGAGTTCGACGCGGGCCAGCTCGACGGGTTCGCGCGCACGCTGCGCGACCTGGACCTCGATCCGGACGCCTACCGTCTGCTGCCGTGCCACCCGTGGCAGTGGGACGACAAGATCGCCGTGACCCTCGCGCCCGAGGTGGCCCGGCGCGACATCGTGCGCGTCGGCGAGAGCACGGACGAGTACCAGCCGCAGCAGTCCGTCCGCACGTTCCACAACGTGTCCCGGCCCGACCGGGCGTACGTGAAGACCGCACTGTCGGTGCTCAACATGGGGTTCATGCGCGGGCTGTCGCCGGCGTACATGGCGTCGACGCCGGCGGTGAACGCGTGGGTGGCCGACCTCGTGCGCACCGACCCCGTGCTGCGGGAGCACGGGTTCGACGTGCTGCGCGAGATCGCCGCCGTCGGCTACCGCCCGGCGCGCTACTCGGCGTCCGGGCCGTACGGCAAGCTGCTGTCCGGGCTGTGGCGCGAGAGCCCGTCCGCCTTCGTCGGCGAGGGCGAGCGGCTCGCCACCATGGCGTCGCTGCTGCACGTCGACGCGAAGGGGACGTCGTACGCGGCCGAGTTGATCGCGGCGTCCGGGCTCACGGCGGACGAGTGGCTCGGGCGGTACCTCGACGCCTACCTGGTTCCGGTGCTGCACTGCTTCTACGCGCACGCGCTCGTGTTCATGCCGCACGGCGAGAACGTCATCCTCGTGCTGCGCGACCACGTGCCGGTGCGGGCGTTGATGAAGGACATCGGCGAGGAGGTCGCCGTGCTGTCGTCCGATGCAGGTCTGCCGGACGATATTGCGCGCATCCGCGCAGATGTTCCGGACGAGCTGCACCTGCTGTCGGTGTTCGTCGACGTGTTCGACGGCGTCCTGCGCCATCTCGCCGGTCTGCTGGACGACGCCGGCGTGCTCGACGCGGACGAGTTCTGGGACGTCGTCCGCGGGTGCTGCCTGCGCTACCAGCAGGCGCATCCCGAGCTGGCCGAGCGCTTCGCGGCGCACGACCTGTTCGCCGACACCTTCGAGCTGTCGTGCCTCAACCGGCTGCAGCTGCGCGACAACCGGCAGATGGTCGACCTGTCCGACCCCGCGTCGGCCCTCGCGCTCGCCGGCCCGATCGCGAACCCGGTCAGCCGGCGCGCAGCGACGCCGGCAGGGTGAAGGGCGCGCGGACGAGCAGCTCGACGTTGCGGTCGCGGCGGGTGCCGCGGCGGCCGTCGACATCGGCGGTCTCCGGCTCGCGCTGCGGGTCGTTGACCGCCAGCTCGCGCGACAGCGCGGCGAGCTCGAGCGGCGTGGTGGGCTTCGTCGGCCATTTCGTCGCGGCGGCGTGGTCGACGACGGTCCCGAAGATCGACAGCGTGCCGTCGCCGTTGTCGACGAGCTCGATCACGCGGGCCTGCTGGGGCCAGTCGACGTGCGAGGCGGTGTTGATCTCCCAGAAGCCGCCGCCCACGGCCGTGCCCGCCGGACGGGCGTGCGAGGTCACCGAGTTGACGTGCGTGTGGCCGTTCACCCAGGCCACGACGTTCGGGTAGCGCAGCAACAGGTCGCGCACCTCGGTGCCGAGGGCACGTCCGGCGGCGGCGCCGAGCGGGTTGTCCATCGTGTCGACGGTGTGGTGGCTGAAGATCACGACGTACTTGTCGGTGCCGGTGCCGCGCACCCAGGCGCCGGAGGTGTCCAGCCAGCGCGAGCTGTGCGCCTGCAGTTGCTTCTCGAGCCATACCAGTTGCGGGCGGTCGAGCGACCCCGAGTCGTAGCCCTGCGGCGTGACGGTGTCGAGCGAGATGCCGTGCACGAGCCGGCCCACGCCACGGTCGAACGAGTAGTACGCGGTGCCGGCGTCCAGGTTGCGCTGCGTGTACCCGTGGCCGACCGGCGTGCCCGTCGTGTTGAAGTGCTCGGCCACGACCTGCTTCGGCGTCAGCAGCCGGCGCTTCGCGTCCGGGGTGACGAACCTCGCCGGAGCGATCGACAGCAGGGTGCGCAGCGCGGCGGCGTCGCCGCGGGCGACCGCCTCGGCGACCGCGACCGGGTCGGTGCCCGCCGGCAATCCGGTGACCTTGAGCGGCCCGACGGCGATCAGGCCCAGCACCCCGAGCGACGGCACCGTGCCCTGCACGAGACCGTCGTGGTTGCCGAACACCGAGAACCAGTCGGTGCGCAGGCCGGTCGAGCGGAACGGCGCTCGCGCGGCGTCGTGCAGCGTCGGTACGGCCGGGTAGCCGTACCGCGCCCGGTAGTTGTCGGTGCCGTTGCCGGCGGGCTGGTAGTAGGAGGGGTCGGCGTCGTCCCGTCCGCCGACGCCCTCCCAGCGGGCGGTGCTGCCCGAGTCCGGACGCACGGTCGCCCGGCCGTCGAGCAGGTCGATGTGCCAGCGCACCTCGTTGAACTGGGTGTTGTCGGCGTTGTCGCCCGTGCAGATCGTGAAGTCGAGCCCGCGGCCTGTGACCGGTCCGCCGGCGAGCCCGTTCACCGCCCGCACCATCGCCTCGGCGACGTGCGCGGTGAGCATCTCCCACGGCCGGTACGCGGACGAGAACGGCAGCGAGTCGGCCAAGGGGCCGCCCGGGTCGTTGAGGCGGTCGAGGAACTCGACGCGCAGCGGCGACTGCGCGTCGATGATGTGCATGTCGGTGAACTGCCCGAACGCCACGAGCGGGGTGCGGGTGCCGCTGCCGCGGGTCGCGCCGCCGAGCAGGTCCGCCCGCACGACCGACGGCTCGCCGGGGCCGGTGACGACGCGGCGGTACCCCTTCGCCCCGGGAGCGCCGTGCACCAGCGTGCGCGCCAGCGTCGTCCCCTGCGGGGCCACCGGATAGACAGGGGCGGCGCCCGCGGGGCTGCCCTTGACGACCGACCCCACCGCCGCCGCGCCGGCCACCGCCGCCGCGGTGCCCAGCAGGCGCCGCCGGGTGATGCCGGTCGTCGGTTCCGCCGTCTCGTCCACCGCGCGCTCCCTCGTCCACCCGACTGTCGAGTGGCGCGGAAACCCCTTCGGTGGCGCGGACTTTTGCGCCACTCGACGCCGGAACGCGCCACTCAACGGAATCGGTCGCGAGCCTGGCACAAGCGGACGGAACGCGCGAATCGACCTTGCGGTCAGTTGTCAGGCGTCGTCGGACGGACGCCGGCGCGTCGCCTTGAGGTCGCCGCGGCGTTGCTTGGCGCCGAGGCGGCGCTCGCGGGCGCCGCGGGACGGCCGGGTCGGACGCCGTGGCGGCGGGGGCGGCGTGAACGCCTCGCCGAGCAGGACGGCCAGCCGGCCGCGGGCCGCCGTCCGGTTCAGGTACTGCGAACGCTGCTCGGACGCGACGATCACCAGCACGCCGTCCGTCAGCCGGGACGCGAGCCGGTCGAGCGCGCGACGGCGTTGGTCGTCCGTCAGCGCGGTGGACGCCGCGACGTCCCAGCGCAGCTCGACCCGGCTGTCGGTCGTGTTCACCGACTGACCGCCCGGCCCGGACGAGCGGCTGAACCGTTCGTCCAGCTCGGCCGCCGGGATCACCAGGCCGCGCGGCAGGCCGCGCCGCGGTGACAGGACGAGATCGTCCACGGGCCTACGGAGCGGCGGGCGTGTGCTGCACGTCGGCGAGCCACGCGGTGATCTCGTCCGGGTCACGCGGCAGCTGGTCGGACAGGTTCACCGGCGCGCCGTCGGTGACGGCGACGTCGTCCTCGATGCGGACGCCGATGCCGCGCAGCTCCGCGGGCACCGAGCGGTCGTTGGCCTGGAAGTAGAGGCCGGGCTCGACGGTGAGCACGTGCCCGGCCTCGAGCGGGCCGTTGCGGTAGACCTCGTCGCGCGCCCGGGCGCAGTCGTGCACGTCGATGCCGAGCATGTGCGACGTGCCGTGCAGCGTGTAGCGACGGTGCAGTCCGGCACCCGGCCGCTCCGGGTCGTCGGCACAGGACACCTCGGCGGTGACCGGCAGGATGCCCCACGCGTGCAGGTGGTCGGCGATCACGTACATCGCGGCGCGGTGCGCGGCGAGGAAGTCGGCGCCTGCCTTGACCTCGGCGATGCCGGCCTGCTGCGCCTCGTACACGGCGCGGTAGACCTTCAGCTGCTCCGGCGACCACGTGCCGTCGACGGGCATCGTGCGGGTGACGTCGGCGGTGTAGAGCTCGTCGGTCTCGACGCCCATGTCGGCCAGCAGCAGCCCGCCCGGCTGCACGACACCGTGGTTGCGCCACCAGTGCAGCGTGGTCGCGTTGCGTCCGCTGCCGAGGATCGAGGTGTAGCCGACCTCGTTGCCCTCGAGCCGGGCGCGCCGCCAGAACGTCCCCTCCAGCCAGCGCTCGCCGCGCAGGTCCTCGCGTCCGACGACGTTCGGCAGCTCACGGGCGACGTCGGCGAAGCCGCGCGCGGTCGCCTCGCACGCGTGGCGCAGCCGGGCGATCTCCCACTCGTCCTTGCGCATGCGCAGCTCGTCCAGCACGCGGCCGAGGGTGTCGTCGGCCGCGCCGGGAAGCAGGGCGTCGAGCGCAGCGTCGATGCCGCGCAGCGTGACGCACGGTGTGCCGCGGTGCGCGGCGAGGTCGTCGGCCAGCGCCGCGCGCGGACGGGTGGTGATGCGCAGGACGTCCTCGGTGTCCGTGACGCTCGGGACGTTGCCGACCCACACGGCGCCGTGCACCCGGTCGGTGAAGTACCCGACCTCGCCGGGCTGGGCGTACTCGGCGACGTAGAGCGTGGCCGCGTGCCGGTCGCCCTGCGGCGTCATCACGAGGACGGCGTCGGCAGCCGTCTCGCCGGTCAGCCACGCGAACGAGCTGTCGGCGCGGAACGGGTAGTCGGTGTCGTTGGCGCGCACCACGAGCGTGCCCGCGGGCACGGCGATCACTGTGCCGGGAAAGTGCCGCGACAGCGCGTCGCGGCGGGCGGCGGTGTACGGCGCCACCCCGGACGCCGCCGCCGGGTGCGGCATGGGAGGAGCCGGGTCCCAGTCGCTCGCGATCGCCTCGCGCAGGTGCTGCGCCATCGGGATGTCGTGGCTGGTCGTTCCCGGAGCGTCGTCCGTGGTGCCGTCCGTCTCGGGGGTGATGTCGGTGCCGGCGTCAGCGCTGGCGTCGTCGCGGGTGTCCTCGGCCATGACGGCGAGTCTACGAGCGGCGGCGCGGCAGCCGTCCGAAACGGCGCGCAGCCCCTAGCGTCGGAGCACATGCGACGACGCAACGAGGGTGGCGACACCGGGCCCGACACCGACTCGTACCCGGCGGGTGGCGGCGCCACCACCCGGTACGGACAGGCCGACTACGACTCGCCCTACGGCGGCCGGACCGACCGTGCGGACGAGCCGGGCTGGGGCGCGCCGCCGCCGCAGGTGGCGCGGCACGACCGGGAGGGTCCGCCGCCCGGCCCGCCGCCGGTGCTGGGCCCGCCGCGCGGACGTCCGGGTCTCATCGCGCTCATGGCGTTGGTCGCGCAGCTCGTCATCGTCGCCGCCGTCGGCAACCAGTGGGTCACCGACAAGCTGCTGCGCGACGGCATCGACCAGCCGAACATCCTGGGGTCGCTCGCCCGCGTGCCGTTGACGTTCTCGTGGCGGGTCTCCCGGCCCAACGGGCTGACCGACCTCGACGTCGTGGGCTACGTCGCTCTCGGCGCGCTGTTCGTGTTCTCGTTCCTGATCACCCTCGTGCTGGTGCGGGGCCCGATCACGTTCTGGCGCGCGTTCGTCGCGGTGTGGGCCTCGACGATCGTCGCGACGGTGCTGGCGGGCATGGTGCAGCGCGCCGTGGTGCCCAGCCGGTACTCGGTCGAGTCGCTTCCCGGCGGACGGGCGGCCAGCGTGCTGCTGCTGACCAGCGGCGTCGCCGTCTTCGCCGCGCTGGCGGCCGGCCTGCTGGTCGCCCTGGTCGCCGCGCTCGTCGCGGTGGCCAGCCGGCGTCCCGGGCTGCCGCTCGCCGTGCCCGCGCAGCCGGCGGCCGACCCCTACGCCCCGCCGACGGCGCCGGAGCCCTACTACGGGTCGACGGCCACGTCCGGGGTCGCCGGGGGGCCGTCGTTCACCAAGCGCGACGAGCGCCGTGACGACGCGCCGGTGTCCGGACCCGAGGCCGACCAGCGCACCACCGCCTTCCCGGCCGTCGCCGGTGGAGCTGCCGCGGGTGCCGCCGCCGGTGCGGGTGCCGTCGCGCTCTCGAAGCGCGACGGCGAGCGGACGGACGGCGAGCGGACGGACGGCGAGCGGACGGACGGCGAGCGGACGGACGGCGAGCGTCACGACCGGGAAGGCGCCGAACCCGAGTCGGCGCGCAGCGCCTCGGCCGACCAGGCCACCACGGCGCTGCCCGCGGCAGCGGCGGGTGACCACCACGAGGAGCCGTCCCGCGCCGACGAGCAGTCCCGCGCCGACGCGCCGCGTGACGAGCCGACCGCGGCCATGCCCGTGGTGGGCGCCGATCACGACGAGCCCCGCAACGACGAGCCCCGCAACGACGAGCCCCGCAACGACGAGCCCCGTGGCAACGCCACCGGCGCGGCGCCGGCCGAGCCGGCCCGCCCGGACGACCCCGCCTCCGGGTTCGGGCCGGCGACCATGTCCGGCGGTACCGCCGACTCGGGCCGCGACGACGGCGGCCCGGCCACCGGGCCGCAGCCGCGCGTCGACCACGACGGCGAGGCCCCGATCGTCCTCGGCGAGCAGGGCACCTGGCATCCCTCCGGGCACGACCGTCCGGACACCGCTCCCGACATGCCCACGGACACCGAGGCGCAGCACGGTGATCGCGCGGCCGACCCGGCCGACCCGGCCGACCCGGCCGACCCGGCCGACCCGGCCGACCCGGCCGGCTCGGCCGACCCGGGCGACCGGGCCGGCGAGCCGCCTGCCGAGCAGCGCGCCGCGGAGCCGCCGCCCACCCAGGCGTTCCCGGTGCCGCCGGACGACAGCGAGCTCGGCGACCTCGGCCACGGACACGACGACCACCGCTGACGCGGCGGCCGGCTCGGGCCGGTTCAGCCCTGCTCGAGCACCTCGAAGCTCAGGCCGGCCGCCCGCAGGCGGGTGATCAGCGCGTCGCCCATGGCCGTGGCGGTGGTGACCTGCCCGGCGGTGGCGGGCAGGTCGTCGAGGGCGAGGCACAGCGCCGACTCCGCGAGCATGACCGCGGTCTCGTCGTAGCCGGGGTCGCCTCCGGACACGCGCGTGACGACCCGCTTGCCACCGCCGGTGCCGACGAAGGTGACCGTGAACCAGCTGCGCGAGCGCAGTTCCTCGGACGGGCCGTCGCCGGGAGCCAGCCGCTTCTGCAGCGCCTTGCGCGCCGGCGGTAGCTGCGCCAGGCCGGCGACGGCGCCGACCCCGAGGACCGCTCCGGCGGCGGTCCACAGGTGCGGCAGCGACGCGTAGTGCGAGTAGGTGAACCGCGGCCCGTAGCGCTCGAGCGCCCGTGCCGAGCGGGCGACGATCTGCGGGTCGATGGTGGGCAGCGGCAGCGCCCAGCCGCCCTGCACCGGGTCGCGGTGCGGGCGTCCGCTGACGGCCCGCGCGCGGCGGGTGTCGTCGCGCGGCTCGACCTTGCGGCGGTCACGGGCGGCGGTGACGTTCTGCTTCGGACGTGACATGGCGGTCAGCGCCGACGCGAAGGTGCCGCCGGAGAAACGGGCGTTGGCGCGCACGTACCCGGACACCTCGACCGGGACGTCCGGTGGCAGCAGGCCGACGGCGTGGAACACGCCGAGGTCGTGCGGGATCGAGTCGAACCCGGCGGCGTGCACCAGCCGCGCGCCGGTGCGCTCGGCCTCGGCGTGGTAGCGCACGTAGCAGGTGTCGACGAACTCCGGTTCGCCGGTGAGGTCGAGGTAGTCGGTGCCGGCGGCCGCGCACGCGGCGACCAGCGGGTAGCCGTACAGCACGTACGGACCGACGGTCGACGCGACGACCCGTGTCGAGGCGGCGAGGGCCTGCAACGACGCCCGGTCGGTGACGTCGGCACCGACGAGCGGCAGGCCCGCGTGACGCGGGTCGATCGCCGCGAGTGCGGCGCGGACGTTCTCGAGCTTCTCGCGGTTGCGTCCGGCGAGGGCCCAGCGCAGCGTCGGCGGCGCGTGCCGCGCGAGGTGCTCGGCCGTCAGCCGCCCGGCGAAACCGGTGCCGCCGAGCAGGACGACGTCGTACTCACGATCCGAGGAGGTTGCCACCGCCCGAACCTACCCACCGGTCACCTCAGCCGAGATAGGTGTAGACGACCCGCAACCGCACCGAGCGCACGTCGATGTCGTTGGCCGGGGCGCCGCCGCTGCCGAGCAGCAGCGACACGGTGACGCTGCGGCCGGACACGTGCCCGGCGGCGTACACGCCGGCCACGGAGCGCCAGGCCAGCCGCCCGGGGGAGACGCGGACGTAGGCCGGGAGTTCGACGCCGCCGTCGGGCCGGCGGAACGTCGCGTTGATGTCGGACGCCCTGACAGTGCGTCCGAGCACGGCGAACCCGAGTCGCTTGTAGGCGTGGGCGACGGGCAGCCGGAACGTGAAGCGTGCGAACGCGACGTCGTTGGTCGCCGGACGACAGGTGTTGACCAGGCGGACGGCGGACCCGCCGAGCGCCGTGCGAGCGCGCCCCGCGCACCGGGCGGTGCCGCCGACGTCGTGCGCGGACGCGCCCGGCCGGGCGAGGTCGGCCGCCCGCTGCCGCAGCCGTTTGCCGGACACGAACACGCGGTGCGTCCCCGAGCGCCGGTGGTTGCCGGCGGCGTCCCACGCGGTGAAGTACCAGCTGTAGGCGCCGGCGGGGACGATGCGGCCGGCAGCGGTGCGCCCCGCCCAGGTCAGTGCGGCCCGGGTACCGGAGCGGGTGCCGGTCGTGAGCACGCGCACCGTCCGCCCGGCCGGCGAGCGCACCGTGAGGGTCAGCGCGCCCCCGTCGGGCACGGCGACGCTGGGCCGGAACGTGTCGAGGTAGCCGTCCCGGACGGGGAACAGCCGGGCCCCCGCGCCGCGGGACGCCGCCAGCCGCGGGGCGACGGTGTCGACGGCGACCGACCGTTCGGTCTGTCCCTGCCGGTACGACGAACCGGTGCCGCGGGAGGTGACCACGACGAGGCGGTAGGCACCGTCGCGCAGTCGTGCCGTGCCGGACCCGAGACCGCGCCAGACGTAGGTGTGGCGTCCGGCGCGCAGCACGCCCAGTGGCGACCGGTGGACGACGACACCGCGCGCGTCGCGGGTCTGCACGGTGACCGTCTGGCTCTCGGCCAGCGTGAACGTCAGCACGGCGGTGTCGCCGGAGCGGTCGCCGTTCGGACTGATGCGGGTGCGGCTCAGGCCGGCGACGACGGGGTGCAGCGAGTCGAACCGCACGCGGTGTGTCGCCGACACCGGGCCGTCGCAGCGCTTGTGTCCCGAGGAGCAGGTCTGCAGCGCGAGGTCGTGCACGCGGTCGTCGTACCGGCTGGCGTTGACGGCGAACGAGTAGGGAGCGCTCGCGTCGAACCCGACCTCGCGGCCGTCGACGAGCAGGCGGGCGCCCCCGCCCGGGCCCCGGCCCGTGGCCACGAACTGGCCGCTGACGGTGGCGCCCGCGGAGGGCGTCCGCAGGTCGGGAGCGGCGTTGGCGAGGCTGACGGAGGTCGAGGCCGTGCCGCTGTTGCACTCGCCGAACTCGGTGCAGTCGACGGCGACGACCTGGTGCCGTCCGTTCGCGAAGCCGTAGGAGCTCCACCCGGCGTCGGCCCGTCCGCCCGAGACGGCGGCCGTGGCGACGGTCAGGCCGTCGACGCGGAAGGCGACCCGGGGGGCCGTGCTCGTGGCGGTGAGCGCGATGCGGCCGGAGGTTCCCGCCGCCGTGACCCGGGCCGGCCTGGTCGGGGGGATCGTGTGGCGCAGCGCGAGGTCGAGATCGACCTGCCCGCGGCCGAGGCCCTGGCCGGCGTACCCGCGCGCGGACGCGACCAGCGCGGCGCGCACCTGGCCGGGCGTGAGCGCGGGGTTGCGCGCCAGCACCAGCGCGGCCGCGCCGGACACGAGCGGGCTGGCGAAGGAGGTGCCGTCGCCGCTACCGACGCCGTTGCCGGGCGGGAAGTAGTTCGAGCCGGCCATCGGCGTGGTCGACACGATGCCGACGCCGGGGGCCGCGAGCGTGACCCACGAACCGTGGCTGGAGAACCCGGCGCGGGTGCGCCGCGCGCTGTCGGTGGCACCGACCGCGACCACGCCGGGGTACGCCGCCGGGTACTGGCGCGTGGTGTCACCGTCGTTGCCGGCGGCGGCGACGACGAGCACGCCCTTGCCCTGCGCGTACTCGATCGCCTTGCGTTCGGCCGTGCTGGGCAGGGTGCCGCTGATGCTGAGGTTGATGACGTCGGCGCCGTGGTCGGCGGCCCAGCGGATGCCGGCCACCTCGTCGTCGATCGTGATGTCGTCGAAGCGGTCGGCGATCTTCACCGCGAGCAGCGACGTGTTCCACCCGGCGCCGGCCACGCCGACGGCGTTGTTCGTGCTCGCGGCGGCGACGCCCGCGACGAAGGTGCCGTGGCCGACATGGTCTCTGACGTCGGTCGAGCCGTTGTCGGCGTTGTGGCTGCCCACGATCTTGCGGGCGAGGTCGGGGTGCTTGACGTCGACGCCGCTGTCGAGCACGGCGATGCGGACGCCTCGTGAGCCGTGGCCCCGCCGCCACGCGGCAGGGGCGCCGACCGCCTCGAGGTAGCCACGCTGGCGGCTGTAGGAAGGGTCGTTCGGCACCGCGGGCGCGCCCGCATACGTCCGGCGGACAGGGTGCTCGACACCGCTGACGCCGGGCAACGCGTCGAGCCGGCCCGCGTCGACGCTGCCGTCGGCCGGCAGCTGCACCGACACCGCCTGCTGGCCGGCGAAGGTGTGCCGCACCTCGGCGCCGAGCGCCTCGAGATCGGCTCGCAGCCGGGTCGAGCGGGCGTCGGCGCTGGTGTCGGTGTGCAGGATGACGACGCCCGGGGCGGGGGAGGGTTCGTCCGGGTCCGACGCGGCGGGCGGGGCGGCGGGCGGGGCGGCGGGCGGGGGTGCGGGGTCGGCGCCGGCCGGGGCGCCGGGCAGCAGGGTGACGGCGAGCAGCACGGCGAGCAGCACGGTGAGGGCTGCAGCGAGCAGCGTCCGCGCGCGCGTCATGGCCACCACCCCCGGTGCATCCTGGTGCTCATCTCACCGCGCGGCCCGCCCGGCACGGTGGGACTGAGGTCCCGATTGTCAGCGATCTTGCCGTTTTGGTCACGAACGCCCGCGTCGACAGGGTGTCACAGCAAGCGTCGCATGAGAACGCGGGGGAATCCGGCAGCGTGCGCGGTGGTGGTGGACGCGACGGTGAATCCTGCCGCCTCGAACACCGACCGCAGCCCGACGTAGGCCATCGTGAGGTCGACCTTCTCGCCGCCGTTGTCGGCCGGGTACGCCTCGACGGCGGGCGCGCCGTGATCGCGAGCGAACGCGACGGCGCCCTCGATCAGGTGGTGCGAGATGCCCTTGCCGCGATGGCCCGGACGCACCCGGATGCACCACAGCGACCAGACCGGCAGGTCGTCGGGGTGGGGGATGGTGCGCGAGCGGGCGTACAGCGTCCCGGCCCGCGGCGCGATCGCGGCCCAGCCGACGGGCACGTCGCCGTCGTAGGCCAGGACGCCGGGTGCGACCGGTTGCCGGGTCAGCTCACGGACGTACTCGCCGCGGGCCGGCCCGACCAGCGCCTTGTTGGTCTTCGCGTCGACGCGGTGGCTGAGGCACCAGCACACGTTCGCGTCCGGACGCTTCGGCCCGACGAGGGCGGCGACGTCGTCGAACGTGTCGGCGGGACGCACGGTGATAGCCATGGCGGCAGAGTAGGGCCGGCTACCGACGTTTCGCGGTCATCCCGGGCGCCGACGGCCACCCGGTGTACGCCTCGGCCAGGTAGGTTGAGCCGGCCCGGGACGCCACGACGGACGCCAGCTCGCCGACCTGCCGGCGGTGGTCGAACGCCGACCCGCCCGGGAGGCGGTGCAGCATCGTCGTCATCCAGTACGAGAAGTGCTGCACCCGCCACACCCGCTCCTGCGCGCGGGGGCCGTACTCGTCGAGGGCGTCGGCGTCGCCCCGGCGCAGCGTCCGCTCGAGCACCTCGGCCAGCACCCGGACGTCCGCCAGCGCGAGGTTGAGTCCCTTCGCGCCGGTCGGCGGCACGGTGTGCGCGGCGTCGCCGGCGAGCAGCAGGTTGCCGTAGCGCATCGGCTCGCACACGAAGCTGCGGAAGCGCAGCACGGAGCGGTCGGTGATCGGGCCCTCGCGCAGCGTGAACCCGTCCGGCCCGGCGACGCGCGCCTGCAGCTCGGACCAGATGCGGTCGTCGTCCCACGCGTCGACGTCCTCGTCCGGGTCGCACTCGAAGTACATCCGCTGCACGGTGTCGGTGCGCTGGCTGACGAGCGCGAAGCCGCGTTCGGAGTTCGTGTAGACGAGCTCGGGGGCGCTGGGCGGGGCGTCGCACAGGATGCCGAACCACGCGAACGGGTACTCGCGGGTGAACTGCGTCCGTTGCTGCTCCGGGATCTGCGCGCGGCACATGCTGCGCGACCCGTCCGCACCGACGACGACGCGTGCCCGGATCTCGTGCGCGACCCCGGACGCGTCGGTGAACGCGATGCCGGGACGGTCGTCCGTCGGGTCGAGCACGCGGCAGTCGGTGACGCCGAAGCGGACGTCCCCGCCGTCGCGGGCGCGGGCGTCGGCCAGGTCGACGAACACGTCGGTCTGCGGGTACAGCCAGGCCGACGCACCGACCAGTTCGCGGAAGTCGATGCGGTGGTGCTCGCCGCCGAACCGCAGCGAGATGCCGTCGTGCGGGTGACCTTCGTGCAGCACCCGGTCTGACGCGCCGGACTCGACGAGCAGGCGCACCGAGTCGTCCTCGAGGATGCCGGCGCGGACGGTCGTCTCGATCTCGTGCCGGGTGCGGTTGTCGACGACCACCGACTCGATCCCGGCCACGTGCAGCAGGTGCGCCAGCATCAGCCCCGCGGGCCCGCCGCCCACGATCGCGACCTCGGTGGTGTCGGAATGTCCGGTCATGGACGCAACGTAGTCCGCCACCGGGTCAGACGATGTTGAGCTCCGGGCGGGTCCGGGCACCGGCGAACCGCTCGACGGCCAGGCCCGACACGTCGACGAACGGCTGCTCGCCGAGGTAGAGGTCGCGCACGACCTCGCCGACGGCCGGACCCATCAGGAACCCGTGCCCGGAGAAGCCGGTCGCGTACAGGAAGCCGTCGACGACGGGACTGCGGCCGATGACGGCGTTGTGGTCGGGGGTCATCTCGTACAGCCCGGCCCAGCCGCTGTGGATGCCCACCTCGGCGATGCGCGGGCTGCGGTGCTCGATGGCGGCGCCCAGCCGCGGCAGCCAGGCCTCCGAGCGGCTCAGGTCGAAACCCGGCGTCTCGTCCGGGTCGGACATGCCGAGCAGCAGGCCACGACCCTCACCGTGGAAGTAGTAGCTCGTCGCGAAGTCGATGGTGAACGGCGTTCGCGGGTCGAGGCCGGGTACCGGCTCGGTGACGAGCACCTGCCGGCGCAGCGGGGTGACGGGCAGGTCGACACCCGCCCATCGTCCGACCTCGGCCGACCACGCCCCTGCGACGCAGACCACCGCGTCGGTGCGGACGGTGCCCCCGGTGGTGTGCACCGCGCGTACCGCGCCGTCGACCACGTCGATACCGGTCGCCGCGCAGTGCGGGACCAGCCGCGCGCCCAAGCGGCGGGCCGCGGTGGCGTACCCGAGCACGACCGACTCGGGGGTGCAGTGACCGTCCTGCGGGCCGAACGCCGCGGCGAGCAGTCCCTCGGTCGACACCATGGGCGACAGCGCCTGCGCCTCGGCCGGCGTGATCATGCGGGTCGCCACTCCGAGGTCGTTCTGTAGTGCGACGTTGCGTTCGAAGGCGGCCACGTCGTCGGGCGTCGACAGCAGGAACAGGTACCCCACCTGGTGCAGGTCGATCGGCTGACCGAAGCGGGCCTCGAAGTCGGCGAACGTCTCGAGGCTGCGGGCGCCGAGGGCGATGTTCACCGGATCGGAGAACTGGGCGCGCACGCCACCCGCCGCCTTGCACGTCGAGCCGGAGCCGAGCTGGTCACGGTCGACGAGCAGCACGTCGCGGACGCCGGCGGCGGCCAGGTGGTAGGCGACGCTGACCCCCATCACGCCACCGCCGATCACGACGACCGACGCGGACGACGGCGGAGTGCCTGAGGTCATCGCGGGTCCGGTGAGAGGTCGTCCTCGATCGGGCCGAGCGTGCGCGCCACTGACTCCAGGGACATTGCGCGTTCGCGCGCATACAGCTCGGCAGGGTCGGCGACCGGGCGCCCGATCGCCGCGGACAACCGGTCGGCGTCGAGGACCTCGCCGGCGTGGTCGGCGTCCGCCTCGCCGTGCCCGGTGAGGTTCGAGGCGAAGATGCCCGCGGCGGACCGGGGCAGGAAGTCCTCGTAGACGATCGGCCTCGCGGCGAGCCAGCCACCGTCGAGCAGGTCCGACAGCCGCTCCGGCGGTTGCCCGTCGCGTCGGCGGCCGGCCACCTCGTAGGTGAAGAACGCCAGATCGGTACGCGCCAACGCGGCCTCGGTGCGGGGGAAGCCCTCGCGCCACACGTCCGCGGCGACGTCGGCGCGGGACGACGCCGGGTCGTCGCGCAGCCGCTCGTCGACGGCCGCCGTGAGCTGGTCGTAGCGGTCGCGTCCGCGGTCGGTCAATGCGATGCCGCGAGCCTCGACCTCGCCGAAGCGGACCCGCAGGGAACCCTTGACGATCGCCCCGTCGCTGTTGCGGAACAGCCGCGGCTCGGCCAGCGCGCGGAACGAGGTCTGGCGCAGCAGCACGGGCGGACCGTCCCAGCGCGGTGGGCCCTGGATGGCGTCGATCATCTCGACGCCGCGGGCGGTCATCGACGCGTACAGGTCGTCGATGTCCAGCACGCGGGGCGTGAGGTGGTTGATGTGCGTGCTGGTCACGCCGCCGATGTCGGCCGCGACGCTCGAGACACGCTCGAGTTCCTCGTACCAGGACCGGTCGACGGGGTCGGGGGAGAGCGCGAAGCTCGCGGCGGCGAGGTCGAGGAACCGGCCGGCGTCGCCGTCACCCAGGCCGCCGTCGGCGACCGCCCGGTCGGCGAGCAGCAGCAGCTCGTCGGGGAACAGCTGCCGCGCGTCGAGGAACCGTGACAACCGCGCCTCGAGGTCGGGGTCGAAGAACCGCCGGTCCTGCGGCACGAGCATCGAGGTGAACACCCGGAACGGGTTGCGGGCCAGGGCATCGCGCTCGAGCGGACGGAACGCGGTCGAGACGACCGGCACCGGACGTGGCCGGGCGTCGCGCAGGTCGTAGAAGCCGGCCGGGTGCATGCCGAGCGCGGCGAAGATGCGGGCGACCTGCGCGAGCTCCCGAGGGGTGCCGACGCGGATCGCGCCGTGCCGCTCGGCGGTCACGCGGTCGAGGGATCCGAGCCGCTGCGCGCCGTCCGGGTCGCGTGCCGCCACCCGCTCGTTCACCTCGTGCGAGACCTCGACGAGCTGCCGGTACGCGGGAACCTCGCGTCCGTAGAGGTCCGACAGGCGGCGGGCGAAACGCGCGCGCAGCTCGGTGGTGTCGACGGCGGTCATCGGTTCCCCTCGTGTGGCGGACGGCCACCAGCATCGCCGGTCGCAGGGCGCGTGCCCGCACCGCCCTCAGTCGGTGATGTCGATCAGCACCTTGCCGGTCGTGCCGTCCTCCACCGCGCGATGCGCGTCGGCGGCGCGCTCGAGCGCGAAGTGGTGCAACGGCATGCCCGCCTCCTCGCCGACGCGGACGGCGCCGTGACGGACGGCAGAGGTGACGTCGTCGACCGCGGCCGCCTTGGCCGCGGCCGGGACGGTGTAGACGAGCACGAACTGCCAGCGCGCGTTCGGGCCCATCAGGGCGCGGACGGGCAGGGTGAACTCGTCGCCACCGTTGTTCGCGTACATCGCGACCGCGCCGTTCGGCGCGAGCACCGCGGCGTCGAGCCCGGCGTTCTGTGCCGGTGCCACCTCGACGATCGTGTCGGCGCCGCGGGCGCTGATGCGGTGCAGTTCGGCGGCGACGTCCTGCCGCCGGTAGTCGACGACGTGGTCGGCGCCCGCCGCGGCCGCCAGCTGTGCCTTCGCCGGGCCGCTGACGGTGGCGACGACGGTGGCGTCCGACCACCGGGCCAGCTGGATGGCGGCGTTGCCGACCGCGCCGGCGCCACCGGCGACGAGCACGACGCGGTCCTGCAGCGTGCCGGGGCCGAGCCGGCGCGGGCCGTCCTCGTTCACCGTCAGGCAGCGGTGCGCGGTCAGGAACGGGATGCCGAGCGCGGCGCCGAGGTCGAACGAGGCCGAGTCGGGCAACGCGACCACCTGGCGTGCCGGGACGGTCGCGTACTGCTGCGCGGTGCCCTCGGCGCGCGCGTAGGCGGCCTCCCATACCCACACCCGGACCCCGACCAGCGCTGCCTCCACGCCCTCGCCGACCGCGTCGACGACGCCGGCGCCGTCCTGGCCGGGTACCTGCGGCGGGTCGACCGGCGTGTCGTCCGCCTGTCCCTGGCGCGACTTCCAGTCGGTCGGGTTCACGCCGGCGCGGTGCATGCGCACCCGGACCTCGCCCGGACCGGGGGCGGTCAGCGGTCGCGCCACCACGTGCAGCACGTCGGCCGCGCCGGTGCGTTCGTAGGTCACGGCGGTGTTCGTCCCCGACTGCTGCGGCTCGCTCATGCGGACGAGCCTTCCGCATCGACGCCCGTTTCTGTCGGTGGTGGTTCGTAGAATCGAACACATGAGCAGCGATGGTCTGGCGGTCGAGCCGGTGGTGCTCGCGCGGGATGCGTTGCTGGACGAGTTGCAGGCGATGCAGGCCGAGCAGTGCGCGCTGGACGCGCGACGGTTGATGACGCTCGCGGCGATCGACCGGCTGGACGAGCGCGAGCATCCGGCGATGCGGTGGAACCGTGAGGCGGTGTCGTCGCTGCTGCGGTGCGCGCCGGTGACCGCGGCCGGGCGTCTGGCGCAGGCCCGCACGGTGTGCGACCTGCTGCCCGACACGCTGCACGCGTTGGAGGCGGGGCGGATCACCGGTGGGCACGTGGCGGTGCTGCTGGACGTCACGCTGCTGGCCGACGCCGAGACCACCGGTCGGGTGGAGGCGCGGGTGCTGCCGCGCTGCGATCACCTGTCGGTGGCGGAGTTCAAGGCCCGCTGCCGCAAAGCCCTGCTCGCGGTCGATCCCGAGGGAGCCGAGCGGCGGCACGCGATCGCGCGGAAGGCGCGTCGGGTGCGGTTCGTCGCCGATCCGGACGGGATGGGATCGTTGTTCGCCCACCTCGGGGCGGACGAGCTGGCCCGGGTGCGGTACGAACTGGACGCTTTGACCGAGGCCGAGGTGGCCGCCGCCGCCGAAGACCCGGACGACGCGCGCACCCGTGACGAGATCCGCGCCGATGTGCTGGTCGATCTGCTCACCGCCGGCGCCGAGGCCCACAACGCGGCAGCCGCACCGGAGCCGTCCGACGAGCACCCGAGCGACGAGGCGAGCGACCGGTCGAGTGATCCGGCGACGGCGCGGCGCACTCGCTCGGGTCGGCGGCGTCCGGCCGGGAAGCCGCGCCCGATCCAGGTGATCGTCCCGCTGCGCGCCGCCGAGACCGGGCGGGCGGCCGGCGCCGACGGCGCCGACGGCGTCGCCGAGATCGACGGCGAACCGGTGCCCGTGTCGGTGGCGATGCGCCTGGCCACCGACCCGTCCGCGTGGTGGCGGCCGGTGCTGATCGACCGTCGCGGCCGCCTCGAAGCCGTCGGCGCCCGCACCTACAAGCCCGGCGCAATGCTCAAACGCCTCGTCGAACTCACCGACCGCACCTGCCGCTTCCCCGGCTGCCGCCGCCGCGCCGAGGCCTGCGACTGCGACCACCTCGACCCCTTCGACCACACCGACCCCGCCCGCGGCGGGCTCACCGAGGCCGGCAACCTGCACTGCCTGTGCCGCCGTCACCACCGCCTCAAACACGAAGCAGGCTGGATCACCGCTCGCCACAACGGCACCACCCACTGGCTCTCACCCGACAGCCGCCACTACGCCGGCCACCCCGAACCCTGGCTCGACCCAGTGCCGCCGCCAGTCGTCGAGACGGTAGGAGATCCCGACCCACCCCCGTTCTGACCGAACCGGGGAGAATGGTCGACGTGGAGACGTCGGGGTGGTTCGGTGTGCGCTGCGTGTTCCGGTCCGAGTGCGACGGCGCCGGCCTCTACGAGGAACGGGTCACGATCTGGCGCGCCGACGGGCCCGACCATGCCATCGCGCTCGCCGAGACCGAGGCCGCGGAGTACGCCGAGGCCGTCGATGCCACGTACCTCGCGCTGGCGCAGGTGTACACGATGGCCGACGACCTGGCCGACGGCGCCGAGGTCTTCTCCCTCATGCGGACGAGTTCGCTGAAACCCGAGGCGTATCTCGATACGTTCTTCGACACCGGCGCCGAACGGCAGACCTGGCACGACAGCGGGATCGGCGAGTGATGCGCGGACCCGGGGCCGAGCACGTCGTCCTGGTCGTCGCAGACGTCTTCACGATCACCGGTCGGGGCACGGTGGTGACCGGTGCGATCGGGTCGGGAGGTCTGCACAACGGCGACGAGGTCGAGATCGTCCGCGACGGACGGGTCGTGGCCCGGGCGCGTGCGCTGGTCGACCTGGTCTGCAGCCGCACCGCCGATCCGAGCGCGATCGCCCTGGTGCTGCCCGGCGTGGGGCGGGACGAGGTGTGGCCGGGTGACACGATCCGCCGGCGATCGGCCGTGCCGTGATCCCGTCCGGACTTACTTGACATCGAAGGCAGTAACACCGACCGTGCAGGGGTGACCGAACTGCTTCTCGTCCGACACGGCCTTCCCGTCTCGGGCCACGCCGACCCCGAGCTGTCCGACCTGGGGCGCACACAGGCCGAGCGGTTGGCGTCCTGGCTCGCCGGCGAGGCGATCAACGCGGTCGACGCGGTCGTCACCAGCCCGTTGCGGCGTGCCCGTGAGACCGCGGCGCCGATCGAGGCCGCGCTCGGGCTGCAGGCCGAGGTGATCGACGACCTGCGGGAATGGGAACTCGACGACCCCGAGCACGTGTACGACGCACTCGAGGACATGGCGCCCGACGATCCGCGCGTGCTCGCCGTCGCCGAGGGCCGGTACGACGACTTCGTCCCCGAGCTGGACACGATCGGCTTCCAGAAGCGGGCGGTCAGCGCCATCGACGACGTGCTCGCGCGCTACGGCGACCGTGACCGCATCGTGGTGAGCAGCCACGGTGGCTTCATCTCCGCCTACCTCGGCCACCTCATCGGTGCCCGGCAGGTCATGTGGTTCAGCGCCGACTACACGAGCATCTCCCGCGTGCTGCGGTTGCCGAGCGGACGTGTCGTCGTCCGCTCGGTCAACGAGACGCCGCACGTGGTGCGGCAGCCGGCCGGCTAGGTCCGGTCAGCCGCCGACGCGCTCCCTGCGGCGCACGTGCGGCCACGGTCCGCGGGCGGGCGCCCGGATCTCGGTCTCGATCGACCCCATGCCCTCGATCGCGAGGCTCACCCGGTCACCGTCGGCCAGCCACGGGTAGCGCTCCGAGCCGTGCCGCAGGGACAGCTCGAGGATGCACCCGCCCTGGCACGTGCCGCTGCCGACGAGCGCGCCGGCCTCGACGACGGAGTTCCACGACGCGTAGCTGAGCAGCTCCTCGAACGACCAGTAGGCGGACGACCACTGGTCGCGGCCGTACTCGCGGCCGTTGACCGACGCCGTCATCGTCAGGTCGTAACCGGTGCCCGAGCGGCGGCCCGCGATCTCGTCCGGGGTGACGAGGACCGGGCCGAGCGAGGACGCGAAGTCCTTGCCCTTGAACGGGCCGAGACTGCCCTCCATCTCCCGGAACTGGAGGTCGCGGGCCGACCAGTCGCAGAGCACGAGGTAACCGGCGATCGCCGAGGCCGCCTCGTCGGGGCTCGCCGAGCGCAGCGTCCGGCTCACGATCGCCCCGACCTCGAGCTCGAAGTCGAGCCGCTGCGAACCGCCGGGGATCTCGACCGCCTCGCGCGGACCCCGCAGGCTCGCGACGTTGCTGAAGTAGCCGACGGGCTGCTCGTACCAGACGTCCGGGCCGTGTTCGCGTCCCTGGTGCGCCCACGCCGGCTTGATGTGTTCCTCGAACACCATGAAGTCGCGCATCGAGGGCGGGTCGATCGGTCTCACCAGGTCGAGTGCATCCAGGGACGTCGTTCGCGCAGGATCGCGCAGAATCGCTTCCCCGAGGGCGGTGAGCGATTCGAGGTGGTCGTCCAGCCGTGACACGTCCCGCGAGACCGCGACGGTGTCGTCCGTGCCGAGGACACCCACGCGAGGGCCGTCCGGTGTGGCGGTTCTGACGAAACGCATGGTTCCTCCGAACTCGGCGGTCAGGCGACCCGGGAGCGGGTGCGCACGACCGTGGCTATGGTGACGGCGAGGACGAGACCGGCGCCGTAGAAGGCGTCCTGCACCCACCCGGTGTAGCCCAGCAACTGCAGGCCGATGATGCCGGTGGACAGGAAGTAGATGCCGAAGAACGTGCCCATCGGGTTGAACTGCCCGGGCAGCACCATCGCGGTGCCGAGGAAGACCGCGGCGAGGGCCGGCAGCAGGTACGTGGCGGACGCGGTCGGGTCGAACCCGCCCACCGACATCACCAGCAGCACGCCGGCGAGACCGGCGACGAGGCTCGCGACGATGTAGCTGCCGCCCCGGATGCGGTCGACGTTGATGCCCGCGAGCCGGGCCACCTCGCGGTTCGACCCGACGAACACGATGTGCCGTCCGAGCGGCGTCCACGTCAGCACGTACGCGAACGCCGCCGCGAGCACCAGGCCGTACCAGAACGACAGCGGCAGTCCGAGGAAGTTCATCAGTGCGATGTCGGAGAACGTCCGGCTCGACACCGACACGATGGTCGAGGACGAGATGAGCTCGGCGATGCCGAGGTACAGGCTCGCCGTGCCGAGGGTGACGATCAGCGACGGCACCTTCAGCTTCACGATGAAGAACGCGTTGAGCACCCCGCACGCGAGCGCCGAGAGCACCGCGATCAGGCAGGCGAGGGGCAGCGGCACGCCGTGCAGCGTCGACAGCACCGGGATGATCGTCGCCGACAGCCCCATCACGCTCGCGAACGACAGGTCGAACTCGCCGACCACGAACGTGCACAGGGCGGCGATCGCCAGGAAGAGCAGCGCCGACTGCGACCCGAAGATCGACTGCACGGTCGAGGTGTCGAGGAACTTGTCGGGCATGATCGCGCCGTAGACGACCGCCATCAGTGCCCAGACGCCGAGCAGTGCGTACCGCGAGCCGACGGAACGCAGCCGGTCGCCCCGGACGCTGCCGCGGCGCGGCGAGGTCACGGGCGCGACGACGTCCGCCGGGTCACCCGAGGCGTCCTGCACCGGGGTGGTGTCGCGTGTCGTCTCGTCGTGGTGGGACAGGGTCATGAGGTCCTCCCGTAGATCTGCTCGATGAGGTCGTCGGGCGTGGCCGCACCCGTCTCCACCAGGCCCTCGCCCTCGCGGTGGACGAGGACGCGGTCGCACGCGGCCGCGAGGTCCTCGGGTTCGCTGCTCACGAGGAGCACCGCCATCCCGCCGTCGGCGGCACGGCGCAGCGCCGCGAGGATGTCCTGGCGCGCCCCCACGTCGACCGCCTGCGTCGGCTCGTGCAGCACGAGGACGGACGGGCCGATCGACAGCCACTTGGCCAGCAGCACCTTCTGCTGGTTCCCGCCGCTGAGCTGCTTGACCAGGATGTTGGGCAGGTTCGGACGGATGCCGAGCGTGCCGACCGCGTCCTCCGCGCCGGCCCGCTGCCAGCCGCGGGAGACGAACCACGGCCGTCCCCGTGACCGCAGCGCGGGCAGGCTGATGTTGTCCCGCATCGACATCTCGAACGCGAGCCCGTCCCGGTCGCGACGCTCGGGAACGAGCACCAACCCGGCCCTGATGCACGCGCTGACACCCGCCCGGCGCAGCTCGACGGTGCCGTTGCGGGTACGCACCGTGCCCGCCTTCGCCCGGGTCGCGCCGGCCAACAGGTAGGGGATTTCCTCGTACCCGTTGCCCGGAAGTCCCGTGATGCCGACGATCTCGCCGTCGCCGAGCGAGAAGGCGACGTCGCGCACCTTCTGCCCGGTGAGGCCGGTGACGCTCACGCTGACGCGGGGACGTTCCGGTCTGGTGACCGACCGCGCCTCCGTGACCGCGAGAGAGCTGCCGAGCATGCGGCGGGCGATCTCCTCCTCGCTCAGCTCGGCGGTGACCGCGCCCGCGGCGACCACGCGACCGTCCCGCAGGATCGTCAGCCGGTCGGTGACGTCGCGCAGCTCGGTCAGGTTGTGGCTGATGAGGACGGCCGAGCCGCCGTCCGCGGCGATGCGGCGCAGCAGGGTGTGGATCCGGCGCAGGTCGTCACCGGCCAGCGCCCGGGTCGATTCGTCGAGGATGATCAGCCCGCCACCCGTGTCGTGGTCGCGCATGGCGCGGGCGATCGCGACCTCGGCGCGTTCCGTCGCCCCGAGCGAGCCGACCGGGGCGGCGGGGTCCAGGTCGACGCCGAGCCGGGCCAGCGTGTCCGCCGCGAGGCGGTCGCGCCGGGCCCGGTCGATCCGTCCGGTGAAGCGCTCGGTGGGGAAGCCGCCGACGCAGATGTTCTCGGCGACGGTGAGCTGGTCGAGCAGGCCGAGGTCCTGGTGCACGACCGACACGCCGGCCGCCCGCACCTCCGGCCAGCGGACGGGCAGGCGCACGGCCTGCCCGTCCACCTCGTAGGCGGCACCGGGGTCGGGCGCGTACACACCGGTCAGGATCTTGATGAGCGTCGACTTGCCGGAGCCGTTCTGCCCGGCCAGCCCGTGCACCTCGCCGGGACGGACCGAGAGCTCGACGCCGTGCAGCACCTGCACCGGTCCGAAGGTCTTGTCGAGCCCGCGGATCGACAGCCGCGGCACCGTCGTCGGTGGCGACAGGGCGATCGACATCTAGTTCGCGCCCCACGCGGTGAGGAAGGTCTTCTCGAAGTCGTCGGAGCCGTACCAGTCGTTGGTCGCGTACGCCTTCGGGGTCAGCTCCAGATCGCCGACGTTGTCCTTCGTGAACGCGCGGACGATGCCCGTGGTCGGGACGGGCGTGCCGCCGGTCATCATGCGCAGGATGCCGTCGGTGAACTGCCACCCGGCGTAGATCGGGCTGAAGCCGATGTCGGCGAACTGCACGTTGCCGGCCTTGACGCGCTGCACCGAGTCGAGCGCGCCGTTGGTCGAGGCGAGCTTGACCTTGTTGCTGTAGCCGGCCGTCTGGATGCCGCTCAGTGCCCCGGGTGCTCCCGCGTCCAGGGCGGGGAACACGTAGGTCGTCTCCGGGTTGGCGATCAGCGCGCTGCTCACCTGCGACGGCACCTTGTTGAGACTCGCCGTGTTGTAGCTGATCTCCTTGTAGGTGCATTCCTTGCAGGCCTGCGCGAAGTACTTCTTGGCGAAGATCGCGGCCTGTTTGGTCTGCGGCGAGTCGTCGACCCCGATGTAGAGCACCTTCGCCTTGCCGCCGCTGTCGGCGATGATCGCGTCGGCGCCGAGCTTCTGCAGCAGCTCGATGGTCTTGGTGGTGTCGTAGAACGCCAGCTTGGGCGAGTCCGACTTGCCGGCGCTCGGCTTCTCGCCGGCGACGAGGACGGGGATGTTCTTCGCGACGAGATTGTCGAAGGCGTTCGGGACGAGGGCGTAGTCGATGTAGCCGGTGATCACGGCGTCGGCGCCCTGCGACGCCGCCTGGGAGAGACACTGCGAGATGGTGGTGGGCAGGAACTTGCCGTCACACGTCTTGTACCGCATGCCGATCTTCGTGACGGCCTGCTCGACGCCCGAACCGAATGCGTTGAGGATGGGGACGGCCGACCCGATCGGCACGTACCAGACGGTCTTGCCCTTGAGCGACTTCACCCCGCCGGGAATGGCCTTCACGGCGTCGTAGCTCGACACCTCGCCCGAGTACTTCGCCAGGCTGGCTTTGGCCTTCGCGACGACGGCGCCGCCGCCCCCGCCGCCACCGCCCCCGGTGCCGGTCGAGCCTCCGCCCGGCGTGTCGGAGCGGGCGCTGCTGCAGGCGCTGACGGCGAGCGCGGTGACCGCGAGACACCCGAGGGTGATGCGGCGGGCGGTCGCGCGGCGGGTCGGAAACGGCAGGTACGGCATCGGCGTCGTCCTTCGGTAGGCGGTGCGAGCGGCTGCTGCGACCGGGCCGGGGCGACGCACCCGTGATCGATTCTGTCCCCCGCGGTCGTCCGCCGAGTGTGGAAAGGAACACATCCAGTGTCAAGGATTCTCATGCAAGTAATCGATTCTTTGGCATGAAGTCGCTCATGAGCCTGGATTTCGACAACCCGCTGCTAGCGTCTGCGCGCATGCCGCGCCGCCGCGGCTCGTCGGCCCCGGGAGGACATCGATGCCAGTCACGCCAGCTGCCCCCAGGAACCTGACGCGCGCCGCGTTCGCCCGGATCCGGGGCGACATCCTGGCCGGGCGGTACCCGCCGGGCGCCCGCCTGTCGCCCCGGGCGCTGGCCGCCGAGGAGGCCGTCAGCATGTCGGTGGTGCGCGAGGCGCTCACGCGGCTGGCCGAGCAGGGCCTGGTCGTGGCCGCGCCCCAGCAGGGGTTCACCGTCGTCAAGCTCGACATGGACGACGTCCGGGACCTGTCGGCGCTGCGGGTGCTGATCGAGGGCGAGGCCCTGCGCCAGGCCGTCGTGCACGCCGACGTCGAGTACGAGGCGCGGGTCCTGGCCAGCCACCACCGGCTCACCCGGACGCCCACGTCGTCGCCCGACGGCGAGCGGGTGATGTCGGACGAATGGGCCGCCGCCCACGCGCAGTTCCACGCGGCCCTCGTGAGCGCGGCGCCGAGCGCCCGCCTGCGCGATCTCGCCGAATCGCTGCGCGAGACGGCCGAGCTCTACCGCCGCTGGTCGGGGATGGCGCGCGGTGAACTCGGGCGCCGCGACGTCGCCGGCGAGCACCGCGCGCTCATGCAGGCGGCCCTCGACCGTGACGCCGCCCGTGCCGTGGCCCTGCTGACCGACCACATCGACACCACCACGCGCCTGCTCGAGGCGTACGTCGAGGAGCACCGTCCGGATCTCGTCTCGTGACCCGTCCGATCTGGGAACCCGATCCGCGGCGCGCGGCCGACAGCGCGATCGCCGGCTTCGCCCGGCGCGCCGAGGCCGAGCACGGTGTCGTCCTGCCCGACTATCCGGCGCTGCACGCGTGGTCGGTCGAGCACCTCGCCGACTTCTGGCGGGGGGTCTGGACGTTCTTCGACGTGGCGCCGGACGCGCCGCAGGACGTGCTCACCTCGAACGGCATGCCCGGCGCCACCTGGTTCCCCGGCGTGCGCCTCAACTACGTCGCGCGGGTGTTCGCCGGACGCGACCCCGACGACGTCGCGGTGGTCGCGGTCGACGAGGGCGCCACCGCCACCGAACTCACGTGGTCCGCGTTGCAGCAGCAGGTCGCCGCGCTGCAGGCGACGCTGCAGGACCTCGGGGTGCGGACGGGCGACCGCGTCGTCGGGTACCTGCCGAACGGGATCCCGGCGCTCGTCGGGTTCCTGGCGACCGCCGGCCTCGGGGCGATCTGGTCGTGCTGCGCGCCCGACTACGCGGCCGCCGCGGCGGCGAACCGGCTGGCGCAGCTCGACCCCGTCGTGCTGATCTGCGCCGACGGCACCCGCTTCGCCGGGCGCGAGCACGACCGGCGCGACGAGGCGGTCCGGCTCGCCGCGCTCATGCCGACCGTCCGCCACGTCGTGAGCGTCCGGCGGCCCGGCCGCGAGACGCCCGGTTTCGGCGTGCCCACCACCGACTGGGAGACCGCGTGCGCGCCCCGCGGCACCGCACTGACGGCGACCCCGGTGCCGTTCGACCACCCGCTCTGGGTGCTCTACTCGTCCGGCACGACCGGAGTGCCCAAGGGCCTGGTGCACGGTCACGGCGGGGTGGTGCTCGACGGTCTCAAGGTGTGCGGTCTGCACCTCGACCTCGGTCCGGGTGACCGGCTGTTCTGGTACACGAGCACCAACTGGATGATGTGGAACTTCACCGTCTCCGGCCTGCTCGTGGGCGCGTCGATCGTGCTCTACGACGGCAGTCCCGCCCACCCGGCACCCGACCGGCTGTGGCAACTGGCGGCCGAGCACGGCGTGACGGTGCTCGGCACCAGCCCCGGTTACCTGCAGGCCTGCGAGAAGCAGGACGTGCGTCCGGACGCCGACCACGACCTGCGGCGGCTGCGCCTGATCGGCGCCACCGGCTCGCCGCTGTCGGCGGCGTCGTCACGCTGGGTCGACGCGCAGTTCGGCGGACGGGTGCCGCTCGTCTCGACCTCGGGCGGGACGGACGTCGTGTCCGCCCTGGCCTTCTGGGCGCCGACGGTGCCGATCTGGCCGGGCGAGATCTCCTGCGCCGCGCTCGGGGTCGCGATCGACGCGTTCGACGACGACGGACGCCCGGTGCGCGACCGGGTCGGGGAACTCGTCGTCACCGCCCCGATGCCCACCATGCCGGTGATGCTGTGGAACGACCCCGACGGCTCGAAGTACCGGGCGACGTACTTCGACACCTACCCGGGCCTCTGGCGGCACGGCGACTGGGTGACGATCACCGGACGCGGCAGCGTCGTGTTCCACGGCCGCTCGGACGCCACGCTCAACCGCAACGGGGTGCGGCTGGGCAGCGCCGACATCTACGACGTCGTCGACGCCCTGCCCGGGGTGCGGGACTCGCTCGTGGTGGGCCTCGATCGGGAGGACGGCGGCTACTGGATGCCGCTGTTCGTGGTGGCGGACGACCTCGACGACGACCTGCGCGGGCAGATCGTCGCCGCGCTGCGCCGCGAGGCGTCCCCGCGTCACGTGCCGGACGAGATCATCGGCGTCCGGGCCGTGCCGCGCACCCGCACCGGCAAGAAGCTCGAGGTGCCGGTGAAACGCATCCTGCTCGGCGCCGAGGTCGAGGACGTGCTGAGCCTCGGGGCGGTCGAGGACCCGTCCGCCCTGGACGACTTCGTCGCGCTGGCGAGGGAGCTCAGGCGCCGATCCGCGTGAACCGCGGGAACAGCTGCTCGGCGTTGCCGCGCAACGCGGCGTCTCGGCCGTCGGCGTCGAGCAGCGGCGTTTCCGCGAGGTCGCGGGCGAGTGCCGCGACCAGCGGTGCCGGCGTGAACGGGTAGTCGCTGCCGTAGACGAGCCGATCCGGTCCCACGAGGCCGAGCAGCGCCGCGAGCGACCGGGGCAGGGGCACGCCGGCGAGGTCGAAGCGCAGCCGTTGCAGCGCGGCGACGACGGCGACGTCGGGGGAGTCGTCGGACCTCGTCACCGGCGCGATGCGCTCGACGCGGTCGGCCACGACCGCGAGCGCGGCCCCGCTGTGGGGCACGACCCACCGGACGGACGGGAACCGGTCGAGCGCGCCCGACAGCGCGAGGTTGATCACCGCGCGGGTGGTGTCGAAGAGGAACTCGACCAGCGGACGGGGACGGTCGAAGGCGACCTGCTCCCACCCGCACGGTGAGACGGGGTGGATCGTCACGACGGCGCCGCGCCGGTCGAGGGCGGCGAGCACGGGGTCGAGGCGCGGGTCGCCGAGGTACACGTCGTCGTAGTGCGTGTGCAGGCCGATGCCGTCGGCCCCGAGCTCGTCGAACGCGCGGTCGATCTCGGCCAGTGCCGCGTCGAGGTCGGGCAGGGGCAGGCCCGCGAGCAGGCCCAGGCGGTGGGGGAACCGGGCGACTGCCTCGGCGCCGTCGTCGTTGACCCGGCGGCACAGCTCGGCCCGGTCGGGGCCGGCGGGGACGAACCCCACCCCGGGCGACGAGAGCGACAGCAGGGCGGCGGCGATGCCGACGTCGTCCATCATCGCGACCGCGGTCGCGGCGTCCCACTCGGGCAGCGCGGGCATGCCGTCCGGCCGGCCCTGGCCGTGCGCGAGCGCGGCCTCCCGGTAGCGGGCGGGCAGGAAGTGCGCGTGCAGGTCGATCGCACCCGCCAGCACCGGCGGAACCGGCGGCACCGACGGCACCGGGTCAGCCGGCCGAGACGTCGGTGCCGAGGACTGCGGGATCGAGGACGGCGGGGTCGAGCAGGATCGCCGCCGTGCGGTCGACGTGCGCCTCGAAGAGCTCGACCGCGAGCGGCGCGTCGTGTGCCAGCGCCGCGTCGAGCAGGCCGCGGTGCTCGGCCGCCACGTCGCGACCGACCTCGCCGCCGCCGGGCCCCGACCACGCCCGGTAGAGCTCGGCGGCATCGGACAGCCGGTCGCAGATGTCCAGCAGCACCGCGTTGCCGCAGGCGTCGATCAGCTTGTGGTGGAAGGCGATGTGCGCGGCCGCCCATTCGTTGTTGCGGGTGCGCCGGCCGTCGTGGTCCTCGCCCGGCAGGTACATCGGCTGGGCGCTGAGCCTGTGGTGCGCGGCCAGCACCTCCGACTCCCACGTGACCCCGCCCTGCTCGACCGAGAGCCGCAGCGCCGCCCCCTCGTTGATCTTGCGGGCGGCGGTGAGGTCGGTGAGGACCTCTGCGGACAGCGTCGTGACGTGGAAGCCGCGGTTGCGTTCGATGCGGACGAGGTTCTGCGCGGCGAGCAGGCCGAGCGCCTCGCGCATGACGCTGATGCTGACGCCGAAGCGCTCGCCCAGCTCGACGGGCTTCAGCCGCTCGCCCGGGGCGATGCGCCGGTCGAAGATGTCGCTGCGCAGCTGCGCGTACACGTCGACCGCGAGGCTCTCGCCACCTGCCTTCCGCACCATGGGCAAGATAATAACACCAGCTAAAGAATCGATTCTCTATTGACAGTCGATTTCGATGGTCACAGGATGGCGGCACATCTCACGAGCAACGGAGCCTCCATGCGCATCGCCAACGTGGCCGGACGGGCCACCGTCATCACCTCCGCTCCCGGCGAGGACCTCGTCGGACTCGACGTCGAGAAGGCCAGCGACGGCCGCTTCCCGGCCGACCCGCAGGCCGTGCTCGAGCAGTGGGACGACGTCCGCGCGTGGGGCGAGGGCCGGCTCGGCCGCGGCGACATCGCGATCGACCGCGCCGATCTCGGGGCGCCGACCCCCGCGCCGCGCCAGGTGTTCGCGATCGGGCTCAACTACGGCGACCACATCGACGAGTCGAAGATGGGCCGCCCGCCGGCGCCGGCCGTCTTCACCAAGTTCCCCAGCTCGATCACGGGCCCCGACGACACCGTCGTGCTGCCGAGTGCCAACGTCGACTGGGAGGTCGAGCTCGTCGTCGCGATCGGGCGTCGCGCGTACGAGGTCGACGAGGCGGCGGCGTGGGACCACGTCGCCGGCCTGATGGTCGGACAGGACCTGTCCGAGCGCGTGGTGCAGCTGATCGGGCCGGTCCCGCAGTTCTCGCTGGGCAAGTCGTACCCCGGCTTCGCGCCGGTCGGGCCCTATCTGGTGACACCGGACGAGGTGCCGAACCGCGACGACCTCGAACTGGGGTGCGGCGTCGGCGACGAGGTGCTGCAGCTCGGGCGCACCAGCTCGTTGATCTTCGACGTGCCCGAGCTCGTGGCCAAGCTGTCCGCGGTGTGCCCGCTGCTGCCCGGCGACATCATCTTCACGGGCACGCCGTCCGGGGTCGGCAACGCGCGCGAGCCCAAGCGGTTCCTCGAACCGGGCCAGCTCCTGCGCAGCCACATCGAGGGCGTCGGGGAGCTGCGCAACCCGATGGTGGCCGGGCCGCACCACCCGTCCGTCCGGGGAGGCCGGTCGTGAGCCTGCACGGCCTGACGCAGATCACCATCGGCGTCCCCGACCCCGGCGCCGGTGCCGAGTACTACGAGGACTTCGGCCTGCGACCGACCGGTGCGACGGCCGACGGTCACGGCTTCGCGACGGTCGACGGCGGTGAGCAGCTGCGCATCGTGGCCACGGCCCGCCGCCGGCTCGTCGAGCTGCGCGTCGGCGCCGACGACGCCGACGACATCGAACGGGTGTCCGCCGCCCTGGCCCGCCTCGACCTGCCGGCGCAGACCGACGCGACGTCCGTCCGCACGTACGACCCCGGCACCGAGGTCACGGTCGTCGTCGAGATCGCCCCTCGCCTCGCGCAGCCCGACATCGCGCCGCCGCCCTACAACGGGCCGGGTCACCTGGTGCGGCCCGACGTGCGCGCGGCCGGAGTGCTGCGCACCGAGCGGGTGCGGCCGCGCAAGCTCGGTCACGTCGTGCTCGGCTCCACCGACCAGGTGGCGTCGCAGCGGCTGTTCACCGAGGGGCTCGGATTCCGCATCAGCGACACCGTCCCCGGTCTGGCCGCCTTCCTGCGGTGCTCCACCGACCACCACAACGTGCTCGTGCAGCAGGCGCCGCTGGCGTTCCTGCACCACACGTCGTGGCAGGTGGAGGACGTCGACGAGGTCGGCCGCGGCGCGACCGCCATGCTCGAGAAGGACCCGTCGCGGCACGTGTGGGGCCTCGGGCGCCATCACGTCGGGTCGAACTTCTTCTGGTACCTCAAGGACCCCGCGGGCAACTTCAGCGAGTACTACTCCGACCTCGACTGCATCGTCGACGACGCGCTGTGGACGCCGCAGACCTGGGAGGGCATGCGCGGGCTCTACAACTGGGGTCCGCCGCCGCCGCCGTCGTTCCTCGCGCCCGACGACCTCGCCGCCCTCATGACCGGAGCGCACCGGTCATGAACGCGGACGGGACCGACACCGACGTCGACGTCCTCGTCGTGGGCTACGGGCCGGTCGGACAGACCCTCGCCATCCTGCTGGCGCGGCACGGCCACCGGGTCGGCGTGCTCGAACGGTGGAAGGCGCCGTACCCGCGGCCGCGCGCCGTCCACTTCGACGACGAGATCGCCCGCGTGCTGGCCGACGCCGGCCTCGCCGACCGCATCGAGACGCTGTCCGAACCGGGACGCGACTACGACTGGCAGAACGCGGCGGGCGAGACCCTGCTGCACTTCGACTGGTCGTCCGCCGGCCCGAGCGGCTGGTGCACCGCGAACATGTTCGGTCAGCCGGAGCTCGAGGCGACCCTCGGCGCCGAGGCGGAGTCGTTCGAGACCGTCACGGTGCGGCGCGGCCTGCGGGCCGTCGACGTCGACGACCGCGGCGACCACGTGGTCGTCACCGCGGTCGACGACGACGGTGTCGAGACACGGACGAGCGCCCGCTACGTCGTCGGGTGCGACGGGGCCAACAGTTTCGTCCGCAGTCGCATGGACACCACCGTCACCGACCTCGGCTTCTTCTACGACTGGCTGATCGTCGACGTGATCCCGCACGATCCGACCCGGGTGTGGGAGCCGTCCAACCTGCAGGTGTGCGATCCGGTGCGGCCCACGACGCGGGTCTCCGGAGGCCCGGGCCGCCGGCGGTGGGAGTTCCTGCGGCTGCCGGACGAGACGGTCGAGCAGCTCAACACCGAGAGCACGGCGTGGCGCCTGCTCGAACCGTGGGACGTCCACCCGGGCAACGCCACGCTCGAGCGCCACACCGTCTACACCTTCCAGGCGCGGTGGGCCGATCGCTGGCGCATCGGACGGGTGATGGTCGCCGGCGACGCCGCGCACCTGATGCCGCCGTTCGCGGGCCAGGGCATGTGCTCGGGCATCCGCGACACCGCGAACCTGGCGTGGAAGCTCGACCTCGTGCTGACCGGTCGTGCCGACGACTCCCTGCTCGACACGTACACGAGCGAGCGGTCGGCCCACGTGCAGCACTCGATCGGCATGTCGGTCGCGCTGGGCAACGTCATCTGCCTGACCGATCCCGAGGCGGTCGCGGCGCGCGACGCGCGGATGCTGGCGGCCGGTGGGCGTCCCGACCTCGCGCTGGGACCCGTCCCGCCGCCCGTGCTCGGGCCGGGCATCGTGCGTACGGCGGCCGACGGTGCCCCCGAGGGTCCGGCCGGGCAGCTCGGCATCCAGGCGCGCGTCCGGGACGCGGCGGGGACGACCGGGCGGTTCGACCAGGTCGTCGGCACCGGATTCGTGATCGGGTGCGTCGCGGACCCGTCCGCGGTGCTCGACGACGGCACGCTGGCCGCCGTGCGCCTCCTCGGCGCGCGGGTGGTGCAGTTCCTGCCCGAGGGTGCGCACCCGCAGGCGCTGCCCGACGTCACCCAGGTCGTCGACGTCGAGGGCAAGTACCTGGAGTGGTTCGCCGCGGGCGGGCACGCCGTGTTCGTCGCGCGCCCGGACTTCTACCTGTTCGGCACGGCCGCGACGGTGGACGGGCTGCCCGCCCTCGTCGCCGACCTGACGGCGCAGCTCGGCATGGTCGCGGCCGCCGTCTAGGTCCCCGTCCGGATCCGCAGCAGGCGGGATGCCGTCGCCCCGGCGACGGCGTCCCGCTCGGCCGCCGGGAGGCCGATGGCGTCCAGGCGGGCGATCGGGTCCGGAACGCCCATGTCGAAGGGGTAGTCGGTGCCGACGACCACGTGGTCGGCGCCGACGGCCTGCACCAGCCGGGTCAACTCGCCGGGGGAGTAGACGAGCGAGTCGAAGTACAACCGGTCGAGGTAGGCGCTCGGCTCGCGCTGCATCGTGCGGCTCTCCGGTCGTGCGGCGAAGGCGTGGTCGGCCCGGCCCAGGTAGTGCGGGAAGTACCCGCCGCCGTGGGCACCGCAGACCGTGAGCCCGGGGAAGCGGTCGAGGACGCCCCCGAAGACCAGGTGGCTGAGCGCGACGGTGGTCTCGGTCGGGTTGCCGACCACGTTGCCCAGGTAGGACGTCGCCAGCCGGGACCCCAGGCTGCAGCCCCACGGGTGGATGAACACGAAGGACCCGAGCGACTCGGCGGCGGCCCAGAACGGGTCCAGGGACCGGTCCGAGAGCTCGCGACCGGCGACGCTGGTCGAGATCTCGACGCCCCGCAGGCCGTGGGCCGCGGCCGCTCGCAGCTGGTCGGCGGCGAGCTCGGGGTGCTGCAGCGATGCCGCGGCGAGTCCGACGAACCGGTCCGGTTCTTTCGAGCAGAAGCGCGCAATCTCGTCGTTCGCCGCCGCGACGACGTCGGCGGCAAGGGCTTCGTCGGCCCAGTAGTGGTAGAGCGTCGGCACCACGCTGACGGCCTGCACGTCGACACCGCCGGCGTCCATCCGCTCGAGGCGGACCGCGACGTCGTCGAGCAGCGGGCGGTAGCTCGTCGTGGCGAGTTCGATGTTGAGCCGCGTCGACTCGGCGCCGAACGTGGCGAGCTGAGCGGCCTGTTCGGCCGCCAGGCCCGGCCGGCCCGCCACGAGGTCGGCGATCGCGGGGACGTCCACGTGCGCGTGCACGTCGACGGTGCGCACCCCGGTCACGGTGCCACGCAGCGGTTCCGCTGCCGGCCCAGGCCGGTGATGGTCGCGTCCATGACGTCGTCCGGGCGCAGGTAACGGCCGTAGTGCGCCCCGTTGCCCGCCGGCGACCCGGTCAGCAGCAGGTCGCCCGGACGCATGGGCGTGATCGCGCTGACGTGCTCGACGAGGCGCGGGACGTCGAAGATCATGTCCGCCGTCGACTCGTCCTGCATGACATCGCCGTTCAACGCCAGCGTGATGCGCAGCGCGGACGGGTCCGGGACGAACTGCGCCGGCACGAACCACGGGCCGACGGGCAGGAACGTCGGCGAGTTCTTGCCGGCCAGCCAGTCGGTGCCCAGGCCCGGCATGTCCGGGCGGAAGACGCGGTCGCGGGTGGTGATGTCGTTGACCATCACGTATCCCGCGACGTGCGCCATGGCGTCCGCGCGGTCGACGCGGTAGGCCTCGGTGCCGATGACGGCGGCCAGCTCCAGCTCCCAGTCGTGCTGGGTCCCGATGTCGGGCAGGACGACGTCGTCGTACGGCCCGCAGATCGAGGACGGCAGGCCGAGGAACACGTACGGCGTGCCCCGTTCGGCGCGCTGCTGCATGAGGTCGGTAGCGCGGGACAAGGTCGCGTCCGGATCGTCGTCACCGGCCTCGGCGGCCGCCGCGACCATGAGCTGCACGACGTGCGTCTTGTAGTTGGCACCGCTCTGGAAGATCTGCGCCGGTTCGACGGGCGCGAGCACCTGCAGCGTGTCGACGGGTCGGGCCAGCTCCTGCCACTGACCCGACGTCCGGGCGTCGACGACCGCGGCGTCGAGCATCTTGCTGTACACCGGCCAGTCGGCCAGCAGTTCGTGGACGTCGACGAAGTCCGGGGTCAGCTCGATGAGCGGGACGGTCTGCGCGTCGACGACGACGCCGCAGAACTCGCCGCCGCGGGCGGTGCGGAATCGTCCCAGCGCGTACGGGTCGGGGTGCGGCATCGGGTTCCCTCTCGCTCTGCGCGACGCCGGCGGCGGCGCCGGACGACGCCTCGACCCTAGGGAGCGCACCGGGCGGGAGGAACGTCCCGATGGCGATGGTCGTCATCGACCCCGTCGATGATCGCGCCGGGGATTCAGAGGTTGGCGGCGAGCGCGGTGACGCTCTCGCGCAGCCAGTGGTGGGCCGGGTCGCTGTGGAACACGGGGTGCCAGTACATGGTCTCGACGATGGGGCGCAGCGGCACGTCGCACTCGACGACCCGCAGTTCCCGCCGCACCGACGTCGCCCGCAGCAGCCGTTCGTGGACGAAGGCGAACAGCGACGTGCCCGGCAGCATCCACGGCACCAGCGTGAAGCTGTGGGTCGACAGCGCGACCTCGGTGCGGATGCCGAGGTTGGCGAGCTGGAGGTCGACGAACGCCCCGCCGCCGGTGGTGGCCCAGTAGCGCACGTAGCGCAGTCGCTGCAGCTGCTCGCGGTCGATGACGTCACCGACCTCGCGGTGGTCCTTCCACACCGCCGCGACGTAGCGGTCGGTGAACAGGCTGCGGCTGGGGAAGCTCGGCATCGAGCCGGTCTCGAGCTCGCGCGGCATGATCACCAGATCGACCTGGGAGTGCTCGAGATCGGTGGCGGTCGTGCCGGTGACGGGCACGACGTTCACGGCCACCTTCGGCGCCTCGTCGTACAGGCGTTCGAGCAGCGGGCGCAGCAGCACGAGCGTCACGTAGTCGCTCGCGACGATCGTGAACGTCCGCTCGTCGGTCGCGGGGTCGAAATGCGGACGCGTGGCGAGCAGGTCCTCCATCGCCATCAGGGTGGTGCGCACGGGATCGACCAGCGACCGTCCCATCGGGGTGAGCTCGTGGGCCCGTCCGTTGCGGACGAGCAGCGGGTCGTCGAACGCGCGCCGCAACCGCGCGAGCGCCGCGCTCATGGCCGACTGGCCGATGCCGACCGCCTCGGCGGCCCGGGTCACGTGGCGGTGCTCCAGCAGGGCGTTGAGGGGCAGCAGCAGGTTCAGGTCCATGCGCCGCAACGCCGCGGACGGTTCCATCGCTGCATCCTGGCAGCGCGGGCCGCGAATATCGACGGCGTCGTTGACCGGCATCGCCGATTGGGGATGTCCCCCGGCCGCGGACGGCGGCTACGTTCCTGCCACACGCCAGCAACGAGGCAGCGGGAGCAGCCATGAGGATTCTCGTCATCGGGGCCGGGATCGGCGGCCTGGCCGCCGCGATCGCCCTCCGTCAGCGTGGTCACGACGTCGACGTGGTCGAGGTCAAGCCGGACTTCTCCGTCTACGGCGTCGGCATCAACCAACCCGGCAACAGCCTGCGGGCGCTGCGGTCGCTCGGCGTGCTCGACGCGATCGTCGCCGCGGGGTACCAGTACGACGTCACCGGCTTCTACGAGGCGGGCGGCGAGCACATCGTCGACGTCCCGAGCGCTCTCGGCGGGGGCGACGTCCCGCACAACACGGCGCTGTCGCGCTCCGACCTGCACCACATCCTGATCGAGGCCGTCGAACGGCACGGCGTGAAGGTCGCCTACGACACCACGGTCGAGTCCTTCGACGACGACGGCACCGCCGTCGACGTCCGCCTCAGCGACGGGCGCCGTGAGTCCTACGACCTCGTCGCCGCCTTCGACGGCATCAAGTCCGCGACTCGCCGCACCCTGTTCGGCCCGGACCACGACGCGGTGTACTCCGGCTTCGGCGTCTTCCGCGTGACCCTGCCCCGGCCGGAGTACGTGACCGGCGTGCGGGTGTACCAGGCGCTCGGCGTCAAGGCGGGGTTCATCCCGTTGAGCGAGGCGACGATGTACATGTTCGTCGTGACGCCCGACCCGAAGGGCGTGACGCACGACCGCGCCCGGTTCGCCGAGATCCTGCGCGAGCGGATGGCGCCCTTCGGCGGGCTGCCCGCCGAGGTCCGTGACGGCCTCACCGCCGACGACGACATCGTCTACAGCCCCATCTCCGACGTCATGCTGCCGTTGCCCTGGTTCTCCGGGCGGGTGGGCGTGCTCGGCGACGCCGCCCACGCGTGCGCGCCGCACATCACGCAGGGCGCCGGGATGGCGCTCGAGGACGCGGTCGTCCTCGCCGAGTGCCTCGACGGACCCGGAGACCTCGACGAACGGCTGCGCAGCTTCGAGCAGCGTCGCTTCCCGCGG
Source organism: Jatrophihabitans fulvus (assembly GCF_054781375.1). NCBI lineage: Bacteria > Bacillati > Actinomycetota > Actinomycetes > Jatrophihabitantales > Jatrophihabitantaceae > Jatrophihabitans > Jatrophihabitans fulvus. Next base: position 236,218 of record NZ_BAAGUN010000001.1, read on the forward strand.
GCCAAGCTCGTGCAGGACGTCTCGCACGGAATCCTCGAGGCCGAGATGGGCATCACCGCCGAGACCTGGGCGGACGCCGTCGCCGGCATGCGCGCGCACCTGCCCGAACGCATGCGCCAGGTCGACCTCGCCCTCGACCGCCCCGCCTGATCAGGAGAGCTGCGATGACCACGTCCCTCGTCGACACCGACCTCGCCGCGGCGACGCCGCCGGACCCCCGCCCCGGCCCGCCGCTGCCGCCGCCCGCGCCGCGCGGGTCGGTACTGCCCTCGCTGGTCGCGCAGCGCTCGCCGATCACCCACATCCGCCACGTCGCGATCTCGACGGCGGACTTCGCGGCGACGCTCGGCTTCTACGAGGACTCCTGGGGGCTCTACCAGGTCGCCGGCGACGGCGAGGTGGCCTTCCTCGGCACCGTCGGCAGTCCCGAGCCGTTCGTGGTGCGGATCCGGCGCGCGTCCGAACGGCGGACGGACCTCGTGGCGTTCGGCGCCGTCGACCGCGCGGCCGTCGACGCGCTCGCCGCGCGGCTCGCGTCCGACGGGGTACGGCTGGCCGGCGAGCCCGGACCCCTGGCGACACCCGGGGGCGGGTACGGGGTGCGGTTCTTCGACCCGGACGGGCGTCTGGTCGAGGTGTCCAGCGACGTGGCGCCCAAGCCGTTCCGCGAGGTCGCCGTGGGCGAGTCGGTGCCGCGCAAGCTGAGTCACGTCGTGCTGAACAGTCCGCAGGTCGTCGCGCTCATGCAGTTCTACGAGACCTACCTGGGCCTGCGGCTGTCCGACTGGCTCGAGGACCGGATGTGCTTCCTGCGGTGCTCGGACGACCATCACAGCCTGGCCATCGCCGCCGCCCCGTACGCGGGCCTGAACCACGTGTCCTTCGAGATGCGCGACATCGACGAGTACATGCGCGGCACCGGACGCATGGTGCGCGCGGGCCGTGCGCCGCTGTGGGGACCCGGACGGCACAGCTCGGGCGACAACGTCTACTCCTACTTCGCCGGTCCCGACGACTTCGTCGTCGAGTACACGACTGCGCTGGAGAAGATCGCCGACGAGGACGCGTGGGTGCCGCGCGTCTGGCCGGCGATCCCGGAGTACGCCGACCGGTGGGGAACGGCCGGCCCGGGCGAGGACCTGTTCGCGCTCTGGCACCGCACCCCGCCCGAGGCCGGGCTCTGGAGCCCGGCACCGTTGTGATCCCGTCCGACCGCGAGAGGATCTGCGTGTGAGCACGAGCCTGCACGACCACCCGGAGCTGGGACCCGCGGAACTCGTCGAGGTCGCCGACGGCGTCTTCGGCTACATCCAGCCGGACGGGTCCTGGTACATCAACAACACCGGGTTCGTCGTCGGTTCGTCGTCGGTGATCAGCATCGACGCCTGCTCGACCGAGCGCCGGACGCGGGCGTTCCGCGACCGCATCGCCTCGGTCACGCCGGCCCCGGTCGACATGCTGATCAACACCCATCACCACGGCGACCACACCTACGGCAACTCGCTGATGGGCACCGGCACCATCGTCGCCCACGAGAACTGCCGTACCGAGCTGCTCGCGTTCGGCATCCCCGGCGACACCGGCATCTGGGACCCGGTCGAGTGGGGCGACCTCACCGTCGCGCCGCCGACCGTCACGTTCGCCGACCGGGTGCGGTTGTGGTCGGACGACCGTCCGATCGAGGTCAGCTGGGTCGGCCGCGCGGCGCACACGAGCAACGACAGCCTGGTGTGGCTGCCCGAGCAGCAGGTGCTGTTCTGCGGCGACCTGCTGTTCAACGGAGGCACGCCGTTCCTGCTCATGGGTTCGGTCGTCGGGGCGATCGCCGTCCTCACCGAGGTCGTCAGGCCGATCCCCGCCACCACGATCGTCCCGGGACACGGCGCGCCGTGCGACCACGCACTCATCGACACGATCGTGGGCTACCTCGAGTTCGTGCTGTCGACGGCCCGGGCGGCGAAGGCGGCTGGGCTCGATCCGCTCGAGGCCGCGCGCGAGACCGACCTCGGGCAGTACGCCGACTGGCTCGACGCCGAACGCATCGTCGGCAACCTGCACCGCGCGTACGCCGATCTCGACGAGAGCACGACCGTCGACGTCATGGGCGCGCTGCGCGACATGGTCGCCTTCAACGGCGGACGGCCGCTGTCCTGCTACGCCTGAGACCGCGGGCGCACCGTAGATTCGCCGCATGAGCGAGAACGACGCCCCCATCGAGCGACCGGCGACCTGGGAGAACGTGGTCGTCGGCAAGGTGAAGGAGGCCGCGGGCCGGGTCATGAACGACGACGACCTCGTCGAGGAGGGCAAGGAGCAGGAGCAGGCCGCCCACGAGGTCCGCGACGAGTACGAGGACGAGAAGGACCAGCCCGGGCAGTAGCTCCGCGCCTGTTGCGGGTCGCTCGCAACGTGCTCTCGTCCGCCCGCGTCGTTAGCGTGGAATCGTGAGTCATCGGACCGCGGCGGCGCACACGCACGACCATCACGATCACCACCACGATCATGAGCACGACCGCTCGGTGGCCGGGCGCGCCCGGCACGCGCTGTCGGAGTTCGTCGGCGGGCACAGCCACGACCTGGCCGACCAGATCGACGACGCCGTCGAGGCGGACGCCGCCGGTCGCCGTGCCCTGCTGATCAGTCTCGCCGCGCTGGGCGTCACGGCCGCGGTGCAGGCGGCGGTCGTGCTGGTGTCGGGGTCGGTCGCGCTGCTCGGCGACACCCTGCACAACGTGGCCGACGCGCTGACCGCCGTGCCGTTGCTCATCGCGTTCCGCCTGGCCCGACGTCCGCCGAGCAAGCGCTACACCTACGGGTACGGCCGCGCCGAGGACCTCGGCGGCCTCTTCGTCGTCGCGATGATCGCGCTGTCGGCGGCGCTGGCCGCGTTCGAGTCGATCCGGCGGCTGATCGACCCCGAACCGGTGACGCACCTCTGGGCCGTGGCGGGTGCGGCGGGTGTCGGTTTCATCGGCAACGAGCTCGTCGCCCGCTACCGCATCCGGGTCGGACGCCGCATCGGGTCGGCCGCACTCGTGGCCGACGGCCTGCACGCTCGCACCGACGGCTTCACCAGCCTGGCCGTGCTGGTGGGTGCAGGTGGTGTCGCCGTGGGATGGCAGTGGGCCGACCCGGTCGTCGGACTGCTCATCACCGTCGCCATCCTCGGTGTCCTGCGGGGCGCCGTGGCGCAGGTGGGTGCGCGGCTGATGGATGCCGTCGACCCGCACCTCGTCGACGAGGCGTCCGGTGCGGTCCGGTCCGTCGAGGGGGTGCGCGAGCTGCGGGAGCTGCGTGTCCGCTGGCTGGGCCACACCCTGCGTGCGGAGGTCGACATCACCGTCGATGCCGGGCTGTCGCTGCGCGACGCGCACGAGCTCGCCCACCACGCCGAGGAACACCTGCTGTTCTTCGTGCCGCGGCTCACCGCGGCGACCGTCCACGTCAGCCCCGCGGGGGCGCACCGCGAGTGACGGTCAGGTCCGGCGGGCGTCCAGCGCGGCGCGCAACTGGGCGACGGCGTCGTCGTCCGACAGGCCCTGCGCGGCGCTGAGCTCCGCCAGCCGGGCGGCGGCGGCGGCAAGCTCCTGCCTGCTCGCGGACGTCGCGCGGACGACGGTGCCGGCACGGCCGCGGGTCTCGATCAACCCGGCGGTCTCGAGCTCGCGGTAGGCGCGGGCAACGGTGTTGGTGGCGACCTCGAGTTCGGCGGCCAGGGCGCGGACGGTCGGCAGCTTCGTGCCCGCGGGGAGTTCGCCGCCGGCGATGCGCCCGGCCAGCCCGCCGCGGATCTGCTCGAACGGCGGGACGGGCGACGTCGCGTCGAGGGCGACGACCGGATCGTCCATGGCCGCACCGTACAACCGGGTCGCGTCAGGCGTCCGTGCCGGCCGGGGACGATGGACGGGTGAACCGCCTCGCAGCCGCCACCAGTCCCTACCTGCAGCAGCACCGGGACAACCCCGTCGACTGGTGGGAGTGGTCGGACGAGGCGTTCGCCGAGGCCCGCCGCCGCGACGTGCCGGTGCTGCTGTCGATCGGGTACGCCGCCTGCCACTGGTGCCACGTGATGGCGCACGAGTCGTTCGAGCACGACGAGGTCGCCGCCGTGATGAACGAGCATTTCGTCAACATCAAGGTCGACCGCGAGGAACGTCCGGACGTCGACGCCGTCTACATGGACGCCACCGTCGCGATGAGCGGTCACGGCGGCTGGCCGATGACCTGCCTGCTGACCCCCGACGCCAAGCCGTTCTACTGCGGCACCTACTTCCCGCGCGACCACTTCGTGCGGCTGCTCGACGCGATCGCCGAGGCGTGGCGGGACAACCGCGACGAGGTGCTCGCCACCGGGCAGCGGGTCGTCGACGCGCTCACCCAGCAGGCCGGGGGCGCGTTCGCCGCCGGCGCCGCGCCGGGCGCGACCGAACTCGACGCTGCGGTCGAGGCGATCGCCCGGCACGCCGACGCCGAGCGCGGCGGCTTCGGCGGGGCCCCGAAGTTCCCGCCGTCCATGGTGCTGGAGTGGTTGCTGCGGGCGCAGGAGCGAGGCGCCGACGTGGGCACCATGGTCGACCGCACGTTCGAGGCCATGGCGCGCGGCGGCATGTACGACCAGCTCGGCGGGGGGTTCGCGCGCTACTCGGTCGACGCCGCCTGGGTCGTGCCCCACTTCGAGAAGATGCTCTACGACAACGCGCAGCTGCTGCGCGGCTACCTGCGCTGGTGGCGGCGCACCGGTTCGGCGCTGGGCGCCCGGGTCGCGCGCGAGACCGCGCGCTTCCTGCTGCGTGACCTGCTGACGGCCGAGGGCGGTTTCGCTTCAGCCCTCGACGCCGACACCGACGGTGTCGAGGGGCTCACCTACGCGTGGACGCCGACGCAGCTGGCCGAGGCGCTCGGCGCGGACGACGGCGCGCGGGCGGCGGCGATCTTCCACGTCACCGACGAGGGGACGTTCGAACACGGTCTGTCGACGCTGCAGTTGCTGTCCGATCCGCCGGCGGACGAGCTCGTCGAGCTGCGCACGCGGCTGTTCGCGGCGCGCGAGCTGCGACCGCAACCGGCGCGCGACGACAAGGTCGTGACGGCCTGGAACGGCCTCGCGATCGGGGCCCTGGCCGAGGCGGCGATGCTGCTGGGCGAACCGGAGTTACTGGACGCCGCCGTCGAATGCGCGGAACTGCTCGAAAGGGTGCACCTCGTCGACGGACGGCTGCGTCGCACCTCGCGCGACGGCGCGGTCGGCGACGCCCACGGTGTCGCGGAGGACTACGGCGATCTGGCGGACGGTCTGGCCCTGCTGCACCAGGCGACGGGCGACCCGCACTGGCTCGAGCTGGCGGGGCGACTGCTCGACGTCGCGCTCGACCACTTCGCCGCCGACGACGGCGGCTTCTGGGACACCGCGGACGACGCGGAGACCCTCGTGCGCCGGCCGCGCGACCCGTCCGACAACGCGACCCCGTCCGGGTCGTCGTCGCTGATCCATGCGCTGCTCGGCCACCACGCCCTGACCGGGTCGTCGCGGCATCGCGAGGCGGCCGAGCGGGCGCTCGCCGCGGTGGGGGAGATGGCGGCCCGGCAACCCCGCTTCTTCGGGTGGGCGCTGGCCGCGGCCGAGGCGCTCGCGTCCGGACCGGTGCAGGTGGCGATCGTCGGCGACGCGAGCGGCGAGTTCACCGCAGCCGCGTGGCGGCTGCGTCCGCCCGGAGCCGTGGTCGTGACGGGCGAGCCCGACGCGGACGGCCGGCCGCTGCTGGCCGACCGTCCGCTCGTCGACGGCGCAGCCGCGGCCTACGTGTGCCGCGGGATGGTCTGCGACCTGCCGGTCACGCAGGTCGCGGACCTCGAGGCGGCACTCAGCCGGTAGGTCCCTGCTTGCGCAGCTCGTCGACCTGGGCCATCGCGTCGCGCAGCTGCCCGAGCCACTCGTCGGCGTGCTGCCCGACGAGGCGGACGCACCACACGAGCGCGTCCGCGCGCGAACGGGCCACGCCGCTGTCGACGAGGGTGTCGAGCACCTGCCGCTCGGGCGAGCGCAGTCGCGTCATCACCGGCACCGAGAGGGTGGTGAACAGTTCGCGGGTGTCGCCGATCGCGGCGCCCCAGGCGACCTTGCGGCCGTAGCGGGCCTCCGCCTCGTCCGCGATACGCATGCGGGCGTCCCGCGTCTCCTCGCGGAAGCGCTGGATGCGGCCCTGGGCGGCGGCGGTGCCGCCGTCGTCGGGCGCGGTCAGCTCGCCGACGACGACGATCTCGTCGCGGTCGACCGACACCTCGGGGGTGCCGGTGAACCAGTCGTCCGGAAGCCGGCCGGCGAACCACTCGGCGGCGTCGGTCGCGTCGGGCAGATCGGCCTGTTGCCAGCCGCCGCCGCGCTGGCCCCGGCCGTGGTGGTGAGGTCCGCCGCGGCGGCCGCGTCCGCCCTCCCGGAAGCGGCGTTCGGCCTCGGCGGCGAACTGGGCGAAGGGGTGGTCGTCGTGCATGGTGAACCTCCGTCTGACGTGTCTGATTACATGATTACACGCTTACAGACGGTCGGACGGCAACGATGTTCGCCGCAGGAGAACTCAGTCCAGGACGGCGAACCAGATGGCGACGTAGTGGCACGCGGCGGCGACGAGCGTGGCGAGGTGGAACACCTCGTGGAAGCCGAAGACGCCCGGCCACGGGTTCGGACGCTTGAGGGCGTAGACGATGCCGCCCAGGGTGTAGACGACGCCGCCGGCGGTGATGAGCACGAAGGCGGCCACACCGCCGCGATCGAGCAGGTCCGGCATCACGAACACCGCGACCCAGCCGAGCGCGATGTAACAGGGGGCCGACAGCCAGCGTGGGGCCGAGTGCCAGAACGTCTGCAGCGCGACGCCCACGAGGGCGCCCGACCAGACCGAGACCAGCACGCCGATCATCGGGCCCCTGGGCAGGGTCAGCGCCGCGATCGGCGTGTACGTGCCCGCGATGAACACGAAGATCATCGAGTGGTCGAGCCGCTTCATGACCCGGCGCGCCCGGTCGCTCCAGCTGAGGCGGTGGTAGAGCGCCGAGGTGCCGAACAGCAGGGTCACGGTGCCGCAGTAGATGGCGGTGACGAGCGCCGCCACGCCGCCGCGCAGGGCCGCGGCGGTCGCGATGAGCGCCGCGCCGCTGGCCAGGGACACGACCGCGGCGTAGGCGTGCAGCCAGCCCCGCAGCCGGGGCTTGAGGTCGTTGACGGTGTCGGCGACCGAGTCGGCCATGCGGGAGGCCATCGACTCGTGGGCGTGGTCGCTGCGTGCGGGGCCGGTGGGCGATCCGGTCGCGGCCGCCGGCCGCCGCGCACTCGCGTCGAGGTGCGGACGGTGGGTGGTCATCCGCCAAGGTTACGCGCGCGTAGGTTTCGGCGCCGGGTCGCTCTCAGGGCTAACCTGGGCCGTCGTGGGAATCCGTGAGGCGGTCTACGCCGTCTACGAGCGACGCCTCCGGCGCAGGATCGACGGTCTGCCGGTGCCGCGGCACGTCGCGATCATGGTCGACGGCAACCGCCGCTGGGCCCGGGCGGCCGGGTTCGACGACGTCAGCCACGGCCATGTCGCCGGTGCGCGCCACATCACCAACCTGCTGCAGTGGTGCGGCGAGGTGGGGGTCGCGCACGTCACCATCTGGCTGCTGTCCACCGACAACCTGCGCCGTCCCGAGTCCGAGCTGGCGCCCCTGCTGAACATCATCGGCGGGGTGGCCGAGGAACTCGCCGCGGAGGGCAACCCGTGGCGGGTGAACGCCGTCGGCGCGCTCGACCTGCTGCCGGCCGAGACCGCCGCCCAGCTCAAGCGCGCCGAGGAGGCGACCGCCGAGCGCGACGGGCTCACCGTCAACGTCGCGGTCGGCTACGGCGGACGCCGCGAGATCGCCGACGCCGTCCGCTCGCTGCTGCTCGAGCACGCGGCGCGCGGCACGGCCCTGGAGGACCTCGCCGAGACCCTCGACGTCGACCACATCGCCGAGCACCTCTACACCAAGGGCCAGCCCGACCCCGACCTCGTGATCCGCACGTCGGGGGAGCAGCGGCTCGGCGGGTTCCTGCTGTGGCAGTCGGTGCACTCGGAGTTCTACTTCTGCGACGCGCTGTGGCCCGACTTCCGGCGCATCGACTTCTACCGCGCGCTGCGCGCCTTCGGCACCCGGCAGCGGCGGTTCGGGGCGTGACGCCCCTGGTCGGCGCCGATGCGGTGCCGGCGGACGCCCGGCTCGTCGACGTCCGCTGGTACCTCGACGGACGGTCCGGACGCGCCGCCTACGAGGCCGGGCACCTGCCCGGCGCGGTGTGGCTCGACATCGACACCGACCTGTCCGATCCGGCGGGTCCGGGCACCGGACGGCATCCGCTGCCGTCGCCCGAGCGCTTCGCCGCGGCGCTCGGCCGGGTCGGCATCGCGACCGGCACTCCGGTGGTCGCGTACGACGACTCCGGCGGCGCGCAGGCGGCGCGGTTGTGGTGGCTGCTGCACGTGCTCGGCGAGCCGGTGTCCGTGCTCGACGGCGGCCTCGCGGCCTGGACCGGTCCGTTGGAGACCGCGGTGCCGGCGTTCGCGCCGGTCGGGCGGGAGCCGGTTTCGTGGCCCGCCGGACGGTTCGTCACCGCGGACGAGGTCGCGGCGACCGACGCCCGGGTCTTCGACGCGCGGACGGCCGAGCGGTACGCGCACGGCGATCCGGCGATCGACCCGCGTCCCGGTCACGTGCCCGGGGCGATCAGTGCGCCGTGGCAGCAGAACCTCGACGCGTCCGGGCGGTTCCGTCCGGCTGCCGAGCTGCGCGAGCGGTTCGGCGACGGCGCGGCGGTGGCCTACTGCGGGTCCGGTGTCACCGCCTGCCACGACCTGCTGGCGATGACCGTCGCCGGGCTGGACGACCTCGCCCTCTACACCGGGTCGTGGTCCCAGTGGGGCGCGGACGAGTCCCGTCCGGTCGAGACGGGCTGATCTCGGGTCGCCGCCGCGGACACGCACCCGGCGACGATCTTGAGGAGCCGAAGGTTTCATGGCGTCGCGTGGCCATGAAGATCGCAAGCCTCCACTCGATCTTGAGGGCAGGCGGACGACATGACGCCGCCGGGCCATCAAGATCCGTACGCGACGAGCGCAGATTGCGCCCTTCGATCAGGGCGACGGATCGGACGAGTCCCGTCCGATCGAGACGGGTCAACCCTCGACCACAGCTTTGATGCGTTCGAGGGTCTGGCGCATACCGTTCTCATTGGTCCTGCGGCGCAGCCGTCCGGCGACGAGCCAGTAGGCGCGCATGGCCAGGTTGGGTTGGATGTCGAACGCCTCGGTCACCCGGCTGCCGTCACCGTCGGGCTCGATGCGGTAGCTCCAGTTGTTGAAGGTCCGCCCGCCGCCCACGACGGCGAAGCCGAAGACCTTGCCGGGCTCGCACTGCGTCACCTTGCAGGTCGTCCAGTAGACGGGCCCGCGGCCGTTGCGCTTGACGTGGCCGCGGAACGTCGCGCCGAGCGCCGGGCCGGTGGCCCCGCCGAGCCATTCGGCCTCGAACGTCTCGGGGCTGAACTCGCCGATGCGCGTGACGTCGCTGACCAGCTCCCAGACCTTCTCCGGTGGGGCGGCCATGCGGACGGTGACCTCGCCGTGCAGGTTCGATGCGGGCATGGCCCGACCGTAGCGTCGAGCGTTAACGACGCCGTAACCAACTCCTTGGCGCGCCTTCCCGCGGCTCCGTGACCGCGGACGTAGCTTCCTGCTCAGCGGCCGGGGTCAGCCCGGGCGCCGGCGGAGGTCCCTGAATCGGTGTTTCCTCGACGGATCGCGATGGGGCCGGCGCGTCCGGTACCTGCGTGCCGAGGACGGGCCGTCACCCCGACAGCGCTACGGGCGCGTGTGCGTCCGCGGTGCCGAGTCCCCTGGAGCGCCTCATGAGCGTTGCCGTCCCCGAACCGTCCGTCCGCACCTTCGTCCTCGACACGTCGGTCCTGCTGTCCGACCCGGGTGCGCTGGGCCGGTTCGCCGAGCACGACGTCGTCCTCCCGCTGGTCGTCATCAGCGAACTCGAGGGCAAACGGCACCACCCGGAGCTCGGCTGGTTCGCGCGCCAGACGCTGCGCGTGCTGGACGACCTGCGGGTCGAGCACGGCCGGCTCGACTCACCCGTGCCCATCGGCGACGGCGGGGGCCGGCTCTGCGTCGAGCTGAACCACTCCGACCTCTCGACACTGCCCGCCGGTTTCCGGGTCGACAGCAACGACTCGCGCATTCTCGCGGTCGCGCTCAATCTCGCGAACGAGGGACGCGACGTCACCCTCGTCACCAAGGACATGCCGCTGCGGGTCAAGGCCGCGTCGGTCGGCCTGCCGTCCGACGAGTACCGCCTGCACCCGGTCGTCGACTCGACCGGCTACACCGGCATCCACGAACTCGACGTCTCCCCGGCGTCCGTCGACGCGCTCTACGACGGCGAGCCGATCGAGCTGGCCGATGCGCCCGACTTCGCCGAGGTCGCGGGGGAGCCGTGCCACACCGGCCTCGTGCTGCACTCGGTCAAGGGCTCGGCGCTCGCACGCATCACGCCCGACAAGCACGTGAAGCTCGTGCGCGGCGACCGTGAGGCGTTCGGTTTGCGGGGCCGCTCGGCCGAGCAGCGCGTCGCGCTCGACCTGCTGCTCGACCCCGAGATCGGCATCGTGTCGCTCGGCGGACGGGCGGGCACCGGCAAGTCGGCGCTCGCGCTGTGCGCCGGGCTCGAGTCGGTGCTCGAGCGGCGCGCGCACAAGCGGGTCGTGGTGTTCCGGCCGCTGTACGCCGTCGGCGGGCAGGACCTCGGCTACCTGCCGGGCTCGGAGAACGAGAAGATGGCGCCCTGGGCTCAGGCGGTCTTCGACACCCTCGGCGCGCTCGTGTCCGGTGACGTGATGGACGAGGTCATGGACCGCGGCATGCTCGAGGTGCTGCCGCTGACCCACATCCGCGGCCGGTCGCTGCACGACTCGTTCGTCATCGTCGACGAGGCGCAGTCGCTCGAGCGCAACGTGCTGCTCACCGTCCTGTCGCGCATCGGCGCCGGCTCGCGAGTCGTGCTGACCCACGACGTCGCGCAGCGTGACAATCTGCGCGTCGGACGGCACGACGGCGTCGCCGCCGTGATCGAGGCGCTGCGCGGCCACCCGCTGTTCGCGCACGTCACCCTCACCCGCTCCGAGCGCTCGCCCATCGCCGCGCTCGTCACCGAGATGCTCGAGGACCTGCCGCTGTGAAGGGGACGTCCGCGAGGTGCGTCCAGGGGCCGCCGTCGTAGCGCCAGAGCGTCCAGCCGAGCGCGGTGACCTCGAACGGCGCGAACGCCGCGTCGAGGTCGGCGAGGGTGCGCCGCGCCTGTTCGGGCGTCACCTTGTTCTGGACGGTGACGTGCGGACGGAACCCCCTGCCGGTCCTGTGCCGTCAGGTGCGGCCACCACGCCTGCTGCAGCGCACGATGTCGGTTGGACAACTCGACCGACTCGAGTCGGTACGCGACGCCGCGGCCGAGGGGCAACACGCCCGTCACCGCCACGTCGAAGGGCGGGCCGGCGTCCGCGAGATCCTCGCGCACCTGCTGCTCGAGCTCGCCGGGTACGGCGTGGAACAGCGTGACGTGCGCGCCGACCTGCGTCCGTCCCGACGGGAACAACGCCGCCCGCTCGCGGTCGAAGCGTCCCTGCGCGGCGTCGTCGAGCGAAAGTGTGACGACCAGCGGGTTCGTGGTCACCGTCCGTCGATGCTTCCGACGCCGAGCTCGTTGCCCGTCACTCGCGTGACCTGCAGTCGCGGCACGTCGGACGGGTCGCCGGGCTCGTCGGGGAAGTCGAACAGCCCGAGGATCAGCATCATCGGGTAGTCGGGAGCCTGGTCGGCCTCACGGGTGACTACGCCGTCGACGGAGAAGGTCACCCGCCCGGACCGCCAGTCGACGGCGTAGGTGTGCTCCTGCTCGACGTCGAGCGGCGTGGGCTCGGCCGAGAAGTCCTCGCGAAGGGAAGGGTCGCGGAAGCGGTGGATGCCCTGCCCCAGCGCGACGTCGCCCGCGCGGACCGCGGTGCCGAAAACCTCGACCACGCAGATCTCGCCGCACCGCTCGGGCGCGTCCTCGAGGCCTACGAGCCAGGCGGAGAACATCGAGCGCGCAGTGAGGTGGGCGGCGCACGTGACCGCGACGGAACCGTGGTGGGGCGCGAACCCGATGACGGTCGGCTGCTGCTCGCGGACGACGAGGCCGTCGCGGAACGGTTGGGGCGCGTCTGTGGAACCGACCGGCCCGGACCGGTTGGCGCTGTGGATCGCCGACACCCGCAGCGGAGGCGCGTGGGAGTCCGGACACCACAGCGGGTGGTCGGGCGGGATGCTCAGCAGGAGCCCGTCCGCGCCGACCTCGTACGCCGCCGCGGCCGCCGCCCGCGAACTCCAGGCCGGGAGGTAGGCGTCGGTCCACACCCGGGGGTCGAGTCGGGTGAAGGTCTCGTCGAAGTCCATCCGTCAGTGTCTCCTGCCGTCACGGTTGGTAGGGCGGCGCAACGCCCCAGCCCCAGCGCGGCACGGTTGCGTGCGGGACGGGCCCGGCGCCCGGTTGCGAGTTCTCCATGGCCAGCCGGGTGCCCCACTCGAGGTAGCCGACCAGCGCCGCCCGGAATTCCGGGTCGGCGGGGAGGTCGGCGTCGTCGGCGGCCCGCGACATCAACGAGGCGAACCGGAACCGGTGTTCGGGGGTGATGCCGAGATCGACGTGGTGGGCCAGCATCGACTCGTAACCGCCGTGCTGCTCGGTATAGACGGCCGGGCCGCCGAAGACCTCGGCCCACCAGTCCGCGACGTGCGCGCGGTGGTGCTCGGTGACGCCGCCGGGGAAGAACGGCGACAGCAGATCGTCCTGCTCGACGCGGTCGTAGAAGGCGTCGATCATGCGCCGGATCGCGTCGTGCCCGCCGGCCCACTCGAACAGCGTCGGTTCGGTCATGGCGCGACGGTAGCGTCGATTGCCAATTTCGAACAGGTCGACGAATATGGACGCGTGATCCTGCACGCCGACCTCGACTCGTTCTACGCGTCGGTCGAGCAGCGCGACGACCCCCGGCTGCGCGGCCGGCCAGTGCTCGTCGGCGGTGGCGTCGTCCTGGCCGCGAGCTACGAGGCCAAGGCGTTCGGGGTGCGTTCGGCGATGAACGGTCGGCAGGCACGCGAGCTGTGTCCGCAGGCGATCGTCGTCGAGCCGCACTTCGAGCGCTACGTCGAGGCCAGCAAGCAGGTGTTCGCGATCTTCGACGACGTCACGCCGCTGGTCGAGGGCATCTCGATCGACGAGGCGTTCCTCGACGTCGGCGGTCTGGGCAAGGTGTCCGGGTCGCCCGTCGAGATCGCGGTGCGGCTGCGGCAGCGGGTGCGCGACGAGGTCGGGCTGGCGATCACCGTCGGCATCGCGCGCACCAAGTTCCTCGCCAAGGTCGCGAGCGGGGTCGCCAAGCCCGACGGCCTGCGCCTCGTGCCCGCCGACGAGGAGCTGCACTTCCTGCACCCGCTGCCGGTGCAGAAGCTGTGGGGCGTCGGCAAGGTCACCACCGCCAAGCTCAACGACCGCGGCCTGTTCACGGTCGCCGACGTGGCCGAGCTCGGAGACGACGCCCTCGTCTCGCTGCTCGGGCCGGCGGCCGGGCACCACCTGCACGCCCTCGCCCACAACCGCGACCCCCGACCGGTCGTGGTCGGCCGGCGACGCCGCTCGATCGGCGCCCAGCGCGCGCTCGGGTCGCGACGGCGGCCGTCGCTCGCCGACCTCGACGACCACCTCACCGGGCTCGTCGAGCGGACGACCACCCGGCTGCGCAAGGCGAACCGCGTCTGTCGCACCGTCACGCTGCGGCTGCGCTTCGCCGACTTCGAGCGGGTCACGCGCTCGCACACCACCCTGCGGCCCACGTGTGAGACCGATGCCGTGCTCGCGACCGCGCGGCAGTTGCTGCGCGACGCCGGTCAGCTCGTCGACGAACGCGGGTGCACGCTCGTCGGCGTCTCGCTCACCAACCTCGAGGACGCCGACGACCGGCAGCTCGAACTGCCCTTCGCGGCGAAGGACACGAGCGCGCTCGACCCGGTGCTGGACGGCATTCGCGCCAAGTTCGGTCGCGACGCCGTCGGGCGCGCGCAGCTGCTCGGCCGGGGACGGGGGCTCGAGATGCCGATGCTCGACCAGGACTGAGCGCGACCGGGGCTCAGCGCACCGTGAAGTCGTCGGAGTTCCACAGCGGGCCGGCGAAGGTCGCGTTGTCGGCGAGGCCCTGGATGTCGTTGCGGTAGGCCAGCAGGGTCGGCTTCTGGTACAGCGGCAGCGTGTACATCTCGCCCCACAGCAGCTTGTCGGCGGCGTTCGCGGCGGCGAGCTGGGCGTCGGGGGTGTACGCCGTGGTGACCTTGTCGAGCTGGGTGTCGATGTCGGTCGTGCCGGCGCGTGAGTAGTTCTGGCCGACCGCGCCCCGGGTCTTCGCGGGGCTGTAGTAGATCGAGTTGGACGACGACAGCGACGGCGAACCCACCCACGCGAACAGCGCGATCTGGAAGCCGCCGCCGGCAAGCGAGGTCGGCTTCTCGGGACCTTGGAAGATGTCGGGGTTCGCGAACTCGGTGATCTTGATGCCGGCCGCCCTCACCTGCGCGGCGATGCGGCTGACGGTGACGTCGCGCAGCGGGTTGTCCTGCGTCGTCGTGATGCGGAACGACAGCGGTCGTCCGCCGATGCGGTAGATGCCGTCGCTGCCCAGCTTGCCGCCGACGGACCGGATGAGCTGCTTGGCCTTGGCGATGTCCTGCCGGTCGTAGGCGGCGCCGTTGTTCTGGTACCCACGCTGGGACGTCAGCACGATGCGGTTGCCGAGCACGGACGCGGTGTCGCTGAACTGACCCACCGTGGCCCGGACCAGCGCGTCACGGTCGATCGCGAGGGCGATGGCCTGCCGCACCTGCTTGTACTTCAGCAGCGGGTCGCGGGTGTTGAAGTCGAGGTGCTCGAACGAGGCGCCGAACCCGATCTCGGTCTTGATGCCGCTCAGCTTCTTGAGGTTCGCGACGAGGTCGAGCTGCGGCTGCGGGTAGACGATGTCGACGTCCTCGGTCTGCAGTGCCCGCAGTTGCGTGTCGGAGTCGAACCCGATGGTCTTGAACACCAGCTTGGCCAGCTTGGGCTTGTCACCCCAGTACCGCGGGTTGGGCACGAGCGTGATCGTCCGTGCGGCGACGTCGACGTTGTCGCCGGTGATCAGCCATGGGCCGTTCTGCGCGCCCAGCGGGATGCCGTCGCGGACCGGCCAGCCGCGGGTGATGTAGTCGCACGTCGCCCGCGCGGAGCCCTGGTCGACGACGTGCTTCGACAGCAGCAGCGCGCTGTTGCCCGAGAACAGGCCCTTCCAGTCGGCGAACGACTGGCCGGCCTTGAAGGTGAACGTCGCCGTGCGCTCGTCGACGGCCTCGGCGGTCTCGATCTGGTCGAAGCCGACCGTGCTGAGCAGGGCGGCGCACCCGCCGTTCGACGGGTCGCTCGACTTCTGCGCCTCTGCGGTGAAGACGTAGTCGGCGGCGGTGATCGGCTGACCGTCGGCCCAGACCGCGCGCGGGTTGATCTTCACCGTGACGACCTGCTTGCCGCCGACGACCGCGGACGAGGCCGTGCCCTGGTCGACGTCGGGGATGTACTGGATGTTCGGAGCGCTGCGGTAGAGGCCGTCGAGCACCCGCGTGACCAGGTTGCCGTTGGCGGTGGAATTGCCGGCCGAGATGAGCGGCATGAGGTTGGAGATGTCGCCCGTCGACTCGCCCCACGTGACGCTGCCGGTGGGAGTGGGGCCGGACGGCGAGCCGGTGCCCGACGGCGAGCCGCTCGGCGACCCCGACCCCGATCCCGACCCCGAGCGGACGGCCAGGGACGGCGTGCCGTCGACCACGCTGCCGCTGCACCCGGCCGCGAGCAGGGCGACAGCGCCCACAGCGACGACGATGCCTGCCCGACGACGGCGCATCCGCGTTCCCTCCCGTTGATCCACTCGCGCCGATCGTGGCACAGGAGGCCGACAATCTCGCGCCGGCGACCGTACCGGCGGGTGCTGCGTACCGTGATCGGCGTGGCGGACCGCACCCTCGACCTGATCGGCCGGACGGTCGGAGTCACGGCCGAGCGCCGCCGCGAGGAGCTGGGCGATGCCCTCGCGCGCCGCGGCGCGAGCATCGTCTACGGGCCGGCGATCCACGTCGTCCCCCTGGCCGACGACACGAGGTTGCGCGAGGCGACCGCACGGTGCCTCGCCGCGCCGCTCGATCTCACGATCACCACCACGGCCGTCGGCTTCCGTGGCTGGCTCGAGGTCGTCGAGCACTGGGGCCACGGTGAGTCGTTGCTGCGCGCCCTGGCCGCCTCGACGGTCCTCACCCGGGGGCCGAAGGTGCGCGGAGCCGTCCGCGCCGCCGGGTTGCGGGAGGAGTGGGCGCCCGAGTCCGAGTCGAGCGACGAGATCCTCGAGCACCTGCTCGCCGGGCCCGAGCTGGCCGGGCGCCGTGTCGCGGTGCAGCTGCACGGCGATCCGCTGCGCTCGCTGGTCGACGGGCTGCGCGCGGCCGGCGCCGAGGTCATCGAGGTGCCCGTCTACCGCTGGGAACCCCCGGAGGACCCGAAGCCGTTGCACCGGCTGATCGAGCAGGTCGCCGCGCGGCAACTCGACGCGGTGACCTTCACGAGCGCCCCGGCGTCGACGAACGTCCTGCGCACCGCGGACGAGATCGGGCTCGGCGCAGCCGTGCGGGACGCGCTGCGCGGGTCCGTCCTCTGCGCGGCCGTCGGGCCGGTGACGGCGGCGCCGTTGCTCGAGGCCGGCCTGGACGTGGTGTGGCCGGACCGGTTCCGGCTGGGCGCCCTCGTCCGCGAGGTGACCGTCCGGCTGGCGGCACCGGTGGATTCGCCGTCCGCCTGACCGTGTCGTGCGGGTATGCCCGCTGATGTGATGTCCTCGTCCCGGCTGTGGACGCCGAAGCACGTGCTCGTCACCCGGTCGGCCGCGGAACTCCCGCACGGGCGGCGCATCGTCGAGCGCTGCGAGGCCGCGGGCATCGAGGACATCCGCCTGCTGGACGCCGACCGGCTGCCGCCCGTCCGCGGGTCGGAGCGCGAGGTGTACGCGCGGGCCAAGCAGACGCTCGCCGTGGTCGTCGCGCCGCCGAGCGCGCTGAAGCCGCAGCCCATCCCGCCGTCCGCCGACTGGCGGCTCGACCTCGCGAAGGGGTGCCCCGCGCACTGCCAGTACTGCTACCTCGCGGGCTCGCTCACCGGACCGCCGCTGACGAGGGTGCACGCGAATCTCGACGACGTGCTGGCGCCGATCGCCACGCTCGCCGGGCAGGGCAACGTGACCACCGGCGACGTCCGTCGCGGCCACGAGGGCACCACGTTCGAACTGTCCTGCTACACCGACCCGCTCGGGCTCGAGCACCTCACGGCGTCGCTGACCGAAGCCGTCACCCGAGTCGGCACCGGGGCCTACGGCGACGGCACCGGCCTGCGGTTCACCACCAAGTTCGACGACGTCGCGCCGCTCGTCGGTCTGCCCCACGGCGGACGGACCCGCGTCCGGTTCTCGGTCAACTCGGCCGCCGTCGCCCGCCGGTTCGAGGGCGGGACGGCTCCCGTGCCCGCCCGGCTCGTAGCGTTGCGGGCCCTCGCCGCGGACGGGTACCCCGTCGGTCTCACCATCGCGCCCGTGATGCCGCTGCCCGGGTGGCGGGAGGAGTACGCGCAGCTGCTGCGCGATGTGCGCAGCACGGTCGCCGGGCTCGACGTCGACCTGACCGTCGAACTGATCACTCATCGCTTCACCGAGTCGAGCCGCACGCAGCTGCTGAGTTGGTACCCGAACACCAAGCTCGACCTCGACGAGGACAACCGCGCCGTCAAGCGGTCGAAATTCGGCGGCCGCAAGTACGTCTACCCGGCGCCGGTCATGCGTGAGCTGCGCGGCTGGTTCGACGAGGCGCTCGCGGCCACGCTGCCCGGCGCGCGGGTCCTGTACTGGACGTGACGGCCGGGCCCGACACCCCTGTTGTCGAAATCTGTAATACACGCAGTTCCGCGTGTATTACAGATTTCGGAACAGGGGGTCCCGACCCCCCGACGGCGGGGGCGGTCATGCCTAGAGTTCTGGTCGTGGTGAAGGAGCGCGGGCGGAAGGCGATCGCCACGAACAAGCGCGCCCGGCACCTCTACACCGTGCTCGACACCGTCGAGGCCGGCATCGCGCTCGTCGGCAACGAGGTGAAGAGCCTGCGCCACGGCCGGGCGTCTCTCGTCGACGCGTTCGCGATCGTCGACGACCACGAGATGTGGCTGCACTCGCTGTACATCGCCGAGTACGCCGCCGGCAGCTGGACGAATCACGCCGTGCGCCGCACCCGCAAGCTGCTGCTGCACCGCCGCGAGATCCTCGACTGGGAGCTGCGGGTCAGGGAGAGCGGGCTGTCGATGGTTCCGCTCTCGCTGTACTTCTCCGATGGACGGGTCAAGGTCGAGCTCGCGCTGGTGCGGGGCAAGAAGACGTGGGACCGGCGTCACGACCTCGCCGAGCGCGAGGCGCAACGGGAGATCGAGCGGGCGTTCTCACGACATCTCAAGCAGCGCCACCGCGCGTGACGGGTACCCCGAACGCATGACGACGATCGAGCGCAGTGTCGACATCGCCGCCCCGCCGCAGCAGGTGTGGGCACGGCGCGAGGGCATCCAGGGTGCCGCCGAGGCGGCCTGAGGTCCGTGCCGCCGCGCAAGCAGGCCTCCGAGCGTCTGGAGCGCTACCGCGCCAAGCGTGACTTCACCCGGACGGAGGAGCCCTCCGGGGAGACCGCGGCGGCGGACGGCACCGTGCGGCGGTTCGTCGTGCAGCGGCACCGGGCGCGGCGGCTGCACTACGACTTCCGTCTCGAGATCGACGGCGTGCTCGTCAGCTGGGCCGTCCCCAAGGGGCCGACGCTCGACCCGTCCGTGCGCCGCGGCGCGTACCACGTCGAGGACCACCCGCTCGACTACTACGACTTCGAAGGCGTCATCCCGGCCGGGGAGTACGGCGGCGGGGACGTCATCGTGTGGGACGCCGGCACCTGGGCGCCGGTCAAGCCCGACGAGGTGGCCGATCCCGACGCCGCCGTGCGCAACGGCGAACTGCACATGGTGCTCGACGGCGAGAAGCTGCGCGGGGAGTTCGTCCTCGTCCGCACCCGCGGCGACAGGGGCGGGACGGAGAGCTGGCTGCTGCTGCACAAGCACGACGACTTCGCCGTCGACGGATGGGACCCGGAGGAACACCCGCGTTCGGTGCTGACCGGGCGGACGAACGACGAGGTCAAGGCCGACCCCGACCGGCTCTGGCGCAGTGACCTGCCTGCCGCGCACGCGTCCGTCCCGCTGCGGGCGACCGCGACCCCGCCGGCGCCGGACGAGGCCTTCGCCGAGCTCGACGCGTTCGGCGCGTCGGGCACATGGCACGTCTTCGGTCGGGAACTGAAGGTGACCAACCTCGACGAGGTGCTGTTCCCCCCGCGCGGCCGGGAGAAGCCGGTCACGAAGCGGGACCTGCTGCGCTACGCCGCCGAGATCGCGCCCGTCGTGCTGCCGTACCTGAAGCGGCGCGCCCTGAACATGCACCGCTTTCCGGGAGGTGCCGACACGGCGGGTTTCTGGCACAAGGAACTGCCCACCCACGCTCCCGACTGGGTTCCGCGCTGGCGCAACCCCGACGCGGACGAGGACGAGACGCACACCTATCTCGTCGTCGACGAACCGGCCGCGCTCGTCTGGGCGGCCAACTTCGGCGCGCTCGAATGGCACGCGTGGACCTCGCGGGTCGACGACCCGCAGCACCCCACGTACGCCCTGATCGACCTCGACCCGGGTGGGAGCACGTCGTGGGACGACTTGCTCGTGCTCGCCCGGCTGCACCGCACCGCTCTCGATCACGTGGGGGTCCGCGGCCGCCCCAAGGTGACCGGGCAGCGCGGCATCCAGATCTGGATCCCGATCCCGGTCGGGCCGTCCTTCGACGAGACCCGCGCCTGGGTCGACCAGCTGTCGCACGCCGTCGGAGGCGTCGTGCCCGAGCTCGTCAGCTGGAAGTGGCAGAAGGACGACCGCGCCGGCCTCGCCCGCCTCGACTACACCCAGAACGCGATCAACAAGACCCTCGTCGCGCCGTACAGCCCCCGCGCCGCTGCCGGCGCCCCCGTCTCGGCGCCGGTCGACTGGGATGAGTTGGACGATCCAACCCTATGGCCGGACGGCTTCACCATCCGGACGATCGGTGCCCGCATCGCCGAGAAGGGCGACCTGTTCGACGCGGTGCTGCGGCCGTCCGGGCCGCTGCCGCCGCTGCGGTGAGTCAGGCGATCTCACGCAGCCGGGGCAGCACCGTGTCGCGGTAGTACTCGAAGAATCCCTCGGCGTTCGTGCCCGGACGTGCGCCGCCCATCTGCTGGATGTAGACGGCATCGACTCCGGCGTCCGCGTAGGGACGGAACGCCTCGACGTGCCGGTCGACGTCGTTGCCGTAGGCGATCGAGTCGGCGATGTGCTGCTGCGTGACGAGCTGCGCGGCCTGCTCGAAGTGCTTCGGGCTCGACAGCACCTGCGCGAGCTCGCCGGGCAACGCGTCGTTGGGCCACAGCGCGTGCGCGGTCTGCAGCGCGGTCTGGTCGTCCTCGGACCAGCAGACCTTGTAACCGGCGTGCACCGGCTTGCCTTCACCGCCCGCCTCGCGGAACGTCCTGATCATGTCGTGGTCGGGCGGGATGGTCACGAAGCCGTCGCCGATCTCGCCCGCGAGCCGCGCCGCCTTCGGGCCGAAGCCGCTGATCATGATCGGCGGCGGTTCGTCCGGGAGGGTGTAGATGCGCGCGTTCTCGACGTCGTAGTGCGCGCCGTGGTGGTCGACGAACTGCCCTGTCCACAGCTTGCGCATGACCTCGACCGACTCGCGCAGCATGTCGAGCCGCACGTCGGTGTCCGGCCAGCGGGCACCGGTCACGTGCTCGTTGAGCGCTTCGCCGCTGCCGATGCCGAGGCTGAAGCGGCCGCCGGTCAGCACCGCGCTGGTGGCCGCGGCCTGCGCGACGATCGCCGGGTGCACGCGCACCGTCGGGCACGTCACCGCCGTCTCGACGGGCAGGGACGTCACCTGCGACACCGCGCCGATCATCGACCAGACGAACGGGCTGTTGCCCTGCTCGTCGTTCCACGGGTGGAAGTGGTCAGAGATCCACAACGCCTCGAAGCCCGCCGCCTCCGCCTGCTTCGCCTGGTCGATCAGGGCCTGCGGGCCGTACTCCTCGCACGACAGGAAGTATCCGATCCTCATGCCGGGTGGGTCCCCGACCGGCCGGACGGGGTAACCCGGCGCGAGCGGACTACTGCGGCAGTTCCGGCACGGCGTCGTCGCCCGCCGAGGTCGCGGTCTGGTCGGACACGCCCGGGTGGGCGCCGTCGGGGTCGTTCATCCGCTCGGCCGCCTCGACGGCGTCGGGCTCGGACGGCGGGTCGGGGCGCAGCGAGTCGTCGTCCATGGGATCGACGGGGACGTCCGGGGTCGGGTCGGTCATGCGGACGTCGTACCCATCGTGCCGCTCAGTGCTCGCCCTTGATCACGAAGTAGGACCCGCGGATCGTGCCCGCGAGCTTCGACCTCTGCCGGGCGAACTTGAAACGTCCCTCGAGTTCGTCGGGGACGTCCATGCCGTCCGACAGCTTGAAGCCAACGGCACGCTTGCCGCCGGGGTCGACCGCGTACATGACGTTGACGATCAGGCCCGATTCGTAGATCACGAACGACATCCGCAATCCGTCGACCTCGAACCGCGACACCTGCAGCGGACGCGACGCGATCTCGAGGTCGCGCTCGTCCTTGAGGACCCGGTGCACGTACTCGACGATCTCCGGGGCGTCGTCCGCCGACTCGACGACGAAGTCGTGGTCGTACTTGTTCTTCCAGTAGCGCGCCTCGTTCGCGCGCAGCCCGGCGAGGGCGTCCGCATGCGGTGACGACTCGAGGCCCTCGGCGGACACGTCCTTGAAGTCGACGACCTGCGACACGAGCGGCTCCTCCCGGCGGGGAGTGGGATGTTAGTCCACGTCGTCGCCGGGGCGCACGAGAATGCGGATCGGGTTGCCCTCGTGCTGGTCGAGACGCCGGATGCCCTCGGCGACGTCCTCGAGCGACACGACGTCACTGACCGACCGGGACAGGTCGAGCCGCCCGCTGGACACCAGCTTCGCGAGCGTGGCGATGTCCTCGTTGCGGTAGCCGAGGTGACCGAGGATGGCGACGCGCGCGAGGCCGAGCGTCATCGTGTCGCCCAGATCGACGCTCTGGTTGCTCATGCCGACGACGACGAGCCGACCGCCGACCCGCACCGTCCAGCGGGCCTGGTCGAAGGTGGCCGGGATGCCGACGGCGTCGAAGGCGGCGTCGAGCCCGCGACCACCGGTCAGCTCGCGGATGCGGCCGGGCGTGGCCGGGTCGGTCGGGTCGAGCGCATGGTCGGCGCCGAGCTCGAGCGCGCGCTCGCGCACCTCGGGGATCAGGTCGAGCGCGATGATCGGCGTGGCGCCGACGAGCCGTGCGATCTGCACGATGTGGGTGCCGATGCCGCCGAGCCCCCAGACGCCGACCGACTCGCCGACCTGCACCCTGCCGGTGTTGACGACGGCGCCGTACGGGGTGGCGACCGCGTCGGCGAGGATCGCCGCCTGCTGCATCGACACGTTGTCGGGCACGCGCGTCAACGACAGCGCGAGCGCGGTCGTGTACTCGGCCCACGCGCCGTCGTACTGGAACGCCATCAACTGCAGGTTCAGGCAGTTGCTGAAGTTGGCCAGCTTGCACTCGGGACACGTGAAATCAGGACGGCCCGCGGCCGGGATGACCCGATCGCCGATCTGCCAGTCGGTGACGCCCTCGCCGAGTGCGGCGATGACGCCGGACGCCTCGTGCCCTTGCGTGATCTCGGGCAGTGGCGAGCCGAAGGTGCCGTCGATGAGGCTGAGGTCCGAGTGGCAGATGCCGCAGTAGGCGACCTTGATCAGCACCTCGCCCGGGCCGGGTTCGGGGATCGGCACGTCCCGGACGGACACCGTCCGGGTGGCGGTGTCGAAGCGCTCGGCTCGCATGGTGGCCATGTCGTCCCTCTCTCAGACCGTGACGGGGGTCTTGGTGCTGCCGAAGCGCACGCCGTCGGTGAGCGAACCGTGGCGCATGAGGCCGATGTCGCGCAGGTAGTTCTGGTGCAGCCGCCACGGTTTCTGCGGGCCTTGCTTCGGCAGCCGGTCGGCGCTGCGCAGCACGTACCCCGCCTGCAGGTCGATCAGCGGTGCGAGCTCGTCATCGGCGAGGTCGCTCGGACGCTCCGGCACGACGGTGTCGTACCCGTGCTCGTCCATGTGCTTCAGCAGCCGGCAGACGTAGCGGGCGACGAGGTCGGCCTTCAACGTCCACGACGCGTTCGTGTACCCGACGGTCAGCGCGAAGTTCGGCACGCCGCTGAGCATCATGCCCTTGTAGGCGAGCGTCTCGTTCAGCTCGACCGGCTCGCCGTCGACGACCACCTGCATGCCGCCGACGACCAGCAGGTTCAGGCCGGTGGCGGTGACGATGATGTCCGCGGGCAGTTCCCGCCCGGACGAGAGCAGGATGCCCTTCTCTGTGAATCGCTCGATGCGGTCGGTGACGATGTCGTTCCTGCCGGCGCGGATGGCACGCCACAGCTCGCCACCCGGTGTCGCGCACAGCCGCTGGTCCCACGGGTCGTACGACGGGGAGAGATGGGTGTCGACGTCGAAGCCGGTCGGCAGCTTCTCGGCGGCCTTCTTCTTCAGGAAGCCCTTGACGAACTCCGGACGGCGACGGCTCAGCTGGTAGATGCCCACGCCGGTCAGCACGTTCTTCCAGCGGACGACGTCGTAGGCGAGCTGCTCGGGCAGCACCCGCCGCAGCCGGTCGGCGAGCTTGTCGCGGGACGGTACGGCCGAGATGTAGGTGGGGGAGCGCTGCAGCATCGTCACGTGCTCGGCGGCGTCGTCACCCTGCACGAGGGCCGGTAGCAGGGTCACGGCCGTCGCGCCGCTGCCGATCACGACCACGCGCTTGCCGGCGTGGTCGAGGTCCTCGGGCCAGTGCTGCGGGTGCACGATCTGCCCGGCGAAGTCGTCCCGTCCGGGGAACTCGGGCGTGAAGCCCTCGTCGTAGCGGTAGTAGCCCGCGCACACCGACACGAACGACGCGGTCATGGTCGTGGTCGTGTCACCGACCGTGCTGGTCACGGTCCACCGCGCGGTGTCGGACGACCACTCGATGCGCTGCACGCGGTGGCCGAAGCGGATGTGCCGTTCGACGTCGTTCTCGCGGGCCGCCTCACGGACGTATTCGAGGATCGCGGGGCCGTCGGCGATCGACTTGCCGTCCGTCCATGGCTTGAACGAGTAGCCGAGCGTGAACATGTCCGAGTCGGACCTGATGCCGGGATAACGGAACAGGTCCCACGTGCCGCCGATGGCGTCGCGCGACTCGAGGATCACGAAGCTCTTGTCGGGGCATTCGCGGCGCAGGTGGCACGCGGCGCCGATGCCGGACAGCCCGGCACCCACGATCAGCACGTCGACGTGGTCGGTCACGGCGGAACTCCCTCGTTCGGATGACCCGACGCTATCGACACCCTGTCGAGTAGTTCAACGTTCCGTCGGCAGTGTGTGTCGAGACTCTCGACACCATGTCGACCGGATCGACACCGGGTACGGTCGCGGCATGACCGCTGTCTCCCGGGGGCGCCGAGCGCCTCGAGTGTCGGGGGAGGAGCGGGAACGCGCCATCCTCGCCACCGCAGAGACGCTGCTGCGCGAGCGCGGGTTCGACGGCTTCTCCGTCGACGATCTCGCCAAGGGTGCGGGGCTGTCGCGGCCGACGTTCTACTTCTACTTCGCCTCGAAGGAAGCGGTGGTGCTCAGCCTGCTCGACCGCGTGGTCGACGAGGCGAATCGTGCCGAGCTGACCCTCGACTTCGCCGCCGATCCCGTCCGCTCGTGGCGCGCCGTCATCGGCAACATCGTCGACGTCTTCGCCCGCCACCGCGCCGTCGTCGCCGCCGCGGTGGCCGCGCAGGCGTCCAGCCCCGAATTGCGCGCGCAGTGGGCCACCACGATGGAACGCTGGATCGACCAGTGCGCCGACGTCATCCGCGCCGAACGCCGGCGCGGCGCCGCCCCGTCCGGGCCGCCGGCGCGCGAACTGGCGATCGCGCTCAATCTCATGAACGAGCGGGTGCTCGCCGCGACCTTCACCGGCGAGCAGCCCGCCGTCAAGGAGCGGTCCGTCGTCGACGTCCTGCTCGCCGTCTGGCTCCCGGCGATCTACGGGACGGCGACGCCCGGCTGACCCGCCCCGAGGGTCATGGGCAGCCCGAAGCGGGTGAAGAGCCCCCGGTCGAAGTTGACGATGTCGGCGACCGCGCCGTCCCGGAACCGCACGGCCTCCAGGGTCAGCGCCCGGTACTCCTCGTCGCCCGGGACCCGCACGTACACGCCGAACGCGGGGTGCCCGTTCGCCCTCGTCGGCAGGGTCCGCACGCTGCCGAACGCCTCGCTGCCGAAACCGCCCTCGTCCCAGCAGCGCACGACCGCGTCCTTGCCCTCCCACGTGCCGGGGATCGGTGGCATCGAGAAGCGGACGTCCTCGTGCACGAGCGCGGCGAGACCGTCGAGGTCGACCCGCTCGGTGCAGTCGACGTAGCGCGCCAGCAGGTCCCGCTCCGCCGCGGACGGCTCGGCACGCCACTCGGTGCGGTCGTCCGGCAGCGCGTCGCGCATCCCGGCGCGGGCGCGCTGCAGCGCGGAGTTCACCGACGCCACCGTCGTCTCCAGCAGGTCGGCGGTGTCCTTCGCCGAACACCCGAGCACGTCGCGCAGCACCACGACCGCGCGCGGCAGCGGGGCGAGGTGCTGGATCGCGGTGACGAACGCGAGCTCGACCGTCTCGCGGGTCAGCGCGATGTCCTCCGGTCCCTCGCGGTGGTCGGGCAGCTGCGCGAGCAGCTCGTCCGGGTAGGGCTGCAGCCACAGGATCTCGCCGTCCGCCGTCGGCCGGCGGGGCCGCTTGTCCAGCGCGTCGAGGCAGGCGTTCGTGGCGATGCGGTACAGCCACGCGCGGACGGACGCGCGTCCCGCGTACGTGTCGCGGCGGCGCCAGGCGCGCAGGAACGACTCCTGCACGAGGTCCTCCGCGTCGTCGAACGAGCCGAGCAGGCGGTAGCAGTGCACGTGCAGCTCGCGGCGGTGCCGTTCGACGCGCGCGACGAAGTCGTGTTCCTCGAGGGTGGTCAGGTTCTCGGTGTCGGTGGTCATGTCAGATGTGACGGCGGTGGCGCCCGGAACTCATCACCGCGTGAGCATCGCACCTCGTCGTCGGTGCGTGGTGCCACGATGGGCGCGGCTCGGGGAGGGCGCATGAACGGGTACTCGGACGAACTGGACACCGGGGTGCGCGACGCGTATCTCGGGCGGCTCGGCGTCGAGGCCGCCCCGCCGTCCGTGGGGCTGCTGCGCGAGATCGCCCGTCGCCACGTCGAGCGGGTGCCGTACGAGACCTTCTGGATCGCCGCCGGCGAGCAGTGGACGGTCGACCCGTCCGCCGCGGCGGCGCGCATCGCCCACGAGGGCCGAGGCGGTTACTGTTACCACCTCAACGGGGCGCTGGCGCTGCTGCTGACGTCCCTCGGGTTCGACGTGCGCGGCCACGTCGGCTCCGTGCACGGCGAGACGCCGTCGCCGGACGACCACGCGAACCACCTCGCGCTGACGGTCTCCGGGCTCCCGTCCGACGACAACCCGGACGGGCGCTGGTACGTCGACGCCGGCCTGGGTGATGCGCTGCACGACCCGCTGCCGCTCGTGCCGGGCGACCACCCGCAGGGTCCGTTCCGCTTCGTCCTCGGGCGGACGGACGGCGACGGCTGGTGCTTCACGCACGACCCGTCCGGCTCGTTCCGCACGATGACGTGGACGCTCGCGCCGGCGTCCCCGTCCGACTTCGCATCGAGGCACGCCTGGCTCTCCGGGTCGGCCGAGTCGGGTTTCGTGCGCACCCCGGTGGCGCAGCGCCGCGATGCCGGCGGCGTCGACATCGCCCGCGCGCTCATGTGGTCGCGGGTCGGGCACGATGCCGTCACGGCCCGTGCGGTGACCGGGAAGCAGGACTGGTTCGCGCGCCTCGACGAGGTCTTCGGGCTTCGCTTCGAGGCCATGCCGGACGCGTCGCGGACGCGGCTCTGGCACACGCTGACCGAGGCACATCGACGCTTCGAGAGCACCCGGACATGACGTGACGGGCGACGGCCGAATCGTCTGTCCCGTTGTCACAGGCCGCCCCTAAGCTGCCGCGCATGAGCCTCGAGGTCCAGAACCCGGCCCCGGACGACGCAGCCCCGCCCTCCGCCGGCACGCCCACCGACAACCGACTCGACAAGCGCGTCATGGTCATCGCCGGGGTCATCGTCCTCGGCGCCATCATGTCGATCCTCGACATCACCGTCGTGGCCGTCGCGCAGCGCACCTTCCAGGAGATCTTCGGCAAGACGCAGGCGCAGGTCGCGTGGACGGCGACGGCCTACACCCTGGCGCTCGCCACCGTCATCCCGCTGACCGGGTGGGCCGCCGACCGGTTCGGCAGCAAGCGGCTGTACATCCTCGCGATCGCCCTGTTCACGGCCGGGTCCGCGCTCTGCTCCATGGCGCAGAACCTCGAGATGCTGGTGTTCTTCCGGGTCGTGCAGGGCCTCGGCGGCGGCATGCTCATGCCGCTGGGCATGACGATCCTGACCCACGCCGCCGGTCCGGAACGGCTGGGCCGGGTGATGTCCATCCTCGGGGTGCCGATGCTGCTGGGCCCGATCTTCGGGCCGATCCTCGGTGGCTGGCTGATCGACATCGCCTCGTGGCACTGGATCTTCCTCATCAACGTGCCGATCGGCATCGGCGCCGTCGTGTACGCCTACCTGGTGCTCGACAAGGACGAGGTGCACCCGTCCGAGAGCTTCGACTTCGTCGGCATGGCGCTGCTCTCGCCCGGCCTCGCGCTCACGCTGTACGGGGTGTCGTCCATCCCGGCCGCGAAGCAGGAGCACGGCACGGTCTTCACCGGCACCGTGGTGTCGACGACCGTCATCGGCCTCGTCCTCGTGGCGGCGTTCGTCTGGTGGGCGCTGCGCAAGCGCAACATCCATCCGCTGGTGCAGCTGCGGCTGTTCGCGAACCGCCACGTCACCGTCGCGGTCCTGACGATGACCTTGTTCGCGATGGCGTTCTTCGGTGCCAGCCTGCTGTTCACGCTCTACTTCCAGCAGGTGCGCGGTGAGTCGCCGCTCAGCTCGGGCTGGCTCGTCGCGCCGCAGGGCTTCGGCGCGATGCTCACCATGCCGCTGGCGGGATTCCTCGCCGACAAGATCGGCCCCGGCAAGGTCGTGCTCACCGGCCTCGTCTTCGACACGGTCGGCATGGGCATGTTGATCGGCACCGACGAGCAGACGTCCTACGGCTACATCATCACCGCCTTCGTCGTGATGGGTCTGGGCATGGGCGCGACGATGATGCCGGTGTTCACGGCGGCCCTCGCCAGCCTCAGGCAGCACGAGGTGGCCCGCGGCTCGACGCTCATGAACATCACGCAGCAGATCGCGATCTCGATCGGCACGGCGCTGTTCTCGGTACTGCTCACCAACGCCTACAACGCGCACGCGGACGTCGTCGGCCCGACCCTGGCCCTGCAGAACGCGGGCGGTGGCGAGAAGCGGCAGGCCGTGCTCGAGCAGTTGGGTCTCACCGAGCAGCAGGCGAAACCGGTCGTCGAGCAGGGCCTGCACTTCATGGGGCAGTCGTTCGGCGGCATCTTCCTGGTGTCGACGATCCTCGTGGGTCTCTGTCTGGTGCCGGCCCTCTTCGTGCGGCGCCGCCCGGCCGACACCCCGGTCGACCCGGCGGCGGTGAT
This sequence comes from Jatrophihabitans fulvus, assembly GCF_054781375.1. NCBI lineage: Bacteria > Bacillati > Actinomycetota > Actinomycetes > Jatrophihabitantales > Jatrophihabitantaceae > Jatrophihabitans > Jatrophihabitans fulvus. The sequence goes on from NZ_BAAGUN010000001.1 coordinate 265,277, forward strand.
GGCCGCCTGACGGGTCGTCACGGCGTCGCGGTTCTCGCGCACGTCACCGAGTCGCGCATGCGCGCGCCCGTGGACCACCCGTCCATGGCCGGCTTCGCGAACGCCTTCTCGGTCGTGGCGGCGACGGCTCGGCACAGCGACGGCTTCGTGTGGCAGCTCGAGACGGCCGGACGGGGTCACCCGGTCGTGCACGCCGACGACCCGCTGCGCGTCGTCAGCGTGTCGGCGTGGAGGGACTACGCGGCCCTGCACGCGTTCGTCTACCACAGCGCGCACGGCCGGGCGCTGCTGCGCCGCACCGCGTGGTTCGAGTCGGTGCCGCAACCGTCCACCGCGCTGTGGTGGGTGCGAGACGCGATGCCGACGGCCGACCGCGCCCTGGCCCGGTTGACGTACCTGCGCCGGCACGGGCCGTCGCCGCGCGCGTTCACCCTGCTGCGGCGGTTCGACGCCGAGGGCCGGCCTGCCGTTGACAGACGTGGTCGACCCCGGCAATAGTTAGGCGCATGCCTAACTATTCGGAGACGGTGGACGCGGTGCTGCGCGCGCTCGCCGACCCGACGCGTCGGGCCGTCGTCGAGCGGCTGGCCACGGAGCCGGCCGTCGTCTCGGAGCTCGCGGCTCCCTTCGGCATGGCGCTGCCGTCGTTCCTCCAGCACCTGTCGGTGCTCGAGAAGGCAGGGCTGATCACGTCCGAGAAACACGGGCGCGTGCGCACCGTCAGCCTGCGTCCGGGCGGTCTCGACGTGCTGCATCTCTGGCTCGGCGAGCAGCGCACGCCCGCCGAGCACCGGGCCGACCGGCTCGGCCTCCACCTCACCCGCACCCCCACGACCCAGGAGAGCTGACATGACCCGCGTCCGCATCGACCTCAACGTCTCGCTCGACGGGTTCGCCTCCGGCGAGCCGACCGCGAGCCACCCGATGGGGGAGGGCTGGGACCGTCTCACCGCGGCCTGGGTGAGTACGCGAACCTTCCGTGCCCGACTCGGCGACACCAGCGGGACGGGGACCACGGGACTCGACGACGCCTACGCGGTCTCCTTCTTCGAGGGCGTCGGCGCCGAGATCATGGGCGCCGGGATGTTCGGGTTGCACGCGTTCCCCGACGATTCCGAGTGGAAGGGCTGGTGGGGCGACGAGCCGCCGTTCGCCTGCCCGGTCTTCGTGCTGACGCACGGCGCGCCACGCGAACCGATCGCGTTCGACAACGGCACCGTCTTCCATTTCCGCAGCGCGCCCGTCGAGGACGTGCTCGCCGAGGCGCGGGCCGCAGCCGGAGCCGCGGACGTCCGCGTGGGCGGCGGGGTGATCGTCGCGCGCGAGTACCTGCGGGCCGGGCTCGTCGACCGGTTGCACGTGGCCGTCGCACCGGTGCTGCTCGGCGCCGGCGGCAGCCTGTGGAACGGCGTGCACATCGACACCACGCACAAGGTCACGTCCGAGGTGTCCGAGAGCGGCACCGTCCACGTCACGTTCGAGCGGTAGGACGATGCAGCGACGCATCGCGCGGGCCGGCTTCGAGCTCACCCGCGACTACCCGGCCCCCGTCGAGCGCGTCTGGGCCGCCTTCGCCGACGAGCAGGAGAAGCTCGCCTGGTGGGGTGCCGGCGACGCGATCGAGCCGCGCGAGTGGTCCTTCGACTTCCGGGTCGGCGGACGCGACGTCGCCGAGGGAAAGTTCCACGACGGCCCGGTCACGCGTTACGTGGCGACCTACACCGACATCGTCGAGCACGACCGCATCGTCACGACGTACGACATGTGGCTCGACGGCGACCACATGTCGACCTCGATCGCGACGCTCGAGTTCGAGCCCGTCGCCGACGGCACCCGGTTCACCCACATCGAGCACGGTGTCTTCTTCGACCGCTTCCACAGCGACGTGCCGAGCCGCGAGGGGGGCACGCGCGGGCTGCTCGACCAGCTGGGCCGCTACCTCGAACGGTGATCCGCGGACGCCGCCGCGTCGCCGGAGCCCGTGCGATGCTGGCGTCATGGTGTTCAACATGAATGTCGGCGGTGGCGGGTCGATCTTCTCGCAGGCGTCGTCACGGGTCGGCAAGGTCGACGCCGACCTGCGCGACCGGCACACCGGCGAGCCGTTCGAGGACGTCATGCCCCAGGCCGTACTCGCCCTGCGGCGGATCGGTGTCAGCCTTCCGGACGCGGAACTCGTCGCCTACGCGAAGGCGATCTCGAACGACGAGGAGTACGAGTTCCCGCACGTGGGGTGAGCGGCACGCTCACCCGGTGACCAGCGCGGCCGTCGCGTCGGCACGGTGGGTGCGGCGCAACGACACACGCGTGCCGACGCACCGTCCGTCGTCGTCGATGCGCGACGTGATCAGCAGGTCGAACCACCGGCGTTCGGACGGGCTGTGGCACGCGATACGGGTCTGCAGGGGCACGAACGCGCCGCCTCGCGCGGCGATGCGGATGTAGGTCGCGACGGTGACGGAGCGGCCGTCGTCACCACGGGCGCACTGCTGCAGGTACGAGACCCCCGCGCCGCACCGGACGGGATCGCCACCGTTCTCGACGCAGAAGCGCTCCCACGGGCGATTGACGCGCACGATGACGCCGTCCGGGTCGAGGTCGGCGATCTCGACCGGTTCGCGTGGTCCAGCGGTCGGGCCGGACGCCGGTGAGAACTGGGCGAGGTGGCGCCGGTTGCGCGCGCCGAGCTTGCGCAGCAGGGAGGCGACATGGCTCTCGACCGTCCGTGAGGAGATGTGCAACAACTCGGCGATCTCGTGGTTGGTGAGGCCCAAGCGCAGGACGCGCAGCACCTCGACCTCCCGGGCCGTCAAGGGATCGGTGCCGCGCAACGGAAACCCCCGTCCGTCGTCCATCGATCGAGCGTACGAAGGACGGACGCAACGCGGGACGCTGTTCGCAAGACGCTTCGCAATCGCCGGATGCGAATTGGTACCGATCACGGATGCCCGCTGGCCTGGCCTGGCCGGGCCGGTTCCCACCCGTCCGCCGTGGGTCGTCGTCGCGGTGCGGCGTGAGCCGGGCTCCTGGTGGACACACTGACGTGATGCGGTCACCGGACGTCATCGAGAAGCTGCGCGACCCGGTGGCATGGAGCCGGGTCACCCAGGCGGTCAAGATCGTGGTCGCGGCCGTCGTCGCCTGGGTGCTCGTGGCCGACGTGCTCGGGCTCTCGCAGAGCTTCCTCGCCCCGTGGTCGGCCATCCTCGTCGTGCAGGCCACCGTGTACCGCACGTTCTCGACCGGTGTGCGGCAGGTCGTCGGAGCGGTGGCCGGAGTCCTCATCGCCTGGGCGGTGGGCACCACCCTCGGGCTCGGGGCGCTCCCGGTGGCCGTGGCCGTGGGCGCCGGACTGCTCGTGGGCGCGCTGCCGTGGATCGGGTCGGACCTCACCTCCGCCGCGGCCACCGCGCTGATCGTGCTCACGACCGGCTCGTCGACGCAGCACGTGCTGCTCGTCGACCGTCTCGTCGACACCGGCATCGGGGTGGGTGTCGGGCTGCTCGTGAACCTGCTGGTGTGGCCGCCGCTGCTGCGTCGCAGCACCGTCGCGGCCATCGACGCGATCGACGACCAGGTGGGCGACCTGCTGGTCGACATGGCCGCCGGCCTCGAGCGGGACGAGGTGGCCGCCGAGGTGCACGGGTGGATCGACCGCACCCGTGAGCTCGACGACGAACTGGACGAGGCCTGGGCCATGGTGCGGCAGGCCCGCGAGAGCGCTCGCATGAACCCGCGCCGCTCGGCCCGCGGGTTGCGCGACCCCCGCGAATGGCATCGACTGCTCGTCCGTCTCGAACAAGGCGTCGCCGAGTCACGCAGCCTGGCTCGCACCATCGCCCTGGGCGAGGACGGCGTCGGCCCGACCTTCCGCAGGCAGTGGACGGCCGCGTTGCGCGAGGCGGGGGAGGCGATCCAGGCGGCGGACGCCGAGCGCCTCGCCGCCGTGCGCGAGACCGTCCGGGGGCTGGCGGCCGCCGGCGCGTCCGAGAGCGCCGACCACTGGCCGGTCGAAGGTGCCGCGCTGATCAACCTGCGCAACATCACCGAATCGTTCGCACTGGTGACGGAGGCCAATCCGCTCGGCCGCCCACCGCTGCCGCACGAGGCGTTGCGCCATCTGGGAGCGCGGCCCAGGCGCCGATTGTCGGCGTGAGCCGAACCCGTTGCCCGGGTCGCGTCGGGAAGTTGTCAGGCAGCCGCGCGTCAGCCCACGACCCCCCGATCGACGAGCCTCGCGCGGCCACCGGACGTGGTGAACCCCGTCCGTGGTCGGTGTCTTCCCCTGTGGGACGGCACCGAGCTGCCTCGCCCCAGGGATACCCGGGCGACGTCGGGACTAACGTCCCGGTGCGCCTCGGTTCTCGCTCCGCGGCACCACCCGACGACGTGCGTCGTGCGAACCCCGCAGCGCGTGCTGCGGGCCGGGTACGCGATCGTCCGTGACGAACAACAACAGAAACCCGGCCGGCGACCCCGGGGCCGACGCGCCCACATTGCTCGGACTGCTTGTGCTCGGCCTGCTCACGGCGGGCCTGATCGTGCTCGCCGTGTTCGTCCCGTCGGTCTTCGTGTTCCTCGCGGCCGTCGTCGCGGCTGCCGCCTTCGTCACCCAGGGCCTCCGCTATCGAGCTGCGCAGGCGTGAGGGCGTCGGGCGCACGGGCCGGCAAGGGGTCACCGCGGTCCCGGCGGCGGGTGACGCGGTCACCACCGGCGCGGGTCGGACGGCCCGTGTGCGAGCGCCGGCGCGGCGGTCGACTGGGTGCACCTCGATCGCGGGAGGCGCTCATGGCACTCGACAGCAGCAGCATCGGCCCGACGCCGCAGGACGAGGAGGCCCGTGCGCGGGCGCGTCTGAAGAAGAAGCGCGACCTCGGCGCGCACGTGCTCATCTACGTCCTGGTGAACTCGTTCCTCACCGTCGTCTGGGCCGTGACCGGTGACGGCTTCTTCTGGCCCATGTTCCCGATCTTCGGCTGGGGCATCGGGTTGGTGATGAACGCGTGGGACGTGTGGCGGGGCGACGACTTCACACCCGAGGAGATCGCTCGGGAGATCGAACGTCAGCGCCGGGCCACGCAGAGCCAGGGCCGATGACGGCCTCGCGGACCGGGCTCCACAGGCCCGGGAACGTGACGGTCAGAGACGCGTCCTCGCGACCTGCGACGTGCCCGGCGTAGGGCCGGGCGGTGCCGATGGTGGTGCCGCCCGGCAGGATCGCCCGCGCGTCGAGGAAGTCCAGTGCCACGAGCGGACGGCGCGCCACGTCGAGGCGCGCGAGCCGGTCGGCGGTGGGATGGTCGCTGCCGACGACGAGTTGCCCGGCGGCCCCGCCCCACCGGCGCCGGTACCACCCGCGCCACGGCATCACCGTCTCGACCAGGTCGGTGCCCCGCACGCTGTAGAGCGTGACCACCTCCTCCGAACGCACGACCCGGCCGCCGGGCTGGATTGACAACCGCAGGATCTCCTTCCCGGCCTCGGCCAGCCGCACCACGCGCGTCTCGGCACCGTCGTGGAACTCCATGTCGGCGACGTACTTCGGCAGCCCCCACAGCGAGCGGCCGAGATCGCGCGCCTCGGTCGTGGTCACCGGCAGGTCGAGGACGAAGACGCCCACCCCGGTCACGTCGGGCAGCAGGGCGGCCAGCGGGCGCGGCCGGCGACCGCGGGTGACGAGCGCACCGACCATCACCTCGCCGTACGGTTCGACGAGCACCGGACCTTCGCGCACGTCGCGCACCGTGATCTCCCGGTAGCGCATCGCCGCCACGACGACGGCAGCCCGGCCGTCCCACCACAGCACCGGTTCGAGGTCCGCCGACGGCAGGACCGCCCGCACCCGCTGGGCGGTGGCGAGATGGATCGTGCGGAAGGTCTCGAACGGGTGATAGAGCACGGGACCGCGCAGCTGCCTGCCGTCGACCGTGACCTCGGGGCGGGGCCAGGTCCACTCGTAGAACGCGCCGCGCCGCCTGCGGGCGCGGCACCTGCGCGCCGTCCCGTCCGGTTCACGCACGCGCGGCCCACTCGGGGAGTGCGATGCCGTGGTCCTGGGCGTACCGCACGATGTCAGGCAGGACGACGCGCTGCTGTTCGTGCGCCTCGTCCGCCGGCGTGAACGCGACGTACTCGCTGTCCTCGAACATCAACGGTGTGTGACCCGGCGTGATCACGAACGCGTCGCCGGCCTCGAAGATCTCCTCCCGCCCGTCGGGCCACCGCACCCCGAACCGACCGCGGATGACGTAGCCGAGGTGCCGGGCCTGACACAGGTCCTGCGGTGCGCCCCGGAAGAAGGGCGCGAGGTCCATCTCGGTGGACTGTGCCTCGCTGCTCACGTTCCATCCGTCGACGTCCTGTTCGCAGGCGTCGTTGAAACCGGGCAACCCGATGTGCGACGAGGCGGACTGCTTCGACACCTTGGTCATGGCTTCTCCTGAGGGTGTGGGCCGACCGACCGGACCGACGCTGCCGCAGGACGGCGCGTGGCCGCAGAGGCACCGGACCCGTCGGGTCGGGGACGTCGACCGGGAGCGCCGCACCCGGGTCCGTCCAACGACCTGGGAAGGTGTCACTCCACCACCCGCAGCGTGGCGGGAATGTCGAGCCGCCGCATCGCGCGGGCGTGCAGCAGCGGCGCGGCCCCGACCGTGAGCACCCCCAACCCGAACGCGATGGCGGGTGTGCCGGCGGCCAGCGACGCCTCGACCCCGATCTCCGGCAGCACCTGCGCCACGGTGGTCGAGGTCAGCCACACCAGCAGCAGGTAACCGCCGACGACGCCCACCACGGTGGCGAGCACGCCGAGGATGGCGCTCTCGACCACCGCGAGTCCGAGCACCGCCCGGGTCGGCAGCCCGAACGCGAGCATCGTCGCGTGCTCCCGCGCGCGCTCGTCCATGCCGATGCTCGAGGTGTTGAAAGCGATGAGCAGCGCGAGCAGCAGCGTGACCGCCGCTGTCACGGTGAGGATGCCGACGAACTGGCGCAGGCTGTCGCGCATGTCCGCCGTCGTCGTCCGGACCGACTGGGCGGCCGCGACCTGAGCGACGCCGAGCAGCGCCCGCTGCACTGCCGACGCGCTGGCGTGCGCGGCCGGGATCACCGTCAGCAGGTTGGCCGCGCCCGTGAGGCCGAGACGGCGCGCCGTCCGCAGGTCGAGATAGGCGAAGGCGCGCATGGGGTTCGGCGTGATCCCGGCGACGCGGACGGGTGAGACGACCGTCCGCAACCCTTCCGGCGTCAGCCGCGGGTGCTCGAGTTCGACGGTCCCGGCGACGTGGACGTGGAGGTCCGAGGCGGCTTTGCGTGCCAGGACGATGCCGCCGGTCGCCGTTCCGGCCACGATCTCGGGACGCCAGGGCGCAGCCGGCCCGAGCGTCTCGGCGAGCACCGGGACGGAGCGACCACCCGACCTCGCCACCGCGGCGACCCGCAGGCCGGGCTCGGCGCGAGCCACCTGCGGCAGGGCGCGAACGGCCTTCACCGCGGGGCCGTCCACCGCTTCGGGTGACCGGAGCGACACCGTCACGCGGTCGGGCGCCGCGCGCAGCAGATCGTCCTCGGAGGTGTCCAGGGTCGCGCGGAACGAGTCGAGGAAGCCGAGCATGGTCACCAGGGTGGCGATCACGGCGGCGACGCCGAGCGTCGTGAGCAGGGTGCGGCGGGGAGTGCGCAGCACGCTGCGCACCGGCATCCTGCGGTACCCGCGACCGGGGACGTGACGGGCGAGCCGGGCCAGGCCCGAACCGCGCCCGCTCAAGGCGCCCACGCGGATCGCCTCGACCGGTTCGACCCGTACCGCGCGCCACACCGGCCAGCCGACCGCCAGCAACGGCAGCACGAGGCCCAGCGCCCCGGCCTGGGCGAACGTGCCCCACTGGAACGGGGTGCGCCACACCGGCAACGGCAGCACGTCGGTGAACATCGCGCGCAACGGGACGCCGATCAGCGCGCCCACGCCGACGCCGGCCGCGACCCCGATGAGGGCGATCTCGGCACCGAACAGCAGCGGCCGGATCGCCAGTGTCCGCGGCGGCACCCCGAGCGCCATTCCCACACCGATCTCGCGACGCTGGGCCTCGACGACCCGGCTCGTGAGGTTGAAGGTCGCGAACGCGGCGCCGGCGAGGACGAGCAGCGCGATGACCCGCCACAGCTGCTCGTCGCCCTGGATGTCGTCGTACAGCACCCGATAGGCGTCGATGTCGTCGCGGCCGGTCACCGAGGCGCTGGGCACCGACCGGTCGGCGGACAGCACGCGCCGCAGGTCGGCCCGCACCGCCGCCACCGCCGAGGAACGCACCGTGAGCACCAGGTCGTTCACCCGCGCGGGCGAGGCCGTCAATTGCTGGGCGCTGTGCAGCGAGGTGAACAGCACGGCGAACGACTTCTGCGACAGGAACGGCATCGCGTCCTGCTGGCCCGAGACGATGAAGTACTCCGGCGACTGTCCGAGGCCGACGTACCGGGTGGGAGTGCCACCGGACAGGCGCAGCCGACCCACGTCGGAGAGGTGGTTCTGCGTGGCGAACTGTCGTTCGAGCACGACCGTCGCACGGCCGTCGTCCTGCGGTGTCAACGCGCGGCCGGCGGAACGGGACACCGTGTCGACGGCGGCGCCGTCGCCGCCGGCGGAGCCGACGACCTGCCCCGCGACGAGCACGCCGTGGCCCGCGTCGACCTGCGTCGGCACGACCAACCGCTCCCGCACGCCGGTGAGTGCCGCCGCGTGCGGCAGGCCGCGCGCCAGCCGCGCGAGCGTCCCCTCCGGCACGGTGGCGCCCTCGCCCAGCGCGACCCGCAGGTCGTGCACGTGCAGACGTCCGAAGCTCGCGTCGTTCGACTGCGTCCGCCACGCGCCGGTCGACAACAGCCCCGCGTACGTGCCGGTGCCGAGCGCGATGACCAGCGCGATCGCGAACACCTGCGGCCACCGACGACGCAGATCGCGGACGGTCCAACGCAACCACAGGCTCCGGGTCCGCACCGCTCACCACCGCAGCTCGCCGATGGGTGCCCTGCCGCCGGCCGGAGGGCCGTCACGCACGATGCGACCGCTCGACATCTCGATCACGCGGTCGGCGACGCGGGAGATCTCGCGGTTGTGGGTGACCACGAGAACCGTCCGGCCCGCCTCGGCCTGCGCCCGCAGCAGTTCCAGGATCTGCACGCCGGTACGGAAGTCGAGTTCGCCCGTCGGCTCGTCCGCCAGCAGGATCGGGTTGCCCGTGGCGAGTGCCCGGGCGATCGCCACCCGCTGCTGCTCCCCGCCGGACAGTTGGTGCGCGAAATGGTCGGCGCGGGCCGACAGCCCGACCTGTTCGAGCACCGACGTCGTGACGCCCGCGACGTCGTGGCGACCGGCGACGTCGGCGCCGAACTCGACGTTCTCGGCGGCGGTGAGGCCGGGGAACAGGTTGAAGGACTGGAAGATGAAGCTGACGGTGTGACGCCGGATGCGGGTGCGCTCGGCGCGCGACGCGCGGGTGAGGTCGGTGCCTGCCAGCCGCACCGTGCCGGACGTGGGTGTGTCGAGCGCACCGACGAGGTTGAGCAGCGTCGTCTTTCCCGATCCGCTCGCGCCCAGCACCACCACGAACGCTGCCTCGTCGACGTGCAAATTGACCTGGTCCAGGGCCTTGACCACGCTGTCGCCGACCCGGAAGTGGCGACAGACGTCGTCGAGGTCGATGCGAGTGCCCGCGGAACCCTCGCGGGCGTCCACCGGGGCCGCCGCCGGCACGCTCATGACGCGTCCGGGGTGTGGCGTCCGGTGCGCGCGATCCGAACCGAACGGCCCCTCACCGCGCCCGCCAGATCGATCACCGAGACCACGCCGACCTCCTCGTACCGGTGTCCGGTCCACCGTGCGACGAGGCCGATGGCACGACAGGGGCCGGACGGCCCGTCGATCACGTGCCACCGCTGCGGTGGGCCCGGGCCGATGGTCGGGCGGTCAGGCCGAGGCCACCCGGTCGAGCCACTCGCCCAGCAGCTGCCGCTCGGCCTCCGAGAGGACCTCGAAGCCGGAGGCCGCGGCGCGCACGGTGACGGCAGCGGCGACGACACCGTCCGCCGAGGGCACGTCGGCGTCGACCAGCACGTCGCGCAGGACCGCGCCGAGCATCGCGTCCGCCAGGCCGGGGTCACGGGACTCGTGCGGCAGCGCCAGTTGGGTGAGGACCGCGCCGGTGCCCGCAGCGTGGACGAGCGCCACGGCGCGCTCCTCGGGGACGCGCAGCCGGCCGGCCGCGGCCACCCGGTGGATGCGCGTGCGCAGCACCTCGAGCCCGGCCCGCGCGGCCGGCGAGGACCGCGACGGATCGACCATCAGGGCGAAGACCGCGGGATTGTCGAGGCCGAAGCGCACGTGTCGCGCCCAGGCCGCACGCAGGTCGACCACGGGGTCGCCGATGTCGCCGTCCGCGGATTTGTGCTCGACGTACTGCGCGAGCCGGTGTTCTGCCACGGCGTCGAGCAGGCCGTCCTTGTCGCCGAACAGGCGGTAGATGGCGGGGGCCTGCAGCCCGGCTGCCCCGGCGACGGCGCGGGTCGTCACCGCGTCGGGCCCGTGCTCGTCGAGCAGGCGGGCCGCCGCGGCCACGATGCGCTCGCGGGGAGTCGCCGCCGTCCGGGTCACGCCACGACGATAGCGCACCGTGGTATCACTGATAACAGCAAAGACGTATCGGCGATAACAGGAGTGGCGATGATCGTGGTGACGGGTGGCAACGGCGGGTTCGGGTCGCAGGTGGTGCGCGGGCTGGCCGCTCGCCTCCCCAAGGGGCAGGTCGGGGTCAGCGTGCGCGAACCCGCGGCGGCGAGGGGCCTGGCCGAACTCGGCGTCCGGGTCCGCCACGGCGACTTCGCCGACCCCGCGTCGCTGGACGCCGCGTTCGAGGGTGCGACGCAGGTGCTGGTGGTGTCGGTGAACTCGCTCGGCGACGAGGCCGTGGCGCAGCACCGCGCCGCGATCGACGCGGCCTATCGCGCCGGCGCTCAGCGGGTGCTCTACACCGCTCACCAGGCGGCGTCCGCCGGGTCGGCGTTCGCCCCGGCGCGCGACCACGCTGCGGTCGAGGGGTACCACGCCGGCCTCGGGCGTCCCTACACGTCGCTGCGCAACGGCTACTACGCCGAGAGTCTGCGGTTCATGATCGCCGGGGCGCTGGAATCGGGTGAGGTCGTGACGCCGGCGGACGGGCGGGTGTCGTGGACCGCCCGCGACGATCTCGCCGCCGCGGCGGTGGCCATCCTGGCAGGCGACGCGACGTTCGACGGGCCCACCCCGCCGCTGGTCGCGGCGTCGACGGTCGACATGGCCGAGGTCGCAGACCTGCTGTCGCAGTCGACCGGACGGCCGGTGCGTCACGTCGTGATCGACGACGAGGCCTGGGTGGCGCGGCAGGTCGCGGGCGGCGCGCCGGAGTTCGCCGCGCGCCTGTTCCTCGGCTCGTTCGAGGCCTCCCGGCGCGGGGAGTTCGACGTCGCCGACCCGACACTCACGCGGCTCCTCGGACGGGAGCCCCGCGCCGTCGCCGACGTGCTCGCCGCATGACGTGACGGACGTCGTTCGTCCTCGCGGCACATCCCGCGGCAGGGAGGGCGGATGACAGACTGCCGCGGTGAGTCTCGTCGAGCGCGATCTGCAGTCGGTCTGGCACCCGTTCACCCAGCACGCGCTGTGGCCCTCGGACGAACCGCTGGTCGTCGACCGGGCGGACGGGATGTATCTGTTCGACACCGACGGCCGCCGCTACCTCGACGGCTGCTCGTCCCTCTGGGTGACGGTGCACGGCCACAACGTTCCGGAACTGAACGCCGCCCTGAGCGAGCAGGCCGCGAAGCTGGACCACTCGACGTTCCTCGGCCTCACGCACGAACCCGGCATCCGGACCGCCGAGGAGCTGCTGCGCGTCGCCCCGGACAACCTGTCCAAGGTGTTCTTCGCCGGTGACGGGTCGTCCGCGGCCGAGGCCGCCATCAAGATCGCGTACCAGGCGGCGACGCAGCGCGGCGAGGACCGTCCGCTCTACGTCCACTGCGCCGAGGGCTACCACGGCGACACCCTCGGCGCGGTCTCGCTCGGCGGGGTCGAGCTGTTCCACCACACGTACCGTCCGCTGCTGATCGAGACCCGGCTGGTGTCGTCTCCGGGCGTGCTGAAGCCGGGCGAGACCCGCGGGCAGCGGGCCGAGGCCGTGCTCGCCGAGATGCGCGAGCTCATGGACCGGGAGGGTGACCGCGTCTGCGCGATCGTCGTCGAGCCGCTCGTGCAGGCGGCCGGCGGAATGCTCACCCACGACCCCGCGTTCCTGCGCGGCGTCCGCGAGCTGTGCGACTCGTCCGGCGCCGCGATGCTCGTCGACGAGGTCGCGACCGGCATCGGCGCCACCGGCAAGTGGTTCGCCGTCGAGCACGCGGGTGTGCAGCCCGACCTGCTCGTGCTCGGCAAGCGTGTCACCGGCGGCCTGCTGCCGCTGTCGGCCGTGCTCGCGACGGACGCGATGTACGAACCGTTCCTCGGAGACGCCGCCAGCGGACGCACCTTTTTCCACGGGCACACCTACACCGCCAACCCGCTGTGCTGCGCCGTCGCGCTGGCGAACCTGCAGCTCATGCACGAACGGGGGACGGTCGACCGCGCCGCTGCCGTCGGCGAGCGCATCGGCACGCGTTTGAGCGATCTTGCGAAATATGACGGCGTCGCCGAGATCCGTCGCATCGGCACGATGACCGGCATCGAGGTGAACCCGGTGACGTCGCGGACGGGTTTCGAGGTCTGCCGCGCCGCTCGCCGCAAGGGCGCGATCATCCGTCCGCTGGGTGACGTCGTCGTGCTCATGCCGCCGCTGGGCATCTCCGACACGGAGCTCGACGAGCTGCTCGACATCGTCGACGAGTCGGTGCGTGAGGTCGTCCGATGACGCGCCTGGCCCCACGCGCGGGTCACGACGAAGATCGACGAGCGACGCCCGCGTGGGGCCAGGGAGCCCTCGACCGGGTCAGGGACGCCGTGGCCGCGCGCGAGGCCGCCGGACTCCGGCGCGTGCTCAGGCCCCGGGTCGCGCACGACACCGTGCTCGATCTCGCGTCCAACGACTACCTCGGGCTCACGCACGACCCCCGGGTCACCGCCGCCGCGGCCGAGGCCGCGCGCACGTGGGGCGGAGGATCGACGGGCTCCCGGCTCGTCACCGGCACCACCGAGCTGCACCGCGACCTGGAGTTCGAGCTCGCCGACTTCCTCCGCGCGCCCGCTGCTCTGGTCTTCTCGTCCGGGTACCTCGCGAACGTCGGCGTGCTGACCGCGCTGGGCGGCCGTGACGTGACGATCGTCAGCGATGCCGGCAACCACGCCTCGATCATCGACGGGTGCCGGCTCTCGGGGTCGCCCGTCGTCAAGGTTGCGCACAACGACGTCGCCGCCGTCGAGGACGCCCTCGCCGCGGCCACCACGCCGCACCGGCTCGTCGTCACCGACGCGGTCTTCTCCGTCGACGGCGACCTCGCGCCGCTGGCCGAGCTGCACGCCGCCGCCCGCGCGCACGGCGCCCTGCTCGTCGTCGACGAGGCGCACGCCGTCGGGGTGATCGGCCCCTCGGGGCGCGGCGCGGTCGACGCCGCCGGTCTCGCGGCCGAGCCGGATGTCATCCGCACCGCGGTGCTGTCGAAATCGCTCGGATCGCAGGGAGGTGCCGTGCTGGCGGTGCCCGAGGTGATCGATCTGCTGATCAACACGGCGCGCCCGTTCATCTTCGACACCGGCCTGGCGCCCGCCGCGGCCGCCGCGGCCCGGGCCGCCCTCGCGGTGCTGCGCAGCGAGCCCGAGCGCGTGGCCGCGATCCACCGCAACGCGCGTGCCATCGCCGACGACCTGCGCGCGCTCGACGTCGAGACGATCGTTCCCGGGGCCGCCGTCGTGCCCGGTGTGCTGGGCGACCCGCGCCGGGCCGTCGCCGCCGCGGCCGCCTGCCTCGACATGGGCCTGCGTGTCGGCTGCTTTCGTCCGCCGTCGGTCGCGCCGGGACGGTCGTGCCTGCGGCTCACCGCCCGCGCCGACCTCACGTCCGCCGATCTCGACCGCGCCGCGGGGGTGCTGGCCGAGGTGCTCGCATGAGCGTCCTGGTCGTCACGGGCACGTCGACGGACGTCGGCAAGACGATCGTCACGGCGGCGCTGGCCGCGCAGGCGGCCGCCCGGCGCGGGCACCGCGTCGCCGTCGTGAAGCCCGCCCAGACCGGCATGGCGCCGGGGGAGCCGGGCGACCTCGCGGAGGTCACGCGCCTGTCGGGGGTCACCGACACCCACGAGTACGCGCGGTATCCCGACCCGCTGTCACCGCATCACGCCGCCGCGGTCAGCGGCATGAAGGAATTGCAGCTGGCGGACGCCGTGCGGCGCATCGTCGACCTCGATGCGGTGCGCGACACCGTGATCGTCGAGGGCGCAGGCGGGCTGCTCGTGCCGTTCACCGACGACGACCGCTGGACGCTCGCCGACCTCGCCGCGGCGCTGCACGCGCCCGTCCTCGTCGTGACGACACCCGGTCTCGGGACGCTCAACCACACCGCGCTGACCGTCGGACGCCTCGCCGAGGAGGGGCTCACCCTCGCCGGCGTCGTCATCGGCAGCTGGCCGGCCGAACCCGACCTCGCCATGCGCCGCAACGTCGCCGACCTCGCCGCGCTCGGGCCGGACGGACGCCTCGCGGGCGTGCTGCCCGAAGGGTCCGGCTCGGCCCCCGACTTCCGGAAGCGCGCCCGGGAAGGATTGTCCCGCAAGTTCAACGGCACCTTCGACTCCGCAGCCTTCGTCGCGGCGCAGCGTTGACCGCGTCAGGCGCTGCGACTCATCGCGGCGGTGAACCACCCGGAGCGGACTGCCATGGCCACTGCGGCGAGTTGTGAACTGACCTCCAGTTTGCTCAGAACCGCGCGAATGTGGGTTCGGACCGTCGGCTCCGACACGACCCACAGGTCGGCGATCTCCCGGGCCGATCGGCCGTCGCACAACTCGCGGAGCGTCGCGGCCTCACGGTCGGTCAGTTGTGCGAAGGGGCGAAGCGTTCGTGTGCGCTCGGCGCGGCCGCGGCGCAGTTCGTCCAGGAGCTCGACGCGCAGGTGCACGTCGAGGGGCCGGTCGTCGAGCAGAACGGCTCGCACCGTGTCGACGAGTCGGGTCAGCCCGTCCAGCTTGGACCGATAGGCGCGGGCACCCTGCTCGAGCGCCGCGGCGATGCGCAGCCTGTCGCCCGAACCCGAGACCAGGACGACACGGGCGCCCGCGTCGGTGAGCGGGCCGACAAGGCCCGTGGAGTCGCCGTGATCACCGAGGTCGAGGTCGAGCAGCACGACGTCGGGTTTCCGATCGAGCAGCAGTGGCAGCAACTCCGGCAGGGGACGAGGTGCTACGTGTTCTGCCGGGATCTCCTGCGAACGGAGTGCGACGCACAGCGCGGTCGCGATCAGTTCGTGGTCGTCCACGACCAGTACGAGATTCATGCGTACACCTCGGCGGCTGCCGGCAGGCGAAGCGTGACGCGAGTGCCGCCGCCCTCGGCGGAATCGATGCGGAGATTGTTCTCGCCCACGGCGGTGATCACGTTGTGCAGTCCGAGCCCCGAACCGGGCCCGCCGGGGCGGCTTCCCCTGACACCTCGTCCTAGGACCGCGACACGCTCGTCCACCGGGATACCCGGACCGTCGTCCTCGACGACGAGGGCGACCTCGTGGCCGTCCCGACCGACGAAGACACGGACCGGGGCACACGGCGCGTGAACGCGGCAGTTGCGCAGCAGATTGTCGAGTGCGGCGGCGATCGCCTGCGGACGTCCCGTGACCCGTACCGGATCGACGTACGCGGACAGGACGGGATTTTCGAGGGCGTGCAGACGCAGGACGGGGTCGACAGCCGTGGACAGGTCGAAGTCGGATGGACGTTCGGCGGCCTCGACGTCGAGCACACCGGCGAGGCGGGTCAACTCGGAGATCATCAGGCGTGACAGATCCGGGTCGGGCCGATCGGCGAGCACCTGCGCGGCGCCGATCACGCCCGCAACGACCGATCGGGCGTCGTGCATGCGATCGCGTTGCGACGAGCTGACGGAGTCGAGCATGGCGCGGGTGCGGACGAGGTCCGAAGCCATCTCACCCGCGCTCATGCGTTCAGCACGCCATACCTCGCGCAGGTCCGCGAAGAAGATCGCAGCCAGGAGCACACCTGCCGCAACGTCGAAACCGGCCGGGAGCCCGCCGAAGACGCCGGGGAGTGCAAGTTCGCAGATGCGGGTGGCCTCGCCGAGGCCGAGCAGGCACATGACCACGGCGAACGCGTTCTCGTGCTCGAGCGCCCGGTCGGCCAACATCAGCCACCCGGCGACGACGAGAAATTCGGTGATCAGGCTCGCCGTGGCGGTGTCTGCGCCCATCGTCAGCATCAGGACGAGTCCAGCGACCACGAGGGCCTTCACGACCCCGCGGACCCCGTCCATCAAGGTCAAGTAGCGCCGCGCCGCGAGGAGCGGGAAGACAGACACCAGGACCAGCGCGCGCGCCAGCACCGGGACCGAACTGTCGCCGGCGCTCATCGGCGCGGCGACCGTCGAGATCGGCAGCAGAAGACCGGCGAGGGCCATGCCGAAGGTCTGCGCGAGCAAACCTGCTTCGGGCGCGGCCCGCCAATGCACGAAACGGAACGCCGCGGCCAGCAGAAAGCCGTCGGCCACGACGATCGCGCTCACTGTCGGAAGCCACGCAGGCGCTGACATGCCGACGGCGTGGAGAACGAGAACCGCCGCCGTCCACGACACGAGAGCCCAGCACAGTGCCACCCAGAGGCGCTTCGGCAGAGTCGCCGAAGACACCCTCACCTCGATCACCGATGCGCCCCCCGCACGACGGTCAGATCCACCCATTCGGCACTCCGAGGAGCGCCGCGGTCATGATCTGTTCAGTCGTCCGAGGTGGTCAAGGAACGAAACGCTCTGCCGCCGGGAAAGGGACGAAAGGCTGCGGGTCCGCATTCCCGAAACCACGTGGCGTGAGTGTCTTTGGTCCTTGTCAGGCGTGGAGCAGTTCCGGTCGCGCGCGTCGTTCTTCGTGGGCGTTATGGCCGGATTCGTCGCTCGGGCCGCGGGGCGGACCGCTCAGCATCGTGTCCAGTTCGCGGAGGTTCGCCCAGGATTCCCCACGATGCCGGGGCATGGGTCGCGGGCGCGGGCTGGGACGTGGGCGCCGTTCGGCAGTGGGCGTGATGTCATGTCGTTCGGCGGCCGTCGTCGTCGCGATCGGAGCGGCCGTCGGGAAGAAGAGGCCCCACAGCAGCACGACCGCGAAGACCGCGGTGGCGAGAGCGCCGATGCCGGCAGGTTGCTGCAGGAAGACCATGGCGTATCCACCGCCCGAGACGCTCTTCGCCACCCGCCCGACAACCTGATCGGGGCGGATCTCCCACACGTCCGGCGTCGCGTTCGCGTCGCCCTTCGTGTGGATGAGGCCTTTCGCCGTGACGCGCACGACGCGGTGGGTCACGAGATCCGGCGTGACATCGGAGTGGCGGAAGGTGATGACGTCGCCGACGTGCACCTGGCCCCGAACGGGACGGTCGATGACCAGGTCACCCGGCTTGTAGGTGGGCTCCATCGAGCCGGTGTGCACGACGTAGGGCCGGTAGCCCTGGGACCAGAACAGCGCCGCGGGTGCGACGACGAGTGTCGTCATCAGCAGGGCGATGGCGATCGGCCAACGACGGCGGCTGCGGCTGTGCTTGGCCACTGCTGCTCCTCGCTACGTCGGGTGAACGAACCGTGGCGGGACCGGTGAACCGGTCCCGCCACGTCCTGCGTCAGTTGTTGGCGTCGTCCGGACGAACGCCGTGCTGCGTCGCGACGATCTTGAAGAGCTGCGTGGGCACGGCCTGCGGACCCCTTGCGATCTTCGTGAACCCGAACTCGATTGTGGCCTCGTTGTACTGACCCGGCTGGATGTTGTCGCTCAGCAGGATCGCGTGCGGGACGCCGCAGTACGGCAGGGAGTAGTCGGTTCTGGTTGCCGCCTCGGCCGCATTCCCGCCATGGCCGTTCCCGTCGACGCTGCAGTTCTGGTCCGCGGGGCTGCCAGGGTTCGAACGGAGGTTGTTCGAGACGAAATCGCCGGCCGGGGACGTGACCTTGAAGTGGCCGTAACGCCCCAGCGCGTCGTTCCCGTTGGGGGCGCTGCCGTCCTCACCGGTGAGACGGTTTGCTGCCGTTGCAGGGAAGACCAGCCAGACGTCCTGGCCCGACGTGCCCGACGACGAGTACCCGATCGTCTTCGTGTCGTACGCGCCGGGAAGAAGGTTCGTGTAGTTCAGGGCAAGGTCGGTGGTGTTGACCTTGACCGCGCCGGTCGATGCTGTGATCGAGCCGTCCTTGCTGTCGGTGAAGTACGCGCCGGTGCCGGTGGCGGCGAAGCCGACGAGCGCGGCGGAGGCGCAGAGAGCGCCGGCGAAGCCGGCGATCTTGAAGCTCTTCGTGCGGTCCATGGAGGATCCTTCCGGGTCTGTCCGCCGGCCCCCGCCGGCGGCGTTGGGACCAGGATTCGTCAGCGACCCCGTCCGACGGATCGTCATGATCGTGGGTTCCGAACTCATCAGTTCTGACGACGCGGACGCCGACCACCTCCCTCGACGCTGACGTACGAGTCATCCGCCGTCTGTGCTGCGAGGGTCTGTGAAGCGCGCTGTTCTGGTCGTGGTCGTCGTCTTCGTCGCGCTGGCGACGGCGACGACGAGTGCCAGTGCGCCTTCACCCGTCCACTCCGTCGACATCGACGGGAACCACGTCGCGACGGGCGCGCTGCACCTCGACCTCACCGGCGGCGAGGGCACCGTCGACCTGGCCGTGAGCGGGCTGCTGCCGGGCGGGCAGTCGACCCAGCGATTCTGGGTCGTCGCGAACGCTCCTCGCTCCGGCGTCGACGCGACGGTGTCCATGGCCATCAGCGACGTCCGCGACGTACCCGCTCCGTGCTCGACCAGCCACGACAAGGCACGCGCCGAGCAGGCCGCGGGAATCACCGGTTGTCACGTCGACGGCGACCGCGTCAGCGGCACTCCCGAACGGGGCGTGCTGTCCCGCATGCTCTCCGTGACTGTCGCCGGCCGATCGGTGCCGTCCGGAGCCGGGTGCTCCGACCCGGCCGGGCCGGGCGCGCCGGTCGCAGCAGGGACGCTCGACCAACTGACCGGGAAGCGCACGCCGGTCCGCGACGTCGACGGCCGCGACGTCCGCCTTGCGCCCGGCGCGGGGGTCTGTCTCGACCTCAGCGTCCGATGGCCACCGGACGACGGTTCGTCGGACCGCCCCCGGGACAACGCGGCCCAGGGTGACGCCGTCACAGCCCGCGTGGTGTTCACCCTGGAGCAGGTGGTGTCGTGAACCCGCGCAGATGGTTCGCCGGACTGGCGGCCGCGGCCGTGCTGTGCGTGGGCGGTTCGGTCGCGCTGGCCTCACCTGCCGATGTGGCGCCTTCGCGGCCCGCCCTCGAGGTGGGAGTCGACGGCCACGACTACTCGACGATGCCGTCCGCTGCACTCTCGCTGGACGGAGCGGCGCCGGGCTCGACGACCGCCACCGACCTCGCGATCCGCAGCGGTCTCGATCGCGCCACATCACTGTCGTTGCGGCTGATCCCGGACGACTGCGCCGGGTGTCAGGCCGACCCGCTGTCGGACTCGCTGTCCGTCGAAGTGTCCTCGGCGGAGGCGCCGAGCGGTCCCTACGTGCAGGTGTGGAGCGGTACAGGAAGGGATCTGGGTGGCGACGTCGACACCGACGTGGTGCTGGCGCCCGGAGGTGATGCCTGGGTGCGGGTCGCGGTCGGCATCCCGACGTCGTCCGGCAACGAGGTGGCCGACCGGTTGGTCGCGTTCGCGCTGCGGATCACCCTCACCGATCCTGATCTCGGCGTCGCTGCCGCGTCCGCCGGTGCCGGACGTGACGGAGAGCTCGGCGCGGGCGGGGCGAACCGATCTCGGCGAGGTGGCGTCGCGATCACAGGGGCTTCGGTCATGCTGGCCGCAGCCGGCGTCCTGCTGGCTGGGTGCGGGGTCGTCCTGCTGCTGGCAGGCCGTCGGCGGCCGGCTACACCAGGTCCAGCACCTGGCCGAGCGCGGTGATGCGATCGCCGCTCCAGTCGACATGGCGTCCGTAGACGACACCGCCGACGTCCTCGGCGACGTCGAGGTGCACGGCGCGCATGCCGACCCGTGACGCGCCCGCGAGCTCGTCGCTGCCGCCGTCGCCGACGTACAGGCAGGCCTCGGGAGCGACGCCCAGACTTTGCGCGCAGGCGAGAAAATTGTGTGGGTCGGGCTTGCGGTGCCCGGTGACGAACGAGAACACCGGGGCGTCGACATACGGGGCGACGGGTAGATCGGGGAAGTAGGTGGGCAGCTCCGCGCTGCAGTCGCTGACGAGCCCGATGCGCTTGCCCAGCACCCGCAGGGTCGAGAGCAGATCGACGGCGTCAGGACGTGGCTCGCCGAAACCGCGCTCGACCTGCAGACGTACTTCGGCGGCCCGCCGTACGTGCGGCGGGGCGACGTCGATGCCGAGCCGCGCGCAGATCCACCGCAGCGAGCCCTCGACCGAGCCGCCCGCGCCGCGGAACCGTTCGTCGACCGTCGCGGTCATGGCCGCGTCGAACTCGTCGACCGGGACGCCGAGTGCTGTCGCCTGGGCCCGCCGGCCACGCAGCTGCGCGTCCGACGACCGTCCGGGCGTCAGGGTGCCGTAGAAGTCGAAGATCACCGCGTCGGTCATGCGGGCACGTCCAGGACCCGAGCGAGGTCGACGAGACGGTCGGCCAGCCGCTGCGCGATCGCGGCCACCTCGGCGTCGGACATCGCCCACGGGCGCGGGTAGGCGGGCGAACGCGGCGGCACGCCTGCTTCGACGAGCAGGTCACGGGCGACGATGTGCAGCACGGCGATCCCGGTCCTGCCGTCGCGCACGAGGTGGACCGGGACGTCGAACATCCCGCAGTACCGGGCCGGCATCATCAGTGCCTCGAGCCGGTGGTCACGGCCGCCGAGGCGTCCGCCGCCGGCCCGCTTGCCCGACGCGCGGTAGGCCAGCCCCGTCGCCTCCCACGCCGAGCGCATCGCGTCGCCCTGCGGGCTGTAGTCGCCGATCCGTTGCGGGAACTCGTCGCACAACGCGTAGTACCAGTCGGGCAGACCGGTCGTGCGCAGCGCGTCGACGAGTTCGGCGAGCAGCGCTTCGCTGCGCTCGGGACGCCGCGCAGGCATCAGGCCTTCGGTGCCGTCATCGACAGCACGTCGAGCACCTCGTCGAGCTTCTCCTCGGTGATCTTGCCGGGCACGTGCCCGCGCTCGACGACGACCTCGCGGATCGTCTTGCGCTCCTTGATCGCCTGCTTCGCCACCTTGGACGCCTCGTCGTAGCCGATGTAGTGGTTCAGCGGTGTGACGATCATCGGGGTGCCCTCGGCGTACGCGCGGCACTGCTCCTCGTTGGCCTCGATGCCGGCGACGCAGCGGTCGGCGAAGACGCGCCCGACGTTGGACAGCAGGCGAATCGACTCGAGCAGGTTGCGCGCCATCATCGGCAGGTACACGTTGAGCTCGAACGCGCCCGCAGCGCCGCCCCACGCGACGGCGGCGTCGTTGCCGACGACCTGCGCGACGACCTGGGTGACGGCCTCGGCCAGCACCGGGTTCACCTTGCCCGGCATGATCGAACTGCCCGGCTGCAGGTCGGGGATGAAGATCTCCGACAGGCCCGTCCTCGGACCGGAGCCCATCCACCGGATGTCGTTGGCGATCTTGTTGAAGCCGACCGCGATCGTCCGCAGCACGCCCGACAGCTCGACGAGCGAGTCGCGGGCCGCGTTGGCCTCGAAGTGGTTGCGCGCCTCGGTCAGCGGCAGCCCGGTCTCGGACGCGATCAGCGCGATGACCTCGCCGGCGAACCCGATGGGCGCGTTGATGCCGGAGCCGACGGCGGTGCCGCCAAGCGGCAGCTCGGCCACCCGCGGCAGCACCGCGTCGAGCCGCTCGATGCCGTAGCGCACCTGAGCGGCGTAGCCGCCGAACTCCTGGCCCAGGGTGACCGGGGTGGCGTCCATGAGGTGGGTGCGTCCGGCCTTCACGACCGTCGCGAACTGCTCGGCCTTCGCTTCGAGCGCGGACGCGAGGTGGTCGAGCGCGGGCTTCAGGTCGTTGATCGTCGCCTTGGTCGCGGCGACGTGGATCGCGGACGGGAACTGGTCGTTGCTCGACAGCGGGTCGTTGACGTCGTCGTTCGGGTGCACGGGCGAGCCGAGCCGCTCCGCCGCCAGCGTCGCCAGCACCTCGTTCGTGTTCATGTTCGACGACGTGCCGGACCCGGTCTGGAACGTGTCGATCGGGAACTCGGCGTCCCAGTCACCGCGCGCGACCTCGACGGAGGCGGCGTGGATCGCCTCGGCCTTGGCCTGGTCGAGCACGCCGCGCTGGGCGCGGACGCGGGCGCCGGCGCCCTTGATCAGCGCCAGGCCTGCGATGAGCTCGCGCTCGATGGTTGCGCCCGAGATCGGGAAGTTCTCGACCGCCCGTTGCGTCTGCGCCCGCCACTTCGCGTCCTTGGGAACGCGGACGTCCCCCATCGAATCCTTCTCGATCCGGAACTCGTCGCTCATGCCGCCGACCCTAGTAGGACCGCCCGGTGCTTCATCGCGAGGTCAGCTCAGCGTCTTCGCCGGGGACGGCTCGGCGACCCGCGCGTGTCTGCGGCCGTAGCCGAAGTAGATCGCCATGCCGATCGCGAGCCACACCGCGAAGCGCAGCCAGGTCTCGATGGACAGGTTGAGCGAGAGGTAGATGCAGGCGAGCGCCGAGACGATCGGCAGGACGGGGGAGAACGGCACCCGGAACGGACGGTCCAGTTCGGGGCGGGTCCGACGCAGGATCGGCACCGCGACGGACACGATCGCGAAGGCCGACAGCGCGCCGATGCTGACCAGGTCCGCCAGGTCGGCGAGGGGCACGAGCCCGCCGATGACCATGATCGCGACGGCGACGATCACGGTGAACCGCACCGGCGTGCCCGTCCGCTCGTTGACGGAGGCGACCGCGGGCGGCAGCAGCCGGTCCCGTCCCATCGCGAAGCCGATGCGGCCGAGCCCGACGAGCTCGACGAGGATCACCGACGTCAGGCCCGAGACGGCGGCGATCGACACCAGCGTGCCCGCCCAGCTCGCGCCGACGGAGTCGAACGCCGACGCCAACGGCGATCCGGCGTTGAGCTCGGTGTACTTCTGCATGCCGGTGAGCACGAACGAGACACCGACGTACAGGACCGTCGCGATGACGAGCGTGCCGATCAGCCCGCGCGGCATGTCCCGCGCCGGGTGGTGGGTCTCCTCGCTGAGGTTCGCGACGGCCTCGAAGCCGGTGTAGGCGAAGAACACCACCGCGGCGGCCGAGATGACGCCCGCGACGCCGAACGACGACGGTGCGCCGAAGAGGGCCTGGACGACCGGCTGGCCGAGCCCCTTCTCGCTCTCGGCCGGCCCGGCCGGCGGGACGAAGGGTTTCAGGTTGTCGGCCTTGAGGAAGAACGCACCGGCCACGACGATGAACAGGCAGATGGCGACCTTCACGAACACCAGCACGTTCGTGAGCCAGGCCGACTGCTTGATGCCGACGATGGCGACCACCGCGAGCACGGCCACGATGAGGACGGCGCCGAAGTTGACGGTCGAGTCCTCGCCGAAGACCGAGGTGGGCAGGTCGAACAGGTTCTGCAGGTAGCCCGACCAGCCGCGGGCCACGACGGACGAGCCGAGGATGAACTCGAGCAGCAGGTCCCAGCCGATGATCCAGGCGACGACCTCGCCGATGGTGGCGTAGGCGTAGCTGTAGGCACTGCCGGCCGTCGGCACCGCGCTGGCCAGTTCGGCGTAGCAGAGCGCGGCCATCAGGGCGACGGCGCCGGCGATGACGAACGAGATCACGACCGCCGGACCGGCGCTGTTCTTCGCCTCGACGCCGGTCAGCGTGAAGATGCCGGTGCCGATGACGATGCCGACCCCGAATCCGACGAGGTCGAACACGCCGAGGCGTTTGCGCAGCTTGCTGCCGCCGCCCTCGGACTGTTCGAGGACGTCGTCGACCGACTTGGTACGCAGCAGGCTCGTCACGCCGCGGTCGTTCCCGGTATGCACGACCGCCGATCACGGCCGTGCGCGCGGCGGACGGTCAGCTGCCCCCACCGAAGTCGACCGACGAGTAGGCGCGCAGCTTGCCCAGCTGGTGCAGCGAGTCGACGAGCCGGATGGTGCCCGACTTCGAACGCATGACGATCGACTCGGTCTGCACCGAATCGGCGTAGTAGCGCACGCCGCGCAGCAGCTCGCCGTCTGTGATGCCGGTGCCGCAGAAGAAGATGTCGTCGCCGCTCACGAGGTCCTCGGTCATCAGCACGCGGTCGAGGTCGTGGCCGGCGTCGATGGCCTTCTGCCGCTCCTCGTCGTCCTTGGGCCACAGCCTGGCCTGGATGACGCCCCCCATGCAGCGCAGCGCGGCCGCGGCGATGATGCCCTCGGGCGTGCCCCCGATGCCGAGCAGCAGGTCGACGCCGGTGCCCGGTCGGGCCGCCGAGATCGCCCCTGCGACGTCGCCGTCGCTGATGAAGCGGATGCGGGCTCCCGCGTCGCGCACCTCCTGGACGAGCTTCTCGTGCCGGGGACGGTCGAGGATCACGACGGTGACGTCCTCGGGCCGGCCGTGCTTGGCCTTGGCGACGCGGGCGATGTTCTCCGCGACCGGCGCGGTGATGTCGATGGCGTCGGCGCACTCGGGCCCGGCGGCGATCTTCTCCATGTAGAACACGGCGGACGGGTCGAACATGCTGCCGCGCTCGGACACGGCGATGACCGCGATCGAGTTCGGCATGCCCTTGGCCATCAGCGTGGTGCCGTCGATGGGGTCGACCGCGACGTCGCACAGCGGACCGGTGCCGTCGCCCACCTGCTCGCCGTTGTAGAGCATCGGCGCTTCGTCCTTCTCGCCCTCACCGATGACGACGACGCCGTTCATCGACACGGTCCCGATCAGGGTGCGCATGGCGTCGACGGCCGCGCCGTCGCCGCCGTTCTTGTCCCCGCTGCCGACCCAGCGGCCCGCGGCCATGGCCGCGGCCTCGGTGACGCGCACCAGTTCGAGGGCGAGGTTGCGGTCGGGGGCCTTGCGGGCGACGGCGAGTTCGGGCGGCACACCGCGCTCGTGGTCGGCTCCTCCGGCGGTTCCGTCGGTCATCGGCGGGCGTCCTCTCGGCCGGGGGCTCGGTCGTCCTCATCCTGTCAGACGGGTGTTACCGCAGCGGGTCGGTACTAGGTCGATCGTCGTATCGCGACTGCGACCCGCGGGGGCACAGGCTGGTGGCACACCACCGAGGAAAGGGAAACGCCATGACCGTCCGCCGCACCCTCACCGTCGCCGCCCTGGGCGTCGGCCTGCTCGCCCCGTTCGCCGTCAGCGCCACCGCCTCCGCGAGCGGCCGAGATGTGGTCCGCTCGTCCGGACGGTGCTCCGTCGCCGGCACCTGGGAGCTCAAGGCCAAGCACGACGACGGCCGCATCGAGGTCGAGTTCGAGGTCGACACCAACCGGGCGGGACAGGCGTTCCGCGTGTACGTGTCCGACAACGGCACGCTCGTCGCGCAGCGCCGTGCCACGACCGCCGCGCCGAGCGGCTCGTTCACGGTCGAGACCCGGCCCGCGAACCGCGCCGGCACGGACGTCATCCGCGCCCGCGCGATCAGGGGCGAGAACGTCTGCGTCGGCAGCGTCCGGGTCTAGTCGTCGGCGGACGGGGCGTCGGCGTCGTGCTCGGCGATCGCCTTCTCGAGCCGCTGCCCCGCCCCGTCCAGCCAGCTCTGGCACACGTCGGCGAGGTGTTCGCCGCGCTCCCACAGCGCGAGCGATTCCTCGAGCGACTGGCCGCCGCCTTCGAGCTTCGCGACCACCTCGCGCAGTTCGGCGCGGGCCTGCTCGTACGAGATCTCACTCATCGGGTTCAGACCCTACGGCCACCCGCGCGGCGGTGAACCGCCCGTCGGCCACGATCACCTCGAGCGGGCCGTCCGCGTCGGCCGGCTCGCGGACGACCGTCCCGTCGACCGTGCGGACGACCGCGTACCCGCGGTCGAGGGTGGCCTGCGGCGACAGCGAGCGGACGCGGGCGCGGGTGTGGTCGAGCTCGTCGCGGCGCTGGTCGAGCAGTGCGCCCAGCCGGCGGCGGGACCGGTCACGCCACGCGGCGACCTCGTCCGCCTCGCGTCCGATGCGCAGCCGGACGGTCTGCCGCAGCCGCTCCGGCAGTCCCGCCATGAGCTCGGCCTCGCGGTCGAGGCGGGTGCGGACGGACGCCCGCGCGCGGGTCCGCAGGCCCGAGACCTCACGCAGCTCGTCCGCCAGGTCGGGGACGATCCGCTTCGCGGCGTCCGTCGGGGTCGACGCCGCGAGGTCGGCGACGAGGTCGAGCAGCGGCACGTCGGTCTCGTGGCCGATCGCGCTGACCACCGGCGTGACCGCGTCCGACACCGCGCGCACGAGCGTCTCGTTGCTGAACGGCAGCAGGTCCTCGACGCTGCCGCCGCCGCGGGCGATGACGATCACGTCGACCTCGGGGTCGCGGTCGAGCCGGGCGAGCGCGTCGCACACCTCTCCGACCGCGTTGACCCCCTGCATGGCCACGTTCTCGAGCCGGAACCGCGCGCCCGGCAACCGCCGCCGCGTGTTCTCGACGACGTCGCGTTCGGCGGCGCTCGCCCGTCCGGTGATCAGTCCGACCGTGCGCGGCAGGAACGGCAGGGGACGCTTGCGTTCGCGGGCGAACAGGCCCTCGGCGGCGAGCAGCTTCTTCAGCGCCTCGAGGCGGGCGAGCAGCTCGCCGAGGCCGACCTGGCGCACCTCGAGGGCGCGCAGGCTCAGCGAGCCGCGCTCGAGCCAGAAGTCCGGACGGGCACGCAGCACGACACGGGCGCCCTCGCGCACCGAGTCGGGCAGCACGCCGCGCGGGCAGGTCACCGAGATCGAGATGTTCGCGTCCGGGTCGCGCAGGGTCAGGAACTGGGTCCCGACGCCGGGACGCCGGTTGAGCTGCGCCACCTGGCCGTCGACCCAGATCTCGCCGAGGCGGGCGATCCACTCGCCGATGCGGATCGCGACCGCCCGCACCGGGACGGGCGACTCCGCCGAGGTCTCGAGGCGGGCCACGCGGCGATCAGTCGGTGCTGTCGGACGGGTCGCCGGCGGACTCGGTGCCGTCGTCGTCCCCGGCGGCGTCGAACCGCGACGGCGCGCGGTCGCGCGGCGGGCTGACCGACTTGCCGCGCCCGGTCGCCTCGTCGGTGTCCGGGGCGGGTGCCGTGCCGGAGACCGTCGAGGTGTCCGGTTCGGACTTCACGGCGTCGGCGACGCCGTTGTCGTGGGTGTCGGCGCCGGTGGTCGCGGCTGCCCCACGGGAACGGGCGGTGGTCTTGCGGGTCGCCTTCTTCGCGGTCTTGCGGGCGGACTTCTTGGCGGCCTGGGCGGCTTGGACGGGGGGCGCGGCGTCGTCGCCGGACGTCGAGCCGGTGGTCCTGCCGGCGGTGCTCTTGCGCGCAGTGCTCTTGCGGGCGGTCGCCTTGCGGGGGGTGGCCTTGCGCGGGCCCGCCGTGCGCGACGGGCGCTCGGCGTCGCTGATCGGGGTGACGGTGGCGGTGGGACCGTCGTCCGCGCTCTGTTCGGCGTCGGCGGCCCCGGCGGCGTCGGCGGCACCGGTGGCCCTGGACGGGTCGTCGACACCGAACAGCTCCTCGAACATGCGACCGGCCGAGCCGGTCTCCGACTCGCCGGCGTCGCCGAGCAGGCTGTCGAGCTGGGCGAGGGCGCTGCGGTGCAGTTCCTCGGCCGGGACGGGCTCGTCGAACGTGGCCCACGGCGGCGGCTCGTCACCGGCCGGGCCACGGCTGAGCACTTCGTCACCCTTCGCCGCAAGCTGGGCGTAGCGCTGCTGCGCCCGCAGCGACATCTGCAGCGCCGTGCTCACCGCGAGCATGGGCAGTTCGATGGCGCGGTCGGGCAGTTTCCGCAGCTCGGAGGAGGCGGAGGCGACGAGGCCGACGGCGGCGCGGACGGGGCCGGGGAGGTGCATGCCACCACAGTGCCGCATCGCCGCCGTCCGTACCATCGAGGGCATGACGTCCACATCGGACGGCCAGCCGGCACGGCCGGCCCAGCCCTCCAGCACCGACGCCGCGGCCGCCTCGAAACGGGTGCTGCTGGCCAAGCCGCGGGGCTACTGCGCCGGGGTCGACCGGGCCGTGCAGACGGTCGAGCAGGCGCTCGACCACTACGGCGCGCCGGTCTACGTCCGCCGCCAGATCGTGCACAACCTGCACGTCGTCAAGGCCCTCGAGGCGCGCGGAGCCGTGTTCGTCGAGGAGAACGCCGAGGTGCCCGAGGGTGCCGTCGTCGTCTTCTCCGCCCACGGGGTCGCGCCCGAGGTGCACGCCCAGGCGGCGCAACGGCACCTGCGCACCATCGACGCCACCTGTCCGCTGGTCACGAAGGTGCACCACGAGGTGCGGCGCTTCGCCGACGACGACTACGACATCCTGCTCATCGGCCACGAGGGTCACGAGGAGGTCGTGGGCACCAGCGGCGAGGCGCCCGAGGCGATCACGCTCGTCGACGGCCCCGAGGCGGTCGACGGCGTCGAGGTCAGGAACCCCGATCGGGTGGTGTGGCTGTCGCAGACCACGCTGTCGGTCGACGAGACCATGCAGACCGTCGACGCGCTCAAGCAGAAGTTCCCGAACCTGCAGTCGCCGCCGTCCGACGACATCTGTTACGCCACCCAGAACCGGCAGGCGGCGGTGAAGGCGATCGCGCCCGAGGCCGACCTGTTCCTCGTCGTGGGCTCGCAGAACTCGTCCAACTCGGTGCGCATGGTCGAGGTGGCGCTGACGGCGGGTGCGCGTGCCGCCCACCTCGTCGAGAACGTCGACGCGGTCGACCCGGCGTGGTTCGAGGGCGTCGGGACCGTCGGGTTGTCCTCGGGTGCCTCGGTGCCCGAGATCCTGGTCGGCCAGGTGCTCGACTGGCTGGCCGCGAACGGCTACGGCGAGGTGACCGAGGTCAGCCACACCGAGGAGCGGTTGGCGTTCGCGCTGCCGCAGGAGTTGCGCCGCGAGTTGCGGTTGCGCGCAACGTCCGGCTGACCGGTTACTTGCGGACGATCATCCGGACGCCGGCGATGATCAGCACGGCGGCGCAGGCCGTGGCGATGGCCGGGAAGCCGTACACGAGGTAGTTGGCGGCGGCGTCGATCTTCGCCTTGTTGGCGTTGCTGCCGCTGGCCTTGACGTAGTACTGGAACCCGGCGCCGAGCGTGTAGACGATCGGCGGGGCGATGACCACGGGGAACATGTGGCTGCGCTTCACCAGCACGATCGCCACCACCGACGCGACCACGATGCCGACGTTGAAACCGCCCTGGATGTCGAACAGATCGACGGTGTCGACGATGCCGCCGAGCACGGCGATGGCCAGCATCACCAGCAGCGCCGCCCAGCCGGGCAGGCCGCGCTCGTGCGGACGGGAGATCGCTTCGCGCACGCCGTCGAGCTCGGCCGCCGCGATGCGGCGGGCCTCCCGGTTCTGGGCGCGGGTGGGCCGTTGCGCACGGGCCGCGGGGGATTCGTCGGCGCGCCCGGCCTCGGGGCCCGCGCTCTCGCGGGCGGTGGGCCGTTCGGGGGCGCGTTCGGGACGCGTCCGATCGGGCGTCCGGGTGGTCGTGGAGTGACCGGTGATGCGGGCCTCGAGCCGGCCGGTGCGACCGTCGCGCGGTGCGGGGGACCCGTTCTGCCGGGACGTACCCGATCGGATCGTAGTGGCGGAACCCCATCCGTCGTCGGCGGGCGTCGCCGAGCGCGAGGACGGACCTGACACGCTGGCTCCAGGGGTTCGGCGGACGGGGCGCGAGCGCGCCGTGACGGCCGCAACTCTGCCGCCACGGTACCGGCAGTGCCGGGCCGGTCACGGCACGACGCGCACCCCGTTTCTCAGGTGCTGGGCGCCCGATCGGGGCCGGTTCTCCGGACGCGGTGTCCCTCGATCACGACGTGGCACGGTGCGCGTCGGGGGTGACGGGGAGCTCGTCCTGGCCGCTCACGGCACCGGCGCGGGCCGGCTTCGGCAGGGCGACGAGCCGCTGGTCGGCGACCTCGGGAGCCTGCAGGGTGCGGGTCGTCTCGGTGAGCTGGTGCGGCGGGTCGAGCTCGACGCCGTGCTCGACGACCTTGAGCTCGGACATCTTGCGCGCGGTGACGAACACGCGGGTCTCGAGCGAGGAGACGGTCTTGTTGTACTCGCTGACCGCGCGGGTGAGGGAGTTGCCGAGCTTGTCGATGTGCCCGCCCATGGTCGACAACCGGGTGTAGAGCTCGCGGCCGAGCTGGTGCACCTGGGCGGCGTTGGCGGCCAGCGCCTCCTGCCGCCAGGTGTAGGCGACGGTGCGCAGCAGCGCGACCAGCGTGGACGGGGTGGCGAGGACGACGTTCTGCTCGAACGCGCGCTCCTGCAGCGTCGGGTCGTGCTGCAGCGCCGCGTCGAGGAAGGTGTCGGCGGGCACGAAGCACACGACGAACTCGGGCGTGGGCGCGAAGTGCTCCCAGTAGGACTTCGCGCCGAGCTGGTCGATGTGGGTGCGCAGGTGCCGCGCGTGCGCCTTGAGCCGGGCGTCGCGCGTGGCCTCGTCCTTGGCCTCCATGGCCTCGAGGTAGCCCGCGAACGCGACCTTCGAGTCGACGACGACGTTCTTGCCGCCGGCGAGGCGGACGACCATGTCGGGGCGCAGCCGCCCGTCGGCGGACGTCACCGTCTGCTGGGTGACGAAGTCGACGTGCTCGGTCATGCCGGCCGCCTCGACCGCCCGCTGCAGCTGCATCTCACCCCACCGGCCGCGCACCTGCGGGGCCCGCAGGGCGGACACGAGCTGGGACGTCTCGGTGCGCAACTGCTCGGAGGTCTGGCGCATCGTGCCGACCTGTTCGAGCAGCTTCTCGTAGGAGCCGGCGCGGTCGCGCTCGACGGACTGCAGCTGCCGCTCGACCTTGGTCAGCGACTCGCGCAGCGGGCCGACGAGGGCCTCGATGGCGATCTGGCGCTGGGCGAGGTCGCCCGCGGCGTCGGACTTCGCCGCCGTGAGCTTCTCGGCGGCCAGCTCGGCGAAGGCGCTGTTGTTCTGCTGCAGCGCCTTGCCGGCGAGGGAGTCGAAGGCCTCCCGCAGCCGGGCCTCGGTAGCGGCGGCCTGCTCGGCGGCGGCCCGCTGCCGAGCCGTCTCGGCCTCGGCCCGGTCGCGGGCGGCCTGCCGCTCGGTCTCGAGCGTGGCGGTCAGCCGGGCGACCTCGTGGCGGGCCTCGAAGGTCTCGGCCTGCGCCGCCCGGACCGCCTCCCGGCCCTGCGCCTCGGCGTACGCCACGGCGTCGCGGCCGTCCGCCTCGGCGCGGGCGACGGCCTCGCGGCCGCGGGCCTCGACCGCGGCGACCGCGTCGCGACCGGCGGCCTCGGCCCGTGCGAGCGCGTCACGGGCGGCCGCGTCGCCGCGGAAGCGGCCCAGGAGCAGGCCGAGGGCGAGACCGGCGGCGAGGGTCAGCACCGCGACGAGAACTGCTGCGACGTCCATGTGTTCGATGCTCACACCGGGGTCCGACAGTTTCGGGGTCCGACGCGCCGGGGGCGCCGTCCGGCAGTCCGTAGACTGGCGCTCCGTGTCCCTCACCATCGGCATCGTCGGCCTGCCCAACGTGGGCAAGTCGACGCTGTTCAACGCGCTGACCAAGAACGACGTCCTCGCCGCCAACTACCCGTTCGCGACGATCGATCCCAACGTCGGCGTGGTGGGGGTGCCCGACAGCCGGCTCGACGTGCTCGCGAAGCTCTTCGACTCCGCGAAGGTCGTCCCCGCGACCGTCAGCTTCGTCGACATCGCCGGCATCGTCCGCGGCGCCTCGACCGGCGAGGGGTTGGGCAACAAGTTCCTCGCCAACATCCGCGAGGCCGACGCGATCTGCCAGGTCATCCGGGCGTTCAGCGACCCGAACGTCGTGCACGTCGACGGCAAGGTCGACCCGGCCGCCGACATCGAGACCATCAACACCGAGCTGATCCTCGCCGACCTGCAGACGCTCGAGAACGCGATCCCGCGGTTGGAGAAGGACGCGCGCCTGCACAAGGACCGCGCATCCGTCCTCGTTGCGGCCAAGGACGCGATCGAGATCCTGCAGACCGGCAGGACGCTCTACGCCGCGCAGGTCGATCGCGAGCCGCTGCGCGAGCTGACGCTCATGACCACCAAGCCGTTCCTCTACGTCTTCAACGTCGACCCGGACGAGTTGGACAACCAGACCTTCACCGACGAGCTGCGCGCGCTCGTCGCCCCGGCCGAGGCGATCTTCCTCGACGCCAAGACCGAGTCCGAGCTCATCGAGCTCGACGCCGAGGAGGCGCTCGAGCTGCTGCAGTCGATGGGCCAGACCGAATCGGGCATCGACCAGCTCGCCCGCGTCGGTTTCGACACGCTCGGCCTGCAGACGTTCCTCACCGCGGGTCCCAAGGAGTCGCGTGCCTGGACGATCAAGGTCGGCGCCACCGCCCCGCAGGCCGCGGGTGTCATCCACACCGACTTCGAGCGGGGCTTCATCAAGGCCGAGGTCGTCTCGTTCGACGACCTCGTCGACGCCGGCTCGATGAACGAGGCCAAGTCCCGCGGCAAGGTCCGCATCGAGGGCAAGGACTACGTCATGGCCGACGGCGACGTCGTCGAGTTCCGCTTCAACGTCTGATGACCAGCCTCCGCGTCGGGGTGCAGCTGCCCGAGGTGGAGCGTCCGGTGCCGTGGCCGGAGATGGTCGCGATGGCGCGGACGGCCGAGGCCGTCGGGTTCGACTCGATCTGGCTCGGCGACCACCTGCTGCACGAGCTGCCGGACGGCAGCGTGCGCGGACCGTGGGAGGTCTGGACGTCGCTGGCCGCGCTCGCCGCGGTCACCGAGCGCGTGCGGCTCGGGCCGCTGGTCGCCTCGACCGGCTTCCACGCCCCCGCGATGCTCGCCAAGTTCGCGGCCACCGTCGACGCGGTGTCCGGCGGACGGCTCGTCCTCGGGCTGGGTGCGGGGTGGAACGAGCGGGAGTACGCGGCCTTCGGCTTCCCCTACGACCGCCGGGTCGCGCGTTTCGCGGAGGCGTTCACGATCGTGCGCGGGCTCGTCCGTGAGGGCCGGTGCGATTTCCATGGCGAGTTCCACGATGTCGCGGAGTGTGTGCTCGACCCGCGCCCGGTGCGGCCGGGTGGCCCGCCGCTGATGGTGGGGTCGATCGGGCCGCGCATGCTCGGCATCACGCTGCCCCACGTCGATGCCTGGAACGTCTGGTGGGCGGACTACGGCAACACCGTCGAGGGTTTCGCGGCCGTCCGCGACCGCGTCGAGGAGGCAGCGGTGCAGGCGGGCCGCCTGCCCGGCGAGGTCGCCGCCAGCGCAGCGGTGCTGGTGCAGCTGCCGGACGGCACCGGACGGCTCACCGGCACCGGCCACGGCGACGACCCCGCCCCGGTGCCGCTGGCGACGCTGGCGCGGCACCTCGAGCAGCTGGCCGACGCCGGCGCGGACGAGGTGCAGCTCGTCCTGGACCCCATCACCGCCGAATCGATCACGGCGGTCGGTGCGGCGCTCGGACTCGGTTGACGGGTCGTCGGTGAAGCGCGGCCCGGCCGACCGGCGGCGTGTCACCCGGCAGGTGATGCACTGTCGCGTAGGGCGCCGAACCGAAGGTCAGGGCAGCGGCGCGGACGCCAACTGACCGCCGTCGACGACGAGCGTCGACCCGGTGAGGAACAGCGGCGCGTCGAGGACGAGCCACCGGACGACCTCCGCGATCTCGTCCGCGCGCCCGAAGCGGGCCTGCGGGTTGAGCCGCCGCAGTGCGTCCGGTGACGACGCGACGAGGTCGTCGTGGGTCATCGGGGTGTCGACCCACCCGGGCGCGACGGCGTTGGCGGTGACGCCCGAGTCGGCGAGCTCGACGGCCAGGGACCGGGCGACGCTCACGACCGCGGTCTTCGCCGCGCTGTAGGCGGACGTGTTCGGCTCGGACGCGGAGCCGTTCACCGAGGACACCAGCACGATGCGGCCGTGCCCGGCGGACGTCATGCGGCGCGCCGCCCGTCCGGCCCCGAGCACCGCGCCGCGCAGGTGGACGTCGAGTGTCGCGTCCCAGGCGGCGGCGGTCATGTCGACGAGCGGGGTCGACTCCCACGCGCCGGCCGCGGCGACGAACCCGTCGATGCCGCCGAAGCGTTCGACGTGCTCGTCGACGACGCGGACGGGATCGTCCGGGGACGCCATGTCGCCCGCGGCGACGGCCACCTCGACCCCGGGGATCGCGTCGGCGGCCGCGCGCAGCGCGTCCGTCCGGCGGCCGACGAGCGTGAGGTCGACACCGGCGCGGGCGAGGGCGACGGCCGACGCAAGACCGATCCCCGAACCGGCACCGGTGACGAGGGCGCTGCGACGCAAAGGCATGGGCCGACGATGTCACGAGCCCGCCGGGGGCACCGACCGCGCGCCTACCGAGGCCGGACGACCAGGGCGCTGCCACCACCCTGGCGGACGGGCTCGGCGGCGGCGAGGTACTGCCCACCACCGAGCGCCTGCAGGCCCGTCGCGTTACCGATCCACGACTTGAGCGGCAGGGGAGAGCCGGTCAGCTCGGTGAACTTCTCGCCGTACCGGGACTCGAGCGTGCGGCGCAACGAGCTGTCGTAGAACGCGGGCTCCGCCTCGCTCGCGGTGGCGTTGCGCTGCGACACCCGGGGCGCGGCGATGGCGGCGGGCAACGACATGCCGAGGTCGATGTGGTTCACGAGGATCTGCAGCACCGTCGTGATGATCGTCGCGCCACCGGGGGAGCCGACCGCGAAGTCGAGCCTGCCCTTGCGCAGCACGATCGTCGGCGACATGCTCGAGCGCGGCCGCTTCCCCGCCGCGGGCAGGTTCGGGTCGTACGCGCCGGGCGTCGCCGGCGCGAAGGTGAAGTCGGTCAGCTCGTTGTTGAGCAGGAAGCCGCGGCCCGGCACCGTGATGCCGCTGCCGCCGAGCTGCTCGATGGTGTTGGTGTAGCTGACGACGTTGCCCCACTTGTCTGCGGTGACCAGGTGGTTGGTCTCGCGGCCCTCGTTGTCGGTCATCTTCTGCGCCCGCGTGGAGCCGCACCCGCCGTAGGGCCGGAACGGGTTGCCCGGGTCGACCGGGGACGCGAGCGCCTTGTCCTGGATCAGGCAGGCGCGGGTGCGGGCGTACGCCGGGTCGAGCAGGCCCCGCTGTGGCACGTCGACGTAGCGCCGGTCGCCGATGTAGGCATTGCGGTCGGCGAACGCGAGCCGGGACGCCTCGAGGTAGCGGAACAGCACGTCCGCCGTCGACCGCTTCGCGAGCGGGAACGTCTTCAGGATGTTCAGCGCCTCGCCCACCGTGATGCCGCCGGACGACGACGGCGCCATGCCGTAGATGTCGCGGCCGCGGTACGTCACGTGGGTCGGTGCCTGCGACAGTGCTCGATAATGCGCGAGATCGCGCGAAGTGAGGTCGCCCTTGCGGATCGGGAATTCGCTCTGCCCGGCCGCCACCGGGGGATTGTCGACGGCGCGGACGACGTCACGTCCGAGGGCGCCGTCGTACAGGTACGACGGGCCGTACTTCGCGAGTTGGTCGTACGTGCGGGCGAGGTCGGGGTTGCGCAGCGTGCTGCCCGCCGGCAACGGGTCGCCCGACGCGGTCAGGAAGAGCTTGCGGGTGCTGGTGAACGAGCGCAGCGCCGGCAGCGACGCCTCGGTCTGCTGCCGGAACTGCGTGTCGATGGTGAACCCCCGTCGCGCCAGTGCGGCGGCCGGACGCAGATTGGCGGCGAACGAGTCGCGTCCGTAGAGCCGGGTGGCCTTGGCCCAGGTCGCGACCATGCCGGGGACGCCGACGGACAGGCCGCTGCGGCGTGCCTGCTCGAACGGCAGCGGTTTCCCGGTGGACGGGTCGACGAAGCGGGTCGACGTGCAGCCGGCCGGGCAGGTCTCGCGTCCGTCGATCGTCACGACGCGGTGCTGTCTCGCCAGGTAGATCACCATGTACCCGCCGCCGCCCGGTCCGGCGACGTAGGGCTCGGTGACCCCGAGCGCCGCCGCGGTGGCGACGGCGGCGTCGATCGCGTTGCCACCGCGCCGCAGCACCGAGATGCCGACACGGCTCGCGTCGAGGTCGGCGGACGCGACCGCGCCGCCGGAGCCGACGGCCACCGCCTGCTTCGGCTCCCGCGGGGCGGCGGCAGCGGGCGGGCCGGCCGCCACCGCGCCGGACCCGAGCAGAACCGCTGTTCCGATGACCGCCGCCGAACGCCGCATCGCCGTGACCCCCACTGGCTCGTCGTGCACATCTGCCGCACAGTCATGCCCGGATCGGACGCATTTCGCACGGTCCGTCGGCGTTTCTCGTGCTCTGTGCCGCGAATTCGGCGCAGCACGGTGCGCCGTCACTCACAGCGATATATGTTTTGCGTTAAGTCGCGGCTCTGGGTTCGCGATGCTCCCGGAGGTCCGCCGTGCCCGTGCACACCCGTCTGGTCGCCGCCACTGCCGTCGTGCTCTGTGCCGGCGGTGCCGTGCTCGCCTCGCCCACGGCCGAGGCCGCGCCGCGCGCCGTCACCGGCGGCTCGGTGAGCGTCGACCTGACGTCCGCTGCGGTGACGCAGTTCGCGAACGCCGGCGTCCGCGTCGGCAGCGGCCGGCCCGCGACCTACGCGCGGACGGTGCTGCGGTTCCCGATCGCGAGCGGCAGCTTCGTCGAGTCGTCCGGCGAGTACGCCGCGAGGGAGACGGGGACGCTGCGCCTGGTGCGGGGCTCGTCCACGGTCGTGATCAGCAAGCTGGCGATCGACTCGCGCACCAAGCTCGTCACCGGCAGCATCGCCGGCGCCGCGGTCTCGACCGTGTTCGTCGTCGGCGATCCGCAGGCCGGTGGCGGCAGCCCGTCCAGCCGCCAGTACAGCCGCTACACCGTCGACTGGACGCGCAGTGCTGCCCGCACCCTGAACGCGAAACTCAGGACCGCCGTCTTCGGTGCCGCCGGAGCGGTCGGCAGCGGCGCGACCGACCTGCGCTTCGGGTAACGAACGCCGCAGCCGCCGGCGCCTCCGTACCGTTAGGTTCGGACGATGCGGATCGTGGTGGTGGGCGCAGGGTTCGGTGGCATCGCGGCGGCGATAGAGCTGACGTCGCACGGCTTCGACGACGTGACGCTGCTCGAGGCGTCCGACGGCATCGGCGGCACCTGGCACCACAACACCTACCCGGGCGCCGCGTGCGACGTGCCCAGTCACCTGTACAGCTACTCGTTCGAGCAGCCGGCCCACTGGTCGCGCCTGTGCTCGCCGCAGCCCGAGATCCTCGGCTACCTGCGCGGGGTCGCCGACAAGTACGACATCACCCGGCGCGTGCGGACGAACGTCCGCGTGACCGCCTGCGAGTGGAACGAGACGTCCGCGACCTGGACGGTCCGCACCGACACCGCCGGCGACCTGCAGGCGGACGCGGTCGTGCTCGCGGTGGGCCAGCTGAACCAGCCCGCGCTGCCGCGGCTGCCCGGCCTCGACACCTTCCGCGGTACCGCGTTCCACTCCGCCCGCTGGAACCACGACTACGACCTCACCGGCAAGCGGGTCGCCGTGATCGGCACCGGCGCGAGCGCGGTGCAGTTCGTGCCGCCGGTGGCGGAGGCGGCCGGGCACACCACCGTCTTCCAGCGCACCGGCAACTGGTTCCTGCCGCGGCGCAACCACGCGTTCGCCGGCCCGGTCGGCGCCGTCCTGCGGCGCTCGTCGCTGCTGCGGCGGCTGTACCGGCTGGCGCTGTTCGAGTACACCGAGCTGCTGACGTTCTGGATCCGGCACCCCCGGACGGCCGGCCGCCTCGGCCGGCTCTGGTCGGCCCTGTTCATGCGCATGCAGCTGCGCGACCCGGAGGCGCGGCGCAAGGTCTGGCCCGACTACCGCTTCGGCTGCAAGCGCATCCTCTTCAGCTCGTTCTGGCTGCCGACGCTGCAGCGCGACGACGTCGAGGTCGTGACCGACCCCATCGTCGAGATGACGCCGGACGGGCCGCGCACCGCCGACGGTCGCGTCCACGAGGTCGACTGCGTCATCTACGGCACGGGCTTCCGCACCACGGCGTTCATGCTGCCGATGCGGGTGACCGGCCGGGACGGCGTCACCATCGAGGACGCCTGGCAACAGGGCGCGCACGCACACCTCGGGTTGTCGGTGCCGGGCTTCCCGTCGCTGTTCGTCATGTACGGGCCGAACACGAACACCTCGGGCGGTTCGATCATCCACTTCCTCGAGGCGCAGGCCGGGTACGTGCGCCGTGCGGTGCAGCTGGCGGACGAGCGCCGGGCGGCGCTCGACGTGCGTCCCGACGTCGAGGCGGCCACCGACCGCGAGGTGCAGAACCGCTTCGCCGGCACGGCCTGGCTCGAGTGCGACTCCTGGTACCGCAACGAGTCGGGCCGCATCGTCACCAACTGGCCCGGCTACATGCGCGAGTACGCGCGGCGGGCGGCCGACGTGAAGCCCGACGACTACGAGTTCGTCCGCGCCTGAAGGAACCCGACCAGCTGGTCACCGAAGGTCGGGCGTCCCGCCGCGCGGATGTGGTCGCCCGGCACCTCGGCGAAGACGCCGTTGCCGAACGCGGACGCGAGCGCGCGCCCGTCGACCGGGCCGTCCTCGCTGCCGGTGACCACGAGCGTCGGGACGGTGATGGCGCGCAGCTGCGCGGCGGGCGTGGGCAGTGACGACAGGAGCAGTCGCCGCAACGCGGCGCGCTCGTCCTCCGCGCGACGGTTCCACTGCGCGACGAACCAGCGCTGGGCGGTGGTGAGCTCGTCCGGTCGGGGTGGGTCGTCGCGCAGCAGCGGAGCGAGGAACCCGCCCCGGGACCGCCCGGGCACCGACGACATCGTGGCCAGCCCCTGCCCGCCGAGCACCGCGCGCTCGACCGCCGCACCCCGCAGCATGAGCCGCGCGACGATGCGCGAGCCGAGCGAGTACCCGGCGGCCGCGAACCGCTCGAGTCCGAGAGCGTCGACCACCGCGAGCACGTCGTCGACGAGCCCGTCCGGACGGTAGGCGTCCGGCCCCGTCGGACGGTCGCTGCGCCCGTGCCCGCGCAGGTCGCACACGATCACCCGGCGTCCGGCGCCGGCCAGTCGCTGCGCGTGTCCCGGCTTCAGCCAGCCCGCCACGCCGCTGGAGAAGAAGCCGTGCAGCAGCACCACGGCCGGCCCGTCGCCGAGCTCGCGGTACGCCAGCCGCACCCCGTCGGGAGCGGTCACGAAGCGGGGCGGGCCGGGGCAGTCGGAGGGCACGCACGGATTCTGCCGGGGCGGGTCGTAGCGTGCGGCGGGTGACCACGGCAGACCTGTCTCTCGACGACCTGTCGGGCCCCGGCGCGGCGGCGGCGCTCGCCCGGGTCCGCGAGGCCGGCCCGGTCGTGCACGTGCCCGCGCTCGACGGGTGGCTCGTGGTCGGTCATGCGGCGGCCCTGGCCGTGATGCGCGACGCGGGCCGGTTCACCGTCGACGACCCGCGCTTCAGCACCGCCCAGGTCGTCGGCCCCAGCATGCTGTCGACGGACGGGCCCGAGCACCGTCGCCACCGCTCGCCGTTCGGACCGCCGTTCCGCGCCGCCGAACTCGAGCAGCGCTACGGAGACGTCACGCGGACGCTTGCCGCCGATCTCGTCGCGCGGGTCGAGGCGGACGGGCACGCCGACCTGCGCGCGACGCTCGCCGGGCCGCTCGCGGTGGCCGTGGTCGCGCACGCGCTGGGCCTCGAGGTCGACGCCGCGGAGGTGCTGCGCTGGTACACCGCGATCGTCGCCGCGGTGACCGCGCTCAGCGCCGGACAGCAGCCGGACGGTCCCGAGCGGGCTGCCGTCGCCGACCTCGGCGACGCGGTGCGCGCCGGTCTGCGGGCGGGACGCTCGCCGCTGCTCGCCGCCGCCGGCGGCACGCTCGCCGAGGACGAGATCGTCAGCAACGCCGCCGTCATGATGTTCGGCGGCATCGAGACGACCGAGGGCATGATCGCGAACCTGCTCGTGCACCTGCTGTCCGAGCCGGCGCGGGCCGCGCAGGTCGCCGCCGACCGGACGCTCGTACCCGTCGCCGTCGAGGAGTCGCTGCGGCTCGAGCCCGCCGCCGCCGTGGTCGACCGGTACGCGACCGCGGACGCCGACCTGTTCGGCGCGCCCGTCCGCCGGGGCGATCTCGTGCGAGTGTCGGTCGCCGCGGCCAATCGCGACCCGGCCGTGTTCGACCGGCCGGACGATTTTGCGTTCGACCGCGCGAATGTGCGGTCGCAGCTCGCCTTCGCCCGCGGACCGCACGCCTGTGTCGCCATGGACCTGGCCCGGCTCGAGACGCGGGTCGCGCTCGAGACGGTGCTCGACCGGCTGCCGGGACTGCGGCTCGAGGCGCCGGTCGCCGCGACCGGCCTGGTGTTCCGCAAGCCGGCGTCGGTGCCGGTGCGCTGGCGGCCGGCGCCCTGAGTCCCTACCCGACGACCTGCTCGACGACGTCCTCGAGGGCGACGACGCCGATGCTGCGGCCGTCGGCCACCACCGTTCCCATGTGGCTGCGGGCGCGGCGCAGGGCGGTGAGCACGTCGGGCAGGGGCGTGGTCACGTCGACCTGCGGCATGCGGCGCAGGAAGCGCGGCGCGAGAGGCGCGTCGTCGGCGCCGCCGCCGACGAGGGCGTCCTTGACGTGCACGAACCCGATCAACCGGTCGCCGTCGCGCAGCGGGAAGCGTGAGAAGCCGGTGTCGGCAGCGACGTGCTGCAGCTGCGGTGGCGTGACGTCGGCGGCCACGGTGACGACGTCGTCGAGCGGGATGACGACGTCGCGGGCGGTGCGCTCGCCGAACGACAGCGCGCGGGTCAGCCGCTGGTGCTCACCGGCGTCGAGATATCCCTCGCTGCGCGACTCGGCGAGGATGTCGGCGAGTTCCTCGGGCGTGTAGGCCGACTTCAGTTCGTCCTGCGCGTGGATGCCGAACAGCGCCAGCACCCCGTTGGCGAGCGCGTTGAGGCTGCCGATGACGGCGCGAGTGCTGCGTACGAACGTGTCGAGGGCCGGCACCAGCACGATCGCGGCGCGCTCCGAGCTGGCGAGCGCGATGTTCTTCGGCACCATCTCGCCCAGCACCATGTGCAGCAGCACGACGAGCGCGAGGGCGACCGCGAACGCGATCGGGTGCGAGAAGCCGGTGGGGACGTGCACGAGGTGCAGCAGGTCCTCGAAGATCACGGCGACCGCAGGCTCGGCGACGGCACCGAGGCCGAGCGAGCACAGCGTGATGCCGAGCTGCGCTCCGGCGAGCAGCATCGACACCCGCCCGAGCGCGTCGAGCACGCGGCGGGCCCGTCTGCTCCCCGCCTCGGCGAGCGGCTCGATCTGCGCGCGGCGCACGCTGACGGACGCGAACTCGGCGCCGACGAAGAACGCGTTGCCGAGCAGCAGCAGCACCGCGGCGGCGAGGCCGAGCGCGGTCACGCGTCGCCGTCCGGGGACGGCCGCAGGGTGACGGTCTCGATGCGGTTGCCGTCGGTCTCCGTGGCGGTGAGCACCCAGCCGTCGACCTCGACGGCGTCGCCGGGCTCGGCAAGGCGGCCGAGCCGGGCGAGCAGCAGACCGGCGAGCGTGTCGTACGGGCCGTCCGGTGCGTCGAAGCCGGGCACGGCGTCGGCCGCCTCGTCGATGCGCAGCCGCGCGGACAACGACACCGGCACGTCGCCGGCGACCCGCGGTGTCCGCGGACGGTCGGCGGCGTCGGTCGGATCGTCGTACTCGTCCTGCACGTTGCCGACCAGCTCCTCGACCACGTCCTCGAGGGTGACGATGCCGGCGGTGCCGCCGTACTCGTCGACGACGAGCACGAGCTGCAGTCCCGATCGCCGCAGCTGCCCCAGCAGCGGTCCGAGGCGCAGCTGCTCGGGCACCTGCGGCAGGGTCGAGGCGAGGGTGCGGACGGGTGTCGTGTCGCGCTGCTGCGGCGGCACCAGCAGGGCCTGCTTGACGTGCACGACGCCGGCGACGTCGTCGATGTCGGCGAGCCCGTCGACGACCCGCACGACGGGGAAGCGCGAGTGACCCGATTCGCGGGCGGCGTCGAGCAGCGCGGTCACCGAGGAGGTCTCGGCGAGCTCGACGACGCGGTTGCGCGGCGTCATCACCTCGCCGGCCACCCGGTCGCCG
Source organism: Jatrophihabitans fulvus (assembly GCF_054781375.1). NCBI lineage: Bacteria > Bacillati > Actinomycetota > Actinomycetes > Jatrophihabitantales > Jatrophihabitantaceae > Jatrophihabitans > Jatrophihabitans fulvus. The sequence continues at coordinate 307,674 of NZ_BAAGUN010000001.1, forward strand.
AACGTCAGCGAACGGGCGAGCAGCTGCGCGGTCGCGCCGGGCAGCGTGCCCTGCTCGGCCGACGTGCGCACCAGGCTGCCGAGCTCGGTGGCCGAGCGCGCCGAGCGCAGCTCCTCCTGCGGTTCGATGCCCAGCCGCCGCACGACGACGTTGGCGAGCCCGTTGCACGCGGCGATCAGCGGACGGAACGCGGCGGTGAACAGTCCCATCGGCGCGGCGACGCGACGCGCGACCGGGGTCGGGCGGGCGATGGCCCAGTTCTTCGGCACGAGCTCGCCGACGACCATCTGCAGCACCGTGGCCACGATCAGGGCGACGATCACGCCCACGGTGTCGGCGGCCGCGCCGGGCAGGCCGACGCCGGTCAGCACGGGCTGGAGCAGGTCGGAGATCGACGGCTCGGCGAGGAAGCCGACGACGAGCGTCGTGATGGTGATGCCGAGCTGGGCGCCGGACAACTGGAAGGACAACCGGCGGACGGCGGCCAGCGCGCGCCCGGCGGCCCGGTCGCCGCCACGCTTGGCGGTCTCGAGCTCGGACCGGTCGGCCGCGACGAGGGAGAACTCGGCCGCGACGAACAATGCGGTGCCGAGCGTCAGGACCAGGACGGCGGCGAGTCCGATGACGGACAGGACCACGAGGGGGTGCTCAACTCCTGGGGCGATTCGGGTGTCGTCCCCGCACCCTACTGGCGTTCGCGCATCACCCGGGCGAGCCGGGCGACACGCGGGTCGTCGACGACGTCCTCGAGCAGCATCGGTTCGCCGTCCGGCCCGCTCAGCGGCACCCGCCAGTTCGGGTGCTGCGCCTGGGTCGTGCCGGGCTGGTTCTGGATGCGCCGGTCGCCGACGGCGTCGACGAGGGCCGCGCAGCGCAGCACGGACGGGGCGCGGTGCAGGGCCCGGTGCAGCGCGGTCACGATCTGCTCCGTCCCGACGTCGCCGTCCGGCAGCAGACCCGCGCCGCGCAGCACGCCCAGCCAACGCTCCCGCTCGGCGGCGTCGCGGGCGAGCTCGTCGGCCACCGGCACGGTCAGCAGCCCCAGCTGGTCGCGCAGCCGCACGTGGTCGCCCGCGAGGTAACCGGCGGTCGGTGGCAGGTCGTGCGTGGTCACCGACGCGAGACACAGCTCGCGCCAGCGTTCCGGCGGCAGCGGACGCCCGTCGCCGTCGTACTCGAACCAGAGGATCGACGTGCCCAGCACGCCCCGTTCGCGCAGGTAGTCGCGCACCCACGGCTCGACGTTGCCGAGGTCCTCACCGATGATCACCGCCCCGGCCCGCTGCGCCTCGATCATGAGGATGCCGGTCAGCGCGTCGTGGTCGTAGTGCACGTAGGTGCCCTCGCGGGCCGGACGGCCGCGCGGGATCCACCACAGCCGGAACAGGCCGATCACGTGGTCGACCCGCAGTCCGCCGCTGTGCCGCAGCGCCGTCGCGAACAGCTCCCGGAACGGCGCGTAGGCCAGCTCGGCGAGCCGGTCCGGACGCCACGGCGGCTGGTCCCAGTCCTGCCCGGTCTGCGAGTACGCGTCCGGGGGAGCGCCGACGGTCACGCTCGTCGCGAGGTCGGCCCGGCGGGCCCAGGCGTCGGCGCCGGTCGGACTCACGCCCACCGCCACGTCGTGCACGATCCCGACCCGCATGCCGGCCTCGCGCGCGGCCCGCTGCGTTGCGGTCAGCTGCCCGTCGAGCAGCCACTGCAGCCACGCGAAGAACGTCACCCGCTCGGCGTGTTCGTCGGCGAACGCCGCCACCTCGCGGGAGTCGGGCCGTCGCAGCTCTGCCGGCCACGCGTCCGGCTCGCCGTAGGTCTCGTCGAGTGCGCACCAGGTCGCGAAGTCCTGCAGCGGACGGCCCTCGCGGTCGCGGTACGCGTCGAACGAGGCACGGTCGGACGGCAGCTCGAACAGCAGCTGCAGCGCCTGCCGCTTGGCGTCCCAGGCGGTGTCGCGGTCGAGCAGGCCGTCCGGCGCCGGCTCGCGGGTGGGCGCGGCCAGCGCGTCGACCTGCTCCCGCAGCGCGTCGTAGCCGGGGACGTCCTCGACCCGCAGGTAGAGCGGGTTCGCGAACGACCGCGTCGTCGGCAGGTACGGCGACGGCTCGAGCGGGTGGTGCACGGCCGCGGCGTGGAGCGGGTTGACGAGCACGAAGTCGGCGCCGTGGTCGCGCGCCGACCACGTCGCGAGCGTCGTCAGGTCGCCGAGGTCGCCGATGCCCCACGAGCGCCGCGACCGCACGCTGTACAGCTGCGCGGCGAAACCCCAGCCGGGTTCGCGGTCCAGGCCGTCGGGCAGCGACAGCCGCCGAGGGGGGCGGATGACGGTGCACGCCGCACCGTCCGACACCAACCGGTGGTAGCCGACCGGGAGGTCGGTCGGCAACGTCGCGCGGCCGTCGACGACGGCCAGCGGCACGATCCCGCCGTCCTCGGTCTCGAGCGCCACCTCGCCGCCGCCGACCGGCACGCTGGTGTCGTCGCCTTCGCGAGCGACGACGTAGACCGGCAGCGGACGGTCGTGGTCGCGGCTGTCGAGTGCGCGACGGACGGCGTCGTCGTCGGACGCATCGACGCCGAGCGCGCCGAGCACCGCGCGCAACGTCGACTCGGGGACGGCCGAGTGCTCGCCCTGCCAGCTCCACACCTCGGCGTCGACCCCGAGACGGCCGGCGAGGTCGTGAAGCGGGTTCGTCACGCCGCTCAGTATCCCGGCGGGCCCTGTTCTCGAAACCGCCTCGCCGGACGGTGCGTGATCAGTGCGCCGGCACGCAGCGGGCGTCGGCGGCGTCGGCCGTCGCGACCATTGGCTGCTCGATGCGGACGGGGAACACCCGCCGGGACGTGATCACAAGCACGGTCGCGGCGAGGGCGGTGCCGGCGGCGACGAGCGGCACCACGCCGAGCCCGCCCGCTCCGACGATGCGCTCGCCCAGGAACGCGCCGCCGCCGATGCCGATCTGGAACGCCACGACGTAGACCGCGGAGGCGGTGTCCTGGCCCTGCGGCGCGACCCGCAGGATCGCCGACTGCAGCGACACCGGGACGGCCGAGAAGCCGATGCCCCACAGCAGGGCCGCGACGACGGTGACGGCGGGTCCGGAGGTCGTGGCCAGCACGGCGACGGAGACCGCTGCGACGGCGACGAAGCCCGCGAGGACGGGTCCCGGGTGCCGGTCGACGACCCGCCCGACGGTGATGGTCCCCGCCAGGCCCATGACGCCGAAGCCGAGCAGCAGTGCGCTCAGGGCGAACCCGTCCAGCCCGCCGGCGCGTTCGACCAGCGGCGCGATGTAGGTGTACGCGGCGAAGTGGCCGATGACGACCACCACCGTCACCAGGCACACGCGGGCGACGCCGCGATCGGCGACCGCCGCGACGGCGGCGCGGATGCGGGTGGCGGTCGCGCGGTTCTCGTCGACCGGGTCGAGACGGGGCAGGCGCACGAGCACGGCCACCGCGGCGAGCGCGCCCAGGCCGCCGAGCACGGCGAAGGCCACGCGCCAGGTGGTGGCCTGGCCGAGGGCGGTGCCCAGCGGCACTCCGGCGACGAGCGCGATCGAGCTGCCGACGAACACCAGTGAGGTGGCCCGTCCGGCGAGGTGGGCGGGAGCGAGACGCGCGGCCACGGGGGCGACGACCGCCCAGAAGATGCCGTGCACGGGCGCCGCGATCAGCCGGGCCGCGGTGAGCACCTCGAAGGTCGGCGCAACGGCTGCGAGCACCTGCGCCAGCGCGAACACGGCGAGGCAGCCGGCGATGAGCCGGTCGCGCCGGAAGCCGACGGTGAGGGCGGTCAGCGGGATCGTGGTGACGGCGGCGACGGCGGCGTAGGTGGTGAGCAGCAGCCCGACCCGTGCCTCGCTCACGTCCAGCCCGTCGGCGATCTGCGGCAGCAGGCCCACGGGCAGGGTCTCGGCGGTCACGAACGCGAACGAGCCCATGGCGAGGGCGACGAGGGGCCACAGCGGCAGGGTGCGGCCGGTACGTCCGGCGACGCGGTAACTCACTGCCGTGAATATACTCGAAGTCAGAGTCAATTACGGACGGAGGCGGTGCGATGCCGGTCTCACCGCGCGCCGGTGAGCTGCTCGCCGCCGTCCATGCCGCGCCGGGCGTCACCCGGGCCGTGGCCGCGCAGCGGGTGGGCATCGGCACCGGCGCCGCCGCCGAGGCGGTGGCCCAGCTCACCGCCGCCGGCCTCGTGTGCGAGCAACCCGCCGAACGCACGGGCGGGCGTGGCCGCCCGACCACCGTGCTGCTGCCGCATCCGGACGGCCCCCTGGTGCTGGCGCTCAGCCTGACGCAGGAGCGCTGGAAGCTGCGGGCCACGCAGCTGGGCGGCGAGGCGGTCGCCGACGCCGAGGGTGCGTTCGACGACCTCGACGGGCCCGCCGCCCTGGCCGAGGTGGCGCGCGCGGTGACCCGGCTGCGCCGGCGCTTCGGACCTCGCGTGCGGGGCATCTGCGTCGCGGCGCCCGGCACGGTCGTCGGAACGCGCGTCGGGCATGCCACCGGCGCGTCGTGGCGCGATCTGGACCTCACGACCGTCTGGCGGACGGCTCCCGCCTTCGCGGCAGGCAACGACGCCACCCTGGCGGGCGCGGCCGAGGCGTCCCGCGGGGCGGCGGCGGGCGCGGGCCTGTCGGTGCACGTGCGGGTGCTCGCCGGCATCGGCGGGGCGGTCGTCGACGGCGGCCGGGTGCTCACCGGCGCGCACGGGCTGGGCGGCGAGTTCGGCCACATGCCCTTCGGCGACCCGCAGGTGCGGTGCGCCTGCGGGGCCCGGGGGTGCTGGGGCACCAGCGTCGACGGCGCCGCGCTGGCCCGGCTGCTCGGCCGCCGTGAACCGCGCGACCCCGTCGCCTTCACCGCCCGCGTGGCCGCCGCCCGCGACGAGGCATCGCAACGGGCCGTCGCCGCCATCGCGACCGCGCTCGGACGTGGCCTCGCCGGGCTCGCCAACGCCCTCGACCCCGAGGTGCTCACGGTGGGCGGCACGGGCGCCGACATCCTCGCCGCGCAGCCCGACGCGGTGCACGACGCCTACGTCGACGGCCTCATGACCGACCACCGCGCCGACCCGCCCCGCGTCGTGCCCGCCGCACTCGGCGAGGACGGCCCCCTCGTCGGGGCCGCCGAGCAGGCGTGGCAGGCGGTCTGGACGCAGTTGTGACAACGCCCGTGTGCAGAACCCGTAGGGTGACGCCGGTGAGCGTGACGACGACCCACCACCTGTCCGCGCGGTCGTACGCGGACGCGCACGTGCTCACCCTCGAACGACCCACCGGGCACCCGGCGGTGCACTGGATGCGCGAGGTGATCGAGCGGTCGATGCCGCTGTACCGGCTCGCCCTGCCGCCCGGCTGGCGGGTGCTCGGACTGCGTCTGGGACGCACCCACGCGCCGGACAACGTGCACGGATGGCCGATCGTCCACGACGGCGAGGACGAGGTGCTGCTGGGCGCCCGGTCCCGCTGGGGTTTCGACGCCCGGCTCGGGCTCTCCCTCGAACGTGACCGGACGGCCGTCCGGTTCACCACCGCCCTGACGTTCGACACCCGCGCCGCCCGCGCGCTGTGGGTGCCGGTCGCGCCCGGACACCGTGTCACCGTCGCCTCGATGCTGCGCCAGGCCGCCGTCCGCCTCGGTTGACCCGCCCCCCACATCTGGCGAGTCGCGCAGAAAAGGCTCGAGTGGCGCGGAATTCCGCGCCACTCGAGCCTTTTCGCGCCACTCGACGGTCCTCGGGGACGGGTCAGGCGGCGGGGGTGAACTCCTCGCGGGCGCGGCGGGGGAGCAGCCAGCCGACGAGGAACGCCACCACGAGCAGCGCGAGCGTCACCCACAACGTCGTCTCGATCGCGTCGACGTGGCGTCCGGCGGCGACGGCTGCGCGGGGGCCGCCGTCCTCGAGGGCGAAGCGTGAGAAGAACAGCGTGGCGAGCACCGCGACGCCGAGCGACGAACCGAGCTGTTGCAGCGACTCGAGCAGGCCGGACGCCGATCCCACCTCGTGGTCCTCGATCTGGCCGGTGATGATGCTGAACAGCGGCACGAAGATCTGGCCCATGCCGGCGCCGAAGACGAACAGCCCCGGCACGAGCGCCCAGAACCCGGGCCGGTCGTTGCCGTGCAGCGACGCCAGCAGCACGACCGTGCCGACGGCCATGATCGCCAGGCCGACGTGCAGGATCGGACGGCCGACCGCGGTCGCCGCCCACGCACCGACGCCGGAACCGACGACGGTGCCGACGGCCAGCGCCATCAGGTAGAGCGACGCGTCGAGCGCGGTCCTGCCCAGGCCGACCTGCAGGAACAGCCCGACGACCAGCGAGAAGCCGACGATGGCGCCGAAGAACACGAGCACGAAGACGATGCCCGACACGTAGGAACGCTTGCGCAGGACGCTGACCTCGATGAGCGGGGTCCGGCCGTCACGGGTGCGACGGCGCTGCTGCACGACGAAGGCGGCGAGCAGCGGTGCGGCCAGCGCCATCACGACGAACAGCCACGTCGGCCAGCCCAGCGCGCGACCGTCGACGAGCGGGAAGACCAGCAGGAACGCGACGACCGCCATCAACCCGGTGCCGACGGCGTCGAGCCGGATCGTGCGCGATCCGCGGCCCTCGGGCAGCACGCGTCCGGCCATCCAGAGCGCGAACGCGCCGAGCGGCACGTTGATGAGGAACACCGCGCGCCAGTCGGACCCGAACGGGTCCCACTCGATGAGCAGGCCGGCCGCGACCGGACCTGCGACGGTCGACAGACCGATGCACGGACCGAAGGCCGCGAACGCCTTGCCGATCTCGGCGGGACCGAAGAGGTCACGCACCAGGCCGAAGGTCTGCGGCGTGAGCAGCGCGGCCGACAGGCCCTGCAGCACGCGCGCCGCGATGAGCGTCTCCGGCGACCACGCGAACGCGCACGCGACGGACGACAGCACGAACCCGGTCAGCCCGATCATCAGCATCGGCTTGCGGCCGTAGCGGTCGCCGAGCCGTCCGCCGGTCAGCAGGCCGACCGCGATGGCGAGCGTGTAGGCGGCGGCGATCCATTCGAGCTGCGACGACGACGCCCGCAGGTCGGCCTGGATCGACGGCGCGGCCACGCTCACGATCGTCGAGTCGAGGATGTTCATGATCATCGCGGTGAGGATGGCCGCGAAGCCGAGCCAGCGGCGGCGGCCCGTGGGGGTGGCGGGTGGGGCGTCGACCCGTTCGGGCGGGGCGGTCAGGGTTGCGGTCACGGTCATCTCCCGGTGTTGGTCGTTCTCGTTCGACGGACGGACCCTCCCAACCCATTAGGCACGTTCCGTTCCTCATTGCCGACTAATCTCGCAGCCATGGCCGAGACGTCCGGACGACTGCTGAAACTGCTCTCGCTGCTGCAGACGCCGCGCGAATGGCCCGGACCCGAGCTGGCGCGCCGGCTCGACGTCAGCACCCGCACCGTCCGCAACGACATCGAGCGACTGCGCACGCTCGGCTACCCGGTCGAGGCCACCCGCGGCGCCGTCGGGGGTTACAGGCTCTCGGCCGGGACGGCGATGCCGCCGCTGCTGCTCGACGACGAGGAGGCCGTCGCGGTCGCGGTCAGCCTCCGGACGGCCGCCGGGGGAGCGGTGACCGGCATCGAGGAGTCGTCGCTGCAGGCGCTCACCAAGCTGCAGCAGGTGCTGCCCGCACGCCTCGCCCGCCGCGTCGACGCCATCGGCTCGTTCACCGTCCGCGTCGAGCACCGCGGCGCGCGCACGCCCCCGTCGCTGGACGGTGCCGCGCTGGGCACGATGACGGCCGCCGCACGCGATCGGGAGATCCTGCGCTTCGCCTACGGCGACGCGAAGGGCGCGGCGACCGAACGCCGCGTCGAGCCCTACCGCGTCGTGAACTGGGGACGCCGCTGGTACCTCGTCGCCTACGACCTCGAGCGCGACGACTGGCGTACGTTCCGCGTCGACCGCATCACCGAACTGCGCTCGGTCGGCCACCGGTTCACGCTGCGCCCGCTGCCCGCCGAGGACGTCGCCGCGTGGGTCGCGCAGAAGACGAAGGCCGCGTCGCAGCCGTTCCGTGCCACGGTCGTCGTCCACGCGCCCGCCGAGGTGGTCACCGAACGGATGGGCGGCTGGGCCGAGGGCGGTGTCGAACCGCTCGACGCCGAGCGGTGCCGGCTCACCATGGGGTCGCGCTCGGCCCGCGACCTCGCCATCTGGCTGGGCTTCCTCGACACCGACTTCACCGTCGAGGGCTCGCCCGAGCTCGCGGACGCCGTCCGCCGGCTCGGGGCGCGGATGTCCGCCGCAGCCGCCGGGTGACGCGCCAGGATGGGACGGTGCCCGACCAGCCTGCCGTCGCCGCCGACGTGCTCGACGAGATCGCGCGCGCGGGCTCCCAGGACGCCGGCGGCGTGCCGGTCGACCTGCTCGGCGACTTCCTGCCCGCCGTGAGTGCCGCCGCGACGAGCGGACGGGCCCTGACCGCCACCGTGGTGCGCGAGTACCGGGCGCACGGCGCGCGCGCGGCGCGGCAGGGCGTGGCGCTGCGCGCGCTGCTGGATCTCTACCTCTCCTGCGCCTGGCGGCTGTGGCGGCGGTTGCCGACGGTCGCGTCGGCCGCGGACGACCCGCAGCGGACGGTCGTCGCCGGCGAGGTGATGCTGCACGCGGCGGACGACGTCGTCGCCGCGCTCGCCGAGGGTTACCAGCTCGCCCGCCGCGCGCTCGTGCGCGCGCAGGAGTCGGCCCGCCGCGAGTTCATCGACGACCTGCTCGGTGGGGCCACGGACGTGGTCGGCCTGCTGCACCGGGCGGACGGCTTCGGTCTCGACCTCTCCGGGCCGCACGCCGTCGCCACCGTGGCCGCCGAGCGCGCGTTCAACGACGGCATTCCGCTCATCGGCGTGCTCGAGCGGGCGGTCTCCGGCATCAAGGGCGACGCGCAGGCGCTGCTGGCCAGCAAGGAGGGACGGCTGGTCGTCGTGTTCGCCGCACCCGACCGGGCCGCCGTCGACCAGGTCGTGGGCCGGCTCGGCGAGACGCTGGACGCCCACCGGGACGGACGGCGCCCGGTGGGTGCGTGGCGCATCGGGCTGGGACGGGCGGGGGTCGGCGCGGACGCCGTCGTGTCGTCCTACCGCGAGTCGCTGGACGCGCTCGAGCTCGCCGCCCGGCTCGAACTCGAGCGCCCGGTCATCGATGCCCGCGACCTGCTCGTCTACAAGATGCTGCTGCGCGACCGCGCCACGCTGACCGACCTGGTCGAGTCGACCCTCGGGCCGCTGCGCGAGGCGCGCGGCGGCGCGCAGCCCCTGCTCGACACGCTCGCCCAGTGGTTCGCGTCCGGCGGCAACGCGGCCGCCTGCGCCCGGGCGCTGCACCTGTCCGTGCGCGCCGTGACCTACCGGCTCGACCGCATCGGCGAGCTGACGGGGACCGCGCTGGAACGGCCCGAGGACCGCTTCACCCTGCACGTCGCGGTCCTGGGTGCGCAGCTGCTGGGCTGGCCCACAGCGTCCGCTTGAGTCACACCCATGACTTGCCGGAACCCGGCAATGAAGAGTCCGTTAATCGGCGGCGAATCCGCTGGTTCTGGCGAGGTGACGGCAACCAGACTGGGGATACACGACAGCGACACCGTACGAATACCTAGGAGCCGTCATGAACGTCCCCCTCTGGGCCTGGCTCGCCTTCGCCGCGATCGTCGTGATCGCGTTGACGGTCGACCTGCTCGCCCACCGCGGTGCCCACATCATCGGCTTCAAGGAAGCCGCCTGGTGGTCGGCCGTCTGGGTCACCCTCGCGCTGCTGTTCGGCGCGGCCGTGTTCATAGGCCTCGGCACGAACGCCGGCGTCGAGTACACGACGGCGTGGTTGCTCGAGAAGAGCCTCTCCGTCGACAACCTGTTCGTCTTCGCGCTGATCTTCGGCTACTTCAAGGTGCCCCGTGAGTACCAGCACCGCGTGCTGTTCTACGGCGTCATCGGCGCGCTCGTGTTCCGCGGCATCTTCCTCGCCGCCGGCGTGGCGATCGTCAGCAAGTTCACCGCCATCCTGTTCGGCTTCGCCGCCGTCCTGCTCTACAGCGCGTACAAGCTGCTCAAGGACGAGGACGACACCTACGAGCCCGAGAAGTCGTTCGCGCTGCGGCTCATGCGCAAGTTCATCCCGGTTCGCGACGAGTACGCCGGCACCAAGTTCTTCGTGAAGGAGGCGGGCAAGCGCGTCGCCACCCCGCTGCTCGCGGTGGTCGTGGCCATCGAGGCCGCCGACCTCATCTTCGCCGTCGACAGCGTGCCGGCCGTGCTCGCGGTCAGCGACGACGCGTTCATCGTCTACTCGTCCAACGCGTTCGCGATCCTGGGCCTGCGGGCGCTGTACTTCCTGCTGTCGGGGCTTCTGGACAAGTTCCACTACCTCGGCAAGGGCCTGGCGATCGTCCTCGCCTTCATCGGCGTGAAGCTGATCATGCAGGCCGGCCACAAGGTGATCGACAAGTCCATCCCGGAGATCCCGTCCTGGGTGAGCCTCATCGTCATCGTCACCGTGCTCGGCGGCGCGATCCTGCTGTCGGTCAAGAAGCCGCCGGCGGACGACGGCGACGGTCCCGACGGCAACGGTTCCCACGGCGATGGTTCCGACGGCACCCCCGCGATCGACGCGCCGGTGGTCACCGCCAAAACGGTCGGCGGCCCCGCGCAGGGCGGGCTCACGGCTGGTCCACAGCAGGTGTAGCGCCGTCATCGATGCGCAGCAGGCCAAAGCAGTGAAGGATGCCTGCTACGCGGTCGGCCTCGCGCCGGCCGGGATCGAGCTCTGATCCGCACCACCCACCCGCACCACGTACCCGCACCACCACGACACGAGAGAAGGACACACACCATGGGCGTCAGCCTCAGCAAGGGCGGCAACGTCTCGCTCACCAAGGAAGCGCCGAGCATGACCAACGTGCTCGTCGGTCTCGGATGGGACGCACGCACCACCACGGGTGACGACTTCGACCTCGACGCGTCGGCGCTGCTGCTCGACGCGAACGGCAAGGTCGTCAGCGACAAGCACTTCGTCTTCTTCAACAACCTCACCAGCCCGGACGGCTCGGTCACCCACACCGGGGACAACCTCACCGGCGAGGGCGAGGGCGACGACGAGGCGCTGAAGGTCAACCTGCCGGCCGTGCCGCAGGAGGTCGACAAGATCGTCTTCCCGGTGACGATCTACGACGGCGAGAACCGCAAGCAGGGCTTCGGTCAGGTGCGCAACGCGTTCATCCGCATCGTGGACGAGGCGAACAACAACGAGGTCGCCCGCTACGACCTCACCGAGGACGCGTCCAACGAGACGGCGATGATCTTCGGCGAGCTGTACCGCAACGGTGCCGAGTGGAAGTTCCGCGCCGTCGGCCAGGGCTACTCGTCCGGCCTGGCGGGCATCGCCCGCGACTTCGGCGTCAACGTCTGACGCACACCACCGCACGACCGCGGCCGGCGTCCCTCCCGGGGGCGCCGGCCGCGCTGTGTCGTGCGCGGGTGGAGGAGCTTGTCCCGGCTCCGCCCCGGTGCACGTGTTGCCTGCTCAGTATTGCAAACTGATCGCAGTAACGAGGACTCTCTTGCGAACTCTCCGCAACAAGCGGTTGAGTGGGACCCCCGACGACGAGCGGAGCCCGATGCACGCACCGGACGGATTCATCGACGCGCCGACCTCGGTCGGCGCCGGCGTGGTGGCCGCCGTCGGGATCGCGCTGTGCCTGCGCGGGGCGCGGTCCGAACTGGACGAGCGGGCCGCCCCGCTGGCGGGACTCGTCGCGGCGTTCGTCTTCGCGGTGCAGATGCTGAACTTCCCGGTCGCGGGCGGTACCAGCGGCCACCTGCTCGGCGGCGCGCTCGCCGCCGTGCTCGTAGGACCGTGGACGGGCGCGCTCTGTGTCGCGGTCGTGCTGCTCGTGCAGGCGCTCGTGTTCGCCGACGGCGGCCTCACCGCACTCGGCACGAACGTCATCAGCATGTCGCTCACGACCGTCGTCGTGGGGTACGCCGTCTTCCGCGGGGTGCGGGCCCTGCTGCCGCGCCGCACCTGGGCGGTCGTCGCGGCGTCGGGCGTGGCCGCGTTCCTCGCGGTTCCGGCGGCGTCGCTGGCCTTCGTCGCGCTGTACGCGATCGGCGGCACGACGGACGTCCCGCTCGGCACCGTCGTCGGCGCGATGGTCGGCGTGCACCTACTCATCGGCATCGGCGAGGCCCTCATCACCGCCGCGACCGTCGCCGCCGTGATCGGCGTCCGACCCGATCTCGTGCACGGCGCCCGCGACCTGCGCCGCCCGCTCGCGCTGCGCACCGCCGGGGCGACGGCGTGACGCGCTCCCGCTGGTTCCTGCTGGGCGGCGTCCTCGTCGCGCTCGTGCTGGCGTCGGTGGTCAGCTACTGGGCCAGTTCGTCGCCGGACGGTCTCGAGAAGGTGGCGGCCGAGAAGGGCATCGACGCCAACGCCCGCGAGCACGACCTCGCCGACTCGCCGCTGGCCGACTACGGCACCGAGGGCGTCGACGACCCGCGGCTGTCGACGGCCGTCGCCGGCGCCGCCGGGGTGCTGCTGACGCTCGCGATCGGTGGTGGCCTGTTCTACGTCGTCGGCCGCGGCAAGCGGTCCCCGGCCGACACCCAGCCGTAGTGGACGCCGGGCACGCGCATCTGCTCTACCGCCACGGCGATACCGTCGTCCACCGGCTGCCCGCGCACACCAAGCTGGTCGCCACCGTCGCGTTCGTGCTGGCCGTGGTGCTCACGCCCCGCGACCGGTTCTGGGCGTTCGGCGTCGATGCGCTGCTGCTCGCCGCCGCGGTGGCCGGCGCCCGCATCCCTCCCGGCGTCGTCGCCCGCCGCGCGCTGGTCGAGGTGCCGTTCGTGTTCTTCGCGCTGCTGCTGCCGTTCATCGCGACGGGGCAGCGAGTGGACGTCCTCGGGGTGTCGGTCAGCGAGGACGGCCTCCTGGGCGCCTGGAACATCCTGGCCAAGTCGACGTTGGGAGTGATCGCCTCGGTCGTGCTCGCGGCGACCACCGACCTGCCCGACCTGCTCGCCGCGCTGCAGCGGCTGCGGATGCCGACCCTGCTCGTGCAGATCACCGCGTTCATGCTGCGCTACCTGCACGTCGTCACCGCCGAGATGGGCCGCATGCGCGTCGCGCGGGAGTCGCGTGCGTTCGTCGCGCGCGACGCGCGGGCGTTGCCGGTGCTCGCGCAGTCGGCCCAGGCGTTGTTCGTCCGCTCGTACGAACGCGGCGAGCGCGTGCACCTGGCCATGCTCTCGCGCGGGTATGACGGCGCGATGCCGCTTGCCGACCGTCCGGCGTCGGCCGCCGAGTGGGCGCGGGCGATGACCGTTCCGGTGGCCGCCGCGCTCGTCGCGCTCGTGGCGGTGGCGCTGTGACCGTCCCGCCGTCACTGCACGTCGAGCAGCTCGCGTTCGCCTACCCGGACGGCCACCAGGCCCTGTTCGGGGTCGACCTGCGCATCGAGCGAGGTGAACGCGTCGCGTTGCTCGGGCCGAACGGGGCCGGCAAGACGACGCTCGTGCTGCACCTCAACGGCATCCTGACCGGCGGCCACGGACGGGTCTCCGTCGGCGGACTCGCGGTGCGGAAGGACGCGCTGCGCGAGATCCGCCGACGCGTCGGCATCGTGTTCCAGGACCCCGACGACCAGCTGTTCATGCCGAGCGTGCGTGCCGACGTCGGCTTCGGTCCCGCCAACCTCGGCCTGCGGGGGGACGAGCTGCGCGCCCGCGTCGACGCGGCCCTCGAACGGGTCGGGCTGCTCGAGCTCGCCGACCGTCCGCCGCACCACCTCTCGTTCGGCCAGAAGCGGCGGGCGGCGATCGCGACCGTCCTCGCGATGCAGCCCGAGATCCTCGTGCTGGACGAGCCGACCAGCAATCTCGACCCGGCCGCGCGCCGCGAACTCGCCGAGCTGCTCGACGCCCTGGACGTCACCGTGCTGATGCCGACGCACGACCTGATGTTCGCGTGGGCGCACTGCCCGCGCTCGGTGATCCTCTCCGACGGCGTCGTCGTCGCCGACGGACCGACGCGGGAGCTGCTGCTCGACGCCGAGCTGCTCGCCGCGCACCGCCTCGAGCTGCCGCTCGGCTTCGAGCCCGCACGGCACCCCTGAGGGCGTGTGACCAGGCCTTGTTGCGAACTCATTGCATCTGCACAGTTCGACGCCTAGCGTCGCCAGGGTGACGCAGGCTCCACCCCGGGACTCGATGGTCCGCCGTTTCCGCTCCACCCTCACCGTCGAGGACCGCCGCGCGCTGGCCGGCATGGCGGGGTTCGTGGTGCTGCTGCACGTCGTCGGCTTCGGGGTGCTGTTCGGCTTCGTCATCCCCGGGCACTACCGGCTCGGCGGCGACAACCCCGTCTTCACCGTGGGCGTCGGAATTCTCGCCTACACCTTCGGCCTCCGGCACGCCTTCGACGCCGACCACATCGCGGCGGTCGACAACACCACCCGCAAGCTCATGGCCGACAACGTCGAGCGCGAGGCCGCGGGAAAGCCCGTCCGCAAGCCGCTGTCCGTCGGCTTCTGGTTCTCCCTCGGCCATTCGACGATCGTCTTCTCGCTGGCGTTCCTGCTCAGCCTGGGCGTCAAGGCGCTCGCCGACCCGCTGAAGAACGACGACTCCGAACTGCACTCGGTCACCGGCCTCATCGGCGTCTCGGTGTCGGGCACGTTCCTGTGGGTGCTCGGCGTGCTGAACCTGGTCGTGCTCGTCGGCATCGTGAAGGTGTTCCGGCGCATGCGCACCGGCGACTTCGACGAGGCCGAGCTCGAGGAGCACCTGAACAAGCGCGGCTTCATGAACCGGTTCCTCAACGGGCTGACCAGGTCGGTGCGCAAGGCCTGGCACATCTACCCGGTCGGGGTCCTGTTCGGGCTCGGGTTCGACACCGCCACCGAGGTGGGGCTGCTGGTGCTCGCGGGCGGCGCGGCGGCGTTCAACCTGCCGTTCTACGCGATCCTCGTCCTGCCGGTGCTGTTCGCGGCCGGCATGTGTCTCATGGACACCGTCGACGGCGTGTTCATGAACGCGGCCTACGGATGGGCGTTCATGAAGCCCGTCCGCAAGGTCTTCTACAACATCACGATCACCGCGATCTCCGTCGCGGTCGCGCTCGTCATCGGCACCATCGAGCTCGTCAGCGTGCTCGCCGACCAGGCCGACATCCGCTCCGGCCCGCTGCGGGTCATCGCCGACATCCCGCTCGACTACGCGGGTTACGCGATCGTCGGGCTGTTCGTGCTGTCGTGGGTCGCCGCGCTGCTGGTGTGGAAGTACGGCCGCATCGAGGAGAAGTGGTCGGCGCACCTCAGGACGGAGTGACCGACCTGCGCCGGCGCGCGCGGCGGCGCCGTCCGGGCGTCTCGCGCGGCGCGCCCTCACGCAGCTCGGCCAGCAGCCGCTCGGAGAACTCGGCCGCCGGCTCGCCCGTCCGCCACTGACCGGCGCGGGGCAGGAAGAACTCGACCGTCACGCGCGGCCGGGTGGGCAGGCGGACGACCTCGGTGCTCCCGTTGACGCGCACGCAGACCGTCGTCGCCTCGGGCACCGCCTCGGCGAGGCGTCCGACGCCGGCGCGGGCGCGCAGTTCGCGTCCGAGGGAGCGGGTGCCCTCGGGGAACATGCCGATGCACGCGCCGGCGCGCAGCTCGGCGACCGCGCGGGCCATCGCCTCGTCGTTGCTCACGCCGCGGATGACGGGGATGTGGCCCATGCCGTCCATGAAGCGGGCCACGAGCGGGTTCTTCCACAACGTCGACTTCGACAGCGCGCGCACGGGCCGCACGTGCCGGGCGGCCACCGCGATCGCGATGGGGTCCCAGTAGCTGTCGTGGTCGGCCGCCAGCACCACCGGACCCGTCCGGGGCAGGCACTCGAGCCCGGTCACGGACAACCGGGACCATCGCGTCATGAGCGGTGTGCCGACGGCGAGCACCGCCCGGTAGGCGGCGGGGTGATCCGGATCGCCTGAGCGCTCGGCGCGGGCCATTCGGCCATCGTCGCGCACCCCGCTAGACTGGGACCAGCTGGCGGGCACTCCTTGTCCGCACCGTTGTCCGCAACGCAGCTTCGTCGACGCCCTGTTCGATCAGAGGCGTCGGGCTCGTGCCACTCCTCCGCACTGCGTGTGCGGCCTTGGGACGTGCCACACGTTTCCGAAGGAATACCTTGACCAGCTCCACCTCGCGCGGCTCTGCCGCGCGCCGTCGGGGCGCTTCCGGGCGCCCCACCCACACCCAGCACCGCTCGCCGCGTCCCCGCGGCGGCGCCCGTCCGGCCCCGCGCCCGGTGACGCCCACCTTCGCGCTGACGCCGGCCGCCACCGAGAACCTCCCCGGTTTCGCCGACCTCGGCCTGCCGAGCCCGATCGTCAAGGCGCTCGCCCGCGGCGGTGTCGCCACCCCCTTCCCGATCCAGGCCGCGACCATCCCGGACGCCCTCGCCGGACGGGACCTGCTCGGCAAGGCCGCCACGGGGTCCGGCAAGACGCTCGGTTTCGGCCTCCCGCTGCTCACCCGGCTGTCGCGCTACGGCAACGGCGGGCACTCGGCCCCGCGCCGCCCGCGCGGACTCGTGCTGGTGCCGACCCGCGAACTCGCCATGCAGGTGGCGGACGCGCTGACGCCGCTCGCGTCCGCCGTCGAGCTGTCCGTCCGGCTCGTCGCCGGCGGCCTGCCCATCACCAAGCAGATCGCATCCCTCGAGCGCGGCGTCGACGTGCTCGTCGCGACGCCGGGACGCCTCGAGGACCTCATCGCGCGGCGCTCCTGCGACCTCGGCGACGTCGAGGTCACCGTGCTCGACGAGGCCGACCACATGTGCGACCTCGGTTTCCTGCCGGTCGTGCGCCGCCTGCTGCAGCAAACCCGTCAGGACGGCCAGCGCCTGCTGTTCTCCGCCACCCTCGACGGTGACGTCGGCAAGCTCGTCGAGCAGTACCTCACCGACCCGGCCGGCCACGCCGTGCCGGTCACCGAGGCCGCCGTCGACGCCATGAGCCACCACGTGTTCCGGGTCGCGCGCGAGGACAAGTTCCCGCTCGCCGCGTCGATCCTGGGCCGCGAGGGCCGCACCATCGGCTTCGTCCGCACCAAGCACGGCGCCGACCGCATCGTGCGCGACCTCGGCCGCATCGGTGTCGCGGCCGGCGTCCTGCACGGCGGACGCAGCCAGTCGCAGCGCACCCGCGCCCTCGAGGCGTTCAAGGACGGCTCGGTGCCGGTGCTCGTCGCCACCGACGTCGCGGCGCGCGGCATCCACGTCGACGACGTGTCGCTGGTGCTGCACATCGACCCGCCGGCCGACCCCAAGGACTACCTGCACCGCTCCGGTCGCACCGCTCGTGCCGGCGAGAGCGGCACCGTCGTCGTGCTCGCCACGCCCGACACCGAGCGCGACGTGCGCACGATGCTGGCCGCCGCGGGTGTCGAGGCCGAGCAGCGCGACGCCGACGCCGCCAACCCCGAGGTCGCCCGCGTCACGGGTGCGCGCGCGCCCAGCGGCGTGCCCATCCCCAAGCCGGTGTCGTCGCAGCCGCAGGGATCGCGCCGTCCGCGCAACGCCGGCCCGCGCCCCGAGCGGCGTCGCGCCCCCGGTGGCCCCCGCGGCCGTACCCGTGGCGGCGACGGCCGCCGGAAGGAGGGCTGACATGGCCCAGCGACACGATCTGCGCAACGTCGCCATCGTCGCGCACGTCGACCACGGCAAGACCACGCTCGTCGACGCGATGCTCTGGCAGCAGGGCGCGTTCACCGCGCACCAGGCCGAGACCGGTGACGTCAACGAGCGCGTCATGGACAGCAACGACCTCGAGCGCGAGAAGGGCATCACCATTCTCGCGAAGAACACCGCGGTCGACTTCACCTCGCCGAAGGGCGAGAAGGTCACGATCAACATCATCGACACCCCCGGCCACGCCGACTTCGGCGGCGAGGTCGAGCGCGGCCTGTCGATGGTCGACGGTGTCGTGCTGCTCGTCGACGCGTCCGAGGGACCGCTGCCGCAGACGCGGTTCGTGCTGCGCAAGGCGCTCGAGGCGCGCCTGCCGGTCATCCTCGTCATCAACAAGGTCGACCGTCCGGACGCCCGCATCGCCGAGGTCGTCGACGAGACGTACGAGCTGTTCCTCGACCTCGACGCCGACGAGGACCAGATCGACTTCCCGATCGTGTACGCCTCCGGCAAGGCGGGCCGCGCGTCGATGGAGCGGCCGGCCGACGGCACGATGCCGTCCGAGGAGAACCTGCTGCCGTTCTTCGAGGCCCTCCTCGAGCACATCCCGCCGCCGTCCTACGACGAGGAGGCGACGTTGCAGGCGCACGTCACCAACCTCGACGCGTCGCCCTACCTCGGTCGTCTCGCGCTGTGCCGCGTGCACAACGGCACGATCAAGAAGGGCCAGCAGGTCGCGTGGTGCCGCGCCGACGGCACCGTCGAGCGGGTCAAGATCACCGAGCTGCTGCTGACGCACGCGCTCGAGCGCCGCTCGGCCGAGTCCGCCGGTCCCGGCGACATCATCGCGATCGCCGGCATCCCCGACATCACCATCGGCGAGACGCTCGCCGACCTGGACAACCCGACGCCGCTGCCGGTCATCACCATCGACGAGCCGTCGATCTCGATGACCATCGGCATCAACACCTCGCCGCTGGCGGGGGAGTCGGGCAAGAAGCTCACCGCGCGCCAGGTGCAGGACCGTCTGAAGGCCGAACTCGTCGGCAACGTGTCCATCCGGGTGCTGCCCACCGAGCGTCCGGACACCTGGGAGGTGCAGGGCCGAGGTGAGCTGGCCCTGGCCATCCTCGTCGAGATCATGCGGCGCGAGAGCTTCGAGATCACGGTCGGCAAGCCGCAGGTCGTCACGCGCACCATCGACGGCAAGGTGTTCGAGCCGGTCGAGCGCATGACCATCGACATCCCGTCCGAGTACCAGGGCGTCGTCATCCAGCTGCTCGCCCTGCGCAAGGGCCGCCTCGAGCAGATGGTCGACCACGGCACCGGGTGGATCCGCATGGAGTACCTCGTGCCCGCGCGCGGCCTCATCGGCTTCCGCACCGAGTTCCTCACCGAGACCCGGGGCACCGGCCTGCTGCACCACATCCACGACAGCTACGAGCCGTGGGCGGGCGACATCCGCACCCGTCCGTCCGGTTCGCTCGTGGCCGACCGCCGGGGCGTCACGACCGGCTTCGCGCTGGCCAACCTCCAGGAGCGCGGCACCATGTTCGTCGGCCCGAGCACCGACGTGTACGAGGGCATGATCGTCGGTGAGAACTCCCGGTCGGACGACATGGACGTCAACCCGACCAAGGAGAAGAAGCTCACGAACATGCGGCAGTCGTCGGGCGACGTGCTCATCCCGCTGATCCCGCACCGCGTGCTGTCGCTCGAGCAGGCGCTCGAGTTCTGCCGCGACGACGAGTGCGTCGAGGTCACCCCGGCGAACGTCCGCATCCGCAAGGTCACCCTCGACCAGAACGAGCGCGCCAAGCTCGCCAGCCGTCGCAAGGCCCGCGCCTGACCCGCTCGGGTCACCCGACTGTGCACCCGCCGAGGTCGTCAACGCGGTCGTTCGCGTCACGTTGACGACCTTGGCGGGTGCACAGTCGGGTCGTGCGCCGACCTTGCACCCGGCGAAGTCGTCAACGTGGGGCGCAAACGCCACGATGGCGACCTCGGCAGGTGCAAGGTGAGGGCGCGCCGGGGTGGCGCGTCACCCCGACCGATCACGCTGCAGAGGGACGGGCCTCGCTCTGGCGCGCGGTCCAGCGACGCAGCGGGGACCCGACCCGCGCGCCGCGAACGGCCGCATCCCGGAGACGTCGCGCCGTGCTCGCGAAGGAGCCGAGGTCGCGCCATCCCCATCGGACGACGATGAGCCCGGCCTGCTCGAACACCTTCTGTCGCTGCCGCTCGTACTCGATCTCTTCCTCGGGTTCGCGCAGCGCGTTCACCGCGCGCCGGTATTTGAGGTCGCCGTCGCACTCGCCGACGACACCGACCTCGTCCCAGTAGAGGTCGCAGCGTCCGAGGAGCCGGCCGTCGAGGTCGTAGATGTAGGTCTGCGGCCAGGCGGCGGGCAGGCCGTGATCGGCAACGCGCAGCCGGCTCAGCGATTCGAGTGGTGACTCCGACCTTCCGTCGACGGACATCAGCACCGAATGCGCCCGCCTCCGACCCGGCCACCTGTCGCAGCGCTCGTACGCGTGTGTCAGCGTCCGCTCGTCGACGAGGCCGAGATGCAAGGAAGAGTCTCCCGCCACCACGCCGGCGTCGCGGCCGAACTCCCGCGAGATGTCCATGACAGTGCGTGCCGGTGCGGTCACGAGGTCGTCGCCCACCCGGACGACATCGGTCCGTGTCAGGGTCGCCCGGTGCAGGTGAGCACGGGCCACCCGACGCAGCGCGGTGCCCGACTGCACGGTCAGACAGGGCTGGCCTGGTACCTGGAGGACGTCCACGCCTTGCACGAGCGCGGCACCGACGTGGCTGATCACCGTGCGGGGGCTGGACACCCGCGCTGCTCGGGCATCCCGGACATGGGCGTTGCGACGGCGCTCCCACCCGTCCACCGCATCCGGTCCCGGCCGTTCGAACACTCCGCGGCGAGGACGCTCCAGATCCCCGTTGTCGACTGCATGACGGCGCGCGCCGTCCGTCCAGCCGAGGTTTGCAGCGTCCGCCCTCGATGTGGGCACGTCGGGAAAGGTGGGCCGACTCGGCGCGGCGGTCGGTCGGCGGTGTGAGCGTGGCATCGACACACCGTGGTGCAGCCGTCGCCGGCGATCCGCAGCTCCGTCCACAGGGGCGGCTGTGTCCACAGGCCCGTCCGTACTCCCGCCTTGAACAGCTCTGACGTGATAGGCGGGTCGGTCGGCAGAGCATGAGGGGCCTGTACCGCCCGACCTTGCACCCGCCGAAGTCGTCAACGGGTCGCCCCGCGCCCCGTTGACGACCTTGGCAGGTGCAAAGTGGCCCGCCGCCCCGACGTTGCACCCGGCGAGGTTGTCAACGCGCGGAACAGCGCCCAGTTGACGACCTTGGCAGGTGCAAACCCGGGTTACCCAGCGGGTCCGGCGTTAGGGTCGGACGGGTGGCAGGCAGGCAGCGGCTCGTCCGGCGGATGCAGGGGTTCGGGACGACGATCTTCGCCGAGATGTCGGCGCTCGCGCTCGAGACCGGCAGCGTCAACCTCGGCCAGGGCTTCCCCGACACCGACGGCCCGCCCGAGCTGCTCGAGGCCGCCCGGGAGGCGATCCGCACCGGGCACAACCAGTACCCACCGGGACCCGGCGTGCCGGAGCTGCGCCACGCGATCGCGCGCCACCAGCGGCAACGCTACGGCCTGCAGTTCGATCCCGACCGCGAGGTGCTCGTCACCGCGGGCGCGACCGAGGCGATCGCCGCGGCGGTGACGGCGCTGGCCGGGCCCGGCGACGAGGTCGTCATGTTCGAGCCCTACTACGACTCCTACGCCGCCACCGTCGCCATCGCGGGCGCGACGCGGCGGGTCGTCACCCTCGAACGCGACGGCGACGGCTGGGGATTCGACCCGCACGCGCTGCGGCGGTCGGTCACGCCGAACACCCGCGTCGTCCTGCTCAACACCCCGCACAACCCCACCGGCACGGTGTTCACCCCCGAGCAGCTCGCGCAGGTCGCGCACCTGGCCGTCGAGCACGACCTCGTCGTCGTCTCGGACGAGGTGTACGAGCACCTGACCTTCGACGGCCACCGCCACGTGCCGATCGCGACGCTGCCGGGGATGCGCGAGCGGACGGTCACCATCGGCAGCGCCGGCAAGACGTTCAGCACGACCGGCTGGAAGGTCGGGTGGGCGTGCGCGCCCGCCGAGCTCGTCACCGCCGTCCGCACCGTCAAGCAGTTCCTCACGTACGTGAACGGCGCTCCCTTCCAGCCGGCGGTGGCGTCCGTGCTCGACCGGGCGGACGAACTCGCCCCCCGGGCCGCCCTCGAACAGCAGCGCGACCTGCTGTGCGACGGCCTCGAGAAGCTCGGCTGGGACGTCGTCCGCCCGCAGGCGACCTACTTCGCCACGGCCGACGTCGGCCGGGACGCCGTCGGGTTCTGCCGCGAGCTGCCGCGGCGTGCCGGAGTCGTGGCGATCCCGAGCAGCGTCTTCTACGACAGCAGCGCCGGTGACCACTACGTCAGGTTCGCGTTCTGCAAGCGTCCCGAGGTGCTCGGGGACGCGCTGCGGCGATTGGAGCAGGTGAGGGCATGAGGGTTGCGGCCGTCCAGCACGACATCGACTGGGAGGACCCGGGGGCGACGCGCGAGCGCGTCCGTCCGCTCATCGCGAAGGCCGCGGCGGACGGCGCGGGACTGATCGCGCTGTCGGAGATGTACGCGACCGGGTTCTCGATGCGACCGGAGCGGATCGCCGAGGACGAGGGCGGTCCCAACGAGACCTTCCTGCTCGAGCAGGCGGCCGAGCACGGTGCCGTGCTCGTCGCGTCCGTCGCCCAGCGCGGCGCCGACGGCGCCTACCGGAACAACGCGGTGCTGGCCCGCCCGGACGGCACCGTCGAGCGCTACGCGAAGATCCACCCGTTCTCCTACGCCGGCGAGCACGAGAGGTACGCGGCGGGCGACCGGCACGTGACCGTCGAGCTGCCGGACGGCGACGACACGCTGCGGGTCAGCCTGTTCGTCTGCTACGACCTGCGCTTCGCCGACGAGTTCTGGGCCCTCGCCCCCGGCACCGACCTCTACGTGGTCCCGGCCAACTGGCCGGCGCCGCGGCACGAGCACTGGCGCGTGCTGCTGCGGGCCAGGGCGGTCGAGAACCAGGCGTTCGTCCTCGGCGTCAACCGGGTCGGAACGGCCGGTCGCGGACGCGACGTGCACCACGACGGCGGGTCGGTCCTCGTGGATCCGCTGGGCGCCGCGTGGGAGGCCGCTGAGGGCGAGGGCATCGTCGTGGGTGAGGTGTCCGCGGACGCTGTTCGTGCAATTCGGACCAACTTCCCATTCCTCGCAGACCGGCGCTGAAACCCTCGGTTCGCCCGTATCAACATTTGGTCACGATCCCGGGACGCCAGGTCCGGAGGGTTGCGATCACCTCGCCACTCGGGCTTTCCTTCGCTGTCGGCTGCTGGACAGATCGTCCTGCGCCAGAACAACAGGAGGTCACTCACAAGTGAGAGTCCAGCGAAAGGCGATCGCCGCGAGCGCCGTCGCCCTCATGGCGACCGGCACACTCGCCGCGTGTGGGGGAGACAGCGGCGGCGGCGGCGGCGACCAGGTGATCTGGGGTGAGTCGACCGGCGCCATCAGCAACCTCATGCCGCTGATCTCGGCCGGTAACTCGACCGCCAACGGCAACCTGGTGACGCGTGTGCTCGACGGTCTGTACCGCAGCGCACCCAACATCAGCTACATCCCCGACACCGCTCAGGGCACCGCGTCGTCCTCGGTCGTGAACGGCCAGCAGGTCGTCACGGTCAAGGTCAACCCGAAGGCCGTGTGGGACGACGGCAAGCCGATCACCGCCGAGGACTACGTCTTCACCGCCGAGGCCCAGAAGTCGAGCGACCCGAAGGACGGCGGCTGCGCCGCACTGCTCTCGACCGTCGGCTTCGACCAGATCGAGAAGGCCGAGGCGGTCGACAAGACCACCGCGAAGTTCACCTTCAAGAAGGGCCAGTCGTTCGCCGACTGGAAGGGCCTGTTCTCCGGCAACAGCGCGCTGCTGCTGTCGAAGCACGTGGTCGACCAGGGTTCGGCGAAGGCGACCTGCGACTACATCACCAAGGGCTGGCCGGTCAAGGGCGGCATCCCCGCGGGCGCGACCAACGGCCCCTGGCTGATCAAGGGCTCGAACGTCGACACCGCGCAGAAGACCATCACGCTGGTGCCGAACGACAAGTACTGGGGCCCGAAGCCGAAGCTGGCGCGCCTGATCTACCAGACGATCGGGTCCGACTCGGACACGAACGTCAAGGCGCTGCAGAACGACGAGGTCAACATCATCTACCCGCAGCCGCAGCTCGACCTCGTGTCGAACCTGAAGAAGCTGTCGGGCGTCAAGACCGAGATCAACTTCGGCGCCTCGTTCGAGCACCTCGACTTCAACACCAAGGACCCGCTGCTCGGCATCAAGCAGGTGCGCCAGGCGTTCGCGTACGCGATCGACCGTCCGGCCGTGGTCAGCGCGACCGTCGGCCAGTTCAGCGACAAGGCGTCCGTGCTCGGCAACCGCATCGTGCTCACCAGCCAGAAGGGCTACGTGAACAACGGCGAGGCCTACGACAAGCAGAACATCGCGAAGGCCAAGCAGCTCATCCAGTCGGTGGGCGGCAAGATGGGCTCCGACGGCGTGTACCGCATCAAGGGCAAGCCGTTGACGTTCAAGATCACGACCACGCAGGACAACCCGCTGCGTGACTCGACGATCAGCCGCATCGCCGCGCAGGTGCAGAAGGCCGGCATCAAGGTCACCGAGTTCGCCAACCCGGACATCTTCGAGGGTCCGGAGAAGCCGACCTCGCTCGCCGGTGGCGGTTTCCAGATCGCGCTCTTCGCCTGGGTCGGTTCGCCGTCGCTGTCGTCGAGCAACTCGATCTACTTCTCGCCGAAGAAGACCGGGGGTGCCGTGGGTCAGAACTACTCCCGCGCCGGCACCTCGGCGATCGACACCGCGCTCGACAAGGTGTCGACCGCGACCACCGCGCAGGCCCAGCTCGCCGCGGCCAACCAGGCCGACAAGCTGCTCTGGGACGAGATGTACACCCTGCCGCTGTACCAGAAGCCGACCCTCCTGGCGTTCAAGAACAACATCCAGGGGCTCGCGGACAACGCGACGCTGGCCGGCCCGATGTGGAACTCCGACACGTTCACGCTGAACAAGTCCTGAACCGCATCGGCTGGTAACACCGCCTGATCACACGGCGCCGGGGCCCGGTCACCTTCCGGGCCCCGGCGTCGGTGTACGTCCACGTGCGTTCGCGGGGTGATCCCACGTGACCGCGCCCGAGAGCTAGGCTCGGCTGGCCACAACCCGGCAGGCCGTCAGAACGAGGTGTCCTGTTGCTCGTCTTCATCGCCAAGCGACTCATCGGCAGCGTGCTGGTGCTGATCATCGCTTCGCTGATCGTCTTCTGGTACGTCGCCGACAACTTCGATCCGCTGGCGCAGTTCCGGACGCGGCAGCCCATGCCTTCGCCGGCGTTCTTCGAGGCCAAGCGCGAAGCGCTCGGTCTGAACGGCAGCATCTGGGAGCGGTGGTGGCACTGGCTCTCCCACCTCATCGACCCGAGCACCTCGTTCCCGTTCATCGGCTTCAACTTCGGTAACGACACCCAGGGCAACCCGATCGGCCCGCAGCTCGCCGACGCCTTCACGATCACCGCGCGCATGATCGTCGGCGCGATCGTGCTGGCCGCGATCCTCGCCATCGCCCTGGGCGTGTGGTCGGGCGTCAAGCGCGACAAGCCGATCGACATCGGCATCACGATCCTGACGTTCGTCCTGCTGGCGCTGCCGACGTTCTGGTTCGCGGCGCTGCTCAAGCAGGGCGCTATCTCGGCCAATCAGAACTTCGGCACCGACTTCGCGGTCACCTTCGACCAGACGCCCGCGATCGAGAGCTACGCCTCGGGCGGGGAACTGTGGCGCGACCGGTTCCTGCACCTGATCCTGCCGACCATCTCGCTCGGTCTGCTGACGGCGGCCGGCTGGATCCGCTACCAGCGCGCGTCCACCATCGACGTGCTCGACGCCGACTACATGCGCCTCGCCCGCGCCAAGGGTGTGCGCAACCGCACCGTCATCCGTCGCCACGGTCTGCGCAACGCGCTCATCCCGCTCGTGACGGTCATGGCCATCGACGTCGGCGCGCTGTTCGGTGGCGCGGTGATCACCGAGAAGGTGTACGTGTGGAACGGGCTCGGCAAGTACCTCACCGACACCGCGTTCCAGAACCAGGACATCTACGGCGTGGCCGGCTGGGTCATGATCTCGGCGATCTTCGTCGTGCTCTTCAACCTGCTGGCCGACATCCTCTACGCGGTGCTCGACCCGCGGATCCGGTTGTCATGACGGCCGGACGAGAGCGAGAGGGGGCACGGACATGGCTCTGACGGAACTCGAGATGAACGCCACGACCCCGCCGGCGGGCGACGCCGAGGACGGCTTCAGCGGCGCCTCGAAGTCACAAGGGCGGCAGGCGTTCGACCGCTTCACCCACAGCTGGGTGTCCATGACCGCGACGGTCGTGTTCGTCGGCATCGTGGTCTTCTGCTACGTCTTCCCGTACTTCTACAAGTGGAAGTTCGACGCACCCGACCAGCGCAAGGTCGCGCAGTCGGCGTCACCCGGCCAGGCCGGTCACTGGCTGGGCACCGACGAGAACGGCGGCGACCTGTTCGCCAACATGATGCGCGGCACGCAGCGCGACTTCATCATCATGATCGTGTCGGTGGCCACGGCCCTGATCATCGGCATCCTGATCGGCGCCGCGGCGGGCTACTTCGGCGGTTTCGTCGACGCCCTGCTGATGCGCTTCGTCGACATCATGCTCGCGGTGCCGGTGCTGGTCATCCTCATCGTCGTCGGCAACCGCAACCCGGACCTCTCGATCGCCGGGCTCGGTTTCGTGCTCGGCATCTTCGGGTGGATGGGTCTGTCACGCCTGGTGCGCGCGCAGTTCCTGTCGCTGAAGGAACGCGAGTTCATCGAGGCCTCGCACGCGATGGGTGCGGGCACGTTCCGCATCATCCTGCGGCACATGCTGCCCAACACGCTGAGCACGATCCTGGTGTTCGCCACCATCTCGGCGGCCGTGTCGATCGTGGTCGAGACGTCGCTGACCTTCCTCGGCGTCGGCGTGAAGCCGCCGGACACCTCGCTCGGTCTGCTGATCTCCCGAGGCGTGCAGGCCGCCGACACCCGTCCGTGGCTGTTCTACTTCCCGGGCATCCTGATCATCGTGATCGTGCTCGCCGTGACCCTGATCGGTGAGGGCATCCGCAACGCCTTCGACCCCAAGCACAACCGGGTGCGTGAGTAGTCATGAGTGATCGAACCGATCTGACCAAGACCCCGTCCGACGCCAGCTTCGAGGTCGGCACGACCCCGCCGCCCGGCGCCGACGACCTGCTGTTGTCGGTCAAGGACCTCGGCGTCTCCTTCGGGCCCGTCAACGCCGTGCGCGGCGTCAGCTACGAGGTGCGCCGCGGCGAGACGCTCGGCATCGTCGGCGAGTCCGGCTCCGGCAAGTCCGTGACGTCGCTGGCCGTGATGGGCCTGCTGCCCAAGAACGCCCGCGTCACCGGCTCGGTGCAGTTCCGCGGCCGCGAGCTGCTCGGCCGTGACGACAAGACGATGTCCGGTGTCCGCGGCAAGAACATCGCGATGATCTTCCAGGACCCGATGACGTCGCTGGACCCCGTCTACAAGGTGGGCACCCAGATCGTCGAGACGCTGCGGGCGCACGACGACAAGCTCAGCAAGCAGGCCGCCAAGGCCCGCGCGCTCGAGCTGTTGAAGATCGTCGGCATCCCGAACGCCGACGACCGCATCGACAACTACCCGCACGAGTTCTCCGGCGGCATGCGGCAGCGCGTCGTCATCGCGATCGCGATGGCGAACAACCCCGACGTGATCATCGCCGACGAGCCCACCACCGCCCTGGACGTCACCGTCCAGGCGACCGTGCTCGAGGCGATGAAGGCGGCGCAGCAGGAGACCGGCGCCGCTCTGGTGCTCATCACCCACGACCTCGGTGTCATCGCCGGCGTCGCCGAGCGCGTGCTGGTCATGTACGCCGGCCGCGCCGTCGAGACGGGCACCGTCGACGACGTGTTCTACCGGCCGCGCATGCCCTACAGCGTTGGCCTGCTCAACTCGCTGCCGCGCATGGACGTCACCGAGAAGACACGGCTGACGCCCATCCACGGCACCCCGCCGTCGCTGCAGAACCTGCCGCCCGGGTGCCCGTTCGGGCCGCGGTGCCCGATGCGGCAACCGCGCTGCAGCGAGGAGGAGCCCGTGCTCGTCGCCGTCGACGGGCACGACGCCCACGCGGCGGCCTGCCACTTCGCGCACGACCTCGAGGGCCAGGACCGCTACGAGGCCGGCGAGATCTTCGACACCGACAGCAGCGAGGCCGAACTCCCGGCCGACTCGCTGCTGCTCGGCGGCGACGACACGCACGCCGACGACCACAGCGATGCCGGCGGCGGCATCGGCACCACGAAGGTGAACGGTGCCGCGGGCTCGCCCTCTCTCGGGCGCAGTCCCGGCGCCGGCGGCACGACAGGGGGCACGCCATGACCGTCGCGCTCGACAAGAACGCGCAGGGCGGAAGCAACGCGCACGACGCCGGCGAGCCCGTCCTGCGGGTGAGGGATCTGCAGAAGTACTTCCCGATCCGCAGCCGCGTGCTCAAGCGCACCATCGGCAACGTCAAGGCGGTCGACGGCATCAGCTTCGACGTCTACCCGGGCGAGATCCTCGGCCTGGTCGGCGAGTCGGGCTGCGGCAAGAGCACGTCCGGACGGGCGATCCTCAACCTGCAGCCCGCCACCGGCGGCAGTGTCGTGTTCCAGGGCAAGGAACTGGCCGGCATGAGCCGTGCGCGCATGCGCCCGATCCGACGTGACATCCAGCTGGTGTTCCAGGACCCGTACGCCTCGCTCGACCCGCGCATGCAGGTGTCGCGGATCATCGCCGAGCCGTTGGTGATCCACAAGGTCGCCAAGGGCGACGAGCTCGACGCCCGCGTGCGCGAGCTCATGGATCTCGTCGGCCTGAATCCCGAGCACGCCGGGCGGTACCCGCACGAGTTCTCCGGCGGCCAGCGGCAGCGCATCGGCATCGCCCGCGCGCTCGCGCTGAACCCGAAGATGCTGGTGCTCGACGAGCCGGTGTCGGCCCTGGACGTGTCCATCCAGGCCGGCGTCATCAACCTGCTCGACGACCTGCGCGCGCGGCTCGGCCTGAGCTACGTGTTCATCGCCCACGACCTGTCGGTGGTGCGCCACATCTCCGACCGCATCGCGGTCATGTACCTGGGCCGCATCGTCGAGATCGCCACCACCGAGGACCTCTTCGACCGGCCGGCGCACCCGTACACGCAGGCGTTGCTGTCGGCGATCCCGCTGCCCGACCCGAAGCGTGAGCGCACCCGCAAGCGCATCCTGCTCGAGGGAGACCTGCCCAGCCCGGCCAACCCGCCCTCGGGCTGCCGGTTCCGCACCCGGTGCCCGAAGTTCGCCAACGAGCTGAGCGACACCGAGCGCGAGAAGTGCACGACCGACGACCCGGCCACCGAGGACCGGGGCGTCGGGCATCCGGTCGCGTGCCACTTCGCGGCCGTGCAGAAGGTGCTGTAAGCCGCCCCGGTGGCGGACGCTAGCGTCGCTGACGTGTCCCCGTCCGTCCCGGCGCGCCGGTTGCTGCTCGTCCACGCCCATCCCGACGATGAGACGATCACAACCGGCGCGACGATGGCGCACTACGTCGCGCAGGGCGTGCAGGTCACGGTCGTGACCTGCACGCTGGGCGAGGAGGGCGAGATCCTCGTCCCGGCGTACGCGCAGCTCGAGGCGGCCCAGGCCGACCAGCTCGGCGGTTACCGCATCGCCGAGCTCGACGCCGCGATGCGCGCGCTCGGCGTGCTCGACCACCGCTTCCTCGGCGGCGCCGGGCGTTTCCGCGACAGCGGCATGATGGGCTCGCCGGCCAACCGGCACCCGCGCGCGTTCTGGCGCGCGGCCGACGACGCGGACGTGTTCGCCACCGCGGTCGGCCTGCTCGCCGACGTCGTCCGGGAGGTCCGTCCGCAGGTGGTGGTCACCTACGACGACAACGGCGACTACGGCCATCCCGATCATGTGATGGCCCACCGCATCACGACGGCGGCGCTCGAGGCAACCCGGGCGGACGGGTCGTGGTACGTCGCGAAGTTCTACTGGACGGCCACGCCGCGCTCGGCGCTCAGCGCCGCCTACGACGCGCTGCGCGAGCGCGACGACGTGCCCTTCGAGGTCGCCGACGAACCGACCTTCGGGGTCGACGACGACGTCGTCACGTGCGTGATCGACGCCGCCGACCAGTGGGACGCCAAGCGTGCCGCGCTGCTGGCGCACCGCACCCAGCTGGCCGTGCACGGCCGGTTCTTCGCGTTGACCAACATGCTGGGCCGCGCCATCTCCGCGACGGAGCACTACCGGCTCGCGGTCGGCAAGCCCGGGCGTGACGGCGTCGAGGACGACCTCTTCGCCGGGATCCCGGCGTGACCGCGCCGGAGCGTCCGGGAGCGCTCGGCTGGTTCGGCGTCGCGCTGGTGACGGTGTGCGGTGCCGCCGCGGCGTGGCTCGAGGCCCTGCTCGTGCCGCTCTACCTCGACGACACGCTGGTGCCGGTGACGATCGCGTTCACGCTCGCGACGTCGTGGTTCCTGCCGCGGCTCGCGCGCTCGCTCGTGCCGAGCACGATCGCGGCGGTGCTGCCGTTCGTGGCCTGGCTCGCGGTGATCTTCGTGCTGGCGGCGGGCTCGCGTCCCGAGGGCGACGTCATCCTGCCCGGAGGCGGCAACGTCGAGTTGGTCGGCTACGGGGTCATGTTCGGCGGGGCCCTGGTGGGCGTGCTGTCGATCGTGTTCTCGACGCCGTTGCCGGCACCGCGGCGGCCTCAGGACCCGGGTTCGCGCCGGTAGCGGTAGTCGTGATGGTGCGCGTAGCCCAGCTTCGCGTAGAGCGCGGCGGCGGCGTCGTTGGTCGCGTCGACCTGCAGGTAGCTGCGTGTCGCGCCGTGCTCACGTCCCCACTGCCACAGCTCGCGCATGATCGCGGCGGCGAGACCGCGCCGGCGCTGCTCCGGTTCGACCTCGACGGCCGCGACCCCGAGCCAGCCGTCGTCGACGACGCCGCGGCCGATCGCGACGGCCCGGTCCGCGTTGCGCACCGAGACGAACACGACCCGGTCGTGGCGGGCGAGCAGGTCCCGCCCGGTCGGCGGGAAGTTCCGGTCGTAGCGCGCCAGCCACGCGTCGTCCGGGTCGGACGCGCGCTGCACGACGACGTCGGCCGGGGGTGCGGCGACCATGTCGAGCCGGGCGGTGAGCACCTGCGCCTCGACCTCGATCTCCCACCCCCGTTCGCCGAGCTCGGCGTCGAGCAACCGCCGCGCCTCGGCCGGCACCGCCAGGCGCAGCGGCAGGCCGCGCTCGGCGTACCAGGCTCGCGCCTCGTCGAGCGCGTCGCCGAGCGGTCGCCGTAGCTGCCCGGCGGTGAGCACCGAGTTCGCTCGGCGCAGGAAGCCGTGGTCGGCGCGCAACGTCCAGCCGTCGAGCTCGCGGGTGTCGGCACTGCGCAGGCCGCGGGCGGCGACGCGGTCGAGGGCGAGCTCGTCCGCCGTCGAGGGCGGGGCGAGTTTCGCCACGGCCACCAGGGCGACCGGGACCTCGACGAGTCCGTCCCGCGTCTCGACCACGGCGGTCTGCGCGTCGAGTCCGACGAGGTCGCCGACCACGTCGCCGAACAGCAACCGACCCTCCGGGGTGCGTTCGACCACACGGCGCACGGTGACGCGCCGACCCATCCACCCGCTCTGCAGCACGACCGGCATACTAAGGATCGCTCGATGACCCGCCCCACCCCGGAAGGACGCGCAGTGACCTACGTGATCGCGGAGCCGTGTGTCGATCTGCTCGACAAGGCCTGCATCGAGGAATGTCCGGTCGACTGCATCTACGAGGGCGACCGGATGCTCTACATCCACCCCGACGAGTGCGTCGACTGCGGCGCGTGCGAGCCGGTGTGCCCGGTCGAGGCGATCTTCTACGAGGACGACCTGCCCGACAAGTGGCGTGACTACACCAAGGCCAACGTCGACTTCTTCGACGACCTGGGCTCGCCGGGCGGTGCCGCGAAGACCGGCAAGACCAGCCACGACCCGCAGTGGATCAAGGACCTTCCGCCCGTCGAGCACGACGAGTAGGTCGCACGCCCGGCGTCAGGTGGTCGCCATCGTGGCGACCACCGCGCCGCGTGCCGCGGACGCCGACTTCTGCCAGCCGTCCGCCCGGCTCCACCGCTGCCCGGCGTAGGCGACCGTGTCGATGCCGAGCCGATCGGCGTTCGCGATGAACCATGCGGTCGTCTGCCATCCGGCGCCCGGCGCCCGGACCTCGCGCTCGCCGCTCGCGACAGGGGTGTCGATGCCGAGTTCGGACGACGCCTGCCGTGCCACGGTCGACGCGGACGCCACCTCGCTCGGCGCCTCGAAGTCGCACGTGATGCCCTTCGGGGTGCCGGCGCCCAGTCGCCCCGACAGCGCGGCGGCCATCGCACGGGCCTGCGGTTCGTGCTGGGCGTAGAGGCTGCCGTCGGCCGAGATCTGCACCGCCTGGATCGCCTCGGCGGCAGGCATGCGCTGCCAGCCGCGGATCTTGACGAGCGCGTCGAGGAACTCGGTGGTGGCGCGGCCGACGTCGGTGAGCGCCTCGGCGCTGCCGCCGCCCCAGCCCTGCGACGGTCGCTGCTGCAGCACACCGACCGAGTCGCGATCGCCCTGCCCGGGCGGGATGTTGCGCAGCTTCGACTCCTGCATCGCCGCCGCGAGCACCAGCACCTGGGCGCGGGCGGGCAGCGACCGCGGGTACCTCGTGACGGCGGCGATCATGGTCGCCGCGACGCTCGCCTGCCCGGGGTCGACCTCGTAGGCGCCGAACGTGCAGGTGTCGGACGCGAAGGGCGACGACCCGTCACCGACCAGCACGCGGTAGACGGCGACCGCGGCGACGACCACGACGGCGACGGCGAACGCCGTCACCAGGGCCGTCGCCCGTCGGGTCAGCGCCATCGCGTCAGTTCGCGTGCAGGGCGTCGTTCAACGCGACGGTGACGCCGCTGCGCGGGCGCGCCTCGAGGGCGCCCGTCACGCTGTTGCGCCAGTACTGCAGGCCGGACGAGCCGCTGAGCGCACCCGCCTTGACGGTGGTGCCGTCGTGCATGGTGATCTTCGAGCCCGCGGTGATGTACGTGCCGGCCTCGACGACGCAGTCGTCGCCCAGGGAGATGCCGATGCCGGCGTTGGCGCCGATGAGGCAACGCTCGCCCACGCGGACGACCTCCTTGCCGCCGCCCGAGAGCGTCCCCATGATCGAGGCGCCGCCCCCGACGTCGGAGCCGGCGCCGACCACCACGCCGGCGGAGATGCGGCCCTCGACCATCGAGGCACCGAGCGTGCCGGCGTTGTAGTTGACGAAGCCCTCGTGCATGACCGTCGTGCCGACGGCGAGGTGGGCGCCCAGGCGAACCCGGTCGGCGTCGGCGATGCGGACGCCCGTCGGCGCGACGTAGTCGACCATGCGCGGGAACTTGTCGATGCCGAGCACGTGCACCGGGCCCTTGCGGCGCAGCGCCATGCGGATGCGGTCGAACC
This sequence comes from Jatrophihabitans fulvus, assembly GCF_054781375.1. NCBI lineage: Bacteria > Bacillati > Actinomycetota > Actinomycetes > Jatrophihabitantales > Jatrophihabitantaceae > Jatrophihabitans > Jatrophihabitans fulvus. The sequence goes on from NZ_BAAGUN010000001.1 coordinate 341,139, forward strand.
CGTCGACGGCGCACGGGCCGAGGCTGGTCCAGACGACGTTGGCGAGCAGGCCGAAGATGCCGTCGAGGTTCACGCCGTGCGGCTGGACGAGCCGGTGGGACAGCAGGTGAAGCCTCAGGTAGACGTCGATGGCGTCGACGGGCGGAGCGTCCAGATCGGCGGCGGCCACGGCGACGTCCAGGCGGACGTTGCGGTCGTTCGCCGACTCCTGGCTGCCGGTCAGGGACAACAGCTCGTGGGGCGCCGCGGCCGCGGCGGGCTGCTCGCCCAGCGCGGGCTCAGGGAACCAGCAGTCGAGCACGGCGCCCGCGTCCGGCCCGGAGGCGACGCGGGTGGCCAGGCCGTAGCCCCAGGCCGAGCGGGAGGAGGTCTCGTCAGGCACGGCGCAACCCTAACGAGCCTGCCTGAGCCGACCCACCTCCGCCTTCCCGGCCCGATCGGCTGCCGACACGCCGTGCGCGCGCAGCCGATCCGGCCGGGAAGGCGGGGAGGGTGGTGGGTAGCGTCCGCTGACGTGCTGGACCTCGCCACGGACGCAGCCCTGCTCACCGCGCAGCTCGTCGACGTCGAGTCGGTCTCGGGGGACGAGGCGCACCTCGCCGACCTGGTCGAGACGGCGCTGCGCGGGCTCGACCACCTCGCCGTCGAGCGCGACGGCAACCTGGTGATCGCCCGAACCGACCTCGGACGCGACCGCCGCGTCGTGCTCGCCGGTCACCTCGACACCGTGCCGATCGCGGACAACGTGCCGTCGCGGCGCGAGGGCGACACGCTGTACGGCTGCGGCACGAGCGACATGAAGTCGGGCGTGGCGGTGATGCTGCGGGTCGCGCACCTCGTCGGCACCGGCGCGCTCGATCCGACGTGCGACCTGACCTGGATCCTCTACGACTGCGAGGAGGTCGAGGCGGCGCGCAACGGCCTCGGCCGCCTGGCGCGCGAGCGTCCCGAGGCGCTCGCCGGTGATCTCGCGATCCTGCTCGAACCCACCGAGGGCACCGTCGAGGGCGGCTGCCAGGGCACGCTGCGGGTCGTCGTCCGGCTGCAGGGCACCCGCGCCCACAGCGCCCGATCGTGGCTGGGCGACAACGCGATCCATGCCGCCGCCCCAGTGCTCGCCCGCCTCGCCGCCTACGAGGGACGCATCGTCGACGTCGACGGCCTCACCTACCGCGAGGGGCTCAACGCCGTCGCCGTCACCGGCGGCGTCGCGGGCAACGTCATCCCCGACGAGTGCGCCGTCACCGTCAACCACCGCTTCGCCCCCGACCGCAGCGAGGCGGACGCCCTCGCCCACGTGCGCGACGTCTTCAGCGGCTTCGAGCTCGAGCTCACCGACACCGCCCCCGCCGCCCGTCCGGGACTCGACACCGCGATCGCCGCCGAGTTCGTGACCGCCGTCGGCGCGGAGGCCCGCGCGAAGTACGGCTGGACGGACGTCGCCCGCTTCGGCGCCCTCGGGGTGCCCGCGCTGAACTTCGGCCCGGGCGACCCGAACCTCGCGCACACCCGCGACGAGCACGCCTCGGTGACCCGCATCCTCGCCGCCGAGGACGCCCTGGTGCGCTTTCTCTCCGCCTGATCGCTAGCGTCGGCGGGTGTGAACCCCGAGAGCCGGAAACTGCACCAGCGCGGCCCCGTCATCCTGCGCCGCGCCCAGATCGCCGCGGGCGGGGCCGGTACCACCGACCAGCGGCTGCTCGACTCGCGCGGCCCGTCCGACTGGGTGCACACCGACCCGTGGCGGGTGCAGCGCATCACGGCCGAGTTCGTCGAGGGCTTCGGCCTGCTCGCCGAGCTCGGGGCGGCCGTGTCGGTCTTCGGGTCCGCCCGCACGCCGGTCGACCATCCCGAGTACGAGACCACCCGCCGTCTCGGGGCCGCGCTGGCCGAGGCCGGGTTCGCCGTCATCACCGGCGGCGGTCCCGGGGCGATGGAGGCCGCGAACCGGGGTGCGTCCGAGGCCGGGGGAGTGTCGGTCGGGCTCGGCATCGAGTTGCCCTTCGAACAGGGCCTCAACGACTGGGTCGACCTCGGCATCAACTTCCGCTACTTCTTCGCGCGCAAGACGATGTTCGTCAAGTACGCCCAGGCGTTCGTGATCATGCCCGGCGGCTTCGGCACCCTGGACGAGACGTTCGAGGCGCTGACGCTCGTGCAGACCCGCAAGGTCACCCGCTTCCCGGTGGTCCTGTTCGGCACCGAGTACTGGCAGGGCCTGATCGACTGGCTGCGCGGGTCGGTGATGGCAGCGGGCAAGGTGGGCGGGGCCGACCTCGACCTGGTGCATCTCACCGACGACGTCGACGAGGCGGTGCGCTGGATCGTCGAGGCCGAGCAGGCGCGGTCCGAGACCGCGGTGGCCGAGGACGCCGTCGCGCAGCAGGCGGACCGGGGCCACGACGGCCAGTGAACATCTGCGTCTACTGCGCGTCCTCCGAGTCGATCGGAAAGTCCTACCGAGAGCTGGCCGTCGAGGTCGGCGCGCGCATCGCCGCCGACGGGCACGCGCTCGTCTCGGGCGGCGGACGGGTCTCGATGATGGGCGACGTCGCGCGCGCCGCCCGGGCCGGCGGCGCCCACACGACCGGCGTGATCCCCACCCGCCTCGTCGACCTCGAGGTCGCCGACACCGAGGCGGACGAGCTCGTCGTCGTCGACACGATGCGCGAGCGCAAGCGCGTCATGGACGAGCGCAGCGACGCGTTCCTCGCCCTGCCCGGCGGGCTCGGCACCTTCGAGGAGCTGTTCGAGGCGTGGACGTCGCGCTCGCTCGACATGCACCGCAAGCCGGTCGTCGTGCTCGACCCGGACGGGTTCTACGACCCGCTGTGGGCGTGGCTGGACGACCTGCGGGGCAAGGGGTTCGTCCGCCAGGCCGCGCTGGACACGCTGCACCGCGCGGCCACCGTCGACGCGGCGTTCGCCGCCCTCACAGGCTGACGGACCCGCGCGGCAGTCCGGCGCCGTGCTGCTGGAAGCGCAGCAGCTGCTCGTTCTCGTAGGCGATGCGGGCGGCCGACCCGTCGAGCTCGCGGAACATCTGCTTGAGCACGCGCACCCCGCCGGGGTGCTGGGCGACGATCGCGTCCGCCAGCGCGAGCGCGGCCGCCTCGGCGCCGGCGGCGGGCACGACCTCGCGGGCCAGCCCGAGGGCCACCGCCTCGCCCGCGGTCACCACCCGTCCGGTCAGGACGAGGTCCTTCGCGCGCGAGACGCCCAGCAGCGGGGTGAGCCGCGCGGGACCCACCGGCACGCCGAGTCGCGCTCCCGCCCAGGCGAGGTGAAGGTTGTCGCCGACGACCCGCAGGTCGGCACCGGCGACCAGCTCCGCGCCGGCGCCGACGCAGTTGCCGACGCAGACGGCGATCGAGGGCACCGGCAACTCGTCCAGCGCGGCGTACAGGCGGGTGAACGCGGCCATGCGTGCCACTCCGCCGGCGTCGTCGAGCTGCTCGCCGACGTCGGCGCCGGCGCACAGGGCGCGGGTCGACGTCGTCGACAGCACGACCGCGCGCAGGTCGTCGTCCGCGGCGAGGGCCGCGAGCGTGTCGTTCAGCGTCGCCAGCGACGCCGAGTCGAGGGCGTTGCGCTTGCCGGGACGGTTCAGCCGCACCACGGCCACCGCGCCGCCGGACGTGCGCTCGAGCAGGATCGGGTCGTCGCTCACGGTTCAGAAGTCCAGCACATGGGCGGTGCCTACCGTCGGGGGCATGAGGTTCCGCGTCTGCGCAGTGATCGCCGCGGGCACGGTCGCGGTGCTCACCGCGTCGTGCTCGTCCGACGGCGGCGGTGATCCCCCTACCTCCGGCCCGGCGGGGAGCCAGGTCCCGGCGACGAGCGCGGCACCGGCCACGAGCAGCGCCCCGTCCGCGAGCAGTTCCGTCCGCCCGTCCGCGACAGCCGACGCCGCGCTGCGCGCCGGAACGCCGGAGGTGCTCGCCGACGGCCTCGAGGTGCCGTGGGGCGTGGCCTTCCTGCCGGACGGCAGCGCGCTCGTCAGCGAGCGCGACACCCACGAGATCGTCCGCGTGACGGCGGACGGCGACACCGACGGCATCGGCTCCGTGCCTGGTGTCGGGGGCGGGGGCGAGGGCGGTCTGCTGGGGCTGGCGGTGTCGCCCCGCTTCGCGAGCGACCGCACCGTCTTCGCCTACTACACGACCGATCGCGACAACCGCGTCGTGCGCTTCCGGTACGTGGACGGCCGGTCGAGCGGGTTCACGCCGATCATCACCGGCATCCCGGCCAGTGGCATCCACAACGGCGGGCGCATCCAGTTCGGTCCCGACGGCCACCTCTACGTCACCGCCGGCGACGCCTCGCAGCCCGAGCGTGCGCCCGACGACGGCTACCTCGGCGGCAAGGTGCTGCGCATGACGGCGGACGGCAAGCCCGCCCCGGGCAACCCCGACCCGTCGTCCGTCGTGTTCACGAAGGGCCACCGCAACCCGCAGGGCATCGCGTTCGCCCCGGACGGCGCGCTCTACGAGGCCGAGTTCGGCCAGAACACCGAGGACGAGGTGAACCTGCTGCGCGCCGGCGCCGACTACGGCTGGCCGGCGATCGAGGGCGATGTCGGATCGGGCTCGGGCAAGACCGCTCCGCTCGCCACGTTCAGCACCTCGGACGCGTCCCCGTCCGGCCTCGCCTACGCCGGACGGGCGCTGTGGATGGCCGGCCTCGGCGGCGAGAAGCTGTTCCGCATCCCCGTGACCGCGCGCGGCAAGGTCGGCCAGCCGCAGACGCTGCTCGACGGCGACTACGGACGGCTGCGCACCGTGGTCGTCGCGCCCGACGGGGCGCTGTGGGTGACGACGTCCAACCGGGACGGCCGCGGCAGCCCTCGCGACGGCGACGACAAGATCATCCGGATCCCGCTCGAGCGGTGATCCGGGTCGGGGCGCCGTGGGAGCATGCGCCATGCGGACTTCCCGGCTCGCCGTTCTCGCCGCCTGCGCCCTGCTGACCGTGTCACTGGCGCAGGGATCGGCAGGCGCCCGCGCGGCCGCCCCGGCGCCCGGCGGCTCGAGCGCGGGCGACCCGTACTTCCCGCGGCAGGGCAACACCGGCTACGGGGTCTACACCTACGACCTGGCGTTCACCTACCGGCAGAACCCGAAGCGCATCAAGGGACGCGCGGTCATCTACGCCCGGGCGAAGCAGTCGCTGTCGCGCTTCACCCTCGACCTGCGCCGGAACATGGTCGTGTCCGCGATCAGTGTGAACGGCGCGAAGGCGCGGTGGAGCCGGCCGTCGGGCAACCCGCAGGACCTGTTCGTCCGCCCCGCCCGGGCGCTGCCGGCGAATCGCAACTTCACCGTCATCGTGCGCTACGGCGGCCGTGCCACGGCGCTGCGCGACCCGAACGGTTCGCTCGACGGCATGGTCAGCACCGCGGACGGCGTCGTGGTCGTCGCCGAGCCCCAGGGCGCGCCCACCTGGTTCCCCGTCAACGACACCCCGCGCGACAAGGCGACCTACCGCGTGTCGGTCACCGCGCCCCGAGGCCTGGTCGCCGTGTCGAACGGCGTGTTCGACGGCGTCCGCACCGGCACGTACTTCCGCACCTGGAAGTGGCGGCAGTCGCAGCCGATCTCGAGCTACCTTGCGACCGTCGCGATCGGCAGGTTCGCCGTCCGCACCGGCAAGTCCGCCGGCGGCATCCCCTACTTCAACGCCGCCGACCCCACCCAGCGCGGCGGCCTGAGCGTGCTCGCGCAGACGCCGCGCGTCGTCGACTACTTCTCGCGCGTGTTCGGCAAGTACCCCTTCGGGGCGACCGGCGGCATCGTCGAGAACGCGAACTTCCTCGGCTACTCGCTCGAGACCGCGTCCCGTCCGGTGTACGACCGCGCACCGAGCATCGGGACGCTGTCGCACGAACTCGCGCACCAGTGGTTCGGCGACTCGGTGACCCTCGAGCGGTGGCGTGACATCTGGCTCAACGAGGGCTTCGCGCAGTGGGCCTCGTGGCTGTGGGACGAGCACCGCGGCGCCATGACCGCGCGGCAGCACCTGTACCGGGTGCTGTCCGTCCCGGCCTCGAACACCGGGTTCTGGAACCCGCCGCCCGCCGCCCCCGGGGGCCCGCGGACGCTGTTCGCGGGTTCGGTCTACGACCGCGGCGCCGCGTGCCTGCAGGCGCTGCGGCAGAAGGTGGGCAACACGGTCTTCGTCCGCATCCTGCGCACCTGGACCGCCGCGCACCGCCACGGCAATGCCCGCGTCGGGCAACTCGTGGCGCACGCCGAGAAGATCTCCGGCCGCACGCTGAACGTCTTCTTCCACGAGTGGCTCTACCGTTCGGGCAAACCGCGCTACGCCTACCGCGGTTAGGTGGGATTTGGCACGATCGTCCCCATGAGTTCGCTGCGAAGGACCGCCGGGACGATCGCGCTCGCCGCATTGACGACGCTGGGCGTCGCGGGGACGGCCGCCACCAGTGCAGCCGCCCCCACGGGTTCACCCGGATCGGCGGGCGGCGGCGACCCGTACTTCCCCCGCGCCGGCAACGGCGGCTACGACGTGTCGCACTACGTGGTGCACATCGGCTACCTGCCGGCGACCAAGCATCTGGGGGGACGGGCGTTGGTCACCGCCCGCGCCACCCAGGCGCTGTCGCGCTTCGACCTGGACCTGCGCCGCAACCTGCGCGTCTCGGCGGTGACGGTGAACGGCGCCAAGGCCCGGTTCGCCCAGCCCGCGGCCCAGGTGCAGGAACTCGTGGTCACCCCGCGACGCACCATCGCGAAGGGCAGCACCTTCCGCGTGCACGTCACCTACGCGGGGACCGCGAAGCCGGTGTACGACCCGGACGGCGCGATCGACGGGTTCATCCCGTCCGACGACGGCGCGCTCGTCGCGAGCGAGCCGCAGGGGGCGCCGACCTGGTTCCCCGTGAACGACACCCCGCGCGACAAGGCGACCTATCAGGTGTCGATCACGGTGCCCAAGGGCCTCACCGCCGTGTCGAACGGCGCGCTGAAGTCGCACACGACCAAGGGCAACCGCACTACGTGGGCCTGGAAGCTGTCGCGGCCGGCGTCGCCGTACCTCATCACCGCCTGCATCGGCGTCTTCCGGGTGTCGCAGGGCCGCGCCGCCGGGGTGCCGTACTTCGTGGCCGTCGACCCGTCCCAGGCGAAGGCCGCCGCGCCGGTCGTCGCGAAGCTGCCGGCCGTCATCAGCTACTTCAGCCGCGTGTACGGCGCCTACCCGTGGGGGACCACCGGCGTGATCGTCGACGACAAGGCGATCGGATACGCCCTCGAGACGGTCACACGTCCGGTGTTCGACAGCGCCCCGGACGTCGACACCCTCGCCCACGAACTGGCCCACCAGTGGTACGGCGACGACGTCACGCTGTCGCGCTGGCGCGACATCTGGCTCAACGAGGGCTTCGCGGAGTTCTCGACCTGGCTGTGGCAGCAGCACACGGGTGGGCCGACGACGCTGAAGCACCTGAAGTCGCTGCTCGCGCGGCCCGCGTCCGACAAGGTCTGGTCGCCCGCGCCGGGCAACCCCGGAGCGGCGAAGAACATCTTCGCGGGCTCGGTCTACACCCGGGGTGCGGGCGCCCTCGCCGCCCTGCGCAACAAGCTCGGCGACAAGGTCTTCTTCGCGATCATGCGCGGCTGGCTGAAACAGCACGCCTACGGCAACGCCACCGTCGAGCAGTTCACGGCCTACGCCGAGAAGGTCGCCCGCAGGGACCTCACGACGTTCTTCCACGAGTGGCTCTACCGCGACGCCAAGCCCCGCCCGGGGTACCGGGCCTGACGGACCGCGGTGGGCTCGTCACCGGTTGCGCGGGTGGTGCCGCGCCTGCCGTTCGTTGCCGCGCTTGTAGTTGCCCGTCACCCGGGCCATGAGCTGTTGCGGATCGGTGCGGTCGACCTCGGCGAGGAAGGCGCGGGCGCGGTCGCCCCGCAGGACGGTCGCGGGACGTCCGTGGTGGCTGATCACGACGTCGTCGCCGCGCACGCGGTACTCGAACTGCTCGGCCCGGCCCACGGACGTCAGTCTGCCGCCCGGTGGTGAGGTCGGCGCGGGGTGAGGGCCGCTCGACGGGTCGAGTCGGCGGCGACGGGGCCGTAGAGTCGTCGGGCGTGTCCGTCGAGTCCCTTTTCCCGCTGCTCGAACCCCTGCTGCCCCGCGTGACCAAGCCGATCCAGTACGTCGGCGGCGAGCTCAACGCGCGCACCAAGGAGTGGGACGCCGTCGACGTCCACTGGGCGCTCATGTACCCCGACGCGTACGAGGTCGGACTGCCCAACCAGGGCGTCCAGATCCTGTACGAGGTCCTCAACGAGCGCGACGACGCGCTCGCCGAGCGCACGTACGCGGTGTGGCCCGACCTCGAGGCGCTCATGCGCGAGCACGGCATCGGTCAGTTCACCGTCGACGCGCACCGTCCGGTCGCCGCGTTCGACCTGCTGGGCGTCTCGTTCTCGACCGAGCTCGGCTACACCAACCTGCTCACCGCGCTCGACCTCGCCGGCGTGCCGCTGTACGCCCGCGACCGCGACGAGACCCACCCGGTCGTCGTCGCCGGCGGCCACGCGGCGTTCAACCCCGAGCCGGTCGCCGATTTCGTCGACGTCGCGGTGCTCGGTGACGGCGAGCAGGCCGTCGGCACGATCACCGAGGTCGTGAAGACCTGGAAGCAGCAGGGCCGGCCGGGCGGACGGGACGAGCTGCTGCTGCGCCTCGCCGCCACCGGCGGCGTGTACGTGCCGCGCTTCTACGACGTCACCTACCTGCCGGACGGCCGCATCGAGGCGGTGACGCCGAACCGCGAGGGCGTGCCCGAGCGCGTCTCGAAGCACACCGTCATGGACCTCGACGAGTGGCCGTACCCGAAGACGCCGCTGGTGCCGCTGGCCGAGTCGGTGCACGAGCGCATGAGCGTCGAGATCTTCCGGGGCTGCACCCGCGGTTGCCGGTTCTGCCAGGCCGGCATGATCACCCGTCCGGTGCGCGAGCGCAGCATCGACGGCATCGGCGAGATGGTGCGCAACGGCCTCGCCGCCACCGGCTTCGAGGAGGTCGGACTGCTGTCGCTCAGCTCCGCCGACCACAGCGAGATCGCGCCGCTGGCCAAGCAGCTCGCCGACCGCTACGCCGACGAGAAGGTCGGGCTGTCGTTGCCGTCGACCCGCGTCGACGCGTTCAACATCGATCTCGCGAACGAGTTCAGCCGCAACGGCCGCCGTTCGGGGCTCACCTTCGCGCCCGAGGGCGGGTCGGAGCGGTTGCGCCGCGTCATCAACAAGATGGTCAGCAAGGACGACCTGATCCGCACCGTCTCGACGGCCTACGGGCAGGGGTGGCGACAGGTGAAGTTGTACTTCATGTGCGGCCTGCCCACCGAGACCGACGACGACGTGCTCGAGATCGCCGAGATGGCGCACGACGTCATCCGCGCGGGCCGCGAGGCGGCGGGCCACAAGGACATCCGCTGCACCGTCTCGATCGGCGGATTCGTACCCAAGCCGCACACGCCGTTCCAGTGGGCCGCGCAGGCCTCGCCCGAGGTGGTCGACGCCCGGCTGAAGAAGCTGCGCGAGGCCATCAACTCCAACAAGTCGCTGGGCCGCAACGTGGGCATGCGCTACCACGACGGCGAACCGTCGATGGTCGAAGGGTTGCTGTCACGCGGCGACCGTCGCGTCGGTGCCGTGATCGAGGCCGTGTGGCGGGCCGGCGGACGGTTCGACGGCTGGTCCGAGCACTTCTCCTACCAGCGCTGGGTCGACGCGTGCGCCGAGGTCGGCATCGACCTCGACTGGTACACGACCCGCGAGCGGGACGCCGACGAGGTGCTGCCCTGGGACCACCTCGATTCCGGGCTCGACAAGCAGTGGCTCTGGGACGACTGGCAGGACGCGCTCGAGGAGTTCGAGCAGGACGACTGCCGGTGGACGCCGTGCTTCGACTGCGGTGTCTGTCCCAACCTGGGCACCGACATCCAGGTCGGGCCGACCGGCCGGTCCCTGCTGCCGCTGGCCACCAAGGCCTGACCCCGGGACCGGCGTCCCGGCCCGGCTTTCAACGACGGGCCGGGCCGCCCCCGTCCGTCCGCCCCCGTCCGTCCGCCCCCGTCCGTCCGCCCCCGTCCGTCCGCCCCCGTCCGTCCGCCCCCGTCCGTCCGCCCCCGTCCGTCCCGTCCGCCCCCGTCCCGTCCGCTCCCGTCCGGTGCGCTCGGCCCCATCCCGGCGCCGCGGATCGCCTCCCACAGCGGCGCTGTCATGGGGCCCAGTTCGGCGACAGCGGCGCTGCCATGGGGCCAGGCCGCCCTGCCGCCCGCTCGGACTCGTGCCGGTGCGCTCGGCCCCATCCGGGCGCCGCGGATCGGCTCCGACAGCGGCGCTGCCGTGGGGCCAGGCCGCCCTGCCGCCCGCTCGGACTCGTGCCGGTGCGCTCGGCCCCATCCGGGCGCCGCGGATCGGCTCCGACAGCGGCGCTGTCATGGGGCCTGGCGCGGCGACAGCGGCGCTGCCATGGGGCCAGGCCGCTCAGCGACGGCGCAGGCCGAGCCGCCGGCGGGGTTCGAGGCGGCGCAGCTCGTCCCGCGCGGCGGGGCCGAGGCGTCCGGCGTCCTGCTCGCCGCGCGCGAACGCGAGGCCGTCGGCGAACGACGACTCCTTGGGGCGGCCGTCGGCCCACGCGACGAATCGGTCGCGGACGGCGGGGTCGCCCAGCAGCACCGGCCAGTGCCACGCCACCTCGGACGCTCTTTTGCGCAGCAATGCGCGAAGGGCGACCTCGACCCGGTCGGCGTCGGTGCCGGCCGGGGGTGGCCCACCGGCGACGAGCGCGCGGACGAGTTGCTCCTGCTGCTCGCGCAGGTTCATGCGACCACCCGCCCCCGTGCGGCCGCGGCGATCGCGTCGAGCTCCGCGCGCAGCACCGGCTCGGGCGGGTAGGCGCCGTCGCGTTCGAGCAGCCAGGCCAGGTCACCCACCCGGGACGCGAGGTGCGCCACCAGCTCCAGCACCGGTTCGGCGACGGGTGCCGTGTGCGAGTCGTGGTACAGCCCGGCTTCCACCCGACCGCCGGCCACGTGGCAGTAGGCGATGCGCTCGTGGGGGTACGCGTCGAGGTCGGCGTACGGGTCGCGCCCGGCGTTGACCGCATTGGCGTACACGTTGGCGACGTCGAGCAGCAGCAGCGCGTCCGTCCGCTCGAGGATCTCGGTGACGAACTGCGCCTCGGTGTACTCGGCGCCGTCCCACTCGACGAGGGCCGCGATCGGTTCGAGCGCGAGCGGCACCGGGAGCCCGTCCTGGGTACGGCGCACGTTGCGCACCACCGCCTCGACCGCCTCGCGCGTGCGTGGCAGCGGCACCAGGTGACCGGCCTCGAGCCCGCCCGCCCGCACGAACGCGATGTGCTCGCTGACCAGCGGTGCCCCGAGCCGATGAGCGCAGTCGGCCAGGTGCGCGACCCGGTGTTCGTCGACGGGGTCGACGCCGCCGAGCGAGAGCGCCACTCCGTGCGGAACGACGGGCAGTCCCCGGGCGCGCAGCGCCGCGAGCGGGCCGGGCAGCTCGTGCCCGCACAGCGACTCGGCGACCACCTCGCCGAACGCGAGGTCGGGCAGCCGGGCGATCATCCCCGCGATCTGCGGACGCCAGCCGATGCCGACCCCCGCGGGCAGGCGGCGCGGTGCGGTGCTCATCCGCCGCACCCCCCGCCGCCACAGCCGCCGCCCCCACCGCAACTGCCCCCGCCACAGTTGCTGCCGCTCCCGCAGCTGCTGCCGCCACCGGAGCTGTTCCCGCCGCCGGACCACGCGGACGACTGCGCCGCGGCGGCGTGCTCGACCTCGCGGGCGTCGACGGCGTCGGCGAACGCCGGGTCGGCCGTCATGACGACGATGCCGCCGAACAACGCGGTCGCCAGCACGACGGACGGTCCGCCGTAGGCGTCCCACGCCGGCCGCAACCGGGGGGACAGGTGGTCGTGCTGCGAGCGCAACGTCTGCACGGCGATGCGCCCGCGGGCCGTCCAGGTCGGGCGGGACAACCCCACGACGACGGCGATCTGCGCCGCCGCCGCGAGAAGGACGAAGCCCACCAGGAACCCGACCGGCCGGTGGTGCTCGGACCCGGCCGCGATGCGGACGCCGCCGAACGCCACCAGCGCGGCTCCGAGCAGGCAGGCGGCGACGACCCGGCGCCGGGACGGCGGCCGGGTGACCAGGCCGTCGTCCGCCAGTTCGGCGCGGCACGCCGCCAGCGCGGCGACGACGGACGGCTGCGCTGCGAGGGTTCGGGGCCGGACCCGTCCGCCCGGCGACGTCGGCAGCGCCCGCCAGACGGCGAGCGTCACGGGATCGAGCAGCGAGGTGGGCTTGCTCAGGCCCACCGGCTCGCGGCGGGTGCCGTCGACGGCCACGAGCTCGAGCCGGCGCAGGTCGGCGAGCGCGACGGTGACCGCGAGGGACGGCCCCCCGCCGAGCAGCCCGAGCTGCACCGGGCCGATGTCGTCGTAGCGGCGCTTCGCGCGCGGCCGGGACGTGCGGCCGCGGTTCAGCAGCAGGGCGCTGCCGCCGATGACGACGATCGTCGTGATCGAGTAGAGGCCGAGGAACGCGGGGCCGGTGAGCCCCCAGGTCGGCGAGGCCAGAGCGAGATCCATGATCGACACACTCCTTCGGACCGGGCCGGTGACAACCGGCCGGGTGGGAAGGGATCGGCGCTGATCCCGGGTGACGGCGCGAGCCTGGTTCCTGGTGCTGCCCTCTCCTGATCGTCTGTCGTACGGACGGGACGCCACGATTCGCGTCGTCATCGGCAGTGTCGGCTGCGAAATCCGTCGTGGTCAAGGGGGAGTTCGGGGCGGTTCGCAGGAGGCCGTGCGGCCGTGCGGCAGACTCGGGCCATGGCCCGCCGAACCCCCGAAGGACCGCCACCACCCCCGGTGGTCCAGCGGCTGCGGCTGCGTTACGCCAAGCGCGGACGGCTGCGGTTCACCTCGCACCGCGACTTCGCGCGCGCATTCGAGCGGGCGCTGCGCCGGGCGCAGGTGCCGATGGCCTACTCGGCCGGGTTCTCGCCCCACCCGCGCATCAGCTGGGTCGGCGCGTCGCCGACCGGGGTGGCGAGCGAGGCCGAGTACGTCGAGATCGGCCTAGCCCGCGAGGTCGAGCCCGAGACGCTGCGGGCGTCCCTCGACGCCGCGTTGCCGCCCGGCCTCGACATCGTCGAGGTGGTCGAGGTCCCCGCGCAGGGCGCGGGATCGCTCGCCGACCGGATGGAGGTCTCGCGCTGGCGCATCGCCCTGCCCGGCGTCGACACCGACACCGCACGCACCGCCCTCGCGACCTTCCTCGGCCGCGACGAGGTGGGCATCGAGCGGATGACGAAGAGCGGCCGGCGGACGGTCGACGTGCGCGGGCCGGTGCTGCGTGCGGACGTGTCCGAGGAGACGCCCGCCGACGGCGCTGACGACCCGTCCGCGCGTGCCGACGTGGCGACCGGCACACCGCATGCGATACTGACGATGGTCGTCCGGCAGGTCACCCCCACCGTGCGGCCCGACGATCTCGTGCTCGCGCTGCGCGACGTCGCCGGACTCGCCCTCTCCGGTCCCGCGATCGCGGTCCGGGAGGCGCAGGGCCCGCTCGACGACGACGGCACGATCGGCGATCCGCTCGCCGCCGACCGAACCCGGTCCGCGGCGCACCCGCCGATCAGCGGCTCGTGATCCGGTCATCCGCACCACCGCAGACTTCGCGCGGCACCTCACGGTTCCCGCGCCACAACCGCCTCTGCGCGGCCGCGTCCTGACGGGCGCGCCCGGAGGCCGATAGGAGCATTCAGTTGCCCGGCAAGATGAGACTCTCCGCGCTCGCCAAGGAGCTCGGACTCACCAGCAAGCAGGCCATCTCGGCCCTCGCCGAACTCGGCGTCACCGTCAAGACGGCGTCATCGTCCGTCGAGCCGCAGGACGCCGACCGGCTCCGCGAGCACACCGGCGGGGCCGGTACCCCGTCCCCCGAGCCGTCACCGGAACCGTCCGCCGTCACCGAGAGCGCGACGCCCGAGCCGGCCGCCGCCGCCGAGTCCGCCGCGGAACCCCCGGCGGACGTGTCCGCCGAGGCGCCCGCGCCCGCCAAGAAGGCCGCCCGCAAGCGCAGCCGCAAGGCCGCCCTCGCCGCGGCCCCGTCCGCCGACGAGACCGCCACCGACGCGTCCGCCACCGGCGCGTCCACCGGCGCGTCCGCCACCGACGAGGCCGGCGCGACTGCCGCCGAGGCACCCGCCATGGCCGCCCCCGGCGTGCTGTTCATGCCGCCGACGGTCGAGGCGGACGACGCCGCGCCGGCCAAGCCCGCCCGCAAGCGGGCCCGCAAGACCGTGAAGGCGACCGACCCGGCCGCAGCCGGGTCCGACACCCTGACCGACGCCACCGCGTCCGTCGTGGCGGGCGCACCCACCGACACCTCCGACTCGACTTCTTCCGACCCGGCGGCCGCCGCCTCCGACGGTGACTCCGACGCGAGCGATCCCGACGACGTCCGTGAGACCGCGGCCGAGCAGGCCAGCGGGGCCCGCCGCCGGCGTCGCCGCGGCCGCCGGGGGCGGGGCGGCAACCAGAACGCCGAGTCCCGCGACAACGCCGACGCCACCGACGACGGCTCCGGCACCGATGGGGACGATCCGTCCTCGGCCACGGCCGAGCAGGCCGAGGGGACGGACGGTTCCGAGGGCTCCGACGCGCCCGAGGGTTCCGACGCCGCCGAGGGTGCCGAGGGTGCCGACAACTCCGAGGGCGGCAGCGGCAGCCGCCGGCGCCGTCGCCGGCGCCGGTCGGGCTCGAACGACGACGCCGGGGACGCGTCCGGCAACGACGACCCGCCGAACACCGTCACCCACGTCCGCGACACCAAGAAGAAGGACGGGCGCGACGCCGACGACGACGGCGTCAAGGGCGTCAAGGGTTCGACCCGGCTCGAGGCCAAGCGGCAGCGGCGCCGCGACGGCCGCGACACCAACCGCAAGCGGGCGCCCATCCTGTCCGAGGCCGAGTTCCTCGCCCGCCGCGAGGCCGTCGACCGCGTGATGGCCGTCCGGCAGCGGGGCGACCGCACCCAGATCGCCGTCCTCGAGGACGACGTGCTCGTCGAGCACTACGTCACGCGGGCCAGCGCCACGTCCTACGTCGGCAACGTCTACCTCGGCCGGGTGCAGAACGTGCTCCCGTCGATGGAGGCCGCGTTCGTCGACATCGGCAAGGGCCGCAACGGCGTGCTCTACGCCGGCGAGGTCAACTGGGACGCCGCCGGTCTCGAGGGCAAGTCGCGAGCGATCGAGCAGGCGCTGAAGTCCGGCGACAGCGTCCTCGTCCAGGTCACCAAGGACCCGATCGGTCACAAGGGCGCGCGGCTCACCAGCCAGATCTCGCTGCCCGGACGGTTCCTGGTCTACGTGCCCGGTGGCGGCATGACCGGCATCAGCCGGCGCCTGCCCGACACGGAGCGGCACCGCCTCAAGGCCATCCTGAAGAAGATCGTCCCCGACGACGCCGGCGTCATCGTCCGTACCGCCGCCGAAGGCGCGAGCGAGGAGGACCTCACTCGCGACGTCGAACGGTTGCAGGCGCAGTGGGAGACGATCCAGAGCAAGGCCGAGCAGAAGAAGAACGCGCCCGTGCTCATGCACGGCGAACCCGACCTCGCCATCCGCGTCGTCCGCGACGTCTTCAACGAGGACTTCAAGAAGCTCGTCGTCGAGGGCGACGACGCGTGGGCGACCGTCTCGGAGTACGTGCAGGGCGTCGCCCCCGATCTCGCGGAGCGGGTGTCCCGGCACACCGCCGAGACCGACCTGTTCCGCGACCTGCGGGTGGACGAGCAGCTGATGAAGGCCCTCGACCGCAAGGTGTGGTTGCCCTCCGGCGGCTCGCTCGTCATCGACCGCACCGAGGCGATGACGGTCGTCGACGTCAACACCGGCAAGTTCGTCGGCTCCGGCGGCAACCTCGAGCAGACCGTCACCCGCAACAACCTCGAGGCGGCCGAGGAGATCGTCCGGCAGCTGCGGCTGCGTGACGTCGGCGGCATCGTGGTCATCGACTTCATCGACATGGTCCTGGAATCCAACCGTGACCTCGTGCTGCGGCGACTCACCGAGTGCCTCGGCCGCGACCGCACCAAGCACCAGGTCGCCGAGGTCACCTCGCTCGGCCTGGTGCAGATGACCCGCAAGCGCGTCGGCGAGGGCCTGCTCGAGGCCTTCAGCGAGCCGTGCGAGCACTGCCACGGCCGGGGTGTCATCGTCCACACCGACCCGGTCGACCACGGGTCGAACGGGTCGGGCAGCAACGGTGGCAACGGCAACGGTGCCAACGGTGGGGGGAGCAACGCCGGCGACGACGAGCGCGGCGGACGGGGCAAGCGTCGGCGCGGGCGCAACAACAACGGCTCCGGGTCCGCTGCGGCCTCCGAGGCCGAGGAGGAGGCGCCGCCCGCGAACGACGAGCAGCGCAAGGCGGCGGCCGCCGCGATCGCGGCCATCCACCGCGCCGCCGAGGGCGGCACCGACGAGGACGGCGACCAGGGCCGCGACGACGCCGCGGGGGCCGAGGTGGCCGAGCTCGCGTCCGGGCTGGTGCAGGCCGTGATGCGGGTCGACTCGCAGGGCGTCGTCGAACGCACCGAGCAGCCGCCCGCGTCCACCGAGCCGCCCGCGCCCGCGGAGCAGTCCGAGCAGCCCGAGCAGTCCGAGCAGTCCGAGCAGTCCGAGCAGTCCGAGCAGCCCGCGCAGCCCGCGCAGGCGGCGCCGCCGCAGGGCGGGGCCGACGTCCGCACGGAACCCGACGACCCCACCCGGGCCGCGGTGCAGAGCACCGCGGCGTCCGAGCTGGGACAGCCGCAGCCCTCCGGGGCGGGCGCCCCGGCGAACGGCACCACCCCCGTCCGGCGCCGGCGCCGGGCGGCGAGCCGCCCCGCCGGACCGCCCGCGCCGGTGGCCACGGAGTCGTAGTGAGCGGCGCTGCCCGGGGGCGTTTTGCCCCCGGACAGGCCCGTGCCGTAATCTGAACAACGGCCCATCACGTGGTGGGCCTCTTGACTGTCGAGACCGCTCGGATGACGCGGTCGACCAAGTGAGGTGCTTTCCCGATGTACGCCATCGTCAAGACCGGCGGCAAGCAGTACAAGGTCGCCGAGGGCGATGTGATCGAGGTCGAGAAGCTCGACGCGGCGCCGGGCGCCGAGGTCGCGCTCGCCGCGATCCTGCTCGTCGACGGCGGCAGCATCACCCACGAGGCCGAGAAGCTGGCGAAGGCCACCATCACCGCCGAGGTGGTCGACCAGCACAAGGGCCCGAAGATCAAGATCCACAAGTTCAAGAACAAGACCGGCTACCACAAGCGGCAGGGTCACCGTCAGCAGCTGACCTCGCTGCGCATCACCGGCGTCAGCGCCAAGTAGTCCGCGAGTAGGGGAGACACCGCCATGGCACACAAGAAGGGCGCGTCCAGCTCGCGCAACGGCCGCGACTCGAACCCGCAGTACCTCGGGGTCAAGCGTTTCGGTGGCCAGGTCGTGAAGACCGGCGAGATCATCGTCCGGCAGCGCGGCACCAAGTTCCACCCCGGCGCCAACGTGGGCCGCGGCAAGGACGACACCCTGTTCGCGCTCCAGCCGGGCGCGGTGCAGTTCGGTACGTCGCGTGGCCGCAAGACGGTCAACATCGTCCCGGCCGCGGTCTAGGACCCGGCCGACCACAGCTCCACGTCGGGGCGGTACCGGGCAACCGGTGCCGCCCCGACGCGCTTAATCATGAAGGGCCACCGATGGCCAAGTTCCTCGACCGCGTGATCCTCCACGTCGCCGCCGGCGACGGCGCCCACGGCGTCGCGTCGATCCACCGCGAGAAGTTCAAGCCGCTGGGCGGCCCCGACGGCGGCAACGGCGGCAACGGCGGCGACGTCGTCCTCGTCGTCGACCAGAACGTTCACACGCTGCTCGACTTCCACCACCACCCGCACCGCCGCGCCGGCAACGGCGGCCAGGCCGCCGGTGACCACCGCAACGGCGGCCAGGGCAAACACCTCGAGCTGCGCGTCCCCGAGGGCACCGTCGTGCTCGCCTACGACGTCGAGGACGGTCCCGGCGAGGTGCTCGCCGACCTCGCGCAGCCGGGTGACCGCTTCGTCGTGGCGCACGGCGGTCGCGGTGGTCTCGGCAACGCCGCGCTCGCCTCGACCCGGCGCAAGGCGCCCGGGTTCGCGCTGCTCGGCGAGCCGGGCGAGGCGCGCGACATCGTCCTCGAACTGAAGAGCGTCGCCGACGTCGGTCTGGTCGGTTTCCCCAGCGCGGGCAAGTCGTCGCTGGTGGCGGCGCTGTCGGCGGCGCGGCCCAAGATCGCCGACTACCCGTTCACGACGCTGGTGCCCAACCTCGGTGTGGTCGCCGCCGGCGAGCACACGTTCACCGTCGCCGACGTGCCCGGACTCATCCCGGGCGCGGCGGCGGGCAAGGGTCTCGGCCTCGACTTCCTGCGCCACGTCGAGCGGTGCGCGGTGCTGTTGCACGTGCTCGACTGCGCCACCCTCGAACCCGGCCGCGACCCGCTCAGCGACCTCGACGCGCTCGAGGCCGAGCTCGCGCAGTACGAGGGCACGTTCGGCGAGCTGCTCGCCAAGCCGCGTCTCGTCGCGTTGAACAAGGTCGACGTGCCCGAGGCGCAGGAGCTCGCCGAGCTCGTCCGTCCCGATCTCGAGGCGCGCGGCCTGCGGGTGTTCGAGATCTCCGCCGTCTCGCACGCGGGTCTGCGTCAACTCACGTTCGCCCTCGCCGAGGCCGTCGCCGCCGACCGCGCCGAGCGCATCGTCACCACTCCGGCGCGCATCGTGCTCACCCCGCGCGCGGTGAACGAGCAGGACTTCACCGTCACGCCCGACCCCGACGAGCCGGGCGGCTTCGTCGTGCGCGGCGCCAAGCCCGAGCGCTGGGTCAAGCAGACGATGTTCGACAACGACGAGGCCGTCGGCTACCTCGCCGACCGGCTGGCCCGGCTCGGGGTGGAGAAGAAGCTCACCGAACTGGGAGCCCAGCGCGGCGCGTCCGTCACGATCGGCGACGTCAGTTTCGACTTCGAACCGACCGCCGGCGTCGACGAGGAGGACTGGGTCGAGACCGAGGCGTCGGACGACTTCGTACCCGGACGCCGCGGCGAGGACGAGCGGTTGTCGTCGAACAAGCGGGTGCGTGCCAACGAGCGGCTCGCCGCGAAGAAGGCCCGCCGCGACGGCGTCAGCTGGCAGGAATCGCCGTGACCCGCGAGGCCGTCGCCGGTGCCCGCCGAACGGTGGTCAAGGTCGGGTCGTCGTCCCTGACCGCGCAGGGCCGGCTCGACCCGCACCGGCTGCAGACGGTCGTCGACGCGGTCGCCGCCCGACTGTCCGACGACCGCCAGGTCGTGCTGGTGTCCTCCGGCGCCATCGCCGCCGGCATCGCCCCGTTGGGGCTCGCCGCCCGGCCGCGCGATCTCGCGACGCAGCAGGCGGCCGCCAGCGTCGGCCAGCTGCTGCTCGCCGAGCGGTACGCGGCGGCGTTCGCGCAGCACGGCCGCACCGTCGGACAGGTGCTGTTGACCGCCGACGATCTGCACCGCCGCGGGCACTACCGCAACGCCGAGCAGACGCTCGAGAAGCTGCTCGGCCTCGACGTGCTGCCGATCGTCAACGAGAACGACACCGTCGCCACCCACGAGATCCGCTTCGGCGACAACGACCGGCTCGCCGCGCTCGTCGCGCACGTGGTGCATGCGGACGCGCTCGTGCTCCTCAGCGACGTCGACGGCCTCTACACCGGCAAGCCCGGCCGGGACGGTTCGGAGTTCATCCCCGAGGTGCGGGCAATGTCCGACCTCGACGGCATCGACGTCAGCCGCTCGGGCAGTCACGTCGGGTCCGGCGGCATGGTCACGAAGCTCGACGCCGCTGCCATCGCGACCAGCGAGGGCATCCCCGTGCTGCTCGGTTCGGCCGCGCAGATCACCGAGGTGCTCGCCGGACGGGCGGGCACCGTCTTCCACGCCGCGGGAGAGCGCAGCGCGTCGCGGTTGTTCTGGCTGCGCCACGCCACGACGGCACGCGGCCGGCTCGAACTCGACGCCGGCGCGGTGAACGCGATCGTCCGGCGCCGCATGTCGTTGCTGCCCGCCGGTGTCACTGCGGTGTCCGGCGAGTTCTACTCCGGCGAGCCCGTCGACCTCGTCGGCCCGGACGGCGTGGCGGTCGCCCGCGGCCTGGTCGGCTACGACGCGGCGGACCTGCCGCCGCTGCTCGGCCATCGCACCCACGACCTGCCGGCGGAGTACCGACGTGAGCTGGTGCACCGCGACGACCTCGTGGTGCTGTAGCTGCGTTTACTGGGTAAACAATGGGCATGACAGCTCCGCAGCAGCCCACCGCCGCCCCGTCCAGCACGCCGGCGACCACGAAGCGCAACGTCTCGGTCGGGCAGGTGCTCGCAGGCATCCTGCTCGTGCTCATCGTCGTGTTCGTCGTCGAGAACACCCGCACGGTGCCGATCCGGTTCATCGCCGGACCCGAGGTCAAGGTGCCCGTCTACCTGGCGATCCTCATCGCCGCCGTGGTCGGCGCGCTCGTCGCCTCGCTCATGCGCTTCCGGCGTCAGCACAAGAAGTAGGCCGCACGCCCAGGGCGACGACAGCGGCGAGCACGTAGCAGCCGGCCACCGCGGCGACGGTGGCCGGCCAGCCGCCGTCCGCCCACGCCAGACCGATGACGGTGCCGCCGATGCCGGACCCCAGGTAGTAGCTCAGCAGGTAGAGCGCCGCCGCCTGCGACTTGTGCCCGGCGGCGCGGGACGACGTCCAGCCGCTGGCCACCGAGTGGGCTGCGAAGTAGCCCGCCGTGAACACCACGACGCCGGCCAGGATCAACGGCAGCACGTCGACCAAGGTGACCGCGAGACCGCACAGCGCCAGCAGGATCGATCCCACGACCACGCGGCGCCGGCCGACGCGTTGCGCCAGTCGTGCCGCGAGCGTCGAGGTCACGGTCCCCGCGAGATAGGCGAGGAACACCAGCCCGACGACCGACGGCGAGAGCCGGAACGGCGCCGCGGAGAGCCGGTACGTCAGGTAGTTGTACGTGGCCACGAAGCCGCCCATGAGCAGCAACGCGACCACGCACAACCGGACGATGCCGCGATCGCGCAGATGTGCGCGAACGACACCGCGCTCGGCCCGCGGCGCCGGGAAGCGCGGTGGTGGCACGACCCTGGCGAACAGCACGGTGCCCGCCGCGCCCACGCCGGCCAGCGCCGCCATCGACCAGCGCCACGATGCGAACTCGCTCACTCCGGCGGGCACGAGCCGGCCGACCAGGCCTCCGACAGTCGTGCCGGAGACGTACACGCCGATCGCCGCCGTCGCCGCGCCGGGCGCGACCTCGGTGCTGATGTGGCCCATCGCGACGGCGACCACGGTCGCGAGCGCGACGCCGTCGACTGCGCGGAACGCGAGCAGCAGGCCGAAGGAGGGTGCCGCCGCGGCGCCCAGCACGCTGGCCGACGCCACCGCGAGCCCCGCGACCATGACCCGTGTGCGGCCCCACCGCTCGGCCAGCGCCGACATCGGCAGCACCGTCAGCGCGAGCGCGCCCGTGCTCACCGCGACGGTCAGGCTGGCGGCGGTGGCGCCGACCCCGAACGCCGCACCCACGTCGGGCAGCAGGGCCTGGGTGGCGTAGAGCATGGCGAGCGCCGACATGCCCGCCGCGAGCATGGCGACGTTGAGCCGGCGCAGTTCGGGGGAGCCCGCGGCGATGCGCTCGCGGGTGCCGGCGGTGGTCAGGCCGGACGCACCGTTGACCGGGTCACGCCTGCCACGCTACCCGCCGGCAGGCGCCCGCAACCGGTCCGCGGTGGCGGCGTCCGCCGGGTAGAAGGACTCGATCACGAGCTCCTCGACGGTGACGTCCGCGGCCGTTTCGACCGCGGCGGCGACGGAGAAGAACGCCAGCTCGCCGTCGTCGCCGCGCAGGCGCAGCGGCACCACGACGTCGTCGACGGGCGACGGGTCGGACCCGCCCGGGTAGGCGACCAGCTCGCGGTGCAGCGCGACGAGACGGTCGTCCCCCGTCGCGGCCGCACGGTGCCGCACCTGCGTCAGCAACCGCGCCCGCCACTGCGCGAGGTTCACGATGCGTGGCGCCATGCCGTCCGGGTGCAGGCTCAGGCGCAGCACGTTGACCGGCGGCTCGAGCAGGTGCGGCGCGCAGCCGGCCGTCAGCAGCGGCACGGTCGTGTTCGCGTCCTGCAGCTCCCACCACCGGTTGATCACCAGGGCGGGGTACGGCTCGTGTCCCGTCAGCACGAGTCGCAGTGCGTCGCGAACGCGCGCCAGCTCGGGGGCGTCCAGCCGGTGCTGCGGATACGCGGGCGCGTACCCGCCCGCCAGCAGTAGCTCGTTGCGCTCGCGCAGCGGTACCTCGAGATGGTCGCTGAGCCGCAGGATCATCTGCGGCGTCGGACGCGAGCGGCCGGTCTCGACGAAGCTGAGGTGCCGCGTCGAGACCTCCGCGCGCGACGAGAGCTCCAGCTGGCTCAACCGCCGCCGCTCGCGCCAGTGCCGCAGCAGCTCGCCGACCGGCCGCGTGGACGTCGTCATGGCCGCGACGCTAGCGACGCACCCGGCACCGCGGCGATGACCTCGGAGGGAATCGACCCGCCGCACGTCGCCGGGAGAGGGTCGGATCGTCCGACCGACTCGAAGGAGAAAACCGATGACCACCTCCACCACCACCCTCGTCGACGACTACCTCGCCTGCTGGAACGAGACGGACCCGTCCGCCCGCCGGGAACGCATGGCGGCTCTCTTCACCCCCGACGCCACCTACGTCGACCCGCTGGCCGTCGCCGAAGGCCTCGACCAGCTCGACGCCACGATCGGGGCGGTGCAGCGGCAGTTCGCCGGCATGGTGTTCACCCCGCACGGCGACGCCGACGCCCACCACGACCAGGTGCGCTTCGGATGGGGCCTCGGTCCCGCCGGCGCCGAGCCGCTCGTGCTCGGGTTCGACGTCGTCGTCACCGCCGCGGACGGCCGCATCGAGCAGGTGCTGGGCTTCCTGGACCGCGTGCCGTCCTGACCGTGCATTGCCTACTCGGCCGGTGGGTAAAGTAGGCATCATGGCACTGCCGGACTTCCTGCTGATCGGTGCCCCCAAGGCGGGGTCGACCGCGCTGCACGCGGCGCTGGTGCAGCACCCGCAGCTGCACCTGTCCGACCCGAAGGAGCCGAAGTTCTTCCTGACGGGCGGACGTCGGCCCCGCCGCGAGCACCAGCGCGGTCCCGGCGACGCGCACAGCGCCCGGGAGTGGGTCTGGCGCCGCGACCGCTACGAGAGGCTGTTCGAGGGGGCGCCGGCGGGGACGCTCACGGGGGAGAGCACGCCGTTCTACCTCTGGGATCCGGCCGCCCACCTTCGCCTGAGGCAGACCGTCCCGGACGCCAGGCTGATCGCCGTCATCCGTGACCCGGTCGACCGCGCGTACAGCAACTGGACGCACTTACGGGCCGACGGGCTCGAACCGGAGGCCGACTTCCTGCGCGCGTGCGACCTGGAGGAGCAGCGGGCCGCGCAGGGGTGGGCGCCGTTCTGGCGCTATCAGGGGTTGGGGAGGTACGGGGAACAGCTGCAGCACCTGTTCGCACACTTCCCGCGCGAGCAGGTGGCGGTCGTGCGCTACAAGGAGCTCGTCGACGCGCCCGTGGCGACGCTCGACAGGCTGTGCACGTTTCTCCGCGTCGAGCCGGGGGTGGTGGCCTCCGTCCCCGGCTCGAACGTCTCGCGGTGGGCGGCCGACGGCGTGGTCAACAGTGGCCTGCGCCTGGCCGTCCGCGGCGGCGCCGCGCTGGGGTCGTACGTGCACCCGCGGCTCTGGCGCCAGGCCTCGCGGCCGCTGATCGCGGCGCTGCACCGCGGCAGCCCGTCCCGCCCGACGTTGGACGTCACCGTGCGCCGCGAGCTCGTCGGACGTTTCGCCGACGACGTCCGGCTGCTCGAACGGCTGCTCGATGCCGACTTTCAGGACTGGCTGGGCGACTCCGGCCGCGGCACGTACGCGGTGCGCAGGTCGTTGGCGCCGTCCGACCGGGACGCCTCCCAGTAGAACCGCGTGCCCAACGGCGTCTCGGCCAACGACACGTAACGCACCGTCCGTCCGGACGGGGTCGGGCCCGCGACGGCGGTGAACGCGTCCGGGCCGTCGCCCACCGCGACGCCCGTGCGCTCGAACCAGTTCTCGGCTGCCGAGGCACGCCCGTCGTAGAACGCGACCCACTCGGCGCCGCTGCGCACGACCGACGTGATGCGGGTGCCGCGGGCGTCCCACGAGCCCTCCGTCGGCCGCAGCGCGGTCGCGCGTTCGGTCCAGGCCAGACCGTCGTCGCTCGTGAGGTGGACGGACGTCATGCGGTCGGCCTCGTCGTCGCCGCCGTCGAGCGGGTGACGGCACGCCCACATCTGCCAGCCGGCTCCGGCGCGGCGGACGACGACGTCCTTCCACGCGGTGGCGTCGTCGCCGGGCAGCACCACGGTGCGGCGGCCGTCGGGCAGGCCCTCGAGGGTGTCGGCCTCGATGGCCTCGACCCACCAGTGCTTGGAACTCTCGGTCGAGCACGAGACGTAGAGCCGCCAGCCGGTGTCCAGGGGTACGAGCGCGGGCCGCTCGAGCGAGGCGCACGCGAACTGCTCGGCGGTGACGGTCGCAACGGTCTCGAAGCGCTCGCCGTCGTCGCTGCGGGCGATCACGTTGGCGTAGCCGCGGCCCTCGGTGACCGGCCGGCGCAACCGGTAGGCGAGGTGGAAGCTGCCGTCCTGCCAGACCGCGGACGGCCCACCGGCCCAGAAACCCACGCCCTCGCCGGGCGGGTCGATCACGACGGTGGCGTCGGCGTCGGCGATCACGTCCAGCAGAGCGGTGGGGTTCACGGAGCCGACCTTAGGGTGGGTCCATGGCCGACGACCGCAGCAGCCGTCGCGAGCACCGCTTCGTCACCGAGCTGACCTGGGCGGGCAGCACCGCGGCCGGCTATCGCGAGTACGGACGCGACCACACCGTGCGGGTGCCCGAGGCCGGGCTCGAGCTGCGCGCGACCGCCGACGCGGCGTTCCGGGGCGACCCGTCCCTCGTCAACCCCGAGCAGTTGCTGCTGGCCGCGGCGAGTTCGTGCCAGCTGCTCGCGTTCCTCGCCGTGGCCGCCCGCCACGACATCGACGTGCGCGACTACACCGACACCGCCGAGGCGGTCATGCCCGTGACCCGCGAACCGATGTCGATCACCCGCATCGTGCTGCGGCCCGTGGTCACGGTCGCCCGCGGTACCGACCACGAGGCCGTGGTGCGCGCGCTGCACCAGGGGCACGACGAGTGCTTCATCGCCAACTCGCTGCGCAGCGAGATCGTGCTCGATCCCACCGTGCGGGACGTCTGAGCGGTCGTACCCTCGAAACATGAGCACTTCCGCGCCCCCGAAGGGATCCGCACCGGCCGACAGGCGAGGGCCGTTCGCCTGGGTGGGTGCGTTCACCGGCTTCTACCCGGCGCAGGCGCAGGAGTTCGCCCACCTCGACCCGGTCACCCGGTTCCTCTACGCCGCCCGCAGCGTCATCCTCGTCATCTCGGCGCAGTCGGCGGTCATGGCCGGCCTGCTCGCCGCCGGCGACCGCCGCTTCGGCACCGACACGGTGCTGCCGTTCGTGCTGTTGTTCGTCGCCTACGTGGTGTTGCACGCGGTCAGCAACCTGTCGAACGACTTCTTCGGCTACCGCCGCGGCCACGACACCGAGGACTCGCCGCGGCGCCGCTACACGCTGCACCCGATCGCGAGCGGCGCCGTCACGCCGCGGCTGCTGGGCACCGGACTGGTCGTGCTGGCCGTGGTGTCGGCCGCCGTCGCGGTCTACTTCGTGGCCCTGCGGGGCTGGCCGGCGGTCTGGCTGACCGTCGCCGGTGCCGTGCTGCTCTACGCCTACGACGCCGCCCCGCGCGCGCTGAAGGAACTCGGGCTCGGCGAGGTCGCGGCGTTCGTCGTGTGGGGTCCGCTCATGATCGGCGGGGGCTACTACGTGATCACCGGTCAGTGGTCGGGCGCCGCGTTCGCCGCGTCGGTGCCCCCCGGCCTCGGGGTCATGTCCATCCTCGTGGGCAAGCACATCGACCAGCGCGAGTTCGACGACACCCAGCACCAGCGGACGCTGCCGCTCATCCTCGGCGACACCGTCGCCCGGGCGTTCAACCAGGTGTCCGTCGCGGCGATGTACGCCGTCACCGTGATCGCGATCCTCACCGGGTCGCTGACCCCGTTCACGCTGCTCGTGCTGCTCGCGGCGCCCCGCGCCGCCCGGGCGCTGCGCGTGATGTCGCACCCGGCGCCGGCCGAGCCGCCGGCCGGGTACGTCGGCTGGCCGCTCTGGTACCACCGCGTCTGCCTCGTGCACAACCGCGCCTTCGGCTGGCTGTTCATCGCCGGCCTCGCGGTCGGTGCGTTCCTGCCGGACGTCCGCATCGGCTGACCGGCCTGTCCGGCCTGCTTGGACGAACGGCGGCCGGTGGACGAGGATGCCGCCATGGCCTACTTCGTCACCGGTGCCACCGGCTTCATCGGACGCTTCCTGGTCGCCGAGCTCCTGGATCACCGCGAGGGGCCGATCCACTGCCTCGTGCGGGCCGGGTCGCTGCAGAAGTTGGACGATCTCAAGGAGCGGCTCGGCGACGACGAGGACCGCATCGTGCCGGTCGTCGGCGACGTCACGCACGAGCGGCTCGGGGTACCGGCCGACGAGCTCGAGCGGCTGGCCGGGCAGGTCGAGCACGTCTTCCACCTGGCCGCCGTCTACGACATCACCGCGGACGCCGACAGCCAGCGCCAGAGCAACGTCGAGGGCACGCGGCACGCCCTGCAGTTCGCCGAGGCCGTGGGCGCGCAGCACTTCCACATGACCAGCTCGATCGCCGTCGCGGGCCTCTACCGCGGTGTGTTCACCGAGGACATGTTCGACGAGGCCCAGGACGTCGACCACAACCCGTACTACGCGAGCAAGCACGAGGCCGAGCGGCTCGTGCGCCGGGAGAAGACGGTGCCGTGGCGCATCTACCGTCCGGGTGTCGTCGTCGGCCACTCCGAGACCGGCGAGATCGACAAGGTCGACGGTCCGTACTTCTTCTTCAGGACGATCCAGCGGTTGCGGGGCGTGTACCCGTCGTGGATGCGGGGCATCGGCATCGAGGGCGGCGAGATCAACATCGTGCCCGTCGACTACGTGGTCAAGGCCATGGACCACCTGGCGCACCTGCCCGACCTCGACGGTAGGACTTTCCACCTCACCGACCCGGAACCGCTGACCGTCGGTGGTCTGCTCAAGGCGTTGACCAAGGCGGCCAAGGCCCCGCAGCCGGGGGTCAACCTCGACGCCCGCGCGCTCGACATGCTGCCCGCGCGGCTGACGTCCGGGCTCACGCGGTTGCCGGGTGCCCGGCAGCTCACCGACCTGCTGCTGGCCGAGCTCGGCATCCCGCGCGAGTCGTTCCAGTACCTCACGTACCCGACGCACTTCGACTCGACGTACACCCGTGACCTGCTCGCAGGCTCCGACATCGCGTGCCCGCCCTTCTCGCTCTACGCGGCCAACCTCTGGGAGTACTGGGAGCGCACCTACAGCCCCGACCGCCGCAAGGACAAGCAGCTCGCCCGCGCCATCAAGGGCAAGACGGTCATGATCACCGGCGCCTCGTCCGGCATCGGCCGGGCCACCGCGCTGCGTGTGGGCGCGGCCGGCGGCAAGGTGCTGCTCGTCGCCCGCGGCGCCGAGAAGCTCGAGCAGACCAAGCTCGAGATCGAGGACATGGGCGGCGAGGCGTTCGTGCATCGCTGTGACCTGGCCGACCTCAGCGACATCGAGCGCATGGCCAAGGAGGTGCTGCAGGAGCACGGCCGCGTCGACATCCTCGTCAACAACGCCGGACGCTCGATCCGTCGCTCGATCGCGCTGAGCTACGACCGCATGCACGACTTCGAGCGGACGATGCAGCTGAACTACTTCGGACCGGTGCGGCTCATCCTGTCGCTGCTGCCGATCATGCGGCAGACCTCGCCGGACGGGCGCAAGGGCGGCCACATCATCAACATCAGCTCGATCGGCGTGCAGGCCAACATCCCGCGCTTCTCGGCCTACGTGGCCTCGAAGGCGGCGCTGGACGCGTTCAGCCGCTGCATCGCGTCCGAGGTGATCGACGACGGCGTGCACCTCACGACCATCCACATGCCGCTGGTGCGCACCCCGATGATCGCGCCCACCAAGATGTACGACCGGTTCCCGACGATGACGCCGCCCGAGGCCGCGGACATGATCTGCAAGGCGATGATCCGCAAGCCGAAGAAGGTCGGCACCACGCTCGGCAACGCCGGTGAGCTCGCCTACCAGGTCGCGCCCCGGGGCGTCGACGTCGTGCTCAACGCCGGCTACAAGCTGTTCCCCGACTCCCACGCCGCCCGCGGCGACAGGAAGAAGGACGAGCAGCCGTCGACCGAGAGCGTCGCGTTCGCGCACATCCTGCGTGGGGTGCACTGGTAGGGCAAGATCGGCTGTGGCCGCCGTGCCGGAGGCCCACGATCCCGCTGCCCCTGCCGCAGACCGTCAGGAGACCTGTTCTTGAGCACCGACCCGAACCCGGACGATCACCTGATCTTCGGCCGCGACGACGGCGACGCCGGCCCGGACGGGTCCGCGCCGGGTGGCCGCACGCCGGACCCGCAGCGGGCGTCCGACGACACCGGCGACGACGATCGCTCGCAACCGCCGGTCTACGACACCCTGCCGCCCGACGCACTGGCGGGGGAGGGGCGCGAGGACGCTGCCGACGAGGGCGGTGTCGACGACAGTGCCGTGGCCCCGCCCGGGTACGCGGATGCCCGCGACCCGGCCTCGCCCGTCCGCGACGAGCAGCCGCCGTCCGCCCCCCCGGGGTACGCCGAGCCGCACCGCCCCGAGGGCGGGTACGAGACGGGTCACGTGAGCTCCGACGAGGGCTGGGCGTCCACCGGGTACGGCACGCCCGGACCGGTGGCGCACGACTACGGCGGACAGGCCCACGGCACGACCGAGTACGGCACGCCCGGCGGCACCGTCGACTACGGCACGCCGCAGCAGTCGACTCCGCCGTACACCCAGCAGCCGCAGTACATCGAGCAGCCGCAGTACACCGAGCAGCCGCAGTACACCGAGCAGCAGTACTCCGGCCCCCAGCACGTCGCCTCGCAGCAGTACGGCGCCTCGCAGGACGTGGGTTACGGGGGCTCGCAGTACGGGGGCTCGCACTTCGGCTCGCAGCAACACGACCCCGCGCAGCGGTCGAACGACCAGTACCCGACCGAGCAGTACTCGACCGAGCAGTATCCGAACGAGCAGTACTCGACCGGGCAGTACCCGAACGAGCAGTACTCGACCGAGCAGTACTCGACCGCGACCACACCGTCGTACCCGAACCCGCCGTACCCGCAGGCCGGGTACGGCGGCACCGGCACGCCCGACCGGGCCCACGACCACCAGCAGTGGGGGCAGCCGTCCGCGCACGGCGGCGAGTCCGCGCCGTGGTCGCCGCCGGTGGGCGAGCAACCGGCCACCGGCACGCCGTCGTCGGTGCCCACGACCTCGACCGGCTACCCGCAGGCGCCGACGTTCACCGAACCCACCGACACCGGCCCGGGGTACGCCGAGGCGGCGCCTGCGCCGGCGGAGTACAGCGGCAGCCACCAGCACCGGGACCGTCCGGAGGCCCCGGACGCACCGGCGGACGACACCGTCCGCCGTGCCGAGGTGCCGGCACAGGCCGGCCCGCCGCCGGTGTCGGCGTACGGGGCGCACCAACCGGCAGCACCGCCCGCGGCACCGGTCGCCCCGCGCCCCGAGGACCTCCTCGTCCCCACCAAGGCCGACGTCAGCACCGAGCCGGCGTCGTGGGGGTGGCGGGGCCGCATGCACCGCATGTCCGGCGGCGTCATCAAGCCCAAGGCGGCGCCCGAGGAACTCGCGGCGCGCAACGCGATCATGCGCATCCAGCGGGCGTTCTCCCGTCCGATGACCGTCGTCGTGGTGCAGCCGAAGGGCGGCGCCGGCAAGACGCCGACGACGGTGTGCCTCGCGGCCGCGTTCGGCGCCAACCGCGGCGGCTACGTGGTGGGCTGGGACGACAACGAGACGCGCGGCACCCTGTCGGTGCGCGTGCGCAACCCCGACAACCACCGCGCGACCGTGTGGGACCTGCTCGGCAAGCTCGACGACTTCGAGCGCGCCGAGGCCCGGGTGGGCGACCTCGCCTACTTCGTGCGGTCGCAGCCCGACGCCCACTTCGACGCCCTCGTCAGCGACGACGACCCCGGCAACATGGCGCAGATCGGCGACCGGGAGTTCCAGCGGCTGCACACGGTGCTGCAGCGGTTCTACCGGTTGATCGTCGTCGACACCGGCAACAACGTGCGCTCGCCCAACTGGCAGGCGGCCGTGTCCGCCGCCGACCTGGTGGTCGTGGTGTCGACCTACCAGCGCGACGTCGGGTTCAGCGCGTCCTGGGTGCTCGACCACCTGGCGCAGACCGGACGCGAGGACATGGCACGCAACGCGGTCACCGTGCTCACCGCCGCCGACCCGACCTCGGACAAGCAGGTGCGCGACGAGCTGCGCCAGCACTTCTCGGCGCGCACGCGGGCGGTCGTCGAGATCCCCTACGACCCCGAGCTCGCGCACGGCGGCCCGATCGGATGGACGCAGCTGCAGCCGGCCACCCGGAACGCCTGGATCGAAGCGGGCGCGACGGTCGCCGACGCGCTCGGCGACATCGACGACCGCGAGCACCAGCGCCGTCGCGGCTGATCGTCGGGTGGCGGTGCCGCAGTAGCGTGGGGTGATGCCTTCGCTGCCCGGCCGCCGCCCGTCCGTCCTGCTCGAACTGGACCTCACGAGCGCGCCGGTCGAGGTCGAACCGGACGATCTCGTGGGCAAGCTGCGCAGCCGCAACCGGCCGCGGCTGCGGGCGGTGCTGCGCACCCTGCACGAGGCCGGGGACGACGCCGCGGTGCGCGGTCTCGTCGTCAAGATCGGCGGCGGGGTGCTGCCGTGGGCGATCGCGCAGGAGCTGCGCGACGGCCTCGCGGCCTTCGCGCGCTCCGGCAAGCCGGCGGTCGCGTGGGCCGAGACGCTCGGCGAGGGCGGTGGCGGCACGGCCGACTACGTGCTCGCCACCGGTCTGCCCGAGATCTGGCTCGGCCCGACCGGCGAGCTCGGGCTGACCGGCGTCGCGTCCGAGACGACGTTCGTGCGGGGTGCGCTCGACAAGCTGGGCATCGAGCCGCAGCTCGACCGGCGCCACGAGTACAAGAACGCGGCCGACCGCGTGATGCGCACCGAGTTCACGCCCGAGCACCGGGAGGCCATGGACCGGCTCGCCGGGTCGGCCTGGGAGTACGCGCTCGCGACGATCGCCGCCGCCCGCGGGCTCGACACCGCCGCGGTCGAGGCCGCCGCCGACCGGGCGCCGCTGGCCGCCGTCGACGCCCGCGAGGCCGGGCTCGTCGACCGTCTCGGGTACCGCGACGAGGTCTACGCGGACATGCGCACCCGCGCGGGCGACGGGGCGCAGCTGCTGTTCGCCGACCAGTGGACGCCGAAGCGCGGGGCTGCCGCGTTCGTGAAGCGGCAGAAGCACGTCGTCGCCCTCGTCGAGGGTCACGGCGACATCGTCAGCGGTCGCAGCCGGCAGACCCCCCGCGGTCCCGTCATCGGCAGCGACTCGGTGTCGGCCGCCCTGCGTGCGGCCCGCGAGGCCGACCACGTGAAGGCCGTCGTGTTCCGTGTCGACTCGCCCGGTGGCTCCGCGGTGGCGTCCGACGTCATCTGGCGCGAGGTCGGCCTGACCCGCGAGGCGGGCAAGCCGGTCGTCGTGTCCATGGGGACGCTCGCCGGGTCGGGCGGCTACTACATCGCCTGCCCCGCCGACGTCGTGGTGGCGCAGCCGTCGACCATCACGGGCTCGATCGGCGTGGTCGCCGGCAAGGTCGTCATCAGCGAGCTGCTCGAGCGGGTCGGCCTCGGCACCGGGTCCGTCGAGCGGGGCGCGGCCGCCCGCATGTTCTCCCCCCGGCGGGGATTCACCGACGACGAGCGCGTCCGGCTCGGCGCCATGCTCGACCGCGTCTACGCCGACTTCGTCCAGAAGGTCGCCGACGGCCGCTCGATGACCTACGACGCGGTGCACGCCGTCGCGAAGGGACGCGTCTGGTCGGGCACGGATGCCGTCGCGCACGGCCTCGTCGACGAACTGGGCGGGCTGCGCGACGCCGTGCGCATCGCGCGCGAACGCGCCGGGCTCGCGGCCGACGCACCGCTGCGCCCCGCCCTGCACGTGCCACCGCTCGCGCGGCTCGGGCGTCCGCGCTCGAGCGACGACCCGCGTGCCGTGACGTCCGCGCTCGTCTCGCCCTGGGGCGACCTGGCCGGTCTCGCCCACACCCTCGGCCTGCCCGGCGGCGGCCCGCTGCGCATGCCGGCGGTGCGGCTGCGGTGAACACACCGCCGCACCCGCGGCCGGGCCTGCTGCACCTGCTCGGCTACGCCTTCTACGTCCCGTTGCCCGACCGGTACCGCGAGTGGGTGCTGTTCGACGCCACCTGTTCGACCTGGGTGCTGCGCCAGGTCGCGCGCACGCTGCTGATGGCCGCCGTGCCGGTCGCCGCCATCGCGCTCTTCCTGCCGGCCGACGGCGGTGTGCGCGCGCTGACCGCCTTCGTCGCCGGCGCCTGCGCGGTCATGTTCGTGACGCTCTACGTCAACGAGGCCACCGAGTACCGGCTGGTGCGCGCCGGTTATCCCTGGGGCACCGGTGAGCGGACGCGGATCGAGCGGGCCGAGGCGGACGAGTTCCGGGCGCGGCTCGACCGGTGGGACCGTCGCGAGCGCCGGGCCTCGAGGCGTCGCCGCCGCTGATCGTTACCGCATGGCGCGTGGCTGCGTCACCGACGGCGCGGGCCTGCCGGCTCCGGACGCCGTCGTCGACGACTCTGGTGACCTGGGGGACGTCGAAGGCCTGGGGGATTTCGAGGCCTTCGGGGATTTCGCGTGCTTGGGGGACTTCGACTGCTTGGGGGACTTCGACTGCTTGGGGGACTTCGACTGCTTGGGGGACTTCGACTGCTTGGGGGACTTCGACTGCTTCGGTCGCGCCGCGGGCGGCGACGGCTTGACGGGCTTCGGGGGCTTGGCCGCCTCCGGCGGCGCATCGGTCGCGGACGAGCCCGGCCCGCCGGCGTCGGGTCCGGACGGCGACACCGACCCGGTCGGGTCGTCCGCCTGCGTGGGGTGCGAGGGGTGCGTCGGGTGCGTCGGGTGCGTCGGGTGCGAGGGGTGCCCCGGGCCCGTCGATGCGCCCCGGCCGGAGGTCGCCCCGGGACCGCCCGGTGCGCGCCGGCGGTCCGAACGCCCGTCCGACGACCGGCTCGTGCGGCCGGGGCCGGACGAGGCGTCCGTCGGCGCCGTCGACCCGCTCGCGGTGGCGGGCACGACCGTGGAGGGACGGGCCGGCGTGTCGTCCTGCGGGACGACGGTGACGGCGATGCCGACCGCGGCCGCGGCGGCGACGCCGGCGCCGGTCACGAGACCGACGCCGGACGTCGCCAGGGCGGCGGCGGTCGACCAGCGACGCCGCCACCCTGACGTCCGCACGGCTGCCGGGGGGTCAGCCGTCGCGGACGTGATCGTGGACGCGCCCGCGAACGCGGCGAGGGCGGCGTCGAGCCCGGTCAACTCATCGGGCGACCCCGGGCCGCCGGCGGCGTCGAGGACGGCGCCGACGGGGGTGCCCGCCCCCGCGTCCAGCGGGCTCTCGCGCGGGCCGTGGCGTCCGCGAGGTCCGGATGAGTGACTCATGACGTCAGAGGAGCGCCGCACGCGCCGATCGCGTTTCACGTCTGCGCCCGCAGGGTGCGGCCGAGCCGTTTCAGGCCACGGTGCGCCGACACGCGGACGGCGGTCGCGCTCTTGCCCAGCACCTCGCCCGCGGTCGCGGAGTCGAGTCCGACGACCGCGCGCAGCAGCACGGCCTCGGCCTGGTCACGGGGCAGTTGCGCGATGAGCTCGAGGGCCCGCTCGGTCGAGATGCGCTCGAGCGCGAGCTCGGCGGCATCCGCCCCTGCCACCGGTCCGGGCTGTTCCATGCGCAGCAGGTCCTCCAGGGGAGTGGCGTCGGCCGGACGGCGGGAGCGGTAGCGCGCGAGGTCGAGCGCGCGGTTGCGGACGATCTTCGCGGCCCACCCCCGGAACGCGTCCAGGTCGCCGGCGAAGCCGCGCACGTCGCGCGCGATCTGCAGCCAGGCCTCGGAGGTCACGTCCTCGGCGTCGGCGCCGATGAGGACGGTCGCGTAGCGGCGCAGCCGGGGTTGCACGTCGCGGTAGAGCTCGGCGAAGGCCGCCTGGTCGCCGGCGCGCACCCGGTCGAGCAGGCCGGGACCGTCGGCGGCGTCCGCGACGTCGTGCGGACCGTCCGCGTCGTCGGCGGAGGTCACCGCGACTGGGTCCGTACTCACGCGGGGGGTTTCTCCTCGGGCATCCGGCGGCGCGTCGGACTGTAGCGGTCGCAGCGGGTGTTCCGCGTGCCTGCCGCGCGTCCGCGGGCCGCCGTCCTGGGCCCGCATCTCGTCAGCGCCAGGGCCCTTCCGTGCGTTACACCCGCAGGTCGGCAACAACCGGCCGCGGGTGCATGTGAGACGTGGAGCCGGGACACAACCCCCACCGAACACGGCATCCACGCAGGGCGCCGGGTGGGGAGAAACGCATGACCGCCATGCCCGAAGCCGGGCCGCGAGAACCCGTCGTCCTCGACGGCCGGTACCGCCTGCAGGACCCTCTGGAGGGCACGCACGTCGGCACCTGGCGCGCGTGCGACGAACGACTCGGTCGCACGGTGGCCGTCCGCCTGGTCGGACGGCACGCAGCGCGCCGTCCGCTGCCGTCGTCCGACGCCCATCCCGCGCTGCTCGCCGTGTACGACGGCGGCGTCGAGGCCGACGGCACCCGCTTCCTCGTCACGGAGTTCGTCGAGGGCCCGACCGCGGCCGACGTCCTCGCGCAGGGGCCGCTCCCCGGCGCCGCCGTCGCCCGCATCGGATGCCCGCTGGCGGCGGCACTGGCCGCCCTGCACGCCCGCGGCACCACGCACGGCGACGTCGCGGCCGCCAACGTCGTGCTGCCCGAGCACGGTGACCGGGTCTGCGTCCTCGGGCCCGCCGGCGGCAATGCCACCCCCGCGGACGACGTCCACGCGCTGGGTGTCCTGCTGCGCGACCTGCTCGGTGGCGACCCGCCGTCGCCCGGGTGGGCGGGCCTGCTCCACGCCATGACGGCCGACGAGCCCACCGACCGTCCGGACGCGGTGGACGTCGCGGCCCGCCTCGCCGGCGGTGTTCCCACCGCCCCGCGGCGCCGGTCGGTCGTACGGTGGGCGGTCGCGTTCGCCGGCCTCGGTGCGGCCCGCCGGGCCGCCGAGCGGACGGCTGCCGCGTGATCGGCGCGTCGGCCCATGTGACCCTGCGCGAGACCGCCGACGGGTGGGAGCTCACCGTGCACGGCGGTCACGACGTCATCGACGCGTTGCGCGTCGCCGGTCTCGAGGGCGACGTCGCCCTCACGGTCTCGGTCGAACCCAACCTGGTGCCCGGCGAACCCTTCGCCGTCACCACCCTGCACCTGCGCGAGGACGTCCCGTCCGCGCCGGACGACACCACCACGAGAGGACACCGGTCATGAGGCTCGGAGCTGCGCTGTTCCTGATCGCCGTCGGCGCGATCCTGAAGTTCGCCGTCACCGACAAGGTGAGCGGCGTCGACCTCGGCGTCGTCGGGATCATCCTGATGATCGTCGGCGTCGTGGGGCTGATCGCCGAACTCGCGTACTCGGCCTCGCGGCGCCGGACGCGGGTCGTGCACGAGCAGCGGGTCGTCGACCCGGAGCTGCGCCGCTACTGAGCCGAGCTGTCGGGGGTCTGCTCGGCGAGCACGAACGCGTCGAGCAGACCGGTCAGGTCGAGCAGTTTGCGCACGTCCGCGCCCACGTCGACGAGGGTGACCCCGCGGTCGGCGTGGTTGCGGACACGCAGCAGCAGGCTGAGGCCGAGCGAGTCCATGAAGCGCACGTCGCCCATGTGCACGACGACGGGTCGCGACGCGCCGTACTCGGCGAGGTCCTCGTCCGAGACGGTGTCGACCACCGCGTAGTCGATGTCGCCGGCCATGGTGACGACGACCCGCTCGTCGTCCACGTCGAAGGTCACCCTGCCGCGTTCACCCGTCACTGGCGCATGGTTCCCGGTACGCGACGCGGTGTCACAGAGAGTTGAGCCGGGGGAGCGATCGCCCCGGCCTTCGCGCCCGGATCGCGACGGGCGCGGGGCGGGAACGATCAGGTATGCCGCTCCATCCCGACGCCCGCTCCTTCCTCGACATGACGGCGGAGGCGCCCCCGCTCGACACGCAGACGGCGGCGCAGAACCGCGCCGACCTGGCGAACGCGATGCCGTTGACGGGGGAGCCGACCCCTGTCGGCGATGTCACCGACACGGTCCTGCCCGGACGCGACGGTCACGAGATCGCCGCCCGCGTCTACCGGCCGCACGCGGCGGGTCCGCTGCCCGCCGTCGTGTACTTCCACGGTGGCGGATGGGTGCTCGGCAGTCCCGACCTGGCCGACACGACGACGCGTGACC
Organism: Jatrophihabitans fulvus; assembly: GCF_054781375.1. Taxonomy (NCBI): domain Bacteria; kingdom Bacillati; phylum Actinomycetota; class Actinomycetes; order Jatrophihabitantales; family Jatrophihabitantaceae; genus Jatrophihabitans; species Jatrophihabitans fulvus. The sequence goes on from NZ_BAAGUN010000001.1 coordinate 377,941, forward strand.
TCGCCGTGCACTCCGGCGCGGTGGTCGTGAGCGTCGACTACCGACTGGCGCCGGAGCACCCGTTCCCGGCGGCCGCCGACGACGCCGAGGACGCGACCCGCGCCGTGCTCGGCGGCCTGCTCGAGGACGTCGACACGACGCGGGTCGCCGTCGCGGGCGACAGCGCCGGGGGCAACCTCGCGGCGGTGGTCGCGCAGGCGCTGCGTGGCCGTCTCGTGCATCAGGCGCTGATCTACCCGGTGACGCAGGCGCGGGTCGACGCGACGCCGAGTTACCGCGAGTACGCGGACGGGCACTTCCTCACCGCACGCGACATGGCGTACTTCATCGACCAGTACGCCCACGGCGTCGACCCGGACGATGCGCGGCTCGCGCCGGCGACGGCGCCCGACCTCACCGGCCTGCCGTCCGCGACGGTCGTCACCGCGGAGTGCGACCCGTTGCGCGACGAGGGTGAGGCCTACGCCGCCGCGCTGGCGGCCGCCGGTGTGACCGTCACGCTGCGCCGCTTCCTCGGGCAGGTGCACCCGTTCGTCTACATGGGCGGCGTCATCGCCGACGCCGCCGAGGCCCGGCGGTTCCTCGGGGGACAGTTGCGGACGGCCTTCGCCGGCTGACGGGCCGAGCCCGATCAGACGAGGAAGTACTCGCGCACGGCGACGACCGCGAGCACGACGAGCAGCGCGATCACGCCCCGCCACAGCATGAGGCGTTCGTTGCGCCGGTCGGCGACCAGCTCGTCCAGTGCGTCGGGACGCGCGGCGTGACGCGGGTGGTGCTGGGTCATACGGCGGCTCCGACCTTGCCGGTCTTGACGGTCTTGTCCCAGGTGCTGGCGGCGCCGCGCGCCTCGGCGACGTACGCGGCGAAGGTGACCGCGCACAGCAGCGGCCCGTACCCGACCACGAGCACGGCGACGTCGAGCACGCGGATGGACACGCCGGCCTTCGCCAGCCGGTAGACGGCGTAGGCCGCGAGCATGCAGGCCGCGCACCACACGTAGACGATCAGCTGCAGCACCGAGCGGACGTGATCGGTCCACCCGATGCCCACGGCGGTGAACACCCGCTCGCCGAGTGCACCCATCGGACGCGGTGCGATCACCGACAGCACGATGAGCAGGTTGACCAGCCCCGGGAACGTGATGGCCTGTCGCCAGGCGCGGCGGGCCGTCGGCGGGTCGGTGAGCAGCGTGAACGCCGTCGTGAACACGAACCCGAGTGCGTTCACGATCCACAGTGCGCGGAACGCGTCGCGGCCGACGTCGGGGTCCGTGAACCACAGCGTGACGAGCGCGGCCGACGACACGATCATGAGCACCGGCAGCAGCAGGGTCGCCCACCACATGAGACCGAACCACGGCCGTCCGAGCCGGTGCACCGTGGACGGACGGAAGAAGACCGACCGGAAGCGTTTCGCGACCTGCACGTTGCCGCGCGCCCACCGCAGCCGTTGCTTCCAGAGCCCCACGACGTCGGCGGGTTCCTCGGCGAGGCATCGGGCGTTGCCCTCGAACACGACGCGATGGCCCGACAGCTGCGTCAGGAACGTGGTGACGGTGTCCTCGGCGAGCGTGGTGGTGTCGATGGCGCCACCGAGCCGCTCGAGGTTCGCGCGGGTGTGCAACTGCGCCCCGCCCGCGAGACAGGCCTGGGCGCCGACGACGTTCTGCGCGCGGCGCGCGACGGCCTGCGCGGCGACGTACTCGTACCCGATGTAGCGGTTGAGGCCGTTCGGGTCGGGACTCGCCTCGGTGATGAAGGCGGTGACGGCGCCGACGCGGTCGTCCCCGAGGTGACGGGTCATGCGGCGCACCGCCGTCGCCTCGAACACGACGTCCGCGTCGGTGATCAGCACGGCCTGCGCCCAGTCGTCGGCGAGGATCTCGCGCAGCCCGTGGTTCAGCGTGTGCGCCTTGCCCTGACCGCCGTTCTCACGGCGCAGGTGCACGACGCGCGAGCCCCAGTGCGCGATCTTGTCCGCCATGACCTCGACGGTCTCGTCGGTCGAGGCGTCGTCGACCACGACGACGCGCAGCCGGTCGGACGGGTAGTCGAGCGCCATCATGCGGTCGACGCTGAAGCGCAGCACCGCGGCCTCGTTCCACGCCGGGACGAGCACCGCGACGCGCGGCAGCTCCTGCACGTCGACCTCGCCGTCGCCGAGATGGGAGCGCGAACCGTGCAGCGCCGCGAACAGCACCTGGATCACGGCGAGGGCGTTCGGCACCGCGCCGAGCAGGACGACCGCGACGAGGACGATCAGGGGCACGCTCATGCCGGCACCGCGCACACCTCACGGACGTGCGCCCACCGGCCGACGTCCTCGCGGCGGTGCGCGTCGCTGCCCGCGACCAGCGCCACGCCGGCGCTCCGCAGCGCGTCGACGACGCGGCGTCCGGGCGTGCACCACTTCTCGTTGATCTCGACGGCGGCGTCCGCGTCGCGGCAGGCGAGGGCGAGCGCGTCCACGTGCTCGGACGTCACCTGGTCCTCGGACAGGCCCATCTTCGGCAGGAGGCTGAACGGGTGCACCACGATCGCCGGGAACGGCGAGCGGGCGACGGCGCGGCACGTGGCCGTGACGAGGTCGTCGAGCACGCCGGCGGCGGTCCAGGCGCCGGACGCGAGCCGCTCGCGAACGCCGCTCGGCGTCACCGGACCGTCCGCGGCCGGGAACTGGTGGTCGGCGACCAGCACGTAGTCGAGGTCGGGCAACCGCCCGGGAACGTCGAGAGCGCCGGACGTGTCGAGGATCTTCGCCTCGACCCCGCACAGGATGGTCAACCCCGGACGCGACATCGCGCGCATTCGCGCAAAATAGTCGTCGAGCCAATCGCTGGACGTGCGCACGTGGTCGGACAGGCCCCAGGTGTGCAGCCCGGCCGCGACGGCGGCGTCCGCCATCTGCTCGGGCGAGTCCGCGCCGTCGGTGAGGTGCGAGTGCGTGTGCAGGTCGACACCCTCGTCGGGCGTCGCCGCGCCGAACGTCATACCGGCACCGCGGACCGGATCGTCCCGTACTCCTCGACGGGCACGACGACGTCGTCCCAGTGGCGGACGACGGCCACCTCGCGGAAGCCGAGCCGGTCGGGCAGTTCGTGGCCGAAGGCGGCGCGAACCGCCAGCAGCGGCATGTCGACGCCGGCGGCCTGCGTCAGCGCCATCGTGCCGGGGAAACGCGCGTTGACCTCGAGCAGCGCGGGCCTCCCGTCCGCGTCGAGCTTGGCCTGCACGTTGACGACCGTCTGCGCGCCGATGATCTCGGCGACGTCGCGGCCGAACTGTTCGAGCGCCGGGTCGGCGACCGTGCGTCCGGCGACGGCGATGCCGGAGTCGACCTTGTCGCGGCGACGCGGCACCGCCGCGACGACGCCGCCCCCGGGACGGGCGAGCACGTCGATCGAGTACTCGTCGCCGGGCAGCAGCTCCTGCGCCATGATGCCGCCGGCCAGGTCGTCGGAGGTGAGGTCGGCGGCGCGTTCGACTACGCGGAAGCCGCGCCCGCCCGCGCCCGCGCGGGGCTTGACGATGAACGGTTCGCCGACGGCGGCGGCGACGTCCGCCGTGGCGGTCGAGGGTTCGAGAGCCACGGTGCGCGGCACCCGGACGCGCGCGGCGCAGCGCTCGACGAGCGTCAGCTTGTCGAGGCACGTGCGCAGGGTCGAGGGCGACTCGACGAGCAACCGGATGCCGTGCGCGGCGAACCGGTCGGCGGCCTCCGAGACGCGCAGCAGCTCGGAGTCGACGGTGGGCACGACGAGATCGGCGCCGTGGTCGCGGGCCGCCGCCAGCAGCGCGTCGACGAAGTCGGGGGCGTCGCCGCGGGGCAGCAGCACGCGGTGCTCCGGCGCAGCGAGGTACAGGCCGACCGCGACCGGGTCGATGTCGGCGGCAACGGCGGTCGCGTGTCCGGCGAGGCTGCGCAGCACGGTGACGGCGGCGGCGCCGCCGGCGCCGGTGACGAGGACCGTGCCCAGCTGCTCGGTCACGACGGGTCTCCCGCGAGGACGTCGACCGCGGGTGCGGTGCGCCGGTCGTCCATCGTGACCACCTTCGGGTCGGTGTCCAGCAGGACGGAGTCGGGGGTCGTCACCGAGTGCCGCAGCTCGCCGACGGAGCGCACGACCTCGAACGGCTCGGCGTAGCGGGCGTTCGCGGCGAGGTGCCGCGCCCAGTAGCGGGCCCCGGCGGCGACGAGCTCGGGTTCGAGGTAGCTGCGCGCGCTCTGCGACGTGAACATCTGCAGCACCTCGACCTTGCGGCGGACGGTGTCGTCGACGTTGACGAACTGGGTGGGCAGGAACTCGTCCGTCGCGGACGGCGACTGGTAGGCGAAGACGCGGCGGACACCGCGCGTGGCGCTGCGCGTGGCCGTGTGCACTGCGCGGTGGTCCTGGTGGTTGTCATGGGACGAGTGCACGTAGACCACGGACGGGTCGATCTCGGCGACCACGCGCTCGATGAGCCGGATCGTCTCGACGCCGCCGTCGATGCGGGTGTCCGGCAGGTCCCCGAAGATGAGCTGCGCACCGATCGCGTCGGCGGTGCTCGCGGCCTCGGCCAGGCGCTGCTCCTGGTCGCCGCCGACGGCGCCGCGGCTGAGTGTGAGGATGGAGATGCGGTCGCCGCGCCGGCGGTGGTCCAGCAGGGTCGCGCCGCAGCCGATCTCGACGTCGTCCGGGTGTGCACCTATGGCCAGCACCCGCTCGCGGGACAGGCCGGCGAGGGTCATGGCCGCGCGCATCGCCATGGCCAGGGCACCGGGCTGCTCCACGTCGACCACGTCGGTGACGCCGGCGCGGATCGCGCGGACGAGGACCTCCGGTGCGGGCACCCCGTCGGCGTGCACCAATTTGAGTCGGGCGCCGGGTGAGGCGGCGTGCCAGCGCCGCACCTGGGACACGCTGTCGTCGCCGGCGAACACGTCGGCGCCGAGCACGAGGAAGGTGAAGGGGCCGACGTGGGCGATCGTCCGCTCGACGCCCTCGACCGAGGTCGCCACCGGCACGAAGCCCAGGTGGGCCAGGGTGTCCAGGGTCGCGGGGTGCACCGCCTCGCCGACCACCACCGCGATGCGGGCCGGCCAGTCGCGCATGACCGTGAGCTCGCGTCCGAACCGGTCCCCGCTCCCCGCGCCGACTGGCATCGCGGCCTCGCGTGCCGAGCGGACGGCGGTCAATGGCACCACCGTCGCCGGAACCTGCTGCGTCATTCCCAACTCCCCGAGAGCGGAACGTCCGGGTCGTTTCGCGACCCGGCCTTGTGACCGACCGTAGGCCTCTGTAAGTTTCGTGTAAAGCTGCACTCGTTGTGACGCGAAAGGAGGGACTTTGGACCTCATGCTGTCCGCCCGCGCCGAACGCGCCCGGGACATCGCGCGCGCCGTGCTGCGGCAACCGTCCGCCGCCGGGCTGGACGAGGTGGTCGCCGCCGCCCGTCGCGAACTCGGCACCGCCGGCGCGCTGCTCTCGGGCATCGCCGACTGCCAGCTGACCCTGAGCGCCGCGGGCGCCGCCGCGCAGTACACCCGCGCCGGGGACGAACACGATCTCGAGGACGCCGTCTGCACCAACGTGGTCCGCCAGGAAGCCACCGTCGCGATCGAGGACGCCCGCCGCGACCCGCGGGTCTCGAGCCTCCCGGGGGTGCAGCAGGGCATGGTCGTGTCCTACCTGGGCTCACCCGTGCGCCTCGGCGGGCAGGTCGTCGCGGTGCTCTGCGTGCACGACACCGTCGCCCGCGCCTGGACGGCGGACGACATCGACGTACTCGAACGGCACGCCGCCGGGGCCGCGACCGAACTGGAACGCATGACGGCGTGAGCCGTCGCCGGCCCGGTGGGACGGGACGGCGGGTGACGAACACGAACGACGGCGGACGGGAGCGTCCGCGACACGAGGCGGGGGTCTCGAATGGGAACGGAGTCCCCCGATGCGGTTGCGAGTGGCAGGCAGGTCCGCGCGCGCGGTGCTGATCACCGCGGCGTTGGTCGCTGCGATCGGCGCCACGGGCCTGGTCGTGCCCGAGGGTGACGACGGCGGCCGCGGCATCGCCCGGGCCGACGCCGCCGCCGTGCCCACCGCCGTCCGTACCGCCCGGGACACCGGCACCCCGCTCGACCGCGCCTGGGCGTGGATCGCCTCGCGGACCGGATCGCCGACCGACGTCACCGGCCGCTCGACCATCGCCGCCGCGCGGGCCTATCCCACCTCGTGGACGGGCCCGGTCTCGGGCAGCTTCGACGTCCGCGACCCCGCCCCGCCCACGACCGACACGGCGTCGCTGACGGTGACGTCGCCCGCGACGGTCACGCCCGGGTACCGGGGCGTCGTCGAGGGACGTGTCCTCGCACCGGCCGCCGACGGGCGCTGGATCGTGCAGGTCTACCGGATCACGGCGGACGGCCCGCAGCAGGTGCCGTTGCAGGCGCTCGCCGCGCCGGACGGCAGCTTCACGCTCGACCTCGCCGAGGCGGGCACCGTGCCCGAGGGACGCTGGTCGCTCGGCCTGCTCGACGCGACGGACGCGTACGCGCCGTACGGCACCCCGTGGCCGTCCGGCGTCTACCGCGACTGGGTGGTGCGCGCGACGGTCGTCACCGACACCGCCTACGTCGTCGGTGAGCAGCCCGCCCGCACCGACGGCACGTTCACGTTCGCCACCAGCCGTCCGGGCGTGAAGGTCTTCCAGCTCGTCGACACCCGGACGGACGCCGTCCTCGCCGAGGCCGCACCGGATCTGGGGCTCGTCCGCAGCCACGCCGGCTCGGCCGGGGTCTACGCCTACGACCAGGCGCTCGCCGTGATCGCGGGACTCGCGCTCGATCGTGACGTGCGGCCGCTGGTGTCCGGTCTGCAGCGGCTGCAGTCGGCCGACGGCGGGTTCGTCGAATCGGCGGACGTGCGCAACCCCGACGCCGCCGCACCCGTGAAGCGCTCGGGCATCTCCGCCGTCGCGGTCTACGCGCTGCTGCGCGCGCTGCAGGACGGTCGCGGCGACCCCGGCACCCGCCGCGCCGCCACGACCGGCCTCGCATGGCTGCTCGATCGGCGTCGCGCCGACGGGCTCGTCGACGCCGGCACCGGAGCCCGCCGCCCGGACGGCAGCGTCGACGCGGACGCCGAGCCGGGCTGGGCGTCGACCGAGCACAACCTCGACGCGTGGCAGGCGCTGCGGTTGGCGGCGAGGGTGCTCGACGACCCCGCCTACGCCCGCGCGGCCGACGCGCTGTCGACCGCGATCCTGGCGCGGTTGTGGGACGCGGCGGACGGCCGTTTCCTGCAGGGCATCGCGCCGGACGGGTCACCCGACGTCGCCGACCCGCTGGACGTCAACTCGTGGGGCGCCCTGTTCCTGCACGCGGTCGGACGCGACGACCTCGCCCGCCGCGCGCTCGCCCGGACCGAGCGCTTCGCGTCCGCCGTGGGCGAGCGTCGCGGATACCGGTCCTACTACCCGCAGTCGGCCTTCCCGTCGGCCCCGGAGAACGTGTGGGCCGAGGGCGGGGCGGGCGTCGCCGTCGCCGCGGCGCGGCTGGACGACGGCACCGGCACGGCCGCCGCCGACGTGCTCGCCGACCTGACCCGGGCCCAGCAGTCCGACGGTGGCGTCCCCTGCGCGGCCCGCTCGGACGACGGCACCGGCATGACGTCGCGGCCCTGCGTGGCGGCCGGCGCGTGGTTCGTCATCGCCGCGTCCGACGACCCCATCTGGGACGGCGCCTGAGCCGGTCTCACCTAGACTGCGCCGGTGACCGCGACGGCCGAGATCGACAGCGGCGTGCCGGTGTCGCTGTCCGCGGCCATGCGCGCCGGCTCGGCGGCCGAGCACCGGGCGGCGGAGGACTCGCCGTTCGTCACCGAACTGCTCGCCGGACGGCTGCGCCCGGCCGCCTACGCCGACCTGCTGCTGCGGCTGCGTCGGGTGTACGCCGCCCTCGAGGCGGCGGTGAGCGCAACCGCGGCCGACCCCTTCGTCGCCGCCGTCCACGACCCGGTGCTCGATCGCGTCGCCGCGATCGACGCCGACCTCGCCCACTGGGCACCGGGCAGCGACCCCGCCGTGGTCGTCTCACCGGCGACCGACGCGTACTGCGCCCGCCTCGACGCGGCGAGGTCCTGGGGCGGGCTGCTCGTCGCGCACCACTACACCCGCTACCTCGGTGACCTGTCCGGCGGCCAGGCCATCGCACGGGCGCTCGTCCGCACCTACGGTCCGGACGCGAGCGCGGGTGTCTCGTTCTTCGACTTCGCCATCGCGAAGCCCAAGCTCTGGAAGGACGCCTACCGCGCTCGTCTCGACGCGCTCGCGCCGGCGGACGAGGACGCCGAGCGGCTCGTCGAGGAGGTGCGCACCGCGTTCCGCCTCAACCGGGCCGTGTTCGCCGAGCTCGGCGCCGCCCTGCCCGGCTACCGGGTCTGACCTACTCGAGGTCGTTCTCCCAGCTGGAGTCCGGCAGGTCGATCGGCGCGAACGGTGCGAGACCGGGCAGCAGGGTGCGCGCGATGTCGAGGTCGTCGGTGAGGTCGCGGTCGGACGTGTCGTCGGGCAACGCCGCGCACCCGTCCAGGACCTCGTCCAGCACGCCACCGGGGGAGGGGGCGCGTAGCCGGTTGGCGCGCACCGCGGCCAGCAGCTCCGACGCGACCAGCGTCTCGTAGCTCTCGGCGCTGGCGAGCAGTTGCCGGGCCGACAGCGACGCGAAGCTGGCGGTGTCCTCGGCGCCGCGCGACACGCTCGTCGTCTGCAGCCCGGCCGGGGTGGCGCTCGCGCGCAGGTCTCCGAGCGCCGCTGCCGCGACGTACTCGACGAGCATCACGCCCGACGCCCCCGGCGTGCCGTCACCCAGGAACGGAGTGAGCCCGGTATGCGCAGGTTCGCTCAAATAGGTGAGCCGGTGCAGTGCGAGCTGCGCCGACTGCACGGCGGCGTTGCGGACGGTGTCGCCGGCGAGCGCGAGGTACGAGGCGTGGAAGCCGCCGTGGTGCGCGATGTCGCCCTCGGGCAGGATCACCGGGTTCTCGGCGGCGGCGTTGGCGTACGCGTCCACGGTGTCGCGCAGCGCCGCGAGCGAGTCGAGCAGCACGCCGTGGCTCTGCGGCAGCGCCCGCAACCCGTACGGGTCCTGGATGCGCAGCGCCCGGCTGGCGTGCGATCCGACGAGCGCGCGGACGGCGCGGCACGTGGCCCGGGCCCCGAGCATCGGGGTCGCCCGCTCGACGGCGCGGGAGAACGCCTCGAGGTTGCCGTCGAGGGCCCGGAAGCTCAGCGCGGCCACGACCAGACCGGCCCGGGCGGCGAGGGTCAGGCGCGACATCGCCAGGCCGGCGTCGCCCAGCGCCGCCGCGTTGCTCGACAGGAACGGCAGGGCGTCGTCCGGCCCGAACAGCAGCGGTTCGTCGCGCCACGTGCGGGCGTGTTCCTGCACGGCCAGTGCGGTGGCGGCCAGCGCCGACAGGTCGGCGGTGCCCACGCCGGTGTGCTCGCGGATCACCGGCAGCACGTCGTCGCTGATCAGCCGGGCAAGGCCCTCGACGACGGCCGGCGAGACACCGGACCCGGCGGCGCACAGCTGGTTGAGCCGGGTCAGCAGCATGGCGCGCACCCGGTCGGCGCTGCGCGGTGGCCCGGCGGCGGTCGCGTGGCTGGCGAGCAGCGCCTGGGCCGCCTCGACGCTGGGCTCGAGGACGACCTCGCGGTTCGCGCCGACGCCCGTGCTGCGCCCGTAGATCGGCCGCTCGCCGCGCAACCGCACGGCCCACTCGTGCGAGCGCGCCACCCGCTCCAGGGCGGCTTCGTCGAGCTGGACGCGCACCGGCGCGCCGACGAGCACGGCCAGCTCGGCGGTCGAGAAGTGCTGCCCGTCGAGGTGCAGGGTGGGCGTCACGCGGGCAGTGTCGTCCGGTCCGGCCTCCGGACGCACCCGAGCCCGGACGTTGTCTCGGATCCGGGACGGCGGTGCGTCAGGTCGCCTCGCGCGGGACGGACAGCCGCGGGACCCCGCCGAGGCCCAGGTTGTAGTGCACGAAGGGGGCGTACTCGGCCAGCTTCTGCCACAGCGCCTCGTGGGCGGCCCAGGGCAGCGGTTCGTCGCCGTTGCGCCAGGTGTCGCCGAACGTGACCCACACGATCGTCCACTGCTCGGCGTCGGCCCAGCGGCCGTTCTTGCTGTCGAGCAGGGAGCGCCGCAGCTGGAAGGCCAGTCGCTGCGGGTCGGGGAAGGTGGGCACCGTGTGGACCAGCCACACGCGGAAGTCCTGCCGCATGAGATCGAGCTCGAAGTCGGGCAGCACGTCGGGGTCGACGAGAACGGTGGCCACGTTCTCGTGTCCCCTCGGTCTCATCCGTCCGATTATGGCGACGACCCCCGACAGCGGCCAGAAGGCCGCCGCCGGGGGTCGTGGGACGACGGTGGGTTCTCAGCTGCCGTTGATCGCCTTGGCGATGCCGGCCTCGAGGATCTTGGACGGGTCGAGGTCGCCGGTCTGCGCGCCGCTGAGCCGGACGAACGCCATCTGCACGACCAGGGAACCGGTGCTCACGACGATGAGCTCGGCCCGGACCTCACCGGTGCGCAGGTCCCAGTTGTCGGCGGTGTCGAGGTTCGCGGTGAGCACGTCACGGATGTCGGTGGGGCCGACCAGGTACAGCTTCTGGCCCTTGACCACGGCCGTGTCGCAGCCGTAGCCGGAGTGGATGTGGTCGACCGCGCGCTGCGCGTCGCCGGGACTGGCGAACCGCACGACCCGCTCGGTGATCGCCGCGTCACCCTTCGGCGACCGGAAGTCGATCTGGCCGTGGTCCTGCGGCGGCACGGCCGTCAGCACGCCCGGCTGGTCGAGGGTGCACGGCAGCGGGTCGTCGTTCGTGTCGCTGTCGGTCTGCGTGTAGCCGAAGCCGATGTCGTCGGTGGTGAGCAGCGACTGCGCCGCCGCCCCACCCGATCCGCTGTCGGACGACGAGTCCGACGACGGGAGGTCGGACGGCTCGGTGCTCGACGGGTCCGCCGGTGCCTCGGTGCTCGGTGCCTCGGTGCCGGGCGGCGGGGTGTCCTGCGTGCTCTGCGGCGTCCCCGTGTCGGTCGGCGCGGTGGACGACTGCACGACCGGGCTCATCGACTGGCGGGCCGTGGGCACGCCGAAACCGGAGCCGCTGTCGGATCCGCACGCGGTCAGCGCGAGCGCGCCGGCCGCGGCGAGCGCCACGGTGACGCGGGCGGCGTAGGAGCGGGTGGACTTCGGGGCGGACTTCTCGATCGCGGTGGCGGTCATGACGGTTCCTTCGGGAGAGCTCGGCTTCGGTTGCCCAGAACGCTAGGAATCCGAACCGCCGCGGGCAGGGGTGCTGCCACCAACCCGTCCCGGCGCCAGCATGCGCAAACGGGTGCGTGCCGAACCGCCGTCCGGCGGGCCGCGGCGGGCGGTGACCCGTCCAGGGCGTGCCGGGCCCGCGCCCGGCCGTTATGCGGTGCGGCGGCACCGGGACACCCGGAGCGATCCCGGCCGCCAACCGCGGCGGCCGGGCCTGCGCCGAAGGAGACGTGCGTGATCGTTCTCGGCATCATCCTGTTGATCATCGGGTTCGTCGCGAAGATCGCGATCCTCTGGACGATCGGCATCGTCCTGGTCGTGGTCGGCGCGATCCTCTGGATCCTCGGGACCACCGGACGCAAGGTCGGTGGTCGCGCGCACTGGTACTAGGCCGCCGGCGTCACGCCGGGCGCACCGCGTCGTAGCGGGTGCGCCCGGCCGGTGACGGCCGGTCGAGAGTGGTGCTAGCACCCCGCGACGGTGGTGGTCGTGCCATCGTCGCGGGGTCGCGCCGGCGACAGAGTCGTCGGCATGACTCAGCCGACCGTCCAGTCCCCGTCCGCCCCGATCGCCGACCAGTACGGCCCGACCCAGCAGTACGGCCAGTACGACCAGCAGTACGACCGCTACGAACAGCAGTACGCCGCCGCCCCGGGTTACCCGCAGCCGCAGCCGCGGGCGCACCGCGGGTTCGGCATCAGCGCGGGAGTCGCCGTGATCGGCGCCGCCGGCGTCGCCGCCGCGTTCACCGTGCTGCAGTGGTTCCGCAACGACTACAAGAGCCTGGGCGGCGGTGCCTCCGACGCCACGTTCGGCGACGTGCACGACGCGCTGGACAAGATCTCGTCGCAGGCGGACGGCTCGCCGTTCGCGAACCTCATCGACACCGGCATGGCTCCGGCCTACTTCAGCTGGCTCGGCTGGGCGCTGCTCACCGCCGCCGTGGTCGCCACCGCGATCGCCGTCTCGCCCCTCGGCACCGACATCGCGCGCGGCGTCGGCGCCCTCGTCGGCCTGGCCGGCGTCGTCCTCACCGCGCTCAACCTGCAGCTGTTCACGGTCAGCGACGAACTGGCGAAGCTCAGCAAGGACACCCCCACCGGATACCTCGACTGGGTGAAGCACTCGAGCTTCGGCGCGTGGGCGGCCGTCGGCGGCTTCCTCGTGCTCGGCGTCGCCGCCGCCGTCGGGCCGCGCCGCGTCCGCAGCTGAACCCGTCCGATCACCCGCTCGCCATCGATCCACTCCCACCCGACCCGGGCGCGGGCCGCGAACGTCGCGGCCCGCGCCCGTCGTCGTCACCGGACGGGAGGGCGGATGAGTACCCGTGCTCAGGCGTGCCGGGACCGTGCCGGGGGAGATTCACAGCATGTCCGACACGTTGACGACCCACCCCTCCCGTACGCGTACCGCACTCCGCGTCTGCGTCGTCCTCGCCGGCATCGTGCAGCTGCTGCTCGGCGTCGTCGCCCTCGTCGTGTGGCTGCTCTCGTTGCTGCGGGTCACCGGCTGCGATCTGGCCGGCAGCGCGTGCGCCGACGCCTCGGACGCCTGGACCTCCGCCGGCGCGGCCGTCGCCGCGGTGATCGCCACCGGCATCGGGGTGCTGGTCGCCGGCACGAGCACGCGACGTCCGTGGGCGTGGCTCGTCGCGGGGGCGCTGGCCGCCGTCGCGACGGTGGCACTCGTCGTCCTGGGGTCGTCGTTCGTCGACGCGGTCGGTGGGCGATGACCGAGCGCCCCAGCTTTGTCTACTATGTCGATGGACTTGACTTCGGACTCGGGCGGCGGCTCCGGCGGCGCGGGCGGGGTCGGTCGTCGCGACGGAGAGGTGTCATGCGGATCGAGCAGCTGCGCTACCTGGACGCGATCGTGTCCTGCGGCTCGATGCGCCGCGCCGGCGAGCGACTGCACCTGTCGCAGCCGGCGCTGAGCGAGGCCATCGGCAACCTCGAACGCGAGCTCGGCGTGACCCTGCTCGAACGTCGCCGCTCCGGGGCGAGGATCAGCCCGGCCGGACAGGAGCTGCTGCCCCACCTCGACGAGGTGCTCGCCGCCGTCGAGCGGTTGCGCGCCGCGGCGGGCGACTGCGATCTCGACCGGCGGACGGTGCGCATCGCCACGGAGCAGGCCGCCGCCGTCCCGATCGTGGCCCCGGCCGTCCGCGACGTGCGCGAGCAGCACCCCGACGTCCGGGTCGAGGTCAGTGCCGCGGGTCAGGACACGATCCGGGAGTCGGTGTTGGACGGGTCGGCCGACCTGGGGCTCGTCGGGCTGCTCGCCGGCGAGTGCGCGGCCGAGGGCAGCGACGTGCACCACCGCGAGCTGCTGCGCGGTGGGGTGGTGGTGTGCTGCCGCGCCGACAGCCCACTCGCCGCCCGCAGCGGCGTCACGATCGCCGACCTCGCCGCGCAGCCCTTCGTCGCGATGCGCCCGGGCACCGCGCTGCACCGGGTGGCCCGGCGCCTGTTCGGCGACCGCGGTCCGGAGGTGTCGTACTCGGCCGACGGTGCCGAGACGGGCAGAGCCATGGTCGCGGCCGGTCTCGGCGCCACCCTGCTGCCCGAGTACAGCGTGCTCGGCGACCCGCCCGGGCACGAGGGGGTCCTGACCTGGCGCCCCCTCGTGACCACCGCCGACGGCCGGCCCGGCGGCGGGCCGGAGGGGGACCCGGGCCCCGAGATCGCGCTCGTCGTCCAGAGCCGGCCGTCCCGCCACCGCTCCCACGCCGTCCTGGCGTTCGAACGCGCGCTCGAGCAGCGGGCGGCGGAACTCGCCCGTCCGCCCCAGCAGAAACTGAGACCAGCCTGAGAGAACCTCGGAGCCCGCCAGGTATCCGATAACGCGATGGTCACGGTTGGCCCGACCCGGGCAACGTCGCCGGGGACTGGAACGTCGGATGTCAGTGAGGCATGCGACGGTGGTCGGGCACGACGACGACGGGCGGAGGCGAAGGGTGCGCAAGCAGCAGATCGGCGGCACGGTGAAGCGCGAGCGGGCACGACGCCACCTCGCGGTGACCGCCGTGCTCGGCGTCGTCGCGGTCGCGCTCGCCGCATGCACCTCCTCGGGCGGTCCGTCCGACACGAAGGCCGACCGCAGCGAGGTCGCGGGCTCGCAGTCGGCGGCACCGACCAGCACGGAGCCGTCGTCCGAGGCATCGGCTCCGGCCGCCGTCATCACCGCCACACCGGCGAGTGCCGCCACCGCGATCAGCCCGACCGACAAGGTCTCCGTCGCGATCGCGAACGGCACCCTCACCTCGGTCTCGCTGGTCAACCCGTTCGGCAAGTCCGTCCGCGGCGAGATGTCGGACGACCGCACCAGCTGGCGCCTGGCCGAGCCGCTCGGCTACGACCGCACCTACAAGCTCGTCGCCACCGGCCGCAACGGTGACGGCGTGGCCGTCACCAAGCGCACCACCGTCACCACGGTGACGCCCGACAACTACACGATGCCGAGCATCACCGACGTCTACGGCAACGCCGTCGGCAACAAGGCCGTCTACGGCGTCGGCATGATCTTCCGCGTCCACTTCGACGAGCCGGTCAACCGGGCCGCCGCGCAGAAGACGCTCACCGTCAAGGCCAGCACGCCCTCCGGCTCGGCGGTGTCGGGCGGCTGGTACTGGAGCGACGACCAGAACGTGTGGTGGCGCCCGAAGAGCTACTACACCGAAGGCACCAAGGTCTCGGTGAGGGCCGACGTGTACGGCAAGAAGGTCGGCGAGGGGCTCTACGGTCAGGACGACCGCGCCGTCGCCTTCACCATCGGTCAGAAGCGGGTGTCGATCGCCAACGGCCGCACCCACCAGGTGAAGGTGTTCTTCGACGACAAACTGGTGCGCACCATGCCGACATCGATGGGCAAGGGCGGCTACGAGCCGGGCAACGACTCGATCAACTACTGGACGATGCGCGGCGACTACACCGTCATCGGGCACGAGAACCCGGCGATCATGTCCTCGGCCAGCTTCGGCGTCGAGAAGGGCTCGCCGAACTACTACGACAAGATCTCGGTGCCCTGGTCGACGAAGGTCAGCACCGACGGCATCTACCTGCACGAGAAGAACGACACCGAGTGGGCGCAGGGCAGCGAGAACGTCTCCCACGGGTGCCTGAACCTCGTCACCAAGCACGCCAAGTGGTTCTTCCAGAACACCCGCGTCGGGGACGTCGTCCGCATGGTCGAGACCGGCGGCCCGCTGATCACGTTCAACCAGGGCGGCCAGTGGTCGATGCCGTGGTCCGAGTGGCAGAAGGGCAGCGCGCTCTGACGGACGTGACCTGACGGTCACCCCGCGGACGCGCCTGCTCGGCGACCCGCTCCCCTGGGCAGACTGGGGGCGATGAGTCAGGTCGCGTCGTCCCCGTCCACGGAGGACCCCGAGGCGGCCGAACTCAACCCCCGCCGCTGGTTCCTGCTCGGCGTCTGCGTCTCGGCCCTGTTCATGACGCTGCTCGACGCCACCGTCGTCACGGTCGCGTTGCCGACCATCGGGCGCTCGCTCGAGGCGAACCCTGCCGAGCTGCAGTGGGTGGTGTCGGGCTACATCCTCGCGTTCAGCCTCGTCCCCATCGTGGCCGGCCGGCTCGGTGACGACCGCGGCCGGCGCCGGATGCTGCTCGTCGGCATCGCCGGGTTCGTGCTCACCAGCCTGCTCGCCGGGCTCGCCCCGACCCCGGGGGTGCTGCTGGCGGCGCGACTGCTGCAGGGGCTGGCCGGCGGCCTGGTCAACCCGCAGGTGTCCGGCCTGGTGCAGCAGCTGTTCCCTCTGTCCGAACGGGGCCGGGCGTTCGGCGTCCTCGGCCTCAACGTCGGCCTCGCGCAGGCGCTCGGGCCGGTGCTCGGCGGCCTGATCATCGCCGTCGGCGGTGTCGAATTCGGCTGGCGACTGACCTTCCTCGTCAACGTCCCGGTGGGCACGGTCGCGTTCCTGCTCGTGTGGCGGATGCTGCCGCGCGACCGGGTGTCGGCCACGCCGCGCGCGCTCGACCTGCCGGGCGTGGCGCTGCTGACCGTCGGTCTCGCCGGCGTGCTGTACCCGGTGGTGCAGTACGACGCCGACCGCGACGCCACCCGGCTGCTGTTCGTGCTGCCGGCCCTGGCGGTGCTCGTCGGCTTCCTCCGGTGGGAACGGGGGCCCGCGCGCCGCCGTGGTCACCCGCTGATCGACACGTCGCTGTTCTCGGTGCGCTCGTTCAGCGACGGCCTGGGGCTCGCCCTGCTGTACTTCGCCGGCGCCGTGGGCACCACGCTGCTGCTGTCGCTGTTCCTGCAGAACGGGCTGGGCTTCTCGGCGCTGCAGTCGGGTCTCACGGCCACCGGATTCGCCGCCGGGCTCGCGATCGCGGCGCCGATCGCGGGACGCATGGTGGCCGCGCACGGGCGCATGGTGCTCGTGGTCGGGCTGGCGCTGTTCGTCACCGGTATCACCGGTGCCGCCACGACCGCCCAACTCGCCGCCGGGCACCTGCCTCCGTCGCACCTGCTTCCGGCGATGCTGCCGTGGCTCTTCCTCGCCGGCCTCGGCGGCGGCTGCGTCGTCACGCCGAACCAGTCGCTGTCGCTGGCAGAGGTCGACGTGTCGGGCGGTTCGACCGCCGGTGGCATGTTGCAGACCGCGCAGCGCATGGGCGGGGCCGTCGGCGGTGCCGTGCTCAGCGCGGTGTTCTACGGACGGCTGGCCGGCGAGACCGGCGGGGCGTCGGCGCTCGAGCGCGGCGGCCACTACGGACACGCGTACGCCGTGGCGATGTACGTGGTCGCCGGCCTCGCGCTGGCCGCGCTCACCCTCGCGATCGTCGAGGTGCGTCGCAGCCGCAGGACCGCGACGGCCTGATCACCCGGAGGCGGGCATCACGCCGCGCCGGCCTCCAGCGCGATGGCGAGCCGGGCGACCGTCGCCTCCGCGGCGGCCAGCTCGTCGGCGCGCTCGAAACGGTGGGTGTCGATCTCGTCGCGCGCGGCGGCAGCGCGGTCGTCGGCGTCCGCCGCCGCGGCGGCCACCTCGGCGATGCGCTCGTCGAGCCGGTCGGCCCAGCGGCGCAGGCGGGTGGTGACGGCGGTGAGCGCCGAGCGCGACGACCGGCGGACGAGACCCGCCGGTACCGGCACGACGTCGACCCGGCGATGGGCCAGGGTCATCCGGAGGTCGACGGTGGCGGGGTCGTCGGCGGCCGCGGCTCGCCAGCCGCCCGTGGGCAGCAGCTCGATGCCCAGCCCCCGCCACGGGGCCCGCACCGGTGCGGGATCGTCCGGCACCGTGCCCCACCGCTCGCGCAGGGAGGCGACCGCCCGCGCGACCGCGTCGTCGCCGCCGGGCGCGAGCGCGAGCTGCGCCGAGCGCAGCATCCGTTCCTGGGCGACGAGCCGGTGGCGGTCCTGCTCGGCCTCGGACAATCGCCGGCGGGCGGCGGTGACGGTCTGCGTCGCCAGCGAGCGCAGCACCCGCAGCCGCGCGAGTTCGGCGGTGGCGGTGGCGTGTTCGAGCAGCAGCTCGTTGCCCGCGGCCAGCGCCTTCACCTCGGCGTAGGTGAGGACGACCTCGGCGATGTCGTCGACGGCGCGCTCGGCGCCGCCGCGGTAGAGCTGCTCGACGAAGGCGGCCTTGCGCTGCAACGCCTGCCACATGTACGCGTCGAAGGTGCCGCGGGTGACGTACCGGACGATCTCGACCTCGGCGTTGCCGTTGCCCGGGCGCAGGATGCGCCCCTCGCGCTGTTCGATGTCCGACGGCCGCCAGGGCGCGTCGACGTGGTGCAGTGCGGCCAGCCGCGCCTGGACGTTGCTGCCGACGCCGAGCGTGTCGGTCGAGCCGATGAGCACCGACACCGCGCCGTCGCGGCATGCGGCGAACAGCGCCGCGCGCTCGGCGGGCGTGCGGGCCGAGTGCACCCAGCGGACGCGCTCGGCCGGAACGCCGCGCTCGTCGAGCAGGATGCGCAGCCGGCCGTAGCTCTGCGGGCCGTCGTGGCCGGGCGTGCCCTGGTCGCAGAGGACGAGTTGCAGCACCCCCGGCACGTCGCTGCCGGGGAAGCGCACCTCGGCCAGGCGGTGGTGCACGCCGGCCACCTCGTCGGCGACGGCGGCGAGCTTGGACGACGGCTCGGCGATGCCGACCAGCATCGGGTCGAGCGCGGCACGGCGGCCGTCGCCGCACACCGCCAGCATGTTGTCGTCGCCCGGACGCAACGGGCCGCCCCGGTGCCGTTCGCGCCGGATCTTGTCGACGCGGGCGCCGAGCGAGCCGACGTACGCGCGTTGGCGCGGTGTCGGCTCGCAGACGACGGTGCGCTCGGTGTGGGCCGGGCGCTCGAGACCGAGATCGTCCTGACGCAGCACGTCGGCCGACTGCGCCAGCATGCGGCGCAGCTCGGGGACGTTGCGGATGCGCGAGGGCCGTTGCACCAGCCGGATGCCCGAGGAGTCGGGGCCGACCTCGACCGAGGTCTCGTGTTCGACGAACACCGCCGCCCACGCGTCGAACTGCTCGACGCCCGCGGCGGCGAGCACGTCCGGCTGCAGGTACGTCTGCCACACGAACGTCTCGGCGATGGTGTTCGACCACGGGGTGCCCGTGAACAACGCGAGGCTCGGCAGATGCCCCCGGCGCTCGCGCAGCAGCTGCGCCTTGAGCAGCAGGTCGGCCGCCCGGCGCGACGAGCCGAGCGGGATGCCGCCCATGCGCGACACGACGGGCAGGCGCTTGAAGTAGTGCGCCTCGTCGACGAGCAGCAGGTCGACACCCAGCGTCTCGAAGGTCACCGCCGGGCGTGGCCGCGCGCGCACCCGCTCGATCGTCCGCTCGAGCGCCGCCAGACGCCGCCGCAGCACGGAGCGGCCGTAGGCACCGCCGAACCCCGCCGCTGTCTGCCGTTCGAGCTCGGCGTGGTGCCCCTCGTGCCGTGCCAGCTCGACGTCGGGGTCGACGGGCAGGCCCGAGAGGGTGCCGTGCGTGACGATCACGGCGTCCCAGTCGCCCGTGGCGCACTGTGCCGCGAGCCGGTCGCGCGGCAGGTCGCCGACGAGGAAGCGGCCGCGCGGGAACGCCTGCCGCGCCTCGCGCGCAGTCTGGTCGAGCAGGTGCGCCGGCACGGCCACCAACGGCCGGGCCGCCACCCCGAGACGGCGCGCGGTGATCGCGGCGCCGATCATCGCCCGGGTCTTGCCGGCGCCCACCGCGTGCGCACACAGCGTCGCCGGGCTCGCCACGATGCGGGCGACGATGTCGCGCTGCCACGGCCACAGCTCGAGGCCCTCGGCGAGGTCGGGGAAGGTCAGCCTGCTGCCGTCGTACCGCGTCACGACGTGGGTGTTGAAGCGGCGGTTGTACTCGCGCACGAGGCGGACGGTGCGCTGCTCGTCGGACCACAGCCAGTCGCGGAAGCGCTCCTGGAGGCGGACGAGCGCGTCGTGCGCGGCGAGGCTCGCCTCGGCGTTGCGGATGCGCAACCGTTTGCCGGGGACCGGCACGGTGTCGAACACGACCGGTTGCCGGCCGTTGAGCCCGGCGGACAGGATCTCGTAGGCGTTGAGGCGGCCGGTCGAGAACTGCGACGGCGGCACCTTGCCCTTGGGGACGATCTTCCAGTGCGCGGCCGAGGGCAGGTGCCACACGGTGACCCGGCCTCGCAGCTCCTCGTGGACGAACGCCTCGATGTCCTTCGCCGAGACCCACGGCGCGCCGAGCGAGACGGCGATGTCGAGCGGGCCCACGTCGGGCGGCACGGCGGCGTCGAGGGCGGCCACCGTGACCCGGTAGGAGGGTTCGAGCTGCGCGGCGCGCGCCGCCTGCTCGCGCTTGGCACGCAGGTCGCCGGTGAGGTAGCGGTGCGCCGCGACCCAGGCGCCGTCGGCGGGATCGCGCAGCACCTGGTCGCCGAGTGCCTCGCGGGTGGCCGCGGCGTCGGGCAGCCCGGCCGCCTCGGCGACCGCCGCGAGGTCGACCCGACCGTCGACCCCCACGGCCAGCAGCGCCTCGAACGGCGTGAGCGAGCCCGTCCGGGCGACCGGCCGGTGCACCCGCCGCTCCAGGATGGGGGCGGGCACCGCGCGCCCGGTCTCGGGGTCGTGGACCTCGAGGGCCATGACGGCGTGGAACGCGGGGTCGCGACGGAACCCGCCGAGGTCGGGACGCCGCCAGCGGACGCCCGCCGCGTCGCCGTCCGCCGCCTCGCGCAGCTCGCCGCGGTTGAGCGGCCCGAAGCGCTCGACGTACTGCCGGTAGAGCGCGAGGGCGGCCGCACGCAGCGGCGCGCACTGCGCGTCGGTGCGGCCGGTGTCGGCGTCGGCCTCGAGCAGCGCGAGCCCGGCGTCACGCAGCGCGTGGAGCGCGCCGAGTTCGTCCGCCGGGGTCACGCGACCATCCTGGCAAGCAAGTCGGACAGGAGCGCTACCCGAGGGTGACCGGCAGGGCGGCCAGCCCGTGCACGATCGACAGCTCACGGAAACGCAGCTCGTCCGGGCCGACCGCGAGCCGCATGCGCGGGAACGCGCGCACCAGCGCCGGGTAGGCGGTGCGCAGCTCGAGCCGGGCGAGTTCGGCGCCGACGCAGCGGTGGGCGCCGTGGCCGAACGCGAGGTGCGGTGTCGGCGGCCGGGTGTGGTCGAAGGTGTCGCCGCCCAGCGCGGCCTCGCGATTCGCCGCGCTCAACGACGGGATCACGACGTCGCCGGCGAGCAGCTGCTGTCCGTCGACGACGACGTCCGACACCGCGAAGCGCGGGAATCCGACCTGGACGACCGACAGCAGCCGCAGCAGCTCCTCGACCGTCGAGGCGACGTGGTCGTCACCGTCGCGCAGCGCCTGCCACGCCTCGGGATGCTGCAGCAGCACGAGCGCGCCCAGCGACAGCATGCTGACGGTGGTCTCGAGCCCACCCACCAGCACGCCGTCGACGAGTCCGGCCAGTTCGACGTCGTCGATCTCGTCGCCGTGCTCGCGGATGATCGCGCCGATCAGCCCGTCGCCCGGGGACGTCCGCTGCCGCGCGACGATGCCGCGCAGCAGCGCGATCGAGCGCTGCACGGTGTCGAACGAGCTGGCCGCACCGTCGGCGAGGTCGAAGCGGGCCGTACTGAGCTCGTGGAACTCGGCCCGGTCGCTCTCGTCGACGCCCAGGATCTCCATGATCACGCGGGACGGCACCTGCAGCGCGAAGTGGTGCTGCAGGTCGACCACCGCGCCTCCGGCACCCGCGGCCGCGACCTCCTCCAGCGCCTCGCCGACGACCCGCTCCACGCGCGGGACCTGGCTCGTGAGGGCGTGTGCGGTGAAGTGGGGCTGCAGCAGCCTGCGCAGGCGGGTGTGGTGCGGCGGGTCGGCGAACCCGAGACCTCCCGGGTCGTCCTCGGCGGCGATGCCGACCTTGCCGACCATGTGTCCGAAGTCGTTGCTGAACTCGGTCAGCGGCGCCGACATCACCGTGCGGGAGGCCTCGTGACCGGTGAGCAGCCACCCGCGCAGCCCGAGCGGGAGCCGCAGCCGGGTGATCGCGCCCTGGGCGGCGCGGGCGGCGAGCTCGGGCACGGGGTCGATGCCGACGCGCCGCAGCGGCAGCAGTGACGCGTCCGGGAACCGGCTGATCAGCGCGGCCGGGTCGGCGGCGGCCGCGCCGCCGGGAAGCTTCAGGGCCAGGCCGAGCACCCACCGCCGCGCCCGGCTGGCCGCCCGGGCACCGGCGAGCCGCACGCCACCCGCACCCGGTGGCGACTGCTGCTTCGTGACCATCGGTTGGAGCACCCCCCACGCTCACGCCCATATGACGGGAAACAGGGTAGGGCCCACGGACCGTCCGGGACGCGCGGGACGGCAACTACACTGGCGCCGTTTCGGGTCGACGGCGTTGTCGCACCTCATGTCGGACCTCATGTCGACGGTGATCGTCGGTCTCGAAAGGTGTTCTCCCGTGGGTGACCCGCAGGGTTTTCTGAAGCACCGGGTGCGTGAGCTGCCCAAGCGGCGGCCGGTCAGCGTCCGCATCCAGGACTGGCACGAGGTCTACGAGGACTTCGACGAGCGCACGTTGCAGAACCAGGCGAGCCGCTGCATGGACTGCGGCATCGCGTTCTGCCACGGTGGCTGCCCGCTCGGCAACCTCATCCCCGAGTGGAACCACCTCGTCTACAAGGACGACTGGCGCAAGGCCATCGACCGGCTGCACGCCACGAACAACTTCCCGGAGTTCACCGGACGGCTCTGCCCGGCGCCGTGCGAGGCCGCGTGCGTGCTCGGCATCAGCCAGGACCCGGTGACCATCAAGCAGGTCGAGGTCGAGATCATCGACCACGCCTTCGAGCAGGGCTGGGTGACGCCCGTCCGCCCCGAGGCGCAGACCGGCCAGAAGGTCGCCGTCGTCGGGTCCGGCCCGGCCGGTCTGGCCGCCGCGCAGCAGCTCACGCGCGCCGGGCACGCGGTCACCGTCTTCGAGCGCGACGACCGCATCGGCGGCCTGCTGCGCTACGGCATCCCCGAGTTCAAGATGGAGAAGCGGCACATCGACCGCCGCCTCGAGCAGATGCGCGCCGAGGGCACCACGTTCCGGGCGGGCGTGAACGTCGGGGTCGACGTCACCGTCGAGCAGCTGCGCGAGGAGTTCGACGCCGTCGTGCTGGCCGGCGGCGCCACCGTCGCCCGCGACCTGCCCATCGAGGGCCGCGAGCTCAGCGGCATCCACCAGGCCATGGAGTACCTGCCGTGGGCCAACCGGGTGCAGCAGGGCGACCTCGAGCAGCCGCCGATCGACGCCGCGGGCAAGAAGGTCGTCATCATCGGCGGCGGCGACACCGGTGCCGACTGCCTGGGCACCGCCCACCGCCAGGGTGCGGCGAGCGTGCACCAGTTCGAGATCATGGCGCGTCCGCCGCAGGAGCGGGCCACCTCGACGCCGTGGCCCACCTACCCGCTGATGTTCCGGGTGAGCTCGGCCCACGAGGAGGGCGGAGAGCGCGTCTACGCCGTCAACACCGACCGGTTCCTCGGTGCCGACGGCGTCGTGGAGAAGCTGGCCGCGTACGAGGTCGAGATGAAGGACGGCCGGTTCGAGAAGGTCGAGGGCACCGAGTTCGAGCTCGAGGCCGACCTCGTGTTCCTGGCCATGGGCTTCACCGGCGCGCAGCGCGAGGGCCTGCTCACCGACCTCGGCGTCGAGTTCGACCAGCGCGGCAACGTGCAGCGCAACGCCTCGTACGAGACGTCGGTGCCGGGCGTGTTCGTCGCGGGTGACATGGGACGGGGCCAGTCGCTGATCGTGTGGGCCATCGCCGAGGGACGGGCCGCCGCGGCCCACGTGGACGCGTTCCTCACCGGGTCGACGGCGCTGCCGGCGCCCATCGAGCCGACCGCGGTGGCACTGCGCATCTGACGGCTTGCTCATTTAGGGTTGCCTAACCTAAACTGTGATCAGGCCCGGATGGCGGGACGGCTTGGACCGTCTGTCCCGCCCCGGGCCTGATCCCTGTCCGGAGGAGCGCCGATGACCCCGACCGAGCCGACCGACCCCGCGCCCGTCCGCCGCCGCGAGCCGTTCGTGACGCACGTCGTCCGCACCGAACGCCTCAGCGCGAGCCTCGTCCGGGTGGTCACGGCGGGGGAGGCGCTGGCCGGTTTCGCGCCGGAGTTCGCCGACGCCTACGTCAAGATCGTCTTCCCGTCCGACGGGGACGGGCAGGTCCGCACCCGCACCTACACCGTCCGCCACTTCGACGCGGACGCGCGCGAGCTCACCCTCGACTTCGTCGTGCACGGCGACAAGGGCCTGGCGGGGCCGTGGGCCGCCGCCGCGCAACCCGGGGACGAACTGCGGCTGCTCGGACCGGGCGGCGGCTACCGACCGTCCGCCGGGGCCGACTGGCACGCGCTGGCCGGCGACGAGAGCGCGCTGCCGGCCATCGCCGCCGCGCTCGAGCACCTGCCCGCCGGCGCACCCGGACGTGTCTGGATCGAGGTGCACGGCCCGGCGGACGAGATCGCGCTGCCCGAGGTCCCGGGCGTCGAGGTGGCCTGGCTGCACCGCGGGTCCGGAGCGGTCGGGTCGCGGCTCGTCGAGGCGGTCACCTCGTGGGCGCCGCCCGCCGGCACCGGTCACTGGTTCGTCCACGGCGAGGCCGCCGCGGTGCGCGACATCCGCCGCCACCTGCGCGTCGGGCTCGGCCTGCCGATGGCGCAGCTGTCGATCAGCGGCTACTGGCGCGCCGGGGCGGACGACGAGGCCTGGCGCGCGGTCAAGCGCGAATGGAACCAGGCCGTCGAGGCGGCGGAGGCCGCGGTCTAGTCTTGCCCGCCATGGGGAGGCGGGTCGGCATCATGGGCGGCACGTTCGACCCCATCCACCACGGCCACCTGGTCGCGGCCAGCGAGGTCGCCTCGCTGTACTCGCTCGACGAGGTGGTGTTCGTCCCCACCGGCGAGCCGTGGCAGAAGGCGCAACGCCGGGTCAGCGAGGCCGAGCACCGCTACCTGATGGCGGTCATCGCCACCGCGTCCAACCCCCGGTTCTGGGTCAGCCGGGTCGACATCGACCGCGCCGGTCCGACCTACACCGTCGACACCATCCGCGACATCGCGCTGCAGCGCCCGGACGCCGAGCTGTTCTTCATCACCGGCGCCGACGCCCTCGCCCAGATCCTGTCCTGGAAGGACGCCGAGGACGCCCTGCGGCTGGCGCACTTCGTGGGGGTCACCCGTCCGGGCTACGAACTGTCGGCGGCGCACCTGCCCGGCGACAGCGTCCGCCTGCTCGACGTGCCCGCGCTGGCGATCTCGTCCAGCGCGTGCCGCGAACGCGTCGCCGACGGCCGCCCGGTCTGGTACCTCGTGCCGGACGGGGTCGTGCAGTACATCAACAAACACGGGCTCTACCGGGACGAACCCGGTCCGTAGACTGGTCGTCACAATGACTGCCACCGACGAGGCCATCGCGCTCGCCCAGCTCGCGGGCCACGCGGCCGCCGACAAGCTCGCCACCGACATCGTGCTCATCGACGTCAGTGAGCGGCTCGCCATCACCGACGTCTTCGTCCTCGCCACCGGCAGCAACGAGCGGCAGGTCGAGGCCATCGTCGACTCGGTCGAGGAGAAGCTGCGCGGCGCGGGCCACAAGCCGATCCGGCGCGAGGGCCAGCGCGACGGCCGGTGGGTGCTGCTCGACTACAACGACATCGTCGTGCACGTGCAGCACTCCGAGGAGCGCACCTTCTACGCGCTCGAACGGCTGTGGCGCGACTGCCCCTTCATCGAGTTCGAGGGCGAGACGGCCGCGTCCGGGGCTCCCGGGCCGCGGCTCGACCAGGGCGAGTAGTGACCGACCGGCGGCTCGTGCTGCTGCGTCACGGCCGCACCGCCTGGAACGCCGAACGCCGCTTCCAGGGTCACGCCGACCCGCCGCTGGACGAGGTCGGCAAGGCGCAGGCGTGGGAGGTGGCGGCCATCGTCGCCTCCATGCAACCCGACCTCATGGTGAGCTCGAGTCTTCAGCGGGCCGCGCAGACGGCTCAGATCGTCTCTGAGGTGGCCGGCCTGCCGTTCACCGTCGACGACCGCTTCCGCGAACGCAGCCTGGGTACCTGGGAGGGGCTCACCCTCGCCGAGGTGCAGGCCCGGTTCCCGGACGAGTTCGAGCAGTGGCGCCGCGGCCAGGACGTCGAACGGCGCGGCGGCGAGACCCGCGAGCAGGTCGCCGCACGCTCGCTCGAGGCGATCGTGGCGCTGCCCGAGGTCGGCCTGACCGTGATCGTCACGCACAGCGCCACGGCGATGGCCGCCTGCAACGCGCTGCTGGGCATCCCGCAGCGCACCCATCCGCTCGGTGCGCTGGCGAACTGCCACTGGAGCGAGCTCTACGTCGACGGGTCGACGGACGACGCCGCGGCCGGCCCGGTGTGGCGGGTGCGCGGGCACAACCTCGGGGCGCCGGGCGCGGTCGTGCCGTTGCCCGCGCACTGGGCGGCGCAGGGCAGCGGGGCGGACGCCCCCACCGACGCCGACGCCTGAACCGGCCCCTACCGGGTGCCGATGAACAGGTCGTCGTCCGGTTCCGGCAACGGGTCCGGGTGCTGCGGATCGGTCATGCGGCCAGCGTGCCCCACAGGCCTTCGGGAAACCTTCGGGTCCGCGCCTGCTCAGCTGCGACGCGCCCGCGGTTGCGGGAAGGCGGCGGGTTCGACGTCGATGTCGGCCATGCGTTCGGTGTAGGTGCGGTAGGCGCGGCGGGCTTCGCCGTGGCGTCCGGAGCGGACGAGGGTGCGGACGAGGCGCAGGTGGGTGGGTTCGTCGTAGGGGTCGACGCCGAGCAGGGTGATGAGCCAGGGGACGGCGGTGTCGGGTCGGGGTCCGGCGGCGAGGTGTTGGGCGAGGGTGCGTAGGACGTGGTGGTGGCGGGCGCGTAGTTCGTCGCGGGTCTGTTCGGCCCAGGGTTCGTAGGGGTCTTCTTCGCAGAAGTCGCCGGGGTAGGCGGCGATGGCGGCTTCGAGCAGGGTGGTGGCGGTGTCGTGGCCGTTCTCGGCGGCGGTGAGGGCGACGTCGGCGCGGTCGGTGAAGGCTTCGATGTCGAGCTCGACCGACCGCAGGTCCAGCCGCAGCGCCCCGCCTTCGGACACGAGGTAGCGGTCGCCCGCGAACGCGCGGTCCGGGTCGAGGGTCGAGCGGGCGGTCGACAGCGCCACCGCCAGCTTGTTGCCGCCCGGGTCGCCGTCGGGCCACAGCATGGCGGCGACGGCGTCGCGGCTGATCGCCTTGCCGCGGCGGGAGGCGAGGATCTTCACCAGGTCGCGTGCCTTGCGTGACTGCCACGCCGACGGCGGCACCGCAGCTCCGGCGCGCAGCACCAGGAACGTGCCCAGCGTCCGCACCGACACCGTCGCGACGTGCTCGTCGCCGACGACGGCCAACGGACCGGCGATCCGCGTCGCGCTGTCGCGCACACCGAAGCCGCGCAGCCGGGCCCGGCAGTTCGAGACCGCGCGGCTGTCCCCGGCGAGCAGCGCCGCGACCAGGTCGGCCTCGCACGCCCCCAGATCGTTGCCCAGTTCGGCGTAGAGCGCGCGCGCCTCGGCCAGCCGCCCGTCACCCGGACGGGCGGACGGGTCGGCCAGCGTCGAGAGCAGCAGTGCCTGGGCCAGCTCGGCCGGCGCGTCGCGGCGCGCGGCCTCGGCGGCGGTGCGGCGTCCCCACTCGGCCGCTTCCTCGCGCTCGCCGATGGTGAGGGCGACCCATCCCGCCGCCAGCCAGGCCGGCAACGACCCGACCGGGGCCGGGGTGGCCAGGCCTCGGGCGACGAGGGCCCGGGCCCCGTCCGGGTCGCCGACCGCGTCGAGACGGGCGAGCCCGGCGATGGCGGGCACGAGCGCCTGCTGGTCGGTGTGCCGCTCGGCGAGCTCGACCGCCTGCCGGTAGGCGGCCGCGGCCCGGCTGACGTCACCGCGGCGGCGCAGGCAGTCGCCGCGCCCGGCGTGGGCGTAGGTGGCCATGGGGGAGTCGACACCCGTCCAGATCGCGAGCGCGTCGTCGTAGGCCTGCAACGCCTCCTCGATGTGGCCGAGGCCGAGGTGCGCGTCGCCCTGGTTGTTGCGGGCCAGCGCCACCAGGGCGGTCAGGCCCGCGATCTCGCCGAGCCGCACCGCCTCGTCGAGGCCCTCGAGCGCCTCGCGGTACCGGCCGGTGCGCGCGTGCTTGGACCCGAGGTTGCACCGGATGCGTACCTCGGTCGGCACGTCGCCGGCGGCCTGCGCGTGCCGCAGCGCGTTCGCGTACGCCTGGGTGTTCAGGTCCAGGTCGCCGTGCAGCACCGCCACCAGCGCCTGCACCAGCCAGGCGGACGCGAGCGCGGCGTCGTCGCCCGCGTCGCGGGCGAGCCGCAGCGCCTCGTCGGCGTGCCGGCGACCGGCCGCGCCGTCGCCGCGGCCCCAGGCGACCGACGCCCGTCCGGCGGCGACCATGGCGCGGTCGGCGAGGGCGTCCACGGGGTCGTCCCCGTCGGGCGCGCGCGCGAGCACCTGCTCGGCCAGGCGCGCCTCGCCCTGCAGCCACAGCGATCCCGCGACGCGCCAGGCGATGCCGGCGCGCAACGGCGCGTCCGGGTCGATGCGGGCGAGGTGGCGCAGCGCGCGGGGCATGTCGCCGCGCTCGGCGAACAGCTGCGTGAACAGCGCGGGCAGGCCGGTGCCGTCGCGGACCGCGTCCGGGTGGTCGTCGAGCAGGTCGGCCGCCGCGAGCAGCGGTGCCGCCTCCCGGCGGTCGAGCAGCTCGGTGCCGAACCGGACGAGCGCGGCCGTCAGGGTCCCGGAATCGCCGAGGCGCACCGCCCAGCGGACGGCAGGCTCGGCGAGCCCGATCTCGGTGGCGGCCGTGACGCCGACGCGCAGGATCTCGTCGTGGTCCTCGGCCGCGACCGGGTCGGCGTGCTCGAGCGCGTAGGCCGCCAGGGCGGTGAGCGAGTACGAGGTGCCGTCGCTGCTGACGAGCAGGCCGCGCTCGGCGAGGTCGTCGAGCTGCGCGACCTCGCCCGCGCGGTCGTCGATCGCCGCGCGCGGCACGGTGCCCAGCACGGCGAGGCGGCGCGCGACCCGCCGCACGCCCGGTGGCAGCGGGCGCAGCACGGCCGCAGTCAGCCGCTCGGCCGCGGCGGCCGGGGTGGCGACCTGCTCGAGCATGCGCTCGACGCCGTTGGCCAGCGCCGACTCGACCGCGAGGCGCACCGCGGTGGCCCAGCCGGCGCTGGCGCGGGTGACCCGGTCGGCGACCGTGGAGTCGATCTCGACACCGAAGTGGGCGAACAGGGCCGCCGTCTCGTCCGGGGTGAACAGCAGCGTCCGTCCGCCCAGCTCGCTGTAGCCACCGGCGGCACGCAACCGCTCGACGGGGAACGGC
Organism: Jatrophihabitans fulvus; assembly: GCF_054781375.1. Classification (NCBI taxonomy): domain Bacteria; kingdom Bacillati; phylum Actinomycetota; class Actinomycetes; order Jatrophihabitantales; family Jatrophihabitantaceae; genus Jatrophihabitans; species Jatrophihabitans fulvus. The sequence goes on from NZ_BAAGUN010000001.1 coordinate 407,118, forward strand.
GGCGGCGTCCGCCCGGCCACGACGACCTGCAGCAGCCGCGGGTACAGACGGACGAGATCGGCGACGAACTGCTGCGCGGGCGTGCCGTCGAGCAGGTGCAGGTCGTCGAGCACCAGACGCAGCGACCCGGCCAGGGTGTCTCCCCACGCCGACGCCAGCGACTCGGCGAGCGCGACCGGAGCGGCGCCGGTCGGTTCGGCGGACGCGTCGCGGGCGGCCAGCGCGGGCGCAATGCGCTCGGCGAGCCCGGGGGCGTGCGGTGCCGTCACCGCCACGAGGTCGGCCACCAGCCGGGCGGTGTCGGCGTGCGCCGGGGTCAACGCCAGCCGGGCGGTCGGGTGGGTCGAGGTGGCGAGCCAGTCGCGCAGCGCCTCGGTCTTGCCGGACCCGCCGTCGGCGACGACGGCGACGAGCCGGCGGTCGGAGAGCGCGTCGAGCACGCGCACGACCCTCGGCCGGTGGAGCAGCAACGGCGGACGCAGCGCGGTCATGACCTAGCCGACCCGGGCGTGGCGGTGCCGCGGCGGTTGCGGGAAGGCGGCGGGTTCGACGTCGATGTCGGCCATGCGTTCGGTGTAGGTGCGGTAGGCGCGGCGGGCTTCGCCGTGGCGTCCGGAGCGGACGAGGGTGCGGACGAGGCGCAGGTGGGTGGGTTCGTCGTAGGGGTCGACGCCGAGCAGGGTGATGAGCCAGGGGACGGCGGTGTCGGGTCGGGGTCCGGCGGCGAGGTGTTGGGCGAGGGTGCGTAGGACGTGGTGGTGGCGGGCGCGTAGTTCGTCGCGGGTCTGTTCGGCCCAGGGTTCGTAGGGGTCTTCTTCGCAGAAGTCGCCGGGGTAGGCGGCGATGGCGGCTTCGAGCAGGGTGGTGGCGGTGTCGTGGCCGTTCTCGGCGGCGGTGAGGGCGACGTCGGCGCGGTCGGTGAAGGCTTCGATGTCGAGCTCGACCGACCGCAGGTCCAGCCGCACCGAGCCGCGGTCGGCGTTGACGAACCGGTCCGGCGGGAACTCCCGGTCGGGGTCGAACACCGAGCGCGCCGTCGACAGCGCGACCGAGAGCTTGTTGCCGGTCGCCGGGCTGTCGGGCCACAGCAGCGCGGCGACCGACTCGCGGCTGATCGCCCTGCCGCGGCGGGAGGCGAGGATCTTCACGAGGTCGCGTGCCTTGCGCGACTGCCACGCCGACGGCGGTACCGCCGTACCGCCCCGGAAGACCTGGAACGTGCCGAGCGTCTGCACCGCGACGGTCGCGGCCCGCTCCTCGCCGAGAACGGCCAGCGGCCCGGCGATGCGGACGGCGCTGTCGCGCACCCCCAGCCCCCGCAGTGTCGCGCGGACGGCCGCTGCCGCGCGGGCATCGCCGGCCAGCACGGCGGTCGCGAGCTGCACCTCGCCGGCGCCGAGCGGGTTGCCGAGCTCGGCCCAGATCTGCGCGGCCTCGGCCAGGCGGCCGTCACCCGGCCCCGCGGACGGGTCGGCGAGCACCGCGAGCAGCCGCGCCTCGGCCAGCTGGGCCGGTGCGTCGCGCCGGGCCGCCTCCGCGGACGTGCGCCGGGCCCACTCGGCGGCGGTGTCACGGTCGCCCGTCGCCAGCGCCACCCATCCCGCGGCGAGGTAGGCGGGCAGCGAACCCACCGCCGCCGGCATGGCGACGGCCCGCTCGGCGAGGGCGCGGGCCTCCTCCGGGTCCTCGGCGAGCTCGACGCGCGCCAATCCCGCGAGGGCCGGCACCAGCACCTGCGCGTCGTCGAACCGTTCGCCCAGCGCGACCGCCTGCCGGTACGCGGCCGCCGCCCGGGTCGGGTCGCCGCGGCGGGCGAGCGCATCGCCGCGCCCCTGGTAGGCGTGGGCGGCCATCGGCGAGGCCATCGCCGTCCACGTGGCGAGCGCGTCCTCGACCGCCTGCAGGGCCTGCTCGATCTGCCCCGACCCGAGGCGCGCGTCCGCCTGATTGGCGCGGGCGAGCGCGACGAGCGCGGTCTGGCCGGTGATCTCGCCCAGGCGCACCGCCTCGTCGAGCCCGCCGAGCGCCTCGCGGTAGCGGCCGGTCTCGTTGTGCTGCGAGCCGACGTTGCACAGGATGCGCACCTCCGTGCGCAGGTCCCCCGCGGCCCGCGCGTGGCGCAGCGCGTGCGTGTACGCCTGCCGGTTGCGTTCGAGGTCGCCGTCGAGCACGGCCACCAGCGCCTGCGCCACCCACGCGGACGCCAGCGCGGTGTCGTCGCCCGCGCGGCGCGCGAGAGCGAGCGCGGCGTCCGCACGGGTGCGACCGGCGGCGCCGTCGCCGTGGCCCCAGGCAACCGTGGCGCGGCACGCCTCCACGAGCGCGCGGTCGGCGTCGCGGTCGACCGACGGACCCTCGGCCGGGCCCTCGACCGGACCGCCGGCGGCGCGGGCGAGGACGGCCTCGCTGTGCGCGCTCTCGCCCTGCAGCCACAGCGCGCTCGCCACCCGCCACGCGACCGCCGCGCTCAACGGCGCGGACGGGTCGAGCCGCCCGAGGTGCTCGAGCGCACGCTGGATGCCGCCGCGCTGCGCGAACAGCTGCGCGAACAAGGCGTCGATGCGCGGGTCGCCGGCCGGCTCGCGCAGCAGCTCCGCCGCCGCGAGCAGCGGCGCGACCAGCCGCCGGTCCAGCAACTCCGTGCCGAAGCGGGCCACCGTGTCGGCCACCGCGCCCGGTTCGCCGAGCTGCACCGCCCACTGCACCGCCGCCTCGGCCAGCCCGGCCTCGGTCGCGCCCTCGACCGCCCGGCGCAGCACGTCGCGACGCCCCCCGGCGTCGACCGGGTCGGCCTGGTCGACGGCGAACTTCGCCAGCGCCGTCAACGAGTAGTTCGTGCCGTCGGACGTGACGAGCAGCCCGCGCTCGGCCAGCGCGTCCAGGTCGGCGACCTCGCCGGCCCGGTCGTCGACCGCCGCCCTCGGTGCGGTGCCCAGGACGCTCAGCCCGCGCAGCACCCGGCGCACGCCCGGCGGCAGCGGATCGAGGACCGCCGTCGTCAGCCGTTCGGACGCCGCCGCCGGCGACGCCAACTGGCCGGGCAACCGCTCGACGCCGTGCGTGAGCGCCCACTCGACCGCCAGGCGCACGGCCGTCGCCCACCCCGCGCCCGCGCGGGTGACCGCCTCGGCCGTGGCGAGGTCGACCGGCGCCCCGAAACACGCGAACAGGGCCGCGGTCTCGTCCGCGTCGAACAGCAGCGTGCGACCGCCCAGCTCGCCGTACTCGCCGACACCCCGCAGCCGCTCGACCGCGAACGGCGGCGTCGTGCGGCTCGCCACCACCAGCTGCACCGAGCGCGGGTACAACCGCACCAGGTCGGCGAGGAACAACGCCGACGGCGTGCCGTCCAGCAGGTGCAGGTCGTCGAGCACCAGCCGGAACGCCGGCGCCCCGCCGGCCGTCTCGCTCCACGCCGCCGCCAGCGCCTCCGCCAACGCCACCGCGGACGTCTCCGCCGCCGCCGGCTCGTCGGCCGCCGGCGGCAATGCCAGCTCGCGATCGAGATACGCCGCCAGACCCGGGCAGTGCGCCGACGTCACCGCGACCAGATCGGCCAGCAGCCGCGGCGGATCGCCATGCTCCGCACCGATCGTCAGCCACGCCGTCGGCACCGCCGCGTCGGCCAACCAGTCGTGCACCGCCGCCGTCTTGCCCGACCCGCCGTCGGCCACCACCGCGACCAACCGGCGGTCGCTCAACACGTCCAGCACGCGCGTCACCCGGGTGCGTCGCAGCGGCGGCGGCCGCAACGTTCCTCCCGGGGCCATCCTCAGGATTCTGGCAGCCGAGCGTCCCCACGGGTGGGCCGAAAGCCCCATAGGGCAAGCGGTTGGCCCGAGTTGGACGGATCTGTCGCCCATCCGGACACTGGCCGTCCGACCAGGTGCCCACCCGGCCTCGGTCCAGGTGACGGATGCCATACGGCGCGGCAGCCGTCAGGTGACCCCACGGTGCCTAATCTGACTTCGGTGCCCCCGCGCCCGGCGGCGACGGACGGCGGGCGTGGGGCGAGCACCGGCGGGGCTCAGCCGCACGTGGCCGGCGTTGTCGTCGGTCGGCAGTAGCGAGCTACGACCTTCCCTCCTCCGCCTTGGCCACGCACGCCTGATTCCCCGCCGCCGGCGGGGCCCGGTCGCACGCTCGCAGCGTTGTCGTCGGTCGGCAGTAGCAAGCTACGGCTCTCCCTCCTCCGCCTTGCGAGCCCGCGACCGGATCCCCGCCGGCGCCGGCGACTCTCCTCGAGGCGTACGGACCGAATGAGAGCGCGCCCGTACCGGCGGTACGATCCCGACATGCGTACGCGCCGACTTCTGCTTACGGGGCCGCGCTGACGGAACGCCCGACGATCCGCAGCGCGGCCGAGCCTCTGCCCTCCGGCAGGGGCTCTTCGTCTGTTCGCGGCAGCCGACGTACGCCCCAGGAGGACACGATGACCAGCACGACCCCGGCCGAGACCTCGGCCGACACCCCGCCGTTCCGCTACACCGCCGCGCGCGCCGACGAGATCGAGCTGCGCTGGCAGGCCCGCTGGGCGGAGGAGGGCACGTTCAACGCCCCCAACCCGTCCGGCCCGCTGGACGACGGCTTCGACCGCGTCGCCATCCGTCCGCAGAAGTACGTCATGGACATGTTCCCGTACCCGTCCGGGGCGGGCCTGCACGTCGGACACCCGCTGGGCTACATCGGCACCGACGTGCTGGCGCGCTACCGGCGCATGTGCGGCGACAACGTGCTGCACACCATGGGCTTCGACGCCTTCGGCCTGCCCGCCGAGCAGCGCGCCGTCGAGACCGGGCAGCACCCGCGCGAGTCGACGTACGCCAACATCGAGGTGTTCCTGCGGCAGCTGCGCCGCCTGGGCCTGGGCCACGACGAGCGCCGGCGGCTGGCCACCACCGACCCGCAGTACTACCGGTGGACGCAGTGGATCTTCCTGCAGATCTTCAACTCCTGGTACGACCAGCTGCAGGACAAGGCCCGTCCGGTGGCCGACCTGATCGCCGAGCTGGACGCCGGCGAGCGCCGTCCGAACGAGGGCACGAACCCGTTCGGACGCGAGTGGTCCGAGCTGAGCGAAGTCGAGAAGCGCGAGGTCGTCGACAACCACCGGCTGGCCTACCGCACCGAGGCGATGGTCAACTGGTCGCCCGGGCTGGGCACCGTCGTGGCCAACGAGGAGGTCATCGACGGCCGCACCGAGCGGGGCAACTTCCCGGTGTTCCGCAAGCCGCTGACCCAGTGGATGATGCGCATCACCGCCTACGCCGACCGGCTGGTGCGCGACCTGGACCAGATCGACTGGCCCGACAAGGTCCGCGCGATGCAGCGCAACTGGATCGGGCGCAGCAGCGGCGCGCACGTGTCGTTCGCGACGCCCGCCGGTGACCTGGAGATCTTCACGACGCGTCCCGACACGCTGTTCGGCACGACCTACATGGTCGTCGCGCCCGAGCACCCGATGGTCGACGCGCTGACCACGGACGCGTGGCCGGACGGCACGAAGGACGCGTGGACGGGCGGTGCCGCGACGCCCGGCGAGGCCGTCCGCGCGTACCGCGAGGCGACCGCGCGGCGCTCCGACCTGGAACGCCAGGTCGACGACAAGACCAAGACCGGCGTGTTCACCGGCAGCTTCGCCACCAACCCGGTGACCGGCGGCCAGGTGCCGGTCTTCGTCGCCGACTACGTGCTGATGGGGTACGGCACGGGCGCGATCATGGCCGTCCCCGGCCAGGACGTCCGCGACTGGGACTTCGCGCAGGCCTACGACCTGCCGATCGTCCGCACCGTCGCCCCGCCCGAGGGCTGGGAAGGTGACGCGTTCACCGGTGACGGCCAGGCGATCAACTCGTCCAACGAGTCGATCTCGCTGGACGGCATGGAGGTCGCCGAGGCCAAGAGCACGATCATCGCCTGGCTGGAGGAGCAGGGCCGCGGCCGCGGCGCCGTCACCTACCGGTTGCGCGACTGGCTGTTCGCGCGGCAGCGCTACTGGGGCGAGCCGATCCCGATCCTGTACGACGAGACCGGCCTGCCCGTCTCGCTGCCGGAGTCGATGCTGCCCCTGGAGCTGCCCGACACCGACCAGTTCTCGCCGCGGTCCTTCGACCCGGACGACGTCGACTCGATGCCCGAACCGCCGCTGGGCCGGCTGACCGACTGGGTCGAGGTCGAGCTGGACCTGGGCGACGGCCCGAAGAAGTACCGCCGAGAGACCAACACGATGCCGCAGTGGGCGGGTTCGTGCTGGTACGAGCTGCGCTACCTGGACCCGACCAACGACGAGGTGATGGTCGACCCGGCCGTCGAGCGGTACTGGATGGGCCCGAACGCCGACCGTCCGCTGGGCGGTGTCGACCTGTACGTCGGCGGCGTCGAGCACGCCGTGCTGCACCTGCTGTACGCGCGGTTCTGGCACAAGGTGCTGTACGACCTGGGACACCTGAGCTCGGCCGAGCCGTTCCACCGGCTGGTCAACCAGGGCTACGTGCAGGCGTACGCGTTCACCGACGCCCGCGGCGCGTACGTCGACGCGTCCGAGGTCGAGGAGACGCCCGACGGCTTCTTCTTCCGCGGCGAGAAGGTCAACCGCGAGTTCGGCAAGATGGGCAAGTCGCTGAAGAACGTGACGACGCCCGACGACATGTACGCCGCGTACGGCGCCGACACGCTGCGCATGTTCGAGATGTTCACCGGGCCGCTGGTGCAGGACCGGCCGTGGGACACCAACGCCGTCGTGGGCCCGTTCCGCCAGCTGCAGCGCATCTGGCGCGTGGTGGTCGACGAGCAGACCGGCGAGGTGCACGTCTCCGACGACGCACCGTCCGACGAGCTGAACCGCCTGCTGCACCGCACGATCGCGGCGGTGCGCGAGGGCTACGAGTCGCTGCGGTTCAACACCTCGATCGCTCGCATCACCGAGCTGAACAACGCGGTGACGCAGGCGTACCCGAACGGCGGGGTGCCCCGCGTGGTCGCCGAGGCGCTGGTGCTGATGCTGGCGCCGCTGGCCCCGCACGTGGCCGAGGAGTTGTGGCAGAAGCTGGGCCACGACACCTCGCTGGCGTGGCACCCGTTCCCCGAGGCCGACGCGGCTCTGCTGGTCGACGACACCGTCGACATCCCGGTGCAGATCCGCGGCAAGGTGCGCTCGGTCGTGAGCGTGCCCGCCGACGCGGACGCCGACGCGATGGAGGCCGCAGCCCGCGCGGACGAGAAGATCGCCACCGCCCTGGAGGGCCAGGAGGTCAAGCGGGTGATCGCCGTCCCCGGACGCCTGATCAACTTCGTGGTCTGAGGTCCGGGTGCCACGCGTCGCGGTCGTCACCGACTCGACGTCGTGCCTCGGCGAGGACGCCCTGGCCGGGCACGGCATCACGGTCGTGCCGCTGCGCGTCACCCTCGGGCAGCGCACGGGGGTCGACGGGGTCGACGTCACGTCCGGTGACGTGACGCGGGCGCTGCGCGCGAAGCTGACCGTCCGCACGTCCCGCCCGTCGCCGGCGGAGTTCGCGGCCGTGTACCGCGCGGTGCTCGACGCGGGTGCCGAACGGGTCGTGTCCGTGCACCTGTCGGCCGCCCTGTCGGGCACCTGGGAATCGGCGGTGCTCGCGTCGCAGGACTTCGGCCACGGTGTCGTCCGCGTCGTCGACTCCCGCTCGACCGCCATGGGCCTCGGGTACGCGGTGCTCGCGGCCGCGGCGGCGGCGACCGCCGGCGCGAGCGCCGCCGAGGTGCAGCAGGCCGCCACCGAGACCGTCGACGCGACCCGCACGCTGTTCTACGTCGACACGCTCGAACACCTGCGCCGCGGCGGACGGGTCGGCACCGCCGCCGCCCTGTTCGCCACCTCGCTCGCGGTCAAGCCGCTGCTGCAGATGGTCGAGGGACAGATCGTGCCGTTGGAGAAGGTGCGGACGTCGACCCGCGCCCTCGCCCGGCTGGTCGAGCTGACGGTGCAGGCGGCCGGGGAGGGACCGGTCGACCTCGCCGTGCACCACCTCGCCGCGGGCGAGCGGGCCGCGGCCGTCGCCGACCAGGTTCGCGATGCGGTGCCGGAGGTGCGCGACTGCCGGGTGGCCGAGCTCGGCCCGGTGATCGGTGCGCACCTCGGCCCCGGTGTCGTCGGCACGGTGCTCGTGCGACGCTGACGGGCGTGGCCTACGTCCCGCACGGCACGTACCGGCGCACCGAGGCCGAGCGCACCGACCAGGAGGTGTCGTGGCAGCGCTCCGACCGCGCGTTCTTCGCGGCCGGAGCGTGCCACATCCTGGCGTACACGTTTCTCGAACGACCCGAGGCCGAGGGCTTCGGCGTGGTGGGCCTGCACCGTCCCGGCGCGCCGTACCTCGAGCACGTCTACGCGACGGACGGCGAGTGGGCCTTCGACTACTGCGGATGGACGCGCGAGGCGGAGCTGATCGAGGCGACGCTCGAGTTCGAGACCGCGACCGACCCCGGCCACCGCTTCGAGCGCGTCGAGATCGACGGCAGCTTGGACGTGCTGTGCATGACCTACCGGCACCGCTCGCCCGTGGAGTACCTGCACGACCCGCGGCCGCGGGCGCGGGCGTTCATCGACACCCTGCTGACCGACGCCGGGTAGCACACCGGTCGGACGGATCCCGCCCTCCGCGTCCACAGGCGGACGTTCGTCCACAGGCGGTCGTCTCCCGCCGCCGTCGGGGCCCGGTGATCCCTAGCGTCGGTCGGCGTGCGGGACGGGTCGGGACGGCGGGGCGAGCTGCGGGGAGAGTCCGCGCGCGTGTCGGAGCGGGTGCGGGCGCTGCTCGACGAGGCGACCGGCGGGCCGCCGGACGACGACGGAGCCGACCGCGACGGCGGGCTGCTCGACCGGGTCGCCGCGCGGTTCCCGGTGCGGGCCGACCCGGGCCGGCGGACGGTGCTCGCGCTCGCTGCGGTCGTCGTGGTGGTGGCGCTCGGCGTGGCGGTGTGGCTGCTCGGCAACCGTCCCGACGCCGTGCCGGTGTCGGCGCAGGTGCCGTCGGTACCGGGCAGCGCGCTCGCGCCCAGCGGGTCCGTACGGGCGATCGGTTCGTCAGCGAGTGCGCCGACGTCGGCTCCGGCGGCGTCGTCGGCGTCGGCCGGGCTGGTGGTGGTCGACGTCGCTGGCAAGGTGCGGCGGCCGGGCGTCTACCGGTTGCCCGCGGGCTCGCGTGTCGACGACGCGATCAGGGCGGCCGGGGGAGCGCTGCGCGGTGTCGACCTCGGCGTGCTGAACCTGGCCGCCGTGCTGGTCGACGGCCAGCAGGTGGCGGTGGGCCGTCCGGCGGCCGCGCCGGGGCCGGCGATGACGGCAGGAGCGCCGACCGCCGGTTCGGCGGGACCGTCCGGTGGGTTGGGGGCGCTGGTGAACCTGAACTCGGCGACGCTGGAGCAGCTCGAGGCGCTGCCGGGCATCGGCCCGGCTCTGGGGCAGCGCATTCTCGACTACCGCACCGAGCACGGCTCGTTCGCGACCGTCGACGACCTGAACGACGTGTCCGGCATCGGCGACGTGACGTTCGGACGCCTGAAACCCCTGGTCACCGTGTGACGCCCGAGCGGGAACCACTCGACGTCCGGCTCGCGGTCGGGGCGGGCGCGGGATGGCTCGCCGTGCTCGGTCTCGTCGACGCCGACTCGGGCCGGCCGGCCCTGCTGGTCGTCGTGGTGGCGGTCGTGGTCGCGGCAATGGCGTTCGCGGTGTCGTACCGCGCGGCGTCGCCGCGGTGTCGGGTGCTCGCCCGCTCGTGCGCGCTCGCCGGGTGCTGCGTGGCGCTGGTCGGGCTGCCGCTGGCGGCGCGGCTGACCCATGCCGCAGAGTCGCCGCTGCACGCGCTCGCCGTGCGACACGCGGCGGTGACGCTGGAGCTCACCGTCGACGGTGACCCCCGCCTGCTGGCGGCGAAGGGACCGGCGGGCGCGGCGCGGGTGGCCGTCGACGCGTCGGCGGAGTCGGTGCGCGAGGACGCCCGCGCGCCGGTCGTCCCCGTCAACGGGTCGGTGCTGGTGCTCGGCGATGCCGGCGACTGGCGCGACGTGCTGCCGGGCCAGCGGGTGAGCGTCACCGGGTCGCTGCAGCCCGACCTCGACGGCGGGGTGCTGTCGGTGACGGTGTTCCAGCGTGGCCCGCCCCAGCTGCTCGACGCACCGCCCTGGTGGCAGCGCGCAGCGGGCGAGGTGCGCGCGTCGCTGCGCTCGGCCGCCCGCGTGCTGCCCGACCAGGAGCGCGGGCTGCTGCCCGGCCTGGTCGACGGCGACACCGCGAACCTCGACCCGGTGCTGGCCGAGCACTTCCGCGCCGCCGGCCTGACGCACCTCGTCGCCGTGTCGGGCACGAACTGCAGCATCGTGATCGGCGCGGTGCTGCTGGTGCTGCGTCGGATGCGGGCGCGGCCGTGGGCGTGTGCGGTCGGTGGAGCCCTGGTGCTGGTGACGTTCGTGATCGTGGCCCGCCCGTCGCCGAGCGTGCTGCGGGCGGCGGCGATGGCGGCCGTGGCGCTCGTGGCGTTGGCGTCCGGACGGCCGCGGGCTGCGTTACCGGCGCTGTCGGCAGTCGTGCTGGCGCTGCTGGCCTGGGACCCGACCCTGTCCGGCAGCCCGTCGTTCGCGATGTCGGTGCTGGCCACCGCCGGCATCCTCGTCCTCGCGCCCGGCTGGGCGCGCGCGTTGCGGGGCAGGAGGGTGCCGGTCGGGCTCGCCGAGTCGGTCGCCGTGGCCGCCGCCGCGCACCTGGTGACGATGCCGGTGATCGCGGCGCTGTCGGGCACGGTCAGCGTGGTCGCCGTGCCGGCGAACGTCCTGGCGGAGCCGGTCGTGGCGGTGACGACCGTGCTCGGTTTCCTCGCCGCCGTCGCCGGTCCGGTGTGCCTGCCGGTCGCCACGGTCTTCGCGTGGCTGGCGGGCTGGCCGTGCCGCTGGCTCACCGGTGTCGCCGACCTGTTCGGCGGCCTCGACAACGCCACGCTGCCCTGGCCCGGCGGCAGCCTGGGTGCGCTGGCGCTGGCGGGGGTGCTGGCGCTGCTGTGCCTGCTCGCGCTGCGCACCGGGCTGCGGCACGCGTTCGCCGCCGCCCTCGTGACCGCGGTGGTGGTGCTGTTCCCCGTCCGGGCCGCGACGTCGGGCTGGCCGCCGGACGGATGGGTGTTCGTCGCCTGCGACGTCGGGCAAGGGGACGGGCTCGTGCTGAACGCGGGCGGGGGCGCGGGTGTGCTCGTCGATGCCGGTCCCGATCCGGTGCCCGTCGACCGGTGTCTGCGACAACTGGGCATCACGTCGCTGCCGCTGGTCGCGATCAGCCACCTGCACCTCGACCACGTGGGCGGCCTCGCCGGGGCGGTCCGCGACCGTCCGGTGGGTCGCGTGATCGCGGGACCGCTCGCCGAGCCGGTATCCGGTCTCGACATCGTGTCGAGGTCGATCGGCGCCGGCCACCAGGTGGTCAGCCCGCGGCCCGGCAGCGTGCTCACGGTGGGGGCCGTCCGCCTCGAGGTGCTCGGGCCCGCCCGGGCCGAACACGGCACCCGCAGCGACCCCAACAACTCGTCCCTCATCCTGCGCGCGACCGTGCGGGGCGTCCGCATCCTGCTGCCCGGCGACGCCGAGATCGAGGAGCAGGACGACGTTCTCGACGACCCAGCGGGCGCGCCCGACCTGCACGCCGACGTGCTAAAGGTCCCGCACCACGGTTCGGCCTACAGCGACCCGGCCTTCCTCGCCGGCGTGCACGCCCGGGTCGCCGTGGTCAGCGTGGGCGCCCACAACGACTACGGGCACCCCAGCCCGGTGCTGCTGCGCGAGCTGTCCGTGCTCGGCGTCCCGCTGCTGCGCACCGACCGCAGCGGCGACGTCGCGGTGGTGACCACCGGCGACGGCGGTCTCGGCACCGTGGTCCACCGCACCGGGGGGACGGGCGCGTCCGGAGCCGCGGCGGGGCTGTCGGCACTGCCGGGACCGTCGGGGCTGTCGGGGCTGTCGGGGCACGGTGCGAGGATGGCCGCATGCCCGCCCGTCCCGTCGCGCCCGGCGACCTCCCCGACCCGCTGCCGCAGCTGGTCCTGCTCGTCGGCGACGAGGACCTGCTCGTCGACCGGGCCGTCGGCTCGGTCGCCGCCGTGGCGCGCAAGGCCGATTCCGGCCTGGTCGAGACCGAGCACGTCGGCAGCGGCATCGAGGGCAACGAGCTGCACGAGTTGCTCGGCCCGTCCCTGTTCGGCGACTCGCGACTCGTCGTGATCCGGCAGGCGCAGGACGTCCGCACCGCCCCGTTTGCGATCCTCGCGCCCTACCTCGGCGATCTCGCCGACGGCACCGTGCTGGTGCTGCAGCACGCCGGCGGCGCGAAGGGCAAGGCGCTGCTCGAGGCCGCCCGCAAGGTCGCCAAGAAGACGGGGCTCGAGATCGGCTGCGCCAAGGTGACGCGCGCCGAGGAGCGGGCCGAGTTCGTCCGCTACGAGATCAAGCGTGCCGGCGGCCGCATCGCTCCTGATGCTCTCGCCGTGCTCATGGACGCGGTCGGCAGCGACCTGCGCGAACTCGCCAGCGTCGCCTCGCAGCTGGTCAGCGACTCCGCGTCCGGCGAGGTCGACCTCGAGCTGGTGCGGGCGTTCCACAAGGGCCGCGCCGAGGTCAGCGGGTTCGCGGTCGCCGACCTCGCGGTCGTCGGGCGCAGCGGCCCGGCGCTCGAGGCGCTGCGGCACGCGCTGTCGCTCGGGGTGCCGCACGTGGTGGTCGCCGACGCGCTCGCCGACGGCGTGCGGTCGGTCGCGCGGGTGTGGTCGGCCGGACGGGGCAGCGAGTACGACCTCGCCAAGCGGCTGGGCATGCCGCCGTGGAAGGTGAAGCGCGCGCGCACCCAGGGCCGCGAGTGGTCCGAGCCCGGGCTGCGCGCGGCGCTGGGCGTGGTCGCGACGCTCAACGCCGACGTCAAGGGCGCCGCCGTCGATCCCGGCTATGCCCTCGAGGTGGCCGTCCGCCGCATCGGCGCCGCCCGGCGCAGCTGACGAGAACCGGCCCGGGACGCGAACGAGCCGTGCGACCCCGTCGGGGTCACACGGCTCGGGTGGAGCGAAGCGTTCTAGAGAGCGGCGGCGCGCCGCGCCATCGCCGACTTCTTGTTGGCGGCGGCGTTGCGGTGGATGACGCCCTTGGTCGCGGCCTTGTCGAGGTCACGCGACGCCGTGGCGAGCGCGCTGAGCGCGGCGTCCTTGTTGCCGGTGTCGGCAGCCTCGCGGAAGCGGCGGATGGCGGTCTTCAGCTCCGACCGGACGGCCTTGTTGCGCTGCCGGGCGATCTCGTTGGTGCGGATCCGCTTGATCTGGGACTTGATGTTGGCCACTGCGTGCACGCCTCGAAATTCGATCGACTGTCGGATGTCTCGTTCTGCCTGCCCGCAACACAGCGCACCGGTCGCTGGGCAACCTCGCCAGGGTATCAGCGCGGCGCGGACCGCCCCAAATCCGGTGTCAGACGGCCTTGCCGCGCACGCTGACCAGTTCGAACCTGGTGAACAGGTAGGTGCGGACCCCGTTGCTCTCGCTGGCCACCGCCGACACGGGCTGGTCGTCGTCTTCGTCCTCGCCGTAGACCATCGCCTGGCCGGCGTCGTCGAAGTAGACGCCGCCGTCGACGGCCGCGATGTCGGTCATCTGGACCACGACGTACCGGCCCCCGAGGGTGGTCACGAGGCCCTTGACCTCGGCGCTCCTGGCGTCGTCGGCCTTGACGTAGACGCCGAGCACCTCCTGCCAGTCGTCCTCGCCGGGCTGGGTGTTCACGAGGTCGCCCTTGCGCAACTCGGCGGCGGGTACGCGGATCTCGGTGTAGGCGCGAGGGTCTGTCATGCGGCACATCCTGCCGGACGAGGCTGGGTCCGCCGGAACCAGGCTCAGCCCGGGACGCCGAACGGCAGCTGCGGCTGGGGCGGGCCGTGGGTGGGATCGACGCCGTCGAAGAGGCTGCTGACCGACTCGCCGACGTGGATGCGGGTGATGGCCTCGGCGAACAGCGGCGCGACCGACCGGACGGTGAGCGACGGCCAGTCGTCCGACGGCGGGGGGACGGTGTCGGTGGTGACGACCTCGCTGACGAGGGGGTGGTCGCGCAGCCGCGGCACCGCCTTGCCCGAGAACAGGCCGTGGGTGCAGGCGACGGCGACGTCGGGGCACTCCTCCTCGGCGAGCTTCTCCAGCAGGGTGACGATCGAGCCGCCGGTGGCGATCTCGTCGTCGAGCACGATGGCCCGCTTGCCGCGCACGTCGCCGACGATGGCGTCGATGACGACCCGGTCGTCCGCCAGTCGCTGTTTCGATCCCGCAGCGACCGGCAGGCCGAGCAGCCGGGCGAACTGTGTGGCGGTCTTGGCGTTGCCGAGGTCGGGGGAGACGACCACGGTGTCGGTGAGGTCGCGGCTGCGGAAGTGGTCGGCCAGCTCGCCGATCGCGGTGAGGTGGTCGACGGGCACCGAGAAGAACCCGTGCACCTGCGGGGCGTGCAGCGTCATCGTCAGCACGCGGTCGGCGCCCGCGGTCGTCAGCATGTCGGCGACGAGCCGTCCGGCGATCGAGATGCGCGACGCGTCCTTCTTGTCCGAGCGCGCGTACGCGTAGTGCGGAATGACCGCGGTCACCTGCGAGGCGGACGCCCCCCGCGCCGCGTCGAGCATCAGCAGCAGCTCCATCAGGTGCTCCTGCGTCGGCGGCACGAGCGGCTGGACGACGAACACGTCCCGCTGGCGGCAGTTCTCCTGAAGCTGCACGTAGAGGCAGTCGTTGCTGAACCGGCGGATGTCGACGGGCGAGAGGGGCACCCCCAGCGAGTCGCAGATGCTGCGGGCCAGCGGCACGTGCGCGCTGCCGGAGAACACCACGATCTCGCGCATGGCGTGCAGGCTATCCCGCGGGCGGCCCGTCCTCCTCCAGCAGCGGGAGCAGATCCGGACGTCCGAGGTGAACGGCCCAGTCGCGTGCGGTCGCATCGAAGCGGGCGTCGCGGACGTCCGTCCGCGCCCCGAGGGCGAGCAGCGTCGCGACCGTCGCGGCGTCGTCCTGCTCGACGGCCGTGTGCAGGCCCGTCTGCCACGGCTGCTCGATCGGCGCGTCGCCGCGCCCGAGCGCGTCGACGTCCCACCCCGCCCGCACGAGCAGCTCCACCGCCGACGGGCGTCCCAGCGACGCCGCCCACGCCACGAGGCCGGGACGGGCCACCCGAGCGGCGGCGAGAACGTCCGGCGCGGCCGCGTCGACCGCCGCGCCGTCCCCGGCCAGTGCGGCGCCGATCAGCGCCTCGACGGGGTCGACGTCCACGGCGGGCAGCAGGTCGGCCAGCGCGCGGTGGCCGTTGGCCAGCGCGAGCGCGTACGGCGCCCGGCCCGAGGACGGCAGCGGCGCGACGAGGTCGACGCCGTGGCGTCCCAATCGCTCGACCCGCGCCCGCTGGTCGTGCGCGGCCGCCCACTCGAGCAACTTGCGGACCATCACCTCGGGGGAATCGGCGAGGTCGGGCAGCCGGCGCCGCCACGGCCCGCCGTCCCCCGTGCCGAGACCGAACCCGAACAGCAGCTCGAGCCAGTCGTCGCCCTCGCCGAACTGCCGGTTGTAGAGGGTCTGCGCGTCGTTCGGCTCGGCGCCGGCCTCGAGCAGCACCCGCGCGAGCGCGGGCGAGTGCGGATGGGGCGGCTGCTGACCCTCACCGTCGCCGAACGCGCCGGTCAGCACCGTGAACGGGGTCGGCCAGCCGTCGAAGTACCGGCCCTCGTCCGGGTCGGCGCCCGCGGCCAGCAGCGTCCGGACGACCTCGAGCGTCGCCGCTTCGCCCACGTCGAGTCGCGAGTACGACACGTACATCAGCGCGGTCCAGCCGAACGGCCCGCCCGCGTCGTCGGCGCGGGCGTTCCCGGCGAGCAGCCGGCGCACCGACGCGACGTCCCCGGCGACGGCGGCCGACGACAGCTCGAGGGACAGCGCGTCGCCGTGCGTCGCCAGCAACGCCCGCGCGGCATCGACGTCGGGCCCCGCATCGTCGGACCAGGTACAGGACGTCAGGCGCAGGAACCGGTGCGCGACGGGCTCGTCCGCACCGGCGGGCGGACACGTCCACGTCCTCGCCGCAAGGGTGGCGACGTGGGCGGCGAGCCGCGGCCAGGAGCCGAAACCGTACGAGCGGGCGAGGGCGAGCTGCGCGCGGTGCAGCGGGTGGTCGGGGTCCGGCTGGTCGAGGCCGGCCAGGCGCAACGCCTGCGGGTCACCGGCGCGGACACCACGCTGCAGCTCGCGGGCCTGCTTGCGCAGCTGCTCGGGGTTCGGGCGTTCCGGCAGGGAACGGGGCATGACGGCTCCTCTCGTCTCCCCGTGGTCCGCAGGACGGGGCGAAAGGAGGTCGGGGACGTGCCGAGCTTCCGTTGCCGTGCGAGCAGGTGGGCTCAGCCCTTCCCGCGGACCCGGGGGCGTTCCTGCGGCGCCGCGGGTGAGCCTACGCCGACCGTGCTGCGGTTCGCGGGCCCGTGAAACACTGGACGGATGACTGAGGCCGGACGCACCGACCCGGCGATCATCCGAAACTTCTCGATCATCGCTCACATCGACCACGGCAAATCGACGCTGGCCGACCAGATGCTGCGCCTCACCGGCGTGCTCGACCCGCGGCTGGCCAAGGCCCAGTACCTCGACCGCATGGACATCGAGCGCGAACGCGGCATCACGATCAAGGCGCAGAACGTCCGCATGCCCTGGACGTCCCGTGAGACCGGCGTCCATCACGTCCTGCACATGATCGACACCCCTGGGCACGTCGACTTCACCTACGAGGTGAGCCGCAGCCTGGCCGCGTGCGAGGGGGCGGTGCTGCTCGTCGACGCCGCCCAGGGCATCGAGGCGCAGACGCTCGCGAACCTGTACCTCGCGCTCGAGAACGACCTGCAGATCATCCCGGTGCTGAACAAGATCGACCTGCCGGCCGCGCAGCCCGACCTGTACGCCGCGGAGATCGCGCACATCATCGGCTGCGACCCCGACGACGTGCTGCGGGTCAGCGCGAAGACCGGGCAGGGCGTCGAGGACCTGCTCGACCTCATCTGCCGCGAGGTACCCGCCCCGGTCGGCGAGCCCGACGCCCCCGGCCGCGCGATGATCTTCGACTCCGTCTACGACATCTACCGCGGCGTCATCACCTACATCCGCGTCGTCGACGGGCAATTCGTGCCGCGCGAGCGCATCAAGATGATGTCGACGGCGGCGACGCACGAGCTGCTCGAGATCGGCGTCATCTCGCCGGAGCCGAAGCCGACGGACGGCCTGTCGGTCGGCGAGGTCGGCTACCTGATCACCGGCGTGAAGGACGTCCGCCAGAGCCGCGTGGGCGACACCGTCACCGACGCGCAGAAGCCCGCGGAGAAGAGCCTCGGCGGGTACCGCGACCCGCGTCCGATGGTCTACTCCGGGCTGTATCCGCTCGACGGTTCCGACTACCCGATCCTGCGCGACGCGCTGGACAAGCTGCGCCTCAACGACGCCGCCCTCGTCTACGAGCCCGAGTCGAGCGCGGCGCTCGGCTTCGGCTTTCGCTGCGGCTTCCTCGGCCTGCTGCACCTCGAGATCACGCGCGACCGACTCGAGCGCGAGTTCGACCTGGACCTCATCAGCACCGCGCCGAACGTGGTCTACCGCGTCGACCTCGAGGACGGCACCGAACACGTCGTCACCAACCCGTCCGACTGGCCCACCGGCAAGAAGATCGCCGACACCCACGAGCCGGTCGTCAAGGCGATGATCATCGCGCCGAGCGAGTACATCGGCGCGATCATGGAGTTGTGCCAGGAACGGCGCGGCAACCTCGGCGGCATGGACTACCTGAGCGAGACGCGCGTCGAGCTGCGCTACACGCTGCCGCTCGGCGAGATCATCTTCGACTTCTTCGACCAGCTGAAGTCCCGCACGCGCGGGTACGCCAGCCTCGACTACGAGCTCGCGGGGGAGCAGACGTCCGACCTGGTGAAGGTCGACATCCTGCTGCAGGGCGAGCCGGTCGACGCGTTCAGCGCGATCGTGCACAGGGACAAGGCCTACGGCTACGGCACGATGATGGCGACGAAGCTGCGCAAACTGATCCCGCGCCAGCAGTTCGAGGTGCCCATCCAGGCCGCGGTCGGCGCGCGGGTGATCGCCCGCGAGAACATCCGCGCGATCCGCAAGGACGTGCTGGCCAAGTGCTACGGCGGTGACATCACCCGCAAGCGCAAGCTGCTCGAGAAGCAGAAGGAAGGCAAGAAGCGCATGAAGATGGTCGGCCGTGTCGAGGTGCCGCAGGAGGCCTTCATCGCGGCACTCTCGACGAGTGACGCGCCCGACTCGAAGTAACCGCCGGTGCGGCTGACCCGGCCGCGGCTGCGCCGGCCGGGGGACGGGCGTGGGCGGGTCGCGTTCACCGTCCTCGCGCTGCTGGCGCTCGTCGCCTGTCTCGGCGCGCTGGTGCTGTACGCCGTCACCTGGCGGGCGCAGTACCTGCTGGCCGCGGCGGCGGTGTCGCACCAGTTGATGTGGGCGGCACCCGTCGCGATGGTGCTCGCGCTGCTCGTGCGCCGCTGGACTCTCGCGGGCGTGGCCGCGGTCGTCACCGGCGTGGTCGCGCTCGTACAGTGCCCGCGACGGTCGCCCGCACGGCCCCGGACGGGCGGACGGTCACCGTGCTGCAGGCCAACCTGAAGGTCGGGTCCGCCGACCCGCAGGCCCTGGTGCGCACGGTCCGCGAGCACCGAGTCGACGTGCTCGCGACGGAGGAGCTGACGACCGCCGCGGCACGCCGCCTGACCGCCGCAGGCCTGGCGCGCACGCTGCCGTACCGCTACCTGCGTCCGTTGCCGGACGGCGGCTCGGGCACGGGCATCTGGAGCCGGTGGCCGCTGTCGGACGAGCGGGATCTGGACGGGTTCTACCTCGGCACGGTGCGTGCGACGGCGGCGACGCCGGACGGCCCGCTGTCGGTCGTCGCCGTGCACCTCACCCCGCCGTGGCCGTTCCCGGTACGCCGCTGGCTGGACGAGGTTCCACGACTTCGCGCACTTCTGCGCGAACAACCGTCCGGGCCGGTGATCGCACCGGGCGACTACAACGCGACGACCGGCCACGCCCAGTTCCGCTCACTGCTGGCGGACGGCTACCGGGATGCGATCGACGACGCGGGCGCGGGCTACCTGCCGAGCTACCCGAACGACCGCTGGTACGGCCCGGTCATCGGCATCGACCACGTGCTCGTGCGTGGGGCGACGGGTACGTCGGCCCGCACCCTCGAGCTGCCGGCGTCGGATCACCGCGCCCTGCTGGTGCAGGTCGTGATCCCGCGGGAACGATGACGGCGTGCGCAACCCCGCCCAGGTCGTCCCCGACCATCCCGCGATCCTCGCCATGCTCGGACGGGCCGTCGCCGCCGATCCCGCCGGCGTCCCACCCGGAACGGTCGTGACCGTGTCGGGCACCGCCGCGCCGGGGCCGGGCGGGGTGCTCACCGCCCCGCTGTCGGGCCGTCCGTGCGTCTGGTACCGGGCACTGGTGGTCGACTTCGCGCCCTTCTCGCCACTGCAGTGGCAGAGCGTGGCGGGCACGCCACGGCTGCCACCGGTCATCGGGTCCGACTGCGGGTTCCTGCAGGGCGACCGGCGCACCGACGACGAGTCGTCCGCCCCGATCGCCGTCCACGGCCCGAACGGTGCCGTGCTCGTCGACCCGGTGCGCGCCGACGTCGACGCCGTCGTCGTCTCGGTGGACGACGCGCAGGGCGAGTACCGCGTCGGCGATTATCGTCTGCGCCGGGAGTGGATCATCGAACCGGACGCGCCCGTCTTTGCCGCCGGGCCTGTCGTGCGTGAGGCGGACGGGACCGTGCTGCGCGCCGATCCGCAGCAGTGTGTCGTCGTCAGCGCGCGCGGCGAACGCGCGGCCGTCGACCGCTCGCGGTCGGTCGCCGCGGGCGGGGCGCTCCCCGCCGGGCCGGCGGCGCCGCATGCCGCCGCCCGGTCGCGGACGGCACTGCTCGTCGGGCTGGGCGCCGCCGGGGTCGGCGTGATCGTGATCGCCGTGCTGCTGGTCGCGCTGCTGGCGGGCTGAGCCCCGTCAGCGTCCCGCCTGCTGCTGGCGTATCCGGTTCGCGGTACCGATCGCGGCGGCCGCCTCCCGCAACGACCGGTCCAGCTCCTGCTGCGCCTGGCCGAGCTGCGCCGTCGCCGCCTTGATGTCGGCGCGCTGCTGCTCGGGGGACGGCATGATGCCGGCCTCCTGCAGCGCCTCGAGCGTCTTCTTCCGGTAGTCGGCCGACGCGGCGTCGATCGTCTCCCGGATCGACGCCGCGAGGTCCTCGGACACCATGCGCATCGCCCGCGGGTTCAGCGTGAGATCGCTGACCCCGGCCGCGTTGCACTCGACGCGGACGAAGCCGTCGTCGGTCTCGGCCGAGCCGACGATGCCCGCGAGCACGTCGGACATCTGCTGCGCCCGCTCGATGTTCTTCGTCGACTCGCGCATCGACGCGTCGAGCTCGTCGAGCCGGCGGTACAGCTGCTCGGTGACGTCGACGCCGACTCCGGGTCCGTCCGCCGTGGTCATCGCCGTCCTCCGTCGTCGTTCGGGCGCGAACCGGAATCGGTGGCGCCGTCGGTGATGGTCAGATCGACGTCGCCGCCGCCGGTCGCGTCGATGTCGACGTCCAGGTCGTCGTTGCCGACGATCGTGATGTCGATGTCCTGGTCGGAGTCGACGTGGATGTCGATCGACGTCTCGTCGTCGTCACCGTTGATGTCGCCGCCGCCGGGAATGACCTGGTGGTCGTGGTCGCCGTGCTGACCGTGCCCGTCGCCGTGGTGGCCGGAACCGTGCTGGCCGCCGTGACCGCCGTCGTGACCGCCGCCGTGCTGACCCTGGCCGTGACCACCGCCGTGCTGACCGTGGCCGTGACCACCGCCGTGCTGACCGTGGCCGTGACCACCACCGTGCTGACCCTGGCCGTGCTGACCCTGGCCGTGCTCACCCTGGCCGTGCTGACCCTGGCCGTGCTCACCCTGTCCGTGCTGACCCTGTCCCTGGCGCTCGCCACCGCCGTCGAGACCCGGCGCCGGCTGGAACGACGGGTTGCCGTGCTGGCCGTCCGGATTCGCCGGCTGGAGCGTGGGGTCGCCGGGGCCGGGGCCACCCGGACCGGGACCACCCGGGCCGGGACCACCCGGGCCGGGACCACCCGGGCCGGGACCACCCGGGCCAGGAGCACCCGGGCCAGGACCACCCGGGCCAGGACCACCCGGGCCAGGACCACCCGGACCAGGACCACCCGGACCAGGACCACCGGGTCCACCCGGTCCCGGCGTGCCCGGCGGGTTGTTCGGGTCGTAGGGCGTCGGATCGGCCGGTGCGGGCGTGTAGGGCGCCGGCACGACGTGAGGCTGCTGGGGTGACGACGGCAGGCTGTAGTACGGGTCGTCCGCCGGTGGCGACTTCTCGTCCTCGCCGAACAGCAGGTCCTTGAGCCCGTCGTAGGTGTCGTCGATCCCGTCGGCGATCTCGCTCTTGAGTTCCTCCTTGACCACGTGCTCGAACAGGGTGCCCTCGGGCAGCCGCTTCACGAACCTTCCGGCGACCGCGTCGAACACCAGGCCCGCGCCCAGATCGACGAGGTCCTCGCCGACCTCGCCGAGTCCCTTGACCTGCGCCTTGACGTAGTTGCCGGCCGCGTTCGCGTCGCCGTCGTCCGCCTGCTCGTTCGCCTCGGCCAGCGTGCCGAGCTGCAGCGCTCCCGCCGCAGCCGTCATGCACGCGGCGATGCCCGCGATGGTGCCGGTGAGCACGGCCAGGCAGCTCGCGGCCGCGGCGCACCCCGCGGCGTAGGCGGCCTCGGACGGACCCAGGTTGCCGACGATGCTGGCGACCGCCGTCTCGAAGGCGATCGCGTTCGCCAGCATCACGCCGCCGATGCCCAGGCACACCGGGCCGTAGGCGAGCAGCGGCGCGCTCAGCCCGGCGAGTCCCGCGCCGACGGCGAGGGAGTAGGTGCGGGCGTTGCCGAGCTGCTCGTCCAGCTCCTGCCAGGTCTTGTCGAACAGGTCCCGGTCGTCACCCGTCCATTCGTCCGCGCCGATGGCGCCCGCGATCGACTGCAGCTGCGAGCGCGCCCGGTCGAGAGCGGACGAACCGTCGAGCCACGCCTGCGCGCCCTCGATCATCGTGCCCGGCCCGCCCTTGGCGGTCGGCATCATGAAGCTCATCGCCGCCACGCCGGGGAAGACCTCCGCCGGCCAGAGCATGTAGCCCGCCGACGTCACCATCGTGTCGACGGCGTCGTCCAGACCGCTTCCCAGTGATCCCATCCTGCGTCCCCTCCCTCAGGTGCAGATGACGGTGTTGTCGGTCTCGGCGTCGGCCCAGAGCTTGGCCGTCGCCGCGAGCTTGTCCGTCAGGGAGCGCAGTTCCTCCTGCTTCGACTGCGCGTCGGCGATCGCCCACTGGCGCGCGCCGGGGTAGGCGATCAACATCGCCACGCCCACCTGGCTGAACTTGTCGCCGGGGATGTCGGCCTCTTCGAACTTGGCCTTCGCCGTGTCGAGCTCGGGCCGGATCGCGTCGTCGAGCTCGTTCGCCAGTTGGATCAACCGCTCCGGGGTGATCGTCTCTCCGCTGCCCATGGACCGATCCTCACCGAAGATCGATGTCGGCGCGAGGCGAACGGATGGGGAGGAGTTCCCCGCGGACTACGGCTCGAGGACGATCTTGCCGACGAGGTCGCCGGACGCCATCGCGGCGAGGCCGTCCGCCGCCTGTTCCAGCGGCAGGGTGCGGTCGATGGTCGGACGCAGTCCCGTGGCGTCGAGGAAGGAGATCAGGTCGGCGAGCTCGGCCTTCGTCCCCATCGTCGAGCCCACGAGCTCCAGCTGGAGGAAGAAGAACCGGTTGAGGTCGGCCGGCGGGTTCGGACCCGACGTGGCGCCGGAGATGACGATGCGGCCGCCGGGCTTGAGCGACTTCGCCGAGTGGGAGTACGTGGCCTCGCCGACGGTCTCCATGACGGCGTCGACCTTCTGCGGCAAGCGCGCGCCGGACGCGAACGCGGCGTGCGCGCCGAGGTCGAGGGCCTTCTGCTGCTTGGCCTCGGAGCGGGCGGTGGCGAACACGCGCAGCCCGGCCGCGCGCGCCATCTGGATGCACGCGGTGGCGACGCCGCCGGTGGCGCCCTGCACGAGCACCGTCTGTCCCGGCCGCAGCCCCGACTTGGTGAACAGCATCCGGTAGGCGGTCAGCCACGCCGTCGACAGGCACGCGGCCTCGCCCCAGGACAGGTCCGCGGGCTTGGGCACGACGTTGCGCTTCGGCACGATCACGTACTCGGCCAGGGAGCCCTGGTGCTTCTCCGACAGCAGCGAGCGGCCGGGGTCGACGGTGTCGTCGCCGGTCCAGCCCTCGGTGTTGACGACCGCGTGGACGACGACCTCGTCGCCGGTCGACTCGTCGATGCCGGCGGCGTCGCAGCCCAGGATCATCGGCAGCTGGTCGGCCTTGATGCCGACGCCGCGCAGCGTCCAGAGGTCGTGGTGGTTGAGGCTGGTCGCCTTCACGGCCACGCGGGTCCAGCCGGCCGGCGGCTCCGGGTCGGGACGCTCGCCGATCACCAGACCCTTCAGCGGGTCGTCGGGGTTGATGGACTCGGCGTAGACGGCGCGCATGGGCCGAACCTACTGAACGTCCGCCGGGGCGCTGTCGAGGGCGGCCTGGATGGCGGCGACCAGCTCGCGCGCCGAGGCGGCGGTGAGCTCGACCGCGACGCGAGCGGACGGGCCCTTCGCGGCGCTGGTCAGGTCGATGTTGAGGGTGTGTTCGGCCATCGCGTGCACGGGGTGGTCGAAGTAGACCGTCGCGTCGGTGACGTGGAACCACGACCCGCCGGCGCTCTTCGCGCTGCCCTCGACCGGCGTGCGGACCGTCGCGTAGGTGCACATCAGAGGTACCGCCCGAAGAAGTCGGCGATGCGCTCCCAGCCGTCGTTCGCCGCCGCGACGCGGTACGCGGGCCGGTCGGGGGAGAGGAAGCCGTGGCCGGTGTCGTCGTAGCGGTGGAACTCGTAGGTCTTGCCGTGCTCGGTCAGCAGCCGCTCGAGTTCGTCGACGTGTTCGGGCGCGGGGTGGGCGTCCTCGTTGCCGAACAGACCGAGCAGCGGGCACGCGAGGTCGGGCAGCCGATCGCGCAGGTTGCTCACCTCGAGCGGGAACTCGTCGGGCGTCGGCTCGACGACGAACGCGCCGTAGCAGTCGACCGCCGCGTCGAGGTCGACCGAGCACCCGGCGAGGACGGCCTGCCGTCCGCCCGAGCAGTAGCCGATCGCGCCGACCTTGCCGTCGGACGTCGACAGCCCGCGCAGGTACGCGGTCGCGGCGGCGACGTCGCCGCTCAACCGCTCGTCCGGCACACCGCCGGCCTTGCGGTTCGCGGCGGCCGCGTCGTCGGCGTCGGCGCCGGGCGCCTCGCGGTGGTGCAGGTTCGGGCAGATCGCGTCGTAGCCGAGCTCGGCGAAACGGCGGACGATCTCCTTGGTGCCGCGGTCCCACCCCGGCATGTGGTGGATGACGACCACGCCACCGCGGCGGTCGTCACCGTCCGGGCGGGCCAGGTAGGCGGGGATCTCGTCGCCGCCGTGCCCGGTGAGTGTGATCGTGCCTGCCGACAGCGCATCGCCCATGAAACCGACCCAACCACAGCGCCTAGGGTCGGTGCTCATGCGCCGTGGTGTCCGCCGTCCGCTCGTCGCCCTCGTGGCGCTCGTGCTGGCCCTCGGCGTCGGCTACGCGGTCAAGGCCGCGCGGTCGGACGACGGCGCGCCCGCCCCGTCGCCCTCGGTCTCCAGCCGCTGACGGCACACTGGACGGGTGCCTCCCGCCCTGCCCGCCGGTGACCCGCCGCCGCCCAACGGCCGCCTGCCGCGCGACGTGCTCGAGCGGATGCGCGGTGTGCCGTTCGGCGTCTACGTGCACGTGCCGTTCTGCCAGAGCCGCTGCGGCTACTGCGACTTCAACACCTACACCGCCACCGAGCTCGGTCCGGGGGTGAGCCGGCTCGCCTACGCCGACACCGTGATGCGCGAGCTGCGGCTCGCCGCCGACGTGCTCGCCGACGGCGACGCGCTGGGCGACAGGGTGCCGCCGGTGTCGACGGTGTTCTTCGGCGGGGGCACGCCGACGCTGCTGCCCGCCGAGCACCTGGGCGCGGTCCTGGACGAGATCGGCGAGCGGTTCGGCTTCGCCGACGACGTCGAGGTGACGACCGAGGCCAACCCCGAGACGGTGACGCCCGCCTACCTCGAGCGGCTTCGCGCGGCCGGGTTCACCCGCATCTCGCTGGGCATGCAGTCGGCGGTGCCACGGGTGCTGTCCGTGCTCGACCGCCGCCACACTCCCGGCCGCGCCGCCGAGGCCGTCGCCGAGGCGCGCGCGGCGGGCTTCGAGCACGTGAACCTCGACCTGATCTACGGCGCGCCCCACGAGACGGACGAGGACTGGCGCGCGTCGCTGGCGTCGGCGATCGCTGCCGGGCCGGACCACGTAAGCGCCTACGCGCTGGTCGTCGAGGAGGGCACGGCGCTGGCCCGGCAGGTGGCGTCCGGGGTCGTGCCCGCGCCCGACGACGACGCGCTCGCCGACCGGTACGTGATCGCCGACGAGGCGCTGCGCGCCGCCGGCTACGACTGGTACGAGATCTCGAACTGGGCCCGCACCCCCGAGGCCCGCTGCCGCCACAACGACCTCTACTGGACCGACTCGAACTGGTGGGGCCTCGGGCCCGGCGCGCACAGCCACGTCGGCGGCGTGCGGTGGTGGAACGTCAAGCATCCCGTGCGCTACGCCGCGCTGATCGATCAGAACCGCTCGCCCGCTGCCGGACGGGAGACCCTCGACGCCGACGCGCAGTTCACCGAGCGGGTCATGCTCGGGGTGCGGCGCCGCGAGGGGCTGCCGGTGATGTCGCTGCCCGAGCGGGCGCGCGCGATCGTGCCGCAGCTCGCGCAGTGGGGGCTCGTCGAGCGGTGGGGCATCGTCGACGGCCGCGTCGACGGCGTCGGCGGACGGCTCGTGCTCACCCAACGCGGCCGGCTCATGGCCGACGCGGTGGTGAAGGAGATCCTCACGGCGTGACGCGCAGCCGTCCGTCCGCCCGCCGGTGACGGACCAGCGCGGCGACCTCGGACGGGCGTCCGGGCGGGTCGGTGATCACGTGGCGGGCGTCGACGCGCGCGCCGGTGAACTGCCGGTGCATGTGGCGGGCGGCGTCGGCGTCCGAGAACCCGTGGCCGGTGCGGTTCGCGATCCGGTGCAGGCAGGTGGCCTCGTCGGGCAGCAGCACGACGTAGTCGAACGGACGGCCGACGGCCGCCGTGAACTGCAGCAGGTACCAGGGCCCGACGATGCCGTCGAGGACGACGTCCATCGCATCGGCCAGCGGCGCGACGGCCGCCGCGGACGACCGGGTGACGGCGATGTTCTGCTGCTCGGCCTCGGGCCGCCACGGGTCGATGCCTCCGCGGTGCAGGAACGTGAAGAACGTGTCGCCGGTCACGAGCGCGCTCGGCGAGGTGTCGGACGCCAGCAGCCGGGCGACGGTCGACTTCCCGGCGCCGGGAGGCCCGGTGACGACGAGCAGGCTCACCGGGACGTCATTGCGCGGGCGGGCCCAGCGGGCTGCCGGCGCGGAACGCGTCGAGGTCGAGGATGCGCACGTGCATCGTGTTGCGGCCCTGCAGCGCCGCCCGCAGCGCGCGATGCAGACCGTCCTCGAGGTAGATGTCGCCGTGCCACAGCACCGCGTGCGGGAACAGGTCGCCGTAGAACGTGCTGTCCTCGGCGAGCAGGTTCTCGAGGTCGAGCTGCCGCTTGGTGGTCGTCAGCTCGTCGAGCCGGATCGTGCGGGGGGCCACGTTGGCCCAGTCGCGCTGGGACAGGCCGTGATCGGGGTAGGGACGTCCCTCGCGCACGGCCTTGAAAATCACCCGCCGACACTATCCCGGCGCGCACACCGGGAACTCGCCTAAAATCGGTGTCGTGGGAGTAGAGGACCGCAAGCTGCAGGTACTGCGCGCGATCGTGTCCGACTTCATCGCCACCAACGAGCCCGTCGGCAGCAAGGCGCTCGTCGATCGGCACAACCTCGGCGTGTCGTCGGCGACGATCCGCAACGACATGGCCGCGCTCGAGGAGGAGGGGCTGATCGCGCAGCCCCACACCAGCGCCGGGCGGGTGCCCACCGACGCGGGCTACCGGATGTTCGTCGACCGCATCGCCGAGATCAAGCCGCTCTCGGGCGCCGAGAAGCGCGCGATCCGCACCTTCCTCGACGGCGCCGTCGACCTCGACGACGTGCTGCACCGGGCCGTGCGCGCGCTCGCGCAGTTGACCCGCAACGTGGCCGTGGTGCAGTACCCCACACTGTCGCGCAGCCGGGTGCGGCACCTCGAGCTGGTGACCATCTCGTCCACCCGGCTCATGCTGGTGCTCATCACCGACACCGGCCGCGTCGAGCAGCGCATGGTCGAGCTGCCGGTGCCCGTGGCCGAGAACGACGTCTACGAGTTGCGCGGCACGCTGAACCAGCGGCTGCGCGACCGTCCGCTGTCCGAGACCGCGGAGATCATCGGTGAGCTGCCGCAGCAGGTGGCCGAGCCGCTGCGCGGCATGCTCACCACGCTCGCCTCGGTGTTGCTCGAGGTGCTGGTCGAGCCCAGCAACGAGCGGCTCGTGCTCGGCGGCACCTCGAACCTCAGCCAGCAGACGCTCGACTTCCCGGCCATCCGTCCGGTGCTCGAGGCGCTCGAGGAACAGGTCGTGCTGCTGCGGCTGCTCGACTCCTCCATCAGCTCGCCCGACGTGATCGTCCGCATCGGCAACGAGACGCTGCACGAGGGGCTGGCGTCCGCCGCCGTCGTGTCGAGCGGCTACGGCGTGCACGGCGCCGCCGTGGGCGCCGTCGGCGTCCTGGGCCCCCGCCGCATGGACTACGCGCACACCATGGCGCGGGTCGCCGCCGTCGCGCGCTACGTCGGCACGCTGCTCGAGGAGCGCTGACCCCACCCCGCCGTACACTGGCACTCGCCGCTTTCGAGTGCCAGCGGTCGACCTGCACGAGGACGGGAACGAGTGTCTGAACCCCGCGACTACTACGGGCTGCTCGGCGTCAACAAGGACGCCACCCCCGAGGAGCTCAAACGCGCCTACCGCAAGCTCGCCCGCGAGCTGCACCCGGACGTCAACCCCGACCCGGAGGCCGCCGAACGCTTCAAGGAGGTGTCGGCCGCCTACGAGGTGCTGTCCGACCCCGAGAAGCGCCGCATCGTCGACCTCGGCGGCGACCCGCTGCAGCAGGGCGGCGGAGGAGCCGGTGGCGGCAGCCCGTTCGGCGGCTTCGGCGGGTTCGGCGACGTCTTCGAGGCCTTCTTCGGCGGCGGCGGCCCCGGCGCCGGACGGGGCCGGCGCAGCCGCGTGCGCCCCGGCGCCGACGCGCTGTTGCAGCTGTCGCTGAGTCTCGAGGAGACCGCGTTCGGCGTCCGCAAGGAGATCGTCGTCGAGACCGCGGTGCTGTGCGAGACGTGCTCCGGTCAGGGGTGCGCGCCCGGAACCCGTCCGCGTACCTGCGCCACGTGCGGCGGTGCCGGCGAGATCCAGTCGGTGCAGCGCTCGTTCCTCGGCCAGGTCATGACCACCCGCGCCTGCTCGGCGTGCGGCGGCACCGGCGAGCAGATCCCGTCCCCGTGCCCCACCTGCGGCACCGAGGGCCGCGTCCGGGCCCGTCGCACGAAGACCGTCGACGTGCCCGCCGGCATCGAGGACGGCATGCGCATCCGCCTCGCCGGCCAGGGCGAGGTCGGCCCCGGCGGCGGTCCCGCCGGCGACCTCTACATCGAGATCTCCGAGCAGCCCCACGAGACGTTCACCCGCGACGGCGCCGACCTGCACTGCACCATCGGCGTGCCGATGACGTCCGCCGCGCTCGGCAGCGATCTCGTGCTCACCACGCTCGACAGCGAGGAGAAGATCGAGATCCGCGCCGGCACGCAGAGCGGTGCGGTGCTGCAGCTGCGAGGCAAGGGCGTGCCCAAGCTGCGCAGCTCGGTGCGCGGCGATCTCTACGTGCACGTCGAGGTCCGCACCCCGACCCGGCTCGACGAGGAGCAGACGCGCCTGCTGCGCCAGCTCGCCGAGCTGCGCGACGAGGACGTCTCGGTGTCGCAGCGGGGGTCCGGGCTGTTCGGCAAGGTCCGGGACGCGTTCCGCCAGTAACACCAGTAGCGTCGCTGCCCGTGACGCCGCCGCTGTTCCTGCTCGAGACGATCCCGGACACCGACGAGATCCTGCTCAGCGGCGACGAGGGACATCACGCCGCGCGGGTGAAGCGGGTGCGTCCCGGCGAGTCGGTCCTGATCTCCAACGGACAAGGGACGCTGGCGCGGTGCACCGTCCGCTACGTGTCGGGTGACGACGTGACACTCGCCGTCGTGTCCCGTGAGCTCGTGCCCGAGGGGCAGCCGCGTCTCGTCGTCGTGCAGGCGCTGCCCAAGGGCGATCGCGCCGAGCTGGCGGTCGAGACCATGACCGAACTCGGGGTCGACGCGATCGTCCCGTGGGCGGCCGCGCGCTCGGTGACGCAGTGGCACGGGGCCCGGGGCGCCAAGGCGCTCGCCCGGTGGCGCCGCACCGCCGCCGAGGCGGCCAAGCAGAGCCGCCGGGCGCGGGTGCCGATGGTCGGCGACCTCGTGTCGAGTGCCGACGTCGCCGCCATGCTCGAGCGGGCGGCGACGGCGATCGTCCTGCACGAGGCCGCCGACGAGCCGCTGGGCGCGGTGCCGATGCCGCTCGTCGGCGACGTCGGGGTGGTCGTCGG
Source organism: Jatrophihabitans fulvus (assembly GCF_054781375.1). Lineage (NCBI taxonomy): Bacteria > Bacillati > Actinomycetota > Actinomycetes > Jatrophihabitantales > Jatrophihabitantaceae > Jatrophihabitans > Jatrophihabitans fulvus. Next base: position 437,009 of record NZ_BAAGUN010000001.1, read on the forward strand.
TCCCGAGGGCGGCATCGCCCCGGACGAGCTCGAGCGGTTCACCGCCGCCGGCGCCCACGTCGTGCGGCTGGGGACGACGGTGCTGCGGACGTCCACCGCCGGGCCCGCTGCCCTCGCGGCGCTGTCGCTACGCCTGGGGCGCTGGGAGTGACGGCGCGCCGGTCGCGTCATGGGTGACGCGGGCGCGCTCGACCGCGTACGCGACGGCGTGACGCGAGACCCGATCCGGACCGGGCAGCAGGGCGAGGTCCTCCCCGGGGTGCAGTGGCGTCGACATGATGATCTGCCCGGCGCGGTCGAGCACGGCCTCGGACTCGGTGAGCACGACGACCATCTCACCGCCGTCCGGGGAGCGCAGGACGAACGTGCCGACGTGACCCGCGGCGCACTGCGGGTCGGCCATCAGGGCGGGGACGACACGCCGGGTACCGGCGTACTCGGCGGCGGCGACGAGCTCCGGGCTGCGTGGGCCGTCGAACCAGGCGATCTGCGCGTGCATGGCGGTTCCTCTCGAGGGTCGGTGTCGTGCGGTGTGCGGGAACCCTCCCGCCTTCCGGCGGTCGTGCGCCTCCGTGCTGGTACTGATCCGACCCCCTGACCCCGGCGCCGATACTGACCGCCATGACGACGCTGCTCGTCGGGCGCGAGGCGGCCATCGCCCTGCTCGACGGTGCCCTCGCGGACGCGTCCGCGGAGGGATCGGACGGGCGGGGCCGGCTCGTGCTGATCTCCGGACCGGCGGGCATCGGCAAGAGCGCCCTGGCCGACCGCGCGGCCGTGCTCGCCGCGGGGCGCGGGATGCGGGTGCTCCGCGGCCATGCGGTGGACGACCCCGGCGCGCCGGCGTTGTGGCCGTGGCGGCGCGCCCTGCGCGGAATCCCGGCGGCGCTGCGCCTGCTCGACACCGGGGACGACGGTGACGGTGGGGTGGAGGACCGCTTCCGGATGGCCGCCGGGGTGAGCGAGTGCCTCATGGAGCAGGCGGCGGACGGCGGGCTGCTGCTGGTTCTCGAGGACCTCCACTGGGCCGACGGCGGGACGGTCCACCTGCTGACCCACCTGACCGCCGAGTTGGCGGTCGGTCGCGTGGTCGTGGTGGCGACCCGTCGCGACCGCGCCGACGGTCCGCTCGCGGGTGCGCTGCCGGACCTGCTGCGCGGCGACCGGACGTCCGTCGTCGCGCCGGCGCCGCTCACCGAAGGACAGGTGGCCGCGTACCTGGCCGGCCGGGGCGCGGATCCCGCGTCCGCCGCCTCGCTGCACGCCCGCGCCGGGGGCAACCCCCTGCTCGTCCGGCTGCTCGCCGATCACCTGGCGACGGGCGGGCACGTCGACACGGCCGTGCGCGACCGTCCCGACCTGCGCAGGCTGGTCACGGCGCGCCTGTCCGGGATGGACCGCGCGGCGCGCGACACCGTCGACGCGGCCGCGATCCTCGGCGAGCGGGTCGACCCGGTGGTCCTGGCGGCGACCGCCGGCCTGGCAGCCGACCGCCTCGACGCAACCGTTGCGGAGTGCATCGCGGCCGGCGTGTTCGAGCGGACCGGCGACGTCCTCGACGGCGTCGGCTTCGTCCACGCGCTCGTGCGCGACGCGGTGCTGACCGACCTGCCCGAGCGGGTCGGCGCGACCGGACTCGCGCGGCTGCACGCCCGGGCGGCGGAGGCGCTGTCGGCGTCCGGCGCGGCGGCGGCGACGGTCGTCGGCCATTGGCAGCGCGCCGGGCCGCAGGCCACCCCCGGCGTGGTGCGGCGGTGGGCGGAACGGGCCACCGACGAGGCGCTCGGTGCGCTGGCCCACGACGAGGCGGTGCGGTTCGCGGCCCTGGCCGTGACCGCCGCCGAGGACGACCGGGCGGACGACGCCGAGCTCGCCCGCCTGCTGGTGCGGCTCGCGGCCGCCGCTGTGCGGGCCGCCCGTTTCGAGGAGGCCGTCAGCGCCTGCGTGCGAGCCGCCGACCGCGCCGACCGGGCGGCACGCCCGGATCTGCTCGCCGACGCCGCGCTGGCCGTGCACGGCGTGGGCGTCACCGTGTTCGACGACCTCGCGCCGGTGGTCGAGCGCGCCCTCGCCGCGTGCCCGCCGTCCGAGCACGGAGTGCGTGCCCGGCTGCTCGCCCAGCTGTCGGTCGGCCGCGCCGAGACCGACGCCGTCGAGGACGCCCGCGTGCTCGCCGGTCGCGCGCTCGACGAAGCCGATCGCGCGCGCGATCCCGTCGCGACGCTCGAGGCCCTCGCCGCCCGTCACCTCGCGATCGTCGACCCCGGCACCGTCCGGGAGCGGTTGGAGCTCGGCCGCCGCGCCGTCGCGCTGGGCGAGGGGGACGGCTCGCCGATCGCCGCACTCTGGGGCCATCTGTGGCGGGCGTCCGCGTCGTTCCAGCTCGGCAACCTGGTGAACGCCGAGCTCGAGATCGCCGAGCTCGACCGCATCGCGCGGACCCGCCGCTCGCCGCTCGCGCGCTGGCACTTCCACCGGTTCCGCGCTCTGGCCGACGCCCTCGCCGGCGACTTCGCCGCGGCCCGTGACCACAACCGCGCCGCGTTCGCCATCGGCGAGCGCGTCGACGACCCGACGCTGACCGGTATGTGCTACTCGTTCGGCCTGTTCCTCGGCGATCTGCGGGGCGACCCCGCCGACTTGCTGCCGGGATGGGAGCAGGCGATGCGCTTCGCCCCGCCGCTGCCGATCGTGCGGGCGGGGATCGCGCTGGCCCGATGCCTTGCGGGCCGTCCGGACGACGCGCGGGCGGAGTTCGCGCGCTTCCGTGACCTGCCCGCGACCATGCCGCGGGGTGTCCGCTGGGCCGGGACGATGTCCATCCTCGGGCGCACGGCCCTGCGGCTCGGGGACGCCCGGACGTGCGCCGCGGTGTTCCCGGTGTTCGCCGCGCTCGCCTCCGAGTACGCCGGGGACGGGTCCGGCGCGGTCGTCAGCCACGGGGCCAACGCCGGGTTCGCCGCCGATCTCGCCCGGGTGGCCGGCCGCGACGAGGACGCCCTGCCGCTCTACCGGACGGCGGTCGCGATGAACGAGCGGATCGGCGCGCGACCGTGGACGGCCCTCGCCCGCCTCGGCTGGGCGACGAGCCTGCGCCGCCTCGGCCGCACTCGCGACGGCGCCGCCACGGTCGACGACCTGGTGCGCGACGCGACCGTGGAGTTCCGGCGCCTCGACATGCCGGGTCCGCTCGCGACCGCGCTCGCGCAGGCGGGATCCGGGGCGCACGGACCGCAGCTGACGCCGCGCGAGTCCGAGGTGGCCGCTCTCGTCGCCGACGCCCTCACCAACCGTGCCATCGCGGCCCGGCTCGTCCTCTCGGAGCGCACGGTCGAGACGCACGTGCGCAACGTCCTCGCCAAGACCGGAGCGACGAAGCGCACCGAGATCGTGGCCTGGTGGTTGCGGCGGCAGGGCTGAGCGTCAGTAGGGTCCGGGCATGGCCGACGGACCGGACGACTGCATCTTCTGCAAGATCGTCGCGGGGGAGATCCCGGCGACGAAGGTCTACGAGGACGACGGTGCCGTCGCCTTCGCCGACACCAACCCGCAGGCGCCGGTGCACCTGCTCGTGGTGACGCGCACGCACCTGACGGACATCGCCGAGGTCGGCGCCGACGCCGAGGCGTCCGCCGCGCTGCTGGCCGGCATTCGCGCGACGGCGGCCCAGGAGGGCCTCACCGAGTTCCGGACGGTGTTCAACACCGGCGCCGGGGTCGGACAATCGGTGTTCCACGTGCACGCCCACCTGCTCGCCGGCCGGTCCTTCGGGTGGCCCCCGGGCTGAGGGAACGTTTCACCGGTTAGGGGGTGCGCATCGCCGGTACAGTGGAGATGCCCAGATCGCCGAACCGGAAGCCCTTCTTTGACCGACAGAACCGAGCCCGCGGACATCGTCACCACCACCGTCGTCGTGCCGGGCGAGCAGGCCATGGTCGCGTTGCTGGGCTCGCGTGACGAACTGCTGCGTGTGGTCGAGCAGTCGCTCGACAGTGACGTCCACGTCCGCGGCAACGAGATCACCATCACCGGTCGGGCCGCCGACAACGCGATCGCCGTCCGGCTGTTCGAGGAGCTCCTCGCGCTGATCAAGGCCGGCCAGAACCTCACCGGCGACTCGGTCGCGCGCGTGCTGGGCATGCTGACCGCCGACTCCACCGAGCGTCCGGCCGACGTGCTCAGCCTGAACATCCTGTCGCGGCGGGGCAAGAACATCCGTCCGAAGACGTTGAACCAGAAGCGCTACGTCGACGCCATCGACAAGCACACGGTCGTCTTCGGCATCGGCCCGGCAGGTACCGGCAAGACCTATCTCGCCGTGGCGAAGGCCGTGCAGGCGCTGCTGGCCAAGGAGGTCACGCGCATCATCCTGACCCGCCCCGCCGTCGAGGCCGGTGAGCGGCTCGGGTTCCTGCCCGGCACCCTGTTCGACAAGATCGACCCGTACCTGCGGCCGCTGTTCGACGCGATGCACGACATGCTCGACCCCGAGTCGCTGCCGCGTCTCATGCAGGCCGGCACCATCGAGATCGCGCCTCTGGCATATATGCGCGGTCGCGCGCAACCGGTGGATGCCACCGTCATGACACCCGAGGGCGCGCGTCGGATCGGCGACCTCGAGGTCGGCGACCTCGTGGTCGGATCTGACGGCCTGCCGACGCCCGTGCTCGGGGTGTTTCCGCAGGGACGCAAGCAGGTCCACAGGGTGACCGCGCAGGACGGCGCGTCCACGCTGGCGTGCGGCGAGCACCTCTGGACAGTGCGCACCGTCGACGATCGGAGTCACGGCCGGGGTTGGCGCACCCTGCAGACGCAGGACATGGTCGGCAACGAGCGCCGTGGCTCCGTCCATCGGTACGAGCTGCCTGTCGTGGCGCCCATCGAGTACGTGCCGACGCCGGTCCCGTTGGATCCGTACGCACTCGGTCTGCTGCTCGGCGACGGGTGCCTCACCGGGTCGAGCACACCCTCCTTCGCAACTGCGGATCCTGAGCTGACGCTGGCCCTCGACGCGGCGTCGGAGGGCGTCACCGTGCGGCACAAGGGTGGGGTCGACCACGTCCTCACCACAGGGTCCCGTGGCGGCGTGATCGCGAAGAACCCGGTCACGGAAGTTCTGCGCGACCTGGGACTGCTGGGCACTCGCTCCCACACCAAGCACGTTCCGCTGACGTACCTGCTCAACAGCAGCGACGTCCGCCTGGCTGTACTGCAGGGGCTTCTGGACAGCGACGGCGGTCCGGTCGCCCAGGCGGGACGCACCTGCCGGATCCAGTACACGACGTGCGCACCTCTGCTGCGCGACGATGTCGTGCATCTCGTCCGCTCGCTGGGCGGGGTTGCCTACGTCCGCACGCGCCCGGCCGAAGGACGGACGCCGGGCCTCGCGAACGGACGTCCGGTCGAGTACCGCAACGACGCGTACGTCATCGACATTCGGCTGCCGTCCGGCCTCGAGCCCTTCCGCCTGGCTCGCAAGAAGGCCAAGTACGACGCCACCGGCGGTGGTCGTCCGATGCGCTTCATCGACAGCATCGAGCCGGCGGGCGAGGCCGAGTGCGTGTGCATCCAGGTCGGTGCCCAGGACTCGTTGTACGTGACCGATGACTTCATCGTCACGCACAACACGTTGAACGACGCGTTCATCATCCTGGACGAGGCGCAGAACACGACGCCCGAGCAGATGAAGATGTTCCTGACCCGCCTCGGGTTCGGCTCGAAGGTCGTCGTCACGGGTGACGTCACGCAGGTCGACCTGCCGGGCAACACCCGCAGCGGGTTGCGCGTCGTGCGCGACATCCTCGGCGACATCGAAGACGTCCACTTCGCCAACCTGACGTCCACCGACGTCGTCCGCCACCGGCTCGTGGGCGAGATCGTCGACGCCTACGAGCGCTTCGACGCCGCCGCGCAGCAACGCAGCGCGCCGACCACCCGCCGGTAACGATGTCGGTCGAGGTCAACAACGAGTCCGGCGCCGAACTGGACGAGCAGAAGCTGGCCGCGCTCGGTCGCTTCGTGCTCGACGAACTGCGCATCGACCCGCTCGCCGACCTGTCGGTGGTGCTCGTCGACACCGAGGCGATGGCGGCGCTGCACGAGCAGTGGATGGACCTGCCCGGGCCTACCGACGTCATGGCGTTCCCCATGGACATGGCCGACGGTGCCGGCATGCGCGGCGAGCGGCTCGACCCGTCCGCCCCGCCCGGCACCGACGAGAACCCGGGCGAGACCATGCTCGGCGACGTCGTGCTGTGCCCGGCGGTGGCCGCCGACCAGGCGGCGTCCGCGGGTCACTCGCTCGAGGCCGAGCTGCACCTGTTGTGCACCCACGGCATCCTGCACCTGCTCGGCTACGACCACGGCGAGCCCGAGGACGAACGCGAGATGTTCGACCTGCAGGCGCAGCTCGTGCGCGGGTGGTCCGCAGCGAGCGGCGTCGGTCCGATCCGGGCGCCGCGCCCCGGCACCGCGGGAGAGGGACGGGCGTGAGCGACGCTTGCGGAGCGAACCGGGGCGCACAGTGCTGATGTGCCTCGCGGCGTCCCCGCAGCGAAGCGAGGAGACGCCGTGAGCTCGTCCGCAGCGATCGCGCTGATTGTGGCGATCCTGCTCATCCCCATCGGCGGGCTCGTCGCGTGCGTCGACTCCGCACTGGCACGGGTGTCGAAGGCGCGGGTCGACGAGTTCGTCCGCGACGAGGTCGCCGGGGCGAAGACGCTGGCGATCGTCGTCGACGACCGTCCGCGCTACACGAACCTGCTCCTGCTGCTGCGCATGTCGTGCGAACTGACCTCGACCGTGCTGGCGGTGATCGTCGCCCGCTCCGCCGTCGGCACGCGCTGGCCGGTGACGCTCGTGACCGTCGTGCTGATGATCGTGGTGATGTACACGGTCGTCGGCGTCGGGCCACGCACGCTCGGCCGCCAGCACGTCAACCGGGTCGCGCTCGCCGGCGCGCCGGCCGTGCGGCTGCTCGGGCGGTTGTTCAACCCGCTGGCCTCGATGCTGATCCTGCTCGGCAACGCCATCACCCCCGGGCGGGGTCTGCGTGACGGGCCGTTCGCGTCCGAGGTCGAGCTGCGCGAGCTGGTCGACATGGCCGAGGAGCACGGCGTCGTCGAGCACGACGAGCGGCAGATGATCCAGTCGGTCTTCGAGCTGGGCAACACCATCGCCCGCGAGGTCATGGTGCCGCGCACCGAGGTCGTGTGGATCGAACGCGCGAAGTCGGTGCGGCAGGGTCTGGCGCTCGCGCTGCGCAGCGGCTTCTCGCGCATCCCGGTGGTCGGCGAGAACGCCGACGACGTCGTCGGCGTCGTCTACCTCAAGGACCTCGCCCGCCGCGCGCAGGACGACGACCGCGCCCGCAGCACCTCCGTCGAGGAGGTCATGCGCACGGTCACGTACGTCCCCGAGTCGAAGCGGGTCGACGCACTGCTGCGCGAGATGCAGGCGGCGCGCTCGCACATCGCGATCGTCATCGACGAGTACGGCGGCACCGCCGGCCTCATCACCATCGAGGACATCCTCGAGGAGATCGTCGGCGAGATCACCGACGAGTACGACAACGAGCGCCCGCCCGTCGAGCGGCTGCAGACGCACGACGACCGCGTCGACGCCGCCCGCGTGTCCGCCCGTCTCGCCGTCGAGGACCTCGCCGAGCTGTTCGACCTCGAGCTGCCCGACCGCGACGACGTCGAGACCGTCCGCGGCCTGCTCGCCGAGGCCATCGGACGCGTCCCCATCGCCGGCTCGCACGCCGTCGTCCACGGGCTGGAGCTACGGGCAGAACAGGTGGGCGGACGGCGCAACCGCGTCGACACGATCCTCGTCACCCGGGCCGTGCCCGACGAGGACGACGACGCGGACGAGCGGGAGGATGCGGTCACACCCGCACACCAAGGACGGTCATGACCGACACGCTCGATCCCGAGGACGCCAAGCTCGTCACCCTCGCCCGCTCGGCGCGCGCCCGCACCGGTGCCGCGCAGGGGGCGGCCGTCCGCGACACGACCGGCCGCACGTACGTCGCCGCCACCGTCGCGCTGCCGTCGTTGCGGCTGAGCGCGCTGCAGGCCGCGGTCGCGGCCGCGGTGTCGTCGGGGGCCGACGGCATCGAGGCCGCCGTGGTGCTGGGTGAGGACCCGGCGGACGACGCCGGAACCGCCGCCGTCCGCGACGTGACCGCCGGCGCGCCGGTGCTGCTCGCGGGCCCCGACGGCGCGGTGCGGCACTAGCCACTGCTCGGCGGGCGGTGCCGTCTCAGCCGGGCAGCCGTCCGGCCATCAGGTCGGGCAGCGCGTCGCGGGCGGCCGCCCATGCGGTGGACGACGGGTCGATGAGGGTGAAGTGGTCGCCTTCGGTCGTGCGCAGCGCCGCCCGTCCGCCCGCCTTCGTCGCCGCGGCGACGTACGCCTCGCTCTGCGCGTAGGGCACGTTGGCGTCGTCTTTGGCGTGCAGGCAGTACACCGGCACGTCGAGCGGCACCTGCTGGATCGGGTCGGCGAGCCGGTACCGCTCGGGCACGTCGTCGGGGGAACCGCCCAGCAGGTCCTGCGGCGCGCCGTCACCGACGCCCGTCCGCGCCGCGGTGGCGAGATCGAGCACGCCGGCCTGCGAGACGACCCCGGTGAGGCGCACGGCGGGGGACGCCCCGGGAGCGTCCGCGGGCAGTCGGGCGCGTCCCGTCGCCCAGGTGGCGAGGTGGCCGCCGGCCGAGTGCCCGATCGCGACGACAGCGGACGTGTCGACACCGAGGTCGGCGAGCTTGTCGATGCCGGCGGCGACGTCGGCGAGGGTGGCGGGCCAGCCACCGCCGTCGCCGACGCGGCGGTACTCGAGGTTCCAGACCGTCCACCCGCGCCGCGCGAGGTCGGCCGCCAGTGGCCGTCCGAGCGAGAGCCCGTACTGCGCCCGCCAGAAGCCGCCGTGGACGACGACGACCGTGCCCGGACGGGGCTTGCTGTCCGGACGGGTCAGCTCCCCGAACTGGGACGGGTCGTCGCCGTAGCCGATCTCGCGCGCGCCGGGCATCCGCCCATCCTGCCGGTCGCTGCCACAGGCACCGACAGCGAGCGGGACGATCGCCGCCGTCCCGAGGAAGCGGCGGCGCGACAGCACGTGGTGAATCGTGGCATCCGGGGGTGGGAGACTGGCCGGGTGACCTACCGTTCCGGCTTCTGCGCCTTCGTCGGACGGCCGAACGCCGGCAAGTCCACGCTCACCAACGCCCTCGTCGGCAGCAAGATCGTCATCACCAGCGACAAGCCGCAGACGACCCGCCACGCGGTGCGCGGCATCGTCACCCGCGAGGACGGCCAGCTCGTGCTCGTCGACACCCCCGGCCTGCACCGACCGCGCACCCTGCTCGGGCAGCGCCTCAACGACGTCGTCCGGGGCACGCTCGCGGACGTCGACGTGGTCGGCTTCTGCCTCCCGGCGAACGAGCGCATCGGTCCCGGCGACCGGTTCATCGCCGCCGAGCTCGCCGAGCTGAAGGCCCCGGTCGTCGCCATCGTCACGAAGACCGACGCGACGTCCAGGGCGCGCGTCGCCGAGCAGTTGATCGCCGTCTCGCACCTCGGCGAGTTCGCCGAGGTGGTGCCGGTGTCTGCCGTGAAGGGCGACCAGGTCGACCTGCTGGCGTCGTTGCTCGTCGCGCGGCTGCCCGAGGGCCCGATGCTCTACCCGGACGACGTGCAGACCGACAACGACGTCGAGACCCGCATCGCCGAACTCGTGCGCGAGGCAGCGCTCGAGGGCGTCCGCGACGAGCTGCCGCACTCGATCGCCGTCACCGTCGACGAGATGGTGCGCCGCGACTCGGGTCTGCAGGAGGTCTTCGCCACGATCCACCTCGAGCGCGACAGCCAGAAGGGCATCGTCATCGGCCCCCAGGGCTCGCGCCTCAAGCAGATCGGCGTCACCGCGCGCACCGGCATCGAGACCCTGCTCGGCGAGAAGGTGCACCTCGCGCTGCACGTGGCCGTCGAGAAGGAGTGGCAGCGGGACCCGAAGAAACTCGACCGACTCGGGTTCTGATGCTCGACGTCTACCGCGCGGTCTTCCGCACGCCCGGCACCGCCATGTTCTCCGCCGCCGCGTGGGTGATGCGGGTGCCCATCGCCATGTACCCGATCGGCCTCGTCCTCATCATCAGCGGACGCGACGGGCGGTACGGCTTCGCCGGCGTCCTGAGCGGCGTGTACGTGATCGCCAACGGCATCGGCAACCCGGCGCTCGCCCGGCTCGCCGACCGGCTCGGTCAGGGACGGCTGCTGATCCCGATGTCGCTCGTGCACGCGGCGGCCGCCGTGGTCGCCGCCGTGGCGGTCACGGTGCACTGGCCCGACTGGGTGCTCGTCGTGGCCACGGCCGTCTTCGGGTTCTTCTTCCTGTCGGTGTCGTCGCTGGTGCGGGCGCGATGGTCGTACGTGCTCGCCGGCCGTCCCGAGCTCAACACCGCCTACTCGGTCGAGTCGACCCTCGACGAGACGATCTTCGTGCTCGGACCGCTCGTGGCCACGGTCGTCGCCACGCAGATCTCGGGTGTCGTCGTGCTCTACCTCGCCGCCGCGCTCGTGCTGGGTGGCGCGGTGTGGCTGTCGGCGCTGACGTCGTCCGAGCCGCCGGTGAACGACTCCGCCGGACGCGGCCGGCCGGCGGTGCTCGCGTCGGGCATGCCGCTGCTGGTGCTGGTCACCGTGGCCATGGGCGGCATCTTCGCCAGCGCCGAGGTCACCATCGTGGCGTTCTGCGACGAGCAGGGCTCGCGCGGCCTCAGCGGCGCGGTCCTGGCCGCCTTCGCCGCCGGCAGCGCGATGTCTGGGTTCCTGTACGGCGCCCGGCACTGGCGCATGCCGCTGCTGGACCGGTTCCGGCTGCAGGCGGTCGTCTTCGGGCTGTTGCCGCCGCTGTTCCTGCTGGCGACGAACATCGGCGTGCTGGCCGCGTGTGCGTTCGTGGTCGGGTTCGGCATCGCGCCGACCCTCACGACCGGGTTCGGGCTCGTCGAGCACTTCGTGCCCGCTGGGGCCCTGACCGAGGGGCTCGCGTGGCTCGTCACCGGGCTGTCGGTCGGCTACGGCGTCGGCGCCGCGCTGGTCGGTGGCATCTCGGACGCCCACGGTGCCCGCGCCGCGTTCCTCGTGACCGTCGGGGCGGGCCTGACGATGGCGGCGCTCGCGGTCGTGCTGCACCGCAGCCGACGCGGGCGTCCCGACCTCGCCGTCCCGGCAGGGGACGTCGCCGCCGAGGTCCCGGCGCGCTGACGCCGCGTCGTCGGTGGCCGGTGGGACGATGGACGGATGCCGCTCTACCGTGACGAGGCGGTCGTGCTGCGGGTCCACAAGCTGGGCGAGGCCGACCGCATCGTCACGCTGCTGACCCGGCGCCACGGTCGCGTCCGCGCGGTCGGCAAGGGTGTGCGGCGCACGTCCTCCCGGTTCGGGGCGCGTCTCGAACCGGGAAGCCACATCGACGTGCAGATCTACTCCCGCTTGCCCGAGGGCCAGGGCGCTCCCGGCGGCCGGCGCGGGCTCGAGGTCGTCCAGCAGACCGAGCAGCTCGACGCGTTCGGCGCGCGGCTGGCCACCGACTACGCCCGCTGGACCACCGCGTCCGCCATCTGCGAGACCGCCGAGCGGCTCACCGACGAGGGCGAGCCCGCGCTGCGGCTCTACCTGCTCGTCGTGGGCGCCCTGCGGGCGCTCGTCGCCGGCGAGCACGACCCGTCGCTCGTGCTCGACGCCTTCCTCATCCGGGCGATGGCCAACGCCGGATGGGAGCCCGCACTGCGCGAGTGCGCGCAGTGCTCGGCGCCCGGACCGCACGTGGCGTTCAACGTCCCGGCCGGGGGCGCCGTCTGCGACGCCTGCCGCCCCGCGGGCTCGGCCCGTCCGGCCCGCGCCAGCGTCGAACTCATGGCCGCCCTGCTCGAGGGCGACTGGCCGGTGGCCGACGCCAGCACCGCGTCCGTCCGCCGCGAGGCCGGCGGCCTCGTCGCCGCCCACCTGCAGTGGCACCTCGAGCGCGGCCTGCGCTCGCTCCCGCTCGTCGACCGCGCCTGAGCGCGACGGATCGGCTGCCGCACGCCTGTCCGCTCGTCCGCCTGTCCGCGATCTTCATGGTCCGGCGTCCCCATGACGTCACCGAGCAATCAAGATCCACACACTTCCAGCGATCTTGATGCCTGGACGTCTGCATGTCGTCGCCGAGCCATCAAGATCCGTCCGGCGACGGCGACGGCGACGGCGACGACAACGGCGACGGCGACAACCGGCGGGGTGTGGTTTGTCGGCCCAGAGTCACCGCTCCATCCACAGCCGGCTCGTCGGCCGGGCGCGAGTCCCCGCCGTCCCGCCACGATCAAGACATGGTCACGGCTGCAGCGAGGCGGGGCGACCTCGCCCGTGCAGGGGAGACGGTGCTCGACCGTAGGGCGCTGGCCCGCCTGCGCATCGACGCCCACGACATCGACCGGCAGGTGGCGGCACGCCGGTGGCAACGCTTCGGACCGGCCGTCCTGCTCCACAACGCCGAGCCGTCGCGCGACGAGTGGGCCTCGATCTGCACGATCAACTGCGGGCCGCGAGCCGTCCTGACCTCGTTCACGGCAGCGTCCGACTGGGGACTCACCGGCTGGGAGCGCGACGAGGCCCACGTGCTCGCCCCGGCGGGCACGACACATCCCGGTCTGCCGGGGTTGGTGCTCCACCGCATCGGTGAGTGGCGTCCCGAGGCGGTGGTGAGCACCCGGCGGCTGCACCGTCTGCCGCACGCCCTCGTCGTCGCCGTGTCGAGCTTCGCCCGGGCGCGCCCCGGCTGCGGTCTCCTCGCCTCGGCGGTGCAGCAGCGTCTCGCCACGGCGACCGAGCTGCGCGCCGCGATGCTCCTCGCCCGACGCAGCGGCACCGCCATGCCCTGCTGCTCGCTCTCGCCGACATCGGGCAGGGCGCCGAGGCGCTCAGCGAGATCGATTTCCTTCGACTGTGCCGTCGGTTCGCACTACCGCGTCCGTCATTGCAGGCCGTGCGGCCGTTGCCGGGCGGGCGTCGGCGCTACCTGGACGTCGAGTGGCGACGGGCGGACGGCCGCCGCTACGCGGTCGAGGTCGACGGCGCGCATCACATGCAGGTCGGTCAGTGGACCTCGGACCTGCTGCGGCAGAACGAGGTGGTCATCGGCGGCACGCCCACGTTGCGCTACTCCGCTGTCGTCGTGCGCGAGGACGAACGCGTCGTGGCCGATCAGCTACGCCGTTTCCTGCGCGCGTCACCGGAGTGGTGAGGGCCCAGTGGCCCCATCGGGACGCCGGGTCATGACGATCGCGCCCGCGGACGGGTCCGTCAGCTGCCGTCGGTGTAGTACGTGATGTCCCAGTGGCTGCCCTCGTCGCAGTAGACGTTGCCCGAGGCGGCGCGCCACTGCGGGTAGCCGTCGCCGCGGTTCGCGATGCGGGTGAAGGTGCCGGTGATGTAGCTGCCGACGCACGAGTACTTGGTGATGTCGACCTTGTAGCCGTTGTAGTGGCTGTAGGTGCCGCTCGCGTGGCCCACCTCGGTGCCGCCGGTGATGTTGACCGCGCAGCCGCTCGCCCGCTTGAGCGTGATCACCCCCGACACCGTGGTCTGGTTGATCTGGTCGAACGAGGTGCACGTCGAGTTCGACCGGGTGGTGCAGCCGCCCGAGGACGACCACGTGACTCCGGCGGACGACAGCTGCGAGGCGGCGGCCGACTGCGACAGCTTGGTGACCGCGAGGGCGTCGGGGGCGAGCGCGAGCGCGCCGGCGGTGGCGACGGCGGCCCCGGCGGCGACGAGGCCGAGACGGGTGCGGAGGGAGGCGGCGAGGATCGTCATGACCCAGTACGCTATTACCGATTTGTCCGTATTGGGAAGGTCGGCGGCGGGATCGATGCCCGCGGTTCGCGCGCTGTCCGCGTCCTCATCACCTCCCGGTTAGCCTGTCCCGATGACCGCGACAGCCCGTCCGCCGCGCGGCGCCGCGTGGCCGGACCCGCCGCCGCACCCGTCCGGCGCCCGTCCGCCCGAGATCCCCGCCGCCCTCGTCCCGAAGCACGTCGCGATCGTCATGGACGGCAACGGCCGCTGGGCCCACGCCCGGGGCCTCCCGCGGATCGAAGGGCACCGCGCCGGGGAGGCCAGTCTCATGGACGTCCTGCACGGCGCCATCGAGCTGGGCGTCGGCACGGTCAGCGCCTACGCGTTCTCGACCGAGAACTGGCGGCGTTCGCCCGAGGAGGTCCGCTTCCTCATGGGCTTCAACAAGGACGTCATCCGCCGCCGCCGCGACGAGCTCGCCGCCCTGGGCGTGCGCATCCGCTGGGCCGGACGGCGTCCGCGACTGTGGCGTTCGGTCATCAGCCAGCTCGAGGACGCCGAGCAGTACACCCGCGAGAACGACCGCCTGACCCTGCAGTTCTGCGTCAACTACGGCGGGCGGGCCGAGATCGTCGACGCCGTCCGCGCCCTCGCCAAGGACGTCGAAGCCGGGCGCGTCAAGCCGGCGAAGATCGACGAGCGGACGATCGGGCAGTACCTCGACGAGCCGGGCCTGCCCGACGTCGACCTCTTCATCCGCACGTCGGGGGAGCAGCGCACGTCCAACTTCCTGGTCTGGCAGTCGGTGTACGCCGAGCTGGCGTTCGTCGACACGCCGTGGCCCGAGTTCGACCGCCGTCACCTCTGGCAGGCGTGTCTCGAGTACGCCCGCCGGGACCGTCGCTTCGGCGGGGCCGGTCCGGTCGAGGCGCCCGACGCATGATCGCCGTCACCCACTTCGCCTCCGACGCCGCCGACTTCGACGAGCGGGCACGTCTCGCGCTGCGCACGCTCGCCGCCCGTCCGGGGTACGTGCGCGGGTCGCTGGGCCGCTGCATCGACGATCCCGCGGCCTGGGTGCTCGTCACCGAGTGGGAGAACGTGGGTTCGTACCGTCGCGCTCTCGGCAACTACGAGGTCAAGCTGTACGCCACCCCGCTGCTCGGCGAGGCGCTCGACATCCCCGGCGGGTTCGAGCCGCTGTCCGAGGTCGCCCCGGGCGGCGAGGAGTCGCTGCGCGCCAGCGACAGGGAGCCCGGCGTATGACGGACGGGCCCGCGACGGGCGAACCGCGACGTGTGACCCTCGGCGCCCGCATCGGCGACCAGTGGGCCTCGGCGATGCACCGGCTGCGCCCGGCCTGGCTGACCGACGACATCCTGCGCGGGCTGCGCTGGGGCTTCGTCACCCTCTGGGTCTTCGCGTTCTGCTGGCAGGTGTTCGTCCTGGACGGCATCCCGTGGCTGCGTTCGGACCTGCTGCTCTGGATCGTCGCGCTGCTGCTCGCCGCGAGCATCGGACGGCGCTCGGTGCTCACCGTGCTCGTCGACTTCTTCCCGTTCGCGCTGGTGCTGATCGCCTACGACTACCTGCGGGGCCTCGCCGACACCATGGGGATGCCCACGTGGTGGCACCCGCAGGTCGACGTCGACGACTTCCTGTTCGGCGGCACCAACCCGACCGTGTGGCTGCAGGAACACCTCAAACACCCCGAACCGCAGTGGTACGACGTCGTCGTCGCCCTCTGCTACTTCTCGTTCTTCTTCCTGCCCTACGTCACCGCCGGCGTGCTGTGGCTGCGCAGCCGGTCCGGGTTCTACGGCTGGTCGCTGCGCTTCGTCTCGCTGTCGTTCCTGGGTTTCGCGATCTTCGCCTTGATGCCGGCGGCACCGCCGTGGGCGGCCGCGAAGTGCCTGCCGGCCGAGGTGGCGGGCCACCCCCACGGCCCGCCCTGCATGTACGGACCCGAGGGTTCGCTGCCCGGCAACCTGCTGGGCAGCTACGACTCCCACCTCGACGGTGCGAACCCGTGGGTCGAGCGCATCTCCACCCGCGGGTTCAGCGAGTTGCACCTGCACTTCGCCAGCGTGGTGATCAAGGCCGGGCAGACGTCGGCCAACGCGGTGGCCGCCGTCCCCTCGCTGCACCTCGGCGGGACGTTGCTGTTCGTGCTCTTCATGTGGAAGCGGGCGCGGCGCTGGTGGCGTCCGGTGCTGGTCGCCTACCCGCTGCTCATGGTGTTCTCGCTCGTCTACTCCGCCGAGCATTTCGTCGCCGACTGCCTCGCCGGCGCGCTCGTCGCCGCGCTCGTCCACTTCACCGCCAACGAGGTCGAGGCACGGCGAAAGCGGCGTCGGGCCCCGGATACGCTGGATGCGTGTCGAGTCTCAGTCCCGCCAAGCGCAACGACGCCGTCGTCAACCTCAGCAAGCGACGGGGATTCGTCTTCCCGTCCAGCGAGATCTACGGCGGAACCCGCTCGGCCTGGGACTACGGCCCCCTCGGCGTAGAGCTCAAGGAGAACGTCCGCCGGCAGTGGTGGAAGGCCGTCGTGCAGGGCCGCGACGACATCGTCGGCCTCGACTCCGCCGTCATCCTCGCCCCGCAGGTGTGGCAGGCCTCCGGGCACGTCGACACCTTCAGCGACCCGCTCACCGAGTGCCAGCACTGCCACCGTCGCTACCGCGCCGACCAGCTCATCGAGGAGTTCGAGGCCCGCAAGGGCCGCGAACCCGAGGGCGGCCTCGCCGAGATCGCGTGCCCCAACTGCGGCACCCGCGGCGAGTGGACCGAGCCGCGCCAGTTCAGCGGCATGCTGCGCACCTACCTCGGCCCGGTCGAGGACGAGTCGGCGCTGCACTACCTGCGCCCCGAGACGGCGCAGGGCATCTTCGTCAACTTCCTCAACGTGCTGAACACGTCGCGGCGCAAGCCGCCGTTCGGCATCGCGCAGACCGGCAAGAGCTTCCGCAACGAGATCACGCCGGGCAACTTCATCTTCCGCACCCGCGAGTTCGAGCAGATGGAGATGGAGTTCTTCGTGCCGCCGGGCACCGACGCCGAGTGGCACGAGTACTGGCTGCAGCAGCGGTGGGAGTGGTACGTCGGCCTCGGTATCGACCCCGACAACCTGCGCCGCTTCGAGCACCCGCAGGAGAAGCTCTCGCACTACTCGACGCGCACCGTCGACATCGAGTACCGCTTCGGCTTCGGCGGCACCGACTTCGCCGAGCTCGAGGGCATCGCCAACCGCACCGACTTCGACCTCAAGACGCACGCGCAGCACTCCGGGGTCGACCTCAGCTACTTCGACCCGGCGACCAACGAGCGCTACGTCCCCTACGTCATCGAGCCCGCCGCGGGCCTGACCCGTGCGGTCCTCGCGTTCCTGCTCGACGCCTACACCGAGGACGAGGCGCCCAACGCCAAGGGCGTCATGGAGAAGCGGACGGTGCTGCGCCTCGACCGCCGGCTCGCGCCGGTGAAGGCCGCCGTGCTGCCGCTGTCGCGCAACGCCGACCTGTCGCCGAAGGCCCGCGACCTCGCGGCGGCGTTGCGCCGCAACTGGAACGTCGAGTACGACGAGACCCAGGCCATCGGCAAGCGGTACCGCCGGCAGGACGAGATCGGCACGCCGTTCTGCGTCACCGTCGACTTCGACACCCTCGACGACAACGCCGTCACCGTGCGCGAGCGCGACACGATGAAGCAGGAGCGCATCGCCCTCGACCGCGTCGAGCAGTATCTCGCGGCGCAGCTCGTCGGGAGCTGACATGACCGGCGTGCTGTCGGCGCCGCTGCGCTACACCGAGAAGGTCGTCGCCGACCCGCCCGTCGTCCTCGCGCCGATGGCGGGCATCACGAACACCGCGTTCCGCCGGTTGTGTCGTGAGGCGATGGCCACGCAGCTCGCCCCGGGCCAGGCGGGTGGGTTGTTCGTCTCCGAGATGATCACCACCCGCGCGCTCGTCGAGCGCAACCCGAAGACGTTGCAGCTGATCGAGTTCCAGCCCGACGAGTCGCCCCGCTCGATCCAGCTCTACGGCGTCGACCCGGACGTCGTCGGCGCCGCGGCACGCATGATCGCCGACGAGGATCTCGCCGACCACATCGACCTGAACTTCGGCTGTCCCGTCCCCAAGGTCACCCGGAAGGGCGGGGGAGCGGCGTTGCCGTGGCGCATCGAGCTGTTCGACGCCATCGTGCGGGCAGCCGTGCGCGAGGCGCGCGGCCTGCCGGTGACGGTGAAGATGCGCGTCGGCATCGACGCCGATCACCACACCTTCCGCGAGGCCGGACTGCGCGCGCAGGACGCCGGTGTGCAGCACGTCGCGCTGCACGGCCGCACCGCGCTCGAGTACTACGGCGGCCACGCCGACTGGGACCGCATCGCCGAACTCGTCGAGCTGCTCGACGTGCCGGTGCTCGGCAACGGCGACATCTGGGAGGCCGACGACGCGCTGCGCATGGTGCGCGAGACCGGTTGCGCCGGCGTGGTCGTCGGACGCGGTTGCCTGGGCCGGCCGTGGCTGTTCGCCGACCTCGCGGCCGCGTTCAACGGCTCGTCCGAGCGGACGCGTCCGGGCCTCGCCGTGGTCGCCGCGACCATGCGCCGGCACGCCGAACTGCTGGCCGACTGGCTCGGCGAGCGGCGCGGAGTGACCGAGTTCCGCAAGCACGTCGCCTGGTACCTCAAGGGGTTCGCCGTCGGCGGCGACGCGCGTCGCGAGCTGGCGATGACGTCGTCGCTCACCGAACTCGACGCATTGCTGGCACAGCTCGACCTCGACCAGCCGTTCCCCGACGCGGTGCTCGGCCAGCCCCGCGGCCGCACCACGGCGGGCAAGGCGGTGTCGTTGCCGGAGGGTTGGCTCGAGTCCCGTTCGTCGCGAGCGGTGCCGGCCGGGGCCGAGGTCGAGGGCAGCGGCGGCTAGTCCTACTCGTCGTCGTTCTTGCTGTCGTCGTCGTTCTCGTCGTCGTCCTTCTTGTCGTCGTCCTTCTTCACCACGCCGCTGC
This sequence comes from Jatrophihabitans fulvus, assembly GCF_054781375.1. Lineage (NCBI taxonomy): Bacteria > Bacillati > Actinomycetota > Actinomycetes > Jatrophihabitantales > Jatrophihabitantaceae > Jatrophihabitans > Jatrophihabitans fulvus. The sequence continues at coordinate 455,869 of NZ_BAAGUN010000001.1, forward strand.
CGCCGGCCTTGAGGTCCTCCATCGCCGCCTGGACCTCCTCCTCCGTGGGCGGGTCGGGCAGCTCGCTCTCGCCGCCGTCGACCACGGTGCCGGTGTACAGGCCGTCGTCCGGGTCGAAGTCGAGGCCGTCGCGCTCGACGTAGGACTGCGAGTCGTCCTCGCCGTAGTCGGGCACGTCCGGCTTCTCGATGTCCTCGATGTCGGGAACGGAGTCGTCGGACGCGGAGTCGCCGTCGTCGGACGTGGAGTCGGTGTCGGACGAGCTGTCGGTGTCGGACGAGCCGTCGTTGTCGGACGGGCTGTTGTCGGACGGGCTGTCGTCGGACGAGCTGTCGGACGAGCTGTCGTGGTCGGAGGAACCGTCGTTCGACGAGGCCTGGGCCCCCGTGCCCGATCCGTCCGTGCCCGATCCGTCCGTGCCCGATCCGTCCGAGCCCGACCCGCCCGTGCCCGACCCGTCCGAGGTCTCCGCCTCGTCGTCGATCCGCTCGCCGTTCTCGTCCCGCGGGAACGGCATCGGCCGGTCGAGGTCCTTCGCGGGGTCCTCGGTCTGGTGGGTCATCGGGTCTCCGTCCGTTAATGGCGGGAAGGGTGGAGGCATTGCCTCCACCCTTCCCGCGTGTGACACCACTGACACACGAACCGCTACGCGGGACCGCCCTTGGCGCCGCCCTCGCCGGTGTCGGTGACGGTCTGCTTGACGCGGTTGCCGTCGGACCCGGCCTCGCCGTCGTCGGAGGCGTCCTTGGAGCCCTCCGCGTCGGTGGCCGTCTTGGCCTTGCCGCTACCGCCGTCGCTGCTGTTGCCGCTGCCCTCGTCGGAGTCCTTCTTCGGACGCCGGTCGGGCGTGGGTTCGCCGTGCACGTCCCAGTCGGACGACGCCGTGGCCGCGCTGACGGCCATCGACAGCGACGACAGCAGGAACAGGCCGTTGGCGACCCGCTTGACCTTGCCGAAGGTGCTGAGATCCGACCAGGGGTCGGGGCGCAGCCGCGCCACCAGCCCGCCGATCACGGGAACGCCGGGACGCGCTCGGCCGCCTCGCGCTTGGCGGCCTTCTCCTCGTCGGACAGGTGGTACGGGCCGGGCTTGGGAGCCGGGGCACCACCGGGGAAGGCGAGGCGCAGGATCGTCCGCTGCACCGTGCCCCACTGCTTGCGCAGGGGTCCGGTGTTGTACGGCAGGCCGTAGCGCTCGCAGATCTCCTTCACGCGCGGGGCGATCTGCTGGTAGCGGGAGCTCGGCATGTCGGGGAACAGGTGGTGCTCGACCTGGAAGGACAGGTTGCCCGACAGGATGTGGAACGCCTTGCCGCCGCTGATGTTGGCCGCGCCGATCATCTGGCGGACGTACCACTCGCCGCGGGTCTCGTTCTCGACCTCGTCCTCGGTGAACATGAACGTCTGGTCCGGGAAGTGGCCGCAGAAGATGATCACGTTCGACCACACGTTGCGGATGATGTTGGCGGTGAAGTCGGCGCGGAACGTCTGGCGGAACGTCTCGCGCATGACCGCCTCGCGGGCCTTCTTCGACGCGCTGCGTCCGGCCAGCAGACCGGCGGCGGCGGCCGAGACGGCGGGCCAGCCGACGTAGTCCTTGGCGACCTGGCGGCGGACCTTCCTGCCGATGTCCTTGAGCTCGTCGACCAGCTGCTTCTTCGACTTCTCGCCGTTGTGGATGCGCGGGAAGTCGAGGTCGTGGATGGCCACGCCCCACTCGAAGAACGCGGTCAGCAGGATGTTGTAGACCGGCTGCAGCAGGTAGGACGGCTTCCACGGCTGGCGCGGGTCGATGCGCAGGATCTCGTAGCCGACGTCCTTGTCCTTGCCGATCACGTTCGTGTACGTGTGGTGCACGTAGTTGTGGCTGTGCTTCCACGCGGCGGCGGGCGAGGCGGTGTCCCAGTCCCAGGTGGACGAGTGGATGTTCGGGTCGTTCATCCAGTCCCACTGGCCGTGCATGACGTTGTGGCCGATCTCCATGTTCTCGAGGATCTTGGCCAGGCCGAGACCGGCGGTGCCGAGCACCCAGGCCGGCTTGTACTTCGAGAACAGCAGAACGCCGCGCGAGGCCAGCACGAGCCGCCGGTGGAACGTGATCATGTTGCGGATGTAGCGGGCGTCCGCGTCGCCGAGGTCGTTGAAGATCTCGTCGTGCAGCTCGTCGAGCTCCTTGCCGAGATCCTCGACCTGCTGGTCGGTCAGCTTGTAGAGCGGGTTTCTCTCGTCGTACGGCATGGGGCTCCCTGCGTGATGGACGTGCGGTGCGGTGCGGGGTGGGTGGTGCGTCAGAGGTCGATCTCGACGTGCCCCTCGGGGGCGCTGATGCAGACGCGGATCATCTGGCCGTTGGCCTTCTCGATGCCGCCGGTGCGGATGTCGCGGACAGCGCCGTCCTGCAGGCGGCCGACGCAGGTGTGGCAGATGCCCATGCGGCAGCCGTACTGCAGGTCGAGGCCGGCTTCCTCGCCGCCCACGAGGATCGAGACGCCGGGGCCGCACTCGGCCTCGGCGTCGGAGATGCGGTAGTGGACGGTGCCGCCGGAACCGTCACCGCCGCCGTTGCCGATCACCGGCTGGAAGCGTTCGAGGTGGAGCCGGTCGCCGAGGCCCTCCTCGTCGAACCGCTCCTCCATGGCGTCGATCAGCTCGGGCGGCCCGGACAGGAACGTGTGCGCCTCGCGCCACTTCGGGTAGTGCCGGTCGAGGTCGTCGGGAGAGAGGCGGTCCTCGTGGGCGGTGTGCACCTCGACGAGGCGGTAACCGTCGCGCTTCTCGGCGAGGTCGCGCAGCATCTCACCGAAGATCATCTCGTCCTTGGTGCGGGCGCTGTGCACGTGGACGATCTCGTTCTCGCGGCCCTCGAGCTCGCCCCGGCGGTCGAGCTCGCGCAGCATGCTCATGATCGGCGTGATGCCGCTGCCCGCCGACACGAACAGCATGCGGTCGGGCAACGGGGTGGGGAGCACGAACTCACCCTCGACGTCGCCGAGCCACACGCGTTGGCCGGACCGCAACCGGTCGTTGAAGAACGGTGAGACCTTGCCCTCGTCGACCTTCTTGACCGTGACGCTCACGTAGCCGTCCGGGTGTTTCGGGTCGGAGGTGATCGAGTAGGCCCGCCAGTGGCGGATACCGTCGATCTCGATGCCGATGCGCAGGTACTGGCCGGGGAAGTGCGGCTGCATGGCGAAATTGGGCTTCACGACGACCGTGGTCGCCCCGCCGGCCTCGCGCCGGGTGCGCACGACCGTGCCGGTGAGCTCGCGCGTCGACAGGTCGGGATGGACCAGCGCGAAGTAGTCGTCGGGCAGCAAGGGGCTCGTCAGCACCTGACCGACCTTGGAGACGGTCTTGCGCAGGAACGACACCCGCGGGACAGCGCCGCTCTCGACCATCTCGCTCCTCATCATCGGCTGGGTCCGACGCAACCATTTCGGTGAACAAGTGTCAACCGAAAGCGTCGTGTCCTGAATGTCGCGACACCCCGGAGGGCTCCGAGGTGCCCACGGCATACCCTCTAGCGAATGTCGATATGCGGGTGAGCGTCAGACAGTCGCCATCCGCGGGACGAAAGGGTCATCACCCATGCCGCCGACCGACGTTCCGTCCCAGAGCAACCCGCAGGCCCGCGCGGAGAAGTACGTCTACGACTTCGCCGAGGGCAACAAGGACATGAAGGACCTTCTCGGCGGCAAGGGTGCGAACCTCGCCGAGATGACGAATCTGAAGCTTCCGGTGCCGCCGGGCTTCACCATCACCACCGAGGCCTGCCAGGCGTTCCTGCGCAGCGGTCACGAGCCGGACGGTCTCGCCGACGAGGTCAGCGAACACCTGGCCGACCTCGAGCGGACGATGGGCAAGAAGCTCGGCCAGTCGGACGACCCGTTGCTGGTGTCGGTCCGCTCGGGCGCGAAGTTCTCGATGCCCGGCATGATGGAGACCGTCCTCAACATCGGGCTGAACGACCAGTCGGTGCGGGGCCTGGCGAAGCAGGCCGGCGACGAGCGCTTCGCGTTCGACTCCTACCGCCGGTTGATCCAGATGTTCGGCAAGACGGTGCTGGGCATCGAGGGCGAGCACTTCGAGGACGCGCTCGAGGCGGCCAAGCAGGCCAAGAACACCGACAACGACCTGGATCTGGACGCCGACGACCTGCGCAAGCTGGTCGAGCAGTTCAAGGAGGTCGTGATCGAGCGGGCGGGGCGGCCGTTCCCGCAGGAACCGCGCGATCAGATGGACCTCGCCGTGCGGGCGGTGTTCGAGTCGTGGAACACCGAACGTGCGGTGCTCTACCGGCGCCAGGAACGCATCCCGTCCGACCTCGGCACCGCGGTGAACGTGTGTTCCATGGTGTTCGGCAACCTGGACATGCAGAGCGGCACCGGGGTGGCGTTCACCCGTGACCCGGCCAGCGGCGCGCAGGGCATATACGGCGACTACCTGCAGAACGCCCAGGGCGAGGACGTCGTGGCCGGCATCCGCAACACGGTGCCGCTGGCCGACCTCGAGCAGATCGACAAGCGCTCCTACGACGAGCTGCTCGACATCATGCAGAAGCTCGAGGAGCACTACCTCGACCTGTGCGACATCGAGTTCACGATCGAGCGCGGCAAGTTGTGGATGCTGCAGACCCGCGTCGGCAAGCGCACCGCCGCCGCGGCGTTCCGCATCGCCACCCAGCTGGTCGACCAGGGCCTCATCGACATGGACGAGGCCGTGCAGCGCGTCACCGGCGCCCAGCTGGCCCAGTTGATGTTCCCCCGCTTCGACAGCGACACCTCGGTGAAGCCGATCGCCAAGGGCATGAACGCCTCGCCCGGCGCCGCCGTCGGCAAGGTCGTCTTCGACTCCTACACCGCGGTCAAGTGGTCGCGTTCGGGAGAGGACGTCATCCTCGTGCGCCGCGAGACCAACCCCGACGACCTCAACGGCATGATCGCCGCCCGCGGCATCCTCACCTCCCGCGGCGGCAAGACCTCCCACGCGGCGGTGGTCGCCCGCGGCATGGGCAAGACCTGCGTCTGCGGCGCCGAGTCGCTCGACGTCAACACCAAGCAGCGCGTCATCCGCACCCGCAAGGGTGAGGAGATCCACGAGGGTGACGTGATCTCGATCGACGGCACGTCGGGCGAGGTGTTCCTCGGCGAGGTGCCGGTCGTCGACTCGCCGGTCGTGCGCTACTTCGAGGACGGCGACGTCGACGAGGCGGACGATCTGGTCGTCGCCGTCGACCGCATCATGAAGCACTCGGACGGGCTGCGCCGCATGTCGGTGCGCGCCAACGCCGACAACGCCGAGGACGCCGCGCGGGCCCGCCGCTTCGGAGCGCAGGGCATCGGGCTGTGCCGCACCGAGCACATGTTCCTCGGCGAGCGCCGCGCCCTGGTCGAGCGGCTGATCCTGGCCGACACCGACGACGAGCGCGAGAAGCACCTCGGCGAGCTGCTGCCCATGCAGCGCGACGACTTCGTCGGCATCCTCGAGGCGATGGACGGGCTGCCGGTCACCATCCGGCTGCTCGACCCGCCGCTGCACGAGTTCCTGCCCGACATCACCGAGCTGTCGGTGCGCGTCGCCGTCGCCGAGGCACGCGGGGAGAAGCAGGAGGGCGACCTGCGCATGCTGCAGGCCGTGCACAAGCTGCACGAGCAGAACCCCATGCTCGGCCTGCGCGGCGTGCGCCTCGGCGTCGTCATCCCCGGCCTGTTCGAGATGCAGTCGCGCGCGATCCTCGAGGCCGCCGCGCAGCGCATCAAGGCCGGCGGCGTGCCGCGGGTCGAGATCATGGTGCCGCTGGTCGCGAACGTGCAGGAGTTCGAGACCGTCAAGCACAACATCATCCAGGTGGCCCGCGAGGTGCGCACCGAGACCGGCGTCCACCTCGAGTTCCTCGTCGGCACGATGATCGAGCTCCCGCGCGCGGCGCTGACGGCCGACCAGATCGCCGAGGCGGCCGAGTTCTTCTCCTTCGGCACCAACGACCTCACCCAGACCACCTGGGGCTTCAGCCGCGACGACGTCGAGGCCGCGTTCTTCTCCGCCTACCTCGAGAAGGGCATCTTCGGCGTCAGCCCGTTCGAGTCCCTCGACGTCGAGGGCGTCGGCGAACTCGTCCGCATCGCCACCGACAAGGGACGCTCCCGCCGACCCGGCCTCAAGCTCGGCATCTGCGGCGAGCACGGCGGCGACCCCGACTCCGTGCACTTCTTCGAACAGGTCGGGCTCGACTACGTGTCGTGCTCACCGTTCCGCGTCCCCGTCGCCCGGCTGGAGGCCGGCCGGTCGATGTAGTTCGTCCCGGTGCGCCGTGAAAGTGACCTCCCGACCACCGAGACGGCGGGTCCGGCGCCGCCTAGGATTCGGGGAAGTCTTCGGGAGGGACGAACCATGTCGGTGGACACCACGCACGAGCCCGCGGTCGAACCGGGCTCGATGACCCCGATGCTGTCCGACGCGGGCGAGCAGCGGTGGCCGACGGACGAGGACCTCGCCCTTGCCCGCCGCAGAGCCCAGCGCCGAAAGGCCGTGCGCACCTGGCTGCTGGTCGCCGCCACCGTGGCGGTGTTCGCGCTGCTGATCGTGTGGGGCAAGGACGCGTTCGCGTCGGCGCCCGGCGGCTGCGGTGGCGGCTGAGGCCGTCGCCGCATCGCTTCGGGCCCGCCGCGTGTGGACGGCGGCGCTGCTGCTGGTGACCCTGGCGCCGCTGGCCGTGCTGCCGGCCGTCGCGCCCGCGGGTTCGGCTCCGCCGGCGGCGGCGCTCGGGTTCGCGCTCTTCGTCGGGTCGTCGGTGCACGTCGCGTCCAGCGCGTGGTTCTACACCGTCGGCGAGGTGCGCGAGCACATGGCCGAGCACCCGGTGCGCTACTACCTGGTGCCCGCGGGCCTCGTCGCGTCGGGCGCGGTGCTGGCGGCCGTCATGCCCGAGCACGCGATGGTGGCCGTGCTCCTCGCGTTCTTCGCCTGGCAGTTCTGGCACTTCCAGAAACAGAACCTCGGCGTCGCCGCGCTGGCCGCCCGCGCCGGCGGTGTCCCCTCGCCGGGCCGCACCGAGCGGCGAGCGCTGCTCGGCGCGGGCGTCGGCGGCACCCTCGGGCTGCTCGGCCACCCGCACCTGCTGCAGGTCGCGGACGCGCCCCGGTCCGAGCCGGTGTTCCTCGCCGGCGCCCTGGTCACCGCCGGCGCCGCGGTCGCCGGTGCGCTGGCCCTGGCGCGGCGCGCGCCGACCCACCGTCCGCCCGCGTATGCGATCGCCTATGTCGCCGGGCTGCTGTTCTTCGTGCCGGTCTGGCTGTTCGCCTCGCCCTACGCCGCCGTCGCCGGCCTGACACTCGCGCACGGCCTGCAGTACCTGCTGCTGATGGCGCTCGTCGCGGGCGGGGCCGGCCCGAAACGGACCGCTGTCGGCCTGGTCGTCCTGGCCGACGTCGCCGTCCTGCTCGGCCTGGTGCTGAACCGGTTCTCGCACCTGCACGGCGGTGGCCCGCTCGACCGGGCCCTGTTCGGCGTCTTCCTCGGCCTCACCGCGGCCCACTTCGTCGTCGACGCCGGTCTGTGGCGGTTGCGCGACGCGTTTCCCCGCGCCTTCCTCGGCGCCCGACTGCGCCTGCTCCTGCCGCCCGCGACGGCACCGCGTCCCGCCGGCTGAGGCGGTGGGGCACCGCTCCCCGTCGTCACGCCGCGCGATCGTGGGGTCCGGCCCCTAGCGTCGTGGCCATGCCGCAGCAGACCGACTCGATCGGGCCGCGCCCATGAGCCGCCGCGGGGCGGCCCTGGCCGCCGCCGGGCTGGCGGTGGTCGTCGCGGCCGGGATCGCCCTGGTGCTCGTCACGACGAGGTCGGGCGAGAAGCCACCGGCTCGGCCGCGCGCGGCGGTCGGGGAGCTGCTCGAGTCGTCCGGCGGCGACGTGCCGACGGCCGGTCGCACCGTGCCGGTCCGGCTGCCCTGGGGTGATCTGCGGATCTCGGCGGGCGCTGCGGTCGAGACACTGCCGGACAACGGGCTGTACTCGAACCGTCACAGCGCAAGCTGGCACCGCATCGACCCGCCCGAGAACGGCGTCTGGCTTCCACTGCGCATCCAGAGCGTGCTGGAGTCGTCGCGCCTGTACCGCGCGCGCACCGACGCCGAGATGCCGCAGACGACCGTTGCCGTCGTGACGGGCAGCGGCGTCGTGGAGCTCGAGCTGGGGGAGCTCACCTCGGTGCAGCGCCGCGTCGGCGGGCTGGCCGGAGGAGATTTCACGGGGTACGTCGCGGTGAGTGGACCGCTGCCCGGTGACGTGCAGGTGCGCGTCACCTTCGACGGGGTCACGCAGGACGTGTTCCTCGACTCCGGACGCTACGTGCACGGCCGTGCCACTCCGCTGTACGCGTCTGCGGCGACGGACGTCGACGCGCCGTGCGGGCCGGCGTCCGTGCGCGGCTACCGCCTGGAGCCGGCGGAGGACGAGTGCCGCATGGCGCAGTTGCGTGCGCTGCCGTGGATCGCCGGACTCGGCTGGTCCGCGCCCGGCCGGAGCTGGCTCCTGGCAGCCGTGGTGGCGGGTGCGCCCGGGGGAGACCTCACCCGCGCCGGCTACGCCTACGAGGCCGACCTCACGGCGACCATGACCTCGACCCTGATGTACGACGGCCTGCGTCCCGTCGCCCAGGGAGACGCGAACGCGCTCGCCGTCGAGAGCGGCGAACTCGATGCGCCGCAGCTGTACGTGTTCGACATCGCGATCTGGGACAGCGGCCGGCGCGCGCCGTACCGGTTGACGACGCGATTCACCGCCCAGCCCGCGAAGGTGCTCCCGGCGGGCGCGCCGCGCCGTCCCGTCCTCACGGCGCAGCGCACCATCGCTATCGACTGAACGCCGTGCGGACGGACGCCATGTCGTCGTCGCCGTGTCCCTGCTCGGACGCGGCATCGAACCGTCGCTTGACGGCAGTGAGCACGTCGGTGGCGACTCCCGCGCCGGCGGCCGCCTCGATGATGAGGCCGAGGTCTTTGCGCACGCCGTCGACGGCGAAGGACGTCGTCCAGTCCTCGCCGATCATGGCCTTGCCCTTGAGCTGGGCGTAGGGGCTGTCGACCGCGCTGCCGTCGAGGGCCTGCAGGAAGAGGTTCGGGTCGACTCCCAGCTTGTCGGCGAGGGCGATCGACTGGCCCGCCGCGGCGGTGATCGACCCGATCCACGCGTTGGCCACGAGTTTCAGCGCGCTGGCGTCGCCGATGCGGTCCCCGGCCACGATCGTCTTGGCGCCGATCGCGTCGAGCACGGGCTTCGCCCGGGCGATCGCCTCTCGGTCGCCGGACACCAGCGGCGTGAGCTTGCCCTGCTCGGCGGGGGTCCTGGTCCCCAGCACCGGCGCGTCGACGAGCGCGGCCGACCCGGCGGCGGCGGCGATGCGGCGGATGCCGTCCGGGCCGACGGTCGCCGACTGCAGCCAGACGGCATCGTCCCCGAGCGCGCCGAGCAGCTCGTCGGCGATCCCGAGCACCGAGTCGACGTCGAACAGGATGGTCATGACGACGTCGGCTCCGGAGACCGCGGCGGCGACGGAGTCGGCGACCTCGATGCCGTCGTCGGCCAACGGACGGGCCTTGTCGGCGCTGCGGTTCCAGACGACCACGTCGAGCCCGGCACGCTTCGCCGAGCGGGCCATGCCCGCGCCCATCGTCCCGGTGCCCAGTACTGCCAGCCGCATGAGAGCTTCCCTTCCGCGCCGCGACCGGACTCGCCGGCCGCGGGTACGTTCGTTGTCGTGTTCCGACGTCGTCCGCGTTCCGGCCCCGTGAGCGAGGCCGCGGTGACGCCGAACCGCGCGGCGCGCGAGGCACGCGGCGCCACGGAGGTCCTTCCCACGATCGGGCTGGTCGAACAACTGCTCGACGAGTTCGGGCTACGTCACACCATCGACCCCGACGGCGATCTGCTGGTGCGCTGGGAGCGCTGCAGCATTTATTTCTTCTTCTACGGCGAGAACGACGAGGTGCTGCAGGCGCGCCTGTACCTCAACCGCCGCTTCGACGTCGACGACCGCGGCGCGATCACGGTGCTGCTCGACGAGTGGAACCGCACCCGGCTGTTCGGCAAGGCGTACACGATCCTGCCCGACGACGGCATGGTCGCGATCTGCGCCGAGGAGTGCCACGACTTCGAGGGCGCCACCCGCAGCCAGATCAAGCACGCCGTCGCCACCTGGATCGACACCCTGCTCCGCTTCGCCGTCTGGGTCGACGAGCAGCTGTAGGCAGGGGTACGTCTCCCGCCGTCGCGGCGGGCATCGCGTCCGCTTCGCCAATGACGTCCGGAATGACCCACGCGGCAACGTCCGGATGGCGACGCGCCCACGCCCGGCGGTGTGACCGGCACCGGCGTCGTGCGGCGCCACCTCGTGGTCGCCGTCCGTCCGACCGAACCGGTCGGTGCGACCCTCCGCACCCCGCGGGGCACGGCGCGCTACGAGAAGTTCGGCATCGCCCGTCTCGTAGCCACGGCCGACGGCGTGAAGGTCACCGCGGCGGGCGGGTCCAGCTACGAGAAGGCCGACGCCCTGTCCGCCCCGGCGCTGGACGGTCACGGTCTGACCTCGGACGGTAGCGTCCGCAGCGTGTACGACGCCGCCGCGCGGGCCCGCCGCGTCGACGAGCCGCCGAAGCGCGCAGGTGCGCAATCCGCGGCTCTCGAACGCGACGACTTTGCGCGCGATCGCGCAAGAGTGCTCCACTCGTACGCGTTCCGCCGGTTGGCCGACAAGACCCAGGTCGTCGTGCCGGGGGAGGACGACTTCCCCCGCACCCGGCTGACGCATTCGCTCGAGGTCGCCCAGATCGGCCGCGAGATCGGGGCGTCGCTGGGGTGCGACCCCGACGTCGTCGACGCGGCCGGCCTGGCGCACGACATCGGCCATCCGCCGTTCGGCCACAACGGTGAGACCGCGCTGGACGCCGTCGCCGAGGCCTGCGGCGGCTTCGAGGGCAACGCGCAGACGCTGCGCGTGCTCGTCCGGCTGGAGGCCAAGACCCTTGCCGCGGACGGACGTCCCGCCGGACTGAACCTCACCCGTGCGGTGCTGGACGCCTGCATCAAGTACCCCTGGCCGCGGCGGGAGGGCGGCGGTAAGTTCGGCGTCTACGCCGACGACCTGGACGCGTTCCGGTGGGTGCGCGACGGGCGGGCGGACGAGCGCCGCTGTCTCGAGGCTCAGGTCATGGACTGGGCCGACGACGTCGCCTACTCCGTTCACGACGTGGAGGACGGCATCCACGCCGGCCAGATCGTGCTCGCCCGTGTCGACGACGCCGAGCGCGAGGCGCTGTGCGAGACCGCGGCGGGCACGTACTCGCCGCGCAGCGCCGCCGAACTCGCGCCCGTTCTCGAGGAGCTGCTGGCGTTGCCGACGCTGCGCGACCTCGCCCGCTACGACGGCACCTACGACGCGCAGGTTGCGGCGAAGCGGGCGACCAGCGAGCTCACCGGCCGGTTCTCGTCCGCCGCGGTCACCGCGACCCGCGAACGGTGGGGCGACGGACCGCTGCTGCGCTACGACGCGGACCTCGTCGTCCCCGAGCGGGCCGCCGCCGAGTGCGCCCTGCTCAAGGCCGTCGCCGCCCGGTACGTGATGGCCCGCGACGGCGCCGCCGAGCGGCAGACGGGGCAGCGCCGGCTGCTCGCCGAGCTCGCGGCCGCGATCGCAGACGGCGCCCCCGCCACTCTCGACCGCGGCCTGGCTCCGACCTGGACGGCCGCGGCCGACGACCGGGCGCGGCTGCGGGTGGTCGTCGACCAGGTCGCGCAGCTGACGGACACGTCCGCCATCGGCTGGCACGCGAGACTGGTCGGCCCGCGGTAGGGGCTCGACCTGCGGCTGAGGGTGCGACGGCGCCGCCGTCCTGTCGGGACCGCTACCTAGACTGGGCGTCGTGGCCGGGCGCATCAAGGACGAGGACATCGCCCTCGTCCGCGAGAAGTCGCCCATCGACGAGGTCATCGGCGAGCACGTGCCGCTGCGCAACGCCGGCGGCGGCAACCTGAAGGGGCTCTGCCCGTTCCACGACGAGAAGTCGCCGTCGTTCAACGTCACCCCGTCGCGGGGGCTCTACCACTGCTTCGGGTGCCAGGCCGGCGGCGACGTCGTCCGCTTCGTGCAGGAGATCGAGGTCGTCAGCTTCGCCGAGGCCGTCGAGCGGCTCGCCGCCCGCGCCGGCATCCAGCTGCGCTACGAGGAGGGCTCGTCCGGCCCGCCGCGCCAGCACGGCCAGCGCGCCCGGCTCATCGCCGCCCACGCCGCGGCCGCCGACTTCTACGCCGAGCAGCTGCGCGGCGACGAGGGCGTCACCGCCCGCGAGTTCCTCACCGGCCGCGGCTTCTCGGCCCTCGACGCCGTCCGCTTCGGGTGCGGGTACGCCCCGTCCGGGTGGGATGCCCTGACGCGACACCTGCTCGCGCGCAAGTTCACCCCGCAGGAGCTCGTCCTGGGTGGTCTGTCGCGCGAGGGCGGGCGCGGCGGCCTCATCGACCGCTTCCACCGCCGGCTGCTCTGGCCGATCCGCGAGGTCAACGGCGACGTCGTCGGTTTCGGCGCGCGGCGGCTGTTCGACGACGACCGCATCGAGGCGAAGTACCTCAACACGCCCGAGACGCCGATCTACAAGAAGAGCCAGCTGCTGTACGGCGTCGATCTCGCCAAGAAGGAGATCGCCCGCAAGCACCAGGCGGTGATCGTCGAGGGCTACACCGACGTGATGGCCTGCCACCTGTCGGGAGTGACGACCGCGGTGGCCACCTGCGGCACCGCGTTCGGTTCCGACCACGTCGCGGTGGTGCGCCGCATGCTCATGGACTCCGACACCTTCACCGGCGAGGTGATCTTCACCTTCGACGGCGACAGCGCGGGCATGAAGGCCGCCGAGCGGGCGTTCGGCGACGACCAGAAGTTCATGGCGCAGACCTTCGTCGCGATCGAGCCGACCGGCATGGACCCCTGCGACCTGCGGCTGAAGTCCGGCGACACCGCCGTGCTCGACCTCGTCGCCCGGCGCATCCCGCTGGTCGAGTTCGTGCTGCGGGCCACCGTCGACCGGCACGACCTCGACACCGCCGAGGGGCAGACGGCCGCCCTCGACCGCGGCATCCCGCTCGTCGCGCGCATCAAGGACCAGGCGCTGCGCGACGAGTACGCCCGCCGCCTCGCCGGCCTGGTCGGGTTCGACGACCCGATGCGCGTCGTCACCCGGGTGCGCGGTCTCGTCCGGTCGGACGGACGGCGGGCGGCCGAGCCCGACTCCGCTCCTGAACCCGCCGAGCCGGTCGAGGTCGACGAGGCGGTCGTCCGCGTCGAGCGGCAGGTGCTGCAGGTGGCGCTGCAGCTGCCCGCGGTCGCCGGCCCCGAGTTCGACAACCTCACCCCGGACGCGTTCCTGGTCGAGCGCTACCGCAAGGTGGCCGAGGCGATCATCGCGGCGGGGGGAGTGGGCGCCGGGCTCACCGGAGCCGCGTGGGTCGAGGCGGTGCAGGCGCACGCCTCCGACGAGCGCATCCACAAGGGCATCGGGGCGCTCGCGGTCGAGCCGCTGCGCGCCGGTGTCGAGGCGCGCGAGCGGTTCGCCGGCGCCATCGTGGCGAGCATGGTGTCGCAGGTGACCGCTCGCCGCATCAAGGCGATGAAGTCGAAGGTGCAGCGCATGAACCCGCAGGACGATCCCGACGGCCACGCCCGTGCGTTCGGTGAGCTGATCGCGCTCGAGACGTACGCGCGCAACCTTCGCGAACGCGCGATCGGCAACCTGTGAAGCTGTTCGCGCGGCGCGATCAACCGCCCGCCGACCTCGTCGCCCGCCTCGACGACCGCGAGCGGGTCGTGTCGTGGGCAGACACCTCGGCCGACGGCGTCGTGGCGGCCACCTCGCTCGGGTTGTGGTGGCCGTTCCCCGAGGGCCCGCGACGCATCCCGTGGCAGCAGGTCGACAAGGTCGTGTGGCAGGACCACGTCATGTCCGTCACCGAGGCCGACGTCGTCGACGGCGAGCTGCTCGTCGACCGTCCCGCCGTGCACGCCCGGCTCACCGTGCCCCGCGACCTGCCGCCGACGGTCCGCAAGCGGGTCGACGGCAACATCGTGCGCACCGAGCTGGTCTCGGTGCCCGGTGGGGCGGTGCGCTTCGTCGCGCGCAAGGTGCCCGGCGCCGACGGCGTGACCTGGTTGGCGCGGTTCGAGCCGGGAACGCCCGAGACGACCTCGACCCGCGCGGCCGTGCGGGCAAGGCTCGAGAAGCTGCGCGCAGCGGGCGACCCGAGGTAGTCAGCGGCGGTCGGCGCGGTCCGGGGTCGGGCCGGGCTTCGCGGCCGTGCGGTTCGCCTGCGGCACGGTCGCGTCACCGAAGCGGGCGCGCGCCGCCTCGCGGGCGCGCTGCACCCGGCCCTCGACCTGGGCCTGCACGACCCCCGCGGTGGCCTGCACGGTCTGGCTGCCGGTGACCCGGCGCGCGGCGCGCACCACGGCCTCCCAGCGCTCGCGTCCGGCCCGCGTGCCGAGCAGGAATCCGGCGGCGGCGGCGCCGGCGGCGAGGTGCGACGACTTCACTTCGAACGGTCCTCTCGGGTGGGCCCGTACTGCCCACGGGTCTTCGCCACCTTAACCGGGAGCCGCGCACCCTGCCCACCCGAAGCCCGTCGCGGCCGTGCGTTATCGTTGACGGGTCGCCCTCGCGGGCGGCGCGCGTGATCTCCCGTAGCTCAATTGGCAGAGCATTCGACTGTTAATCGAAGGGTTACTGGTTCGAGTCCAGTCGGGAGAGCAGGCAGAGGGCCTCGGGCAACCGGGGCCCTTTTCTTCTGCCCGGGTACCGGCGCCACCCCTCCGGTTTGCGTTCTCGAAACCACGCTGCAGAATGTCCTGCGCCGCCCCGGGTACGCCCCCACCCAGGCCGCCCGGGGCGGCCCCCTTCGAGCGTCCGCCACACGGCTAACGCAGGCGGCCCTCCTCGCCGTGCTCGCGCTGTTCGGCCCGCCAGGCGTCCAATGACCGGTCGGCGAGCCGGTCGACGGCACGGGGCGGGGGAAGGGCGGGCGCGCCCCGGCGCGGCCGTCCGCCGAACAGCTCCGTCATGTCGCCCGTGACCGACCTGCGCCAGGGGGTCACGTTGGGCACGGGCACGCCGAAGCGCGCGCCGATGAGCCGCAGCTGCGAGGTGTGGTCGAAGGTGCTGCTGCTGACGGCGCCGCCACGGGTGAACGGCGAGACGACGAAGCACGGCACGCGGTAGCCCAGCCCGATCGGCTGCGGGCGTCCGGCCGAGTCGAGCACGAACTCGCCCGGCGTCCCGGCCGGCGGGGTCGGCGGCGCGACGTGGTCGAAGAACCCGCCGTTCTCGTCGTAGGCGACCACCAGGGCCGTCCGCTCCCAGACGGCCGGATTCGACAGCAGCGTCCGCAGCACGAGCATGATGCCCTCGGCACCGACCGCCGGCGGACGGGACGGGTGCTCGCTCGTCGCCATCGGCGGCACGATCCACGACACGGACGGCAGGTTGTCATGGGCGACGTCGTCCATGAAGTCGTGCGGCCAGCGCGGGGCGACGCCCCGCGACGCGAGCTCGTCGGACGTGATCACCGCCCGGAAGTACTTCATCATCCCGTCGAGGTCGCTGCGGGCCGACGGTCCGTGCGCGTTGTAGACCTTCCAGCTGACACCCGCGTCGCTGAGGCGCTGCGGCATCGTCGTCCATTGCAGCGTCCCCCACCCGCGCCGTTCGACGCCGGCGGTGACCGGGCCGCCGCCGTCGGCACCGCCGAGCGTGCCGGACATCCAGAACAGCCGGTTCGGTGCGGTCGGGCCCAGCACCGAGCAGTGGTAGCTGTCGCACAGCGTGAAGGCGTCCGCGAGGTCGTAGTGCACCGGCAGGTCCCGGCGGGTGTAGTAACCCATCACCGCCTCGCGCTGCACGCGCCCGTTGCCCCGCACCTTGTCGGCGTCGATCCGCCCGCCGTTGAACATGTCGTGCGCGGCGCGCCACGTGTGGTCCGGATCGGTGAAGACGATCTCGTCGTCCACACCCGGACGCAGCCGCCACGGCCGGCTCGGTGGCAACCGACCCTCGTCGACGAGACGCACATAGTCGCGCCAGCCGGTGACGCCCGGCCGTGCGCCGAAGTAGTGATCGAAGGACCGGTTCTCCTGCAACAGCACGACGATGTGGTCGACGTCGCCGAGCGAACCCCACGAGCCGGGGTCGAAGGCGTGCGCCTGCTCGACCACCGAACGTCCGTCGGAGTGCCACAGCGCGGCCGTCGCGCCCGCGGCGGCGACGCCGGCGCCGCCGAGGGCGAGGAACCGCCGCCGGGTCAGCACGCCGGCTCCGAATGACGCACGTCGTCGGGGTCGCTGCCGTCGTCGGCGCGCCGGACGAGTTCGCGCACGTCCTCGGTGAACAGCGTGGTGTGCGACGTGTACTCCTCGCACCCGCCGAGGTCGAGACCTCCGATGACTCCGCGGACGGTGAGCGCACCGGCGGTGCCGGTCAGCCACGGGGACCCGCTGCTGCCACCGGTGAAGCCGTGGCAGTCGAACGTCGGCACCCCGCGGTCGAGATACACCGACGTGCGGCACGAGCGCGGCGCGTCGCTGCCGTGCACGTACGCGACCGCCGTCACGACCTCTCCGGACGTCGGCGCGTCGCCGACCTGTTCGGACCCGACCGCTTCCGCGAGCGTCTCGGTGCGGCCGTCGTCCGACCGGGACGCGATGGTGAGGACGGCGACGTCGGCGTCGTCCTGGTTGCCGCTCTGCCACTGCTGCGGCACGTAGGCGGCCGTGACCGCCCAGACCCCGTCGGGGTTGCGACCGTCGACGTGACCCGGCGCGAAACGCAGCGTCGTCGGGTCGCCGGTCGCGCAGTGGGCCGCGGTGAGCACGGTGTCCCCGCTGCTGCTGTCGACGACGCTGCCGGTGCAGCGACGCCCGGAGGAGTTGTAGACCAGACCGACAGTAGGAAATTCCGACGTACCCGTCGGCGCCGCGGACGTCGCCGTCGGTGTCCCCGAACCGATGGGCGGGGCGGACGACGACCCCGGCGACCCCGGGGACGTCGCGACCCGAGCCGCGGCGGACGACGTCGCGACCGGCGACGCCGACGCGCGCGCGGGGCGGTGCCCCGGGTGGTCCGCGCCGGAGCAGGCGGCGAGCGCCAGCACGCCGACGAGTGCTGCCGACCGCAGCACACCGCGGCACACCACCTGGGTCACGCGGCTCGGCCGCGTCCGAGCACACGCTCCATGCCGCGCGGCGGGTTGAGGAAGGCCTCGGCCGTCATCGCGGCGACCGCGACACGCGGCAGGTCGCGTGCGTACGCGAAGCAGAGGAAGCGCGGCTGCCAGCTCGGACGGAACTTGTCGTTGAACCGGAACAGCGAGTCGATCTGCCACCACTTCGACGCAATGAGCAGCACGCGGCACCACAGGCGCAGGACGGGGCCGGCGCCGATGCGGCGTCCGCGCTCGAGCGCATCGCGGAACACCGCGAAGTTCAGCGACACCTGCGCGACGCCCCGGCTCGGGCACGCGAGCAGGAACTTGACGATCATCAGTTCGTTCAGGCCGTTGTCGGCGTCGTGGTCGCGGCGCATGAGGTCCAGCGACAGGCCGTCGCGGCCCCACGGCACGAAGTGCAGCAGCCCGCAGAGCCGTCCGTCGAGCCGCGCGGTCACGACGACGCAGTCGGGATCGTCCGGGTCGCCGAGCCGCGACAGGGCCATGGAGAACCCTCGTTCCACGGGATCGACACGCCACCGCGCGGCGGCCTCGCGCAGCTCGTCGAGCTCGGCCCGGGTCAGCTCGCCGGTGCGCCGGACGTCGACGACGTAGCCGAGCCGTTCGGTGCGTGCGCACGGCTGGCGGACGGCCCGCATCGCGCGGCCCTCGAGGGTGAACGTCGAGGTCTCGATGATCGCCTCGTCGCCCAGTTCGAAGGTCGACAGCCCGTACTCGCGGTGGAAGGCGGTCGCGCCCAGTTCGCTGCAGCCGAGGACGGCGGGCGTCCAGCCGTTGGCCTCGACGAGCAGCCGCCACTGCCGGATGGCGCCCGGCCACGCCTCGTTGTCGCCGACCGGGTCACCACTGGCCAGCGCGACGCCGGCGACGACGCGGTAGCAGACAGCCGCCTTGCCGGTCGGCGACCAGCACACCTGCTTGTCCTCGCGCAGCGCGAAGTAGCCGAGCGAGTCCCGTCCGCCGTGGCTGTCGAGCAGTCGGCGCAATCGCGCGTCGTCCTCGAGCTCACGGGCGGGTCCGCGGTCGGCCGGTCGCAGTCCGACGAGCACGAGGGCGGCCACCGCGGCCAAGCCGAAGGCGAAGATCACGGCGTGGAAGAGGTCGCCGTAGGCGTCACCACTGACCGGCACCTCGCCGCCGAGACCGAAGAACGACAGCGCGATCTCGCCGACGCGCGCCCAGAAGCCGGTGCCGGCGGCAACGTGACCGGGCAGGTAGAGCATGAGCAGTCCGACGCCGGTGCCGACGCCGATCGACTGCAGTGCGGCCCGGAGCCCGAACCACCTGCCGCGCCGGTCGCTCGGCACCGTGAACTCGTGCCGCGCGTGGATCAACGCGATCAGCAGGGCGACGGCCACCACCGCCTCGACGGGCCGGCGGTCGGCCCGCAGGGTGGCGGCGGCCGCGACGACGGCGCACGCCACGACGGCGACGCGCCACTCGCCGCGCTTGCGCTTGCGCAGTCCACGCGCGATGCGCAGCAGCACGGCGCCGGACACCGCGGCGAACGCCGTCGCCGTCGTGGCGACCGGCAGCGGCACGATCATCGATTCGTCGTGGGCCGGGAGCACGACGCCGACAAGGGTGAACAGACCGACGAGCACCGCGGCATCGCCGACCCGTCGGGGGATGTCGATGCGCCGGTGCAACTGGGTGAGACGCAACTCGGGCCTCGTGGTGTGGACATCGATCGACAAGACGACCTCCCGGACTGTGACGAGCAGATCGTGCACCCGGTCGGCCGCCCGCGGGCCGTCGTCTCAGCGGCTTCTTTCGCTGAGGCGCACCCAAGTCGTTGACGGCGTTCGCACGGCTACGCGGGCGTAGACATCGAGCCGGATCGTTGTGCGCTCAGGGGAGGTGGCGACACATGTCGCCGACGTCGAAGACGCTGTTGGTGCTGGTCGTCCTCGTGGTGGCGGGGTTGCTGGTCGTCGTGGCCCGGGTCTCGCGGTGGTGGTGGAAGGCGACGGCGGCGACGCTCGCGTTCCTGCTCAGCGTCGGTACCGGCGTGCTGCTCGTCAACGACTACTACGGCTACTACGAGACGTGGGGCGCGGCGTACGCCGACCTGTCCGGCAACGCCGACACCTACTCGGTGACCACCGCGGCGCACGGCAGCGTCGCCACCGGCAACGGCCGGGTCGAGATCGTCCGTCTCGCCGGCGCGAAGAGCGGCATCGACCGCAACGGTCTGGTCTACCTGCCGCCCCAGTACTTCCAGGCGAAGTACCGCACGATGCGGTTCCCGGTCGTCGAGTTCCTGCACGGCACGCCCGGCGACCCGTCGCAGATCGCGGACGAGACCCGCCTGCCCGAGATCATGACCGCGCTGATCGGCACCCACCGGACGGGTCCGATGATCGCGGTCATGCCCGACGCCAACGGTGGTTTGCGCAGAACCGAGGAATGTCTCGACACCCCGAAGTTCAAGGACGACACCTACATCAGCAAGGACGTGCCGGACGACATCAGGGCGCAGTTCCGCGCGAGCACCGACCCGGCCCAGTGGGGCATCGCCGGGGCGTCGTCGGGCGGCTGGTGCGCGGCGAACCTCGCGATGCGCCACCGCACCGCGTTCGGTGCGGCGGCCTCGATCGACGGGTACTACGCGCCGCTCGAGGAGAACGCCAAGCAGGTCATCGGCAGCGACCCCGCCCTGCTGAAGGCGAACAACCCGGTGGCCGCCGCGCTGTCGACCGTGCCCGGTACGGGACCGTTGCCGCCGTTCTGGATCGCGGCGGGCACCGGCGACAACGGCGACTACACCGTCGCGAAGCAGTTCGTCCACGCCGTGCAGCGGCTCGAGGCGGTCCCGTTCCTGGTCATGAAGGGAGCCCGGCACACGTTCGGCACCGTGCGCCGAGCGGCACCGAGCGCGCTGTCCTGGATGTGGCAGCAGCTGAGCACCCCGTCGCAGAAGACCGACTTCCCCACCCTGCCGATGCCGGCGGGCGAGACCGTGCGCACGTCCGCGCCGACGCACCCGATCGAGCTGCCCGGCGAGCCCGACCAGTGGCCCTGGGCGCACAGCGGCGCCTCCCCGTCCGCGCAACCGACCCGGCGGACGGACGCGCTGCCCCCCGCACGCAGCGCTACCGCATCGTCACGCTGAGTCACGATTTCGCACGTGCGAGGCGGTTAGAGGTCGGTTTTCCGTCGTGCGTGTGGCCGCCGACACGCGATTTCGCAGGAAATGGAGTTGCGCACGCAATCATCGGTGTTAGGCTCGTGTCAGGCAGTTCGATGGTGACAGTTTCCGGGGGACACCATCGGCCTCGGGCGGTTTCGACCGCGCCGTGTCTGTAGCAGTGACGCGAGGTTTCGGGGGAGACCCACCGTCACCACAGCCTGCCGATACCGTTTCCCGGCGGCCGAACCCTGTGATCGGCCGCCGACGATCCCCGCGGGACCCCGTCCGGAACGCCCGGACGGGCCGCCCGGCTTGGGGGACGGGGAGCCCGGGTAGGGCTCGCCACATGACCGACGTCCGCGGACTCCTGCTCGACGTCGACGGCACGCTCGTCGACAGTGGCTACCACCACGCGCTCTCCTGGTGGCAGGCCTTGCGCAAACAGGGACTCGACGTGCCCGTGTCGACGATCCACCGGGCTGTGGGCATGGGCAGCGACAAGCTCGTTCCCCACGTCGTGCAGGACGCCGGCTACTCGCTCGACGACGTCGACGAGGACGACGCCACGGCCGCGCACTCGGCGATCTACTCGACGTTCTGGCCCGCCCTGCGCCTGTTGCCGGGGGCACGTGAACTCGTGAGCAGGGCCCACGGCGCGGGTCTCACCACCGTGCTGGCCAGCTCGGCCGGCCCCGAGGAGGTCGCGGTGCTGCGCCGCGTGCTCGACGTCGACGACCTGCTCGACGCCGTCACGGGAGCGGGCGACGCCGAGCAGAGCAAGCCCGCACCGGACCTCGTCGTCACCGCGCTGGGCAAGGCGGACCTCGACGCCGGGGCGTGCGTGTTCGTCGGCGACTCGGTCTGGGACGTGCACGCGGCCCATGACGCCGGTGTCCGCTGCGTGGGTGTCGAGTGCGGCGGCACCAGCGCGTCCGAACTGCGCGAGGCGGGTGCCGTGGAGGTCTACCGCGACGCCGCCGATCTGGTGGCGCATTGGGACGACAGCGTGCTGGGAGGCAGCCGATGAGCGACGACACCGACGTTCTCGCTGCGCTGCGCGAGCGGCACGGATCGGCGAAGCGTCCGCAGCGTCCTCCCGTCCGCACCGCGCCCGAGGACGTTTCCGACGATCTCGTCGCCGCGGTCGGCGCACTGTCGGCCGCGCTCGAGACGGCCGAGGTCGCGCGCGGTCACCTGTACGCGTTCCACCGCATGTCCGGCACGGTCGACCGCGAGGTGCAGGAGGCGGTGCGCGAGCTGCGTGACGCCGGACGCGGCGACATCGCCGACGCCGTCGAGGAGGTCGTCGTCGGACGTGACCTGATCGACGACATGTGGACCTTCCAGATGGTCGAGAAGTACGACGCGCAGTACTGGTCGGCGCTGCGCGACAGCGCGGCGGCGGCACGTCACGCCGCCGGCCTCGACGATCACGTCTTCGAGGCGCGCATGAAGCACGACGAACAGTCGGGCGACCCCACCCGTTAGCAAGACCCGCCGACGGGATAAATGCTCAGGCATGACCGAGAACCCCATCGCCCGGACGGAAGAACCGTCCCTGGGCGAACTGGTCGGCCGCCTGTCGGAGCAGACGAGCCGTCTGGTCCGCGACGAATTGCGGCTCGCCCAGGCCGAGATGGCGCAGAAGGGCAAGCGTGCCGGCATCGGCGCGGGCCTGTTCGGCGGCGCCGGACTGTTCGCCGCCTACGGCCTCGGCGCGCTCGTCGCCGCGGCGATCATGGCGCTCGCCGGTCCGCTGAGCGGCTGGCTCGCGGCGCTCGTCGTCGGCGCGGCGCTCTTCCTCGTCGCGGGAGTGGCGGCGCTGATCGGCAAGCGCGAAGTGCAGGAGGCGACCCCGCCGGTGCCCGAGCAGGCCGTCGACGGACTGAAGCAGGACGTGCAGACCCTACGTGGTGGGAGCAGCTCGTGACCGAGCCCGAGGAGATCAAGGCCGAGGTCGAGCGCACCCGCGCCGAGCTCGCGCACACCGTCGACCAGCTCGGCGAGAAGCTGAACGTCAAGGCCCAGGCCGGCAAGAAGGCCGAGTCGGCGAAGCAGAGCGTGGTCGACACCGTGCACCGGGTCGACACGGCCACCCGGCCGCACCGCGCGCAGATCGCGGCGGGCGTCGCCGCGGTGCTGGTGGCGGTCCTGGTGATCCGCCGCGTCCGTCGCTGACCGTTCACTGCTCTGCGCGATACTGCGCGAATGAGCGGCGCGCGTGAACGGATACCCGCTCCGCTGCTGAAGAAGCGTTTGCCGTCCGGCCGGGGCGCGATGCTGCAACCCAACGCCACCGGCGACGGCGAGGCCCGGCTCACGCCTCGTCTCTGGGCACTGGTGGTCGTCACCGGCGTCGCCTCCGGCCTTGCGGGCGTGCTCATGATGCTGCTGCTGTTCACCGTGCAGCAGGCCGCGTTCGGCGTGGGGGTCGAGAACGCCGGCTTCTCCGCCGCCGTGGCCGCTGCGAACGGTTGGCACCGGGCGCTCCCCCTGCTCGTCGGTGGCGTGATCGCGGGCGTGGGGTGGTACCTGCTGCGCCGCTTCACCGCCGGTGGCTCCAGCGAACCGGACGAGATCCTGTGGACGGGGAGGGGTCGGCTGTCGTTCCGCCGCAGCGCGGGCTCCGCGGTGCTCTCGGAGGTCGTCGTCGGGCTGGGCGCCTCGCTGGGCCGTGAGGCGGCACCCAAGCTGCTCGGCGCGGTGTCGGGCAGCCTGCTCGCCGAATGGTGCCGGCTGTCCCCGGCGCAGCGGCGGTTGCTCGTCGCGTGCGGCGGCGGCTCCGGCCTGGCCGCGGTCTACAACGTGCCGCTCGGCGGCGCGCTGTTCACGGCCGAGGTGCTGCTCGGCTCGATGAACCTGCCGGTGATCCTCCCCGCGCTCGCCTGCTCCGGCGTCGCGACGGTGACCGCGTACGTCTACCTTCCGCGCGAGCCGACCTACGTGCGGGTGCCCGAGTACGCGTTCGACGTCCGGCTGCTGGTGTGGGCGCTGCTCGCGGGTCCCGTGATCGGGGTGCTCGCCGCCGCGTACGTCCGCCTCGTCGGATGGGTCTCGCACCACCAGGCCCGCGGCCGCGTGCTGCTCGTGGCGCCGCTGCTGGCCTTCGCGCTGCTGGCGGTGATCGCGCTCGCCTACCCGCAGCTGTACGGCAACGGGCGCGGCATGGCCCGCGACGCCTTCGTGGGCGTCGGGTCGCTCGGCACCCTCGCCTCCCTGGCCGTGCTCAAACCGCTCGTCACCGCCCTCTGCCTGGGTGCCGGTGCGTCCGGCGGGCTGTTCACGCCGGTGATGAGTACCGGGGCCGTGCTCGGGGGCGCGTTCGGAGTGCTGTGGAGCGACCTCTGGCCCGGTTCGCCCGTGGGCGCGTACGCGTTGCTCGGCGCGGCCGCCATGATCGGGGCGGGCATGCAGGCGCCGCTGGCGGCGGTCGCGCTGGTGCTGGAGCTGACCCACAGCGGTTTCGCGCTGATGGTGCCGATCGTCGTCGCCACCGTGCTCGCGACCGCGGTCGCCCGGTGGATCGACGGGTACTCCATCTACACCGCGCGGCTCAGCGCCCCGGCCCGGGTGGACGTGTGACCCGCCCCGTGCACCGTCGTCCGGCGGCGATCGGGCTGGTGTTCGCCGGCGGTGCCGTCGGCACGGCCGTCCGCCAGGGGTTCGAGGCGCTGGCTCCCGCCACGTCCGGACGGTGGCCCGTGGGCACCTTCGTCGCCAACGTCGTCGGGGCGTTGGTGCTCGGCGCGCTGCTCGAGGCGCTCACCCGGTCCGGGGACGACAGCGGGCGGCGGAGGCGGGCACGGTTGCTCGTGGGCACCGGTTTCTGCGGCGGCCTGACGACCTACAGCACGTTCGCGGTCGAGTCCGACCTGCTGGTGCGCGACGGTCACGGCGGTCTCGCCGCCGCGTACCTCGTCGCCACCGTGGTCACCGGCATCGTCGTGGCCGTGCTCGGCATCGCCGCGGCCGCCGCCGTGCACCGGAGGCGGTCGGCGTGATCGTGCTGCTCGCGACCCTGCTCGGCGGCGTCGGCGCGGTTGCTCGGCTGATGCTCGACGGCGAGGTCAAGGCGCGCCTCGGCGACCGCTTCCCGTGGGGCACGCTGCTCGTCAATGCGCTCGGTTCGCTCGCGCTGGGCGTGCTGACCGGCCTCGTCGTGCACCGCGGCGCCTCCGGCGACCTGCGGGTCGTGCTCGGCACCGGGTTCTGCGGCGGGTTCACGACCTTCAGCACGGCGACCGTGGAGACCGTCCGCCTGGCGCAGCGGGGTGAGGTCGTCGCGGCGCTCGGCAACGTCCTCGGCACCGTCGCGCTGACGCTCGGGGCGGCAGCGCTCGGCTACGCGTCGACCTTCTGAGTCAGGACGCGACCGCCCGGAACCGTCGCAGCCGCAAGCTGTTGCCGACCACGAAGACGGACGACAGCGCCATCGCCGCGCCCGCGATCATCGGGTTCAGCAGCCCCAGCGCCGCGAGCGGGATGGCGGCGACGTTGTAACCGAACGCCCAGAACAGGTTCTGCTTGATGGTGCCGAGCGTCGTGCGCGCGAGGCGGATGGCGTCGACGGCGACCCGTAGGTCGCCGCGCACGAGGGTGAGGTCGCCGGCCTCGATGGCGGCGTCCGTGCCGGTGCCCATCGCGATGCCCAGGTCGGCCTGCGCGAGGGCGGCGGCGTCGTTCACGCCGTCGCCCACCATCGCGACGACCCGGCCGTCGTGCTGCAGCCGCTTGACGACGTCGAGCTTGTCGGCCGGCAGCACGTCGGCCACCACCTCGTCGATGCCGACCTCGCGCGCCACCGACCTCGCCACGGTCTCGTGGTCGCCGGTGAGCAGCACCGGGTGCAGGCCGAGACCGCGCAGCGCCGTCACCGCCTCGGCGGACGTCGGTTTCACGGCGTCGGCGACCGACAGCACGCCGCGGGCGCGACCGTCCCAGCCGACGACGACGGCGGTGGCGCCGTCCGCACGTGCGGTGTCGAGCGCGGACGCGAGGTCGGACGGCAGGTCGCCGTCGAGCAGGGCCGGGCGCCCGACCACGACGGCGCGGCCGCCGACCGTGCCTCGGACGCCGAGGCCCTCGACGTTGGCGAAGCCCTCGACGGGGGCGAGGGTCGCGCCGCGCTCGCGGGCACCGGTCACGACGGCGCGGGCGACCGGGTGCTCGGACCCGTCCTCGAGCGACGCGGCGAGACGCAGCACGGTGTCGACGTCCTCGCCGGCCGTCGGCACGACGGTGCGCAGCGTCATGACTCCGGTGGTGACGGTGCCGGTCTTGTCGAGCACGACGGTGTCGACGGTGCGGGTGCGTTCGAGCACCTCGGGACCTTTGATCAGGATGCCGAGCTGGGCGCCCCGGCCGGTGCCCACCAGCAGTGCGGTGGGCGTGGCCAGTCCGAGCGCGCACGGGCACGCGATGATCAGCACGGCGACGGCCGCGGTGAACGCGGCGGCGGGTCCTTCGCCGATTACGAGCCACACGCCGAGCGTGGCGACGGCAAGCGCGATCACGACCGGCACGAAGACGCCCGAGATGCGGTCGGCCAGCCGCTGCACCTCGGCCTTGCCGCTCTGCGCCTCCTCGACGAGCCGTGCCATCTGAGCGAGTTGGGTGTCCGAACCGACTCGGGTGGCGCGCACGACGAGGCGTCCGCCCGCGTTGACGGTGGCGCCGGTGACCCTGTCGCCGGGGGCGACCTCGACCGGCACCGACTCGCCGGTGAGCATGGACGCGTCGACGGCGGACGACCCGGAGACGACCTCGCCGTCGGTGGCGATCTTCTCGCCGGGACGGACGACGAACTCGTCACCGACCGCGAGCTGAGCCACCGGCACCCGCGTCTCGACGCCGTCCCGCAGGACGGCGACGTCCTTCGCGCCGAGGTCCATGAGCGCACGCAGCGCGGCGCCGGCGCGCCGCTTCGAGCGGGCCTCGAAGTACCGTCCGGCGAGGATGAACGTGGTCACGCCCGCCGCGGCCTCGAGATAGATGGCGCCGGCGCCGTCCGTCCGTCCGACGGTGAACTCGAACGGGTGGGTCATGCCGACCATGCCCGCGGTGCCCAGGAACAGCGCGTACAGCGACCAGCCGAACGCGGCCAGCGTGCCGACCGACACGAGGGTGTCCATCGTCGCGGCGCCGTGGCGCAGGTTCGCCCAGGCGGCGCGGTGGAAGGGCCAGCCGCCCCAGAGCACGACCGGTGTCGCGAGGCCGAGCGACAGCCACTGCCAGTAGTCGAACTGGAACGCGGGCACCATCGCGAGCGCCACGACGGGCACGGCCATCAGCAGCGAGACCACGAGCCGCTCGTAGAGGTCGAACGCCTCGTCCGCCTCGGGTTCGGCGTCGGGCAGCAGGGCGCCGTAGCCGGCAGCGGCGACGGTGTCGACGAGGTCGTCCGTGGTCACGCCGTCGGCGAAGCTGACCCTCGCCTTCTCGGTCGCGTAGTTCACGGACGCGGTGACGCCGTCGAGCTTGTTCAGCTTGCGCTCGACCCGGTTGGCGCACGAGGCACAGGTCATCCCCGTGATCGTGAGCTCGACGTCGTGCACGGCGGTCATGCGAGCGCGTACCCCGCCTCGTCGACCGCGGCGGCGAGGGCGTCACGGGAGACGGGCCGGTCGCTGGTCACGGTGACGAGGCCGGACGCGAGATCGACGTCGACGCCGGTGACGCCGTCGATCTCCGAGACCTCTTCGGTGACGGACGCGACGCAGTGCTCGCAGGTCATGCCGGTGACGGTGACGGTGGTGGTGTCGGACATCTGGTGAACCTCCTGGTCAGGAACGGACGAGCCGGGCGATGGCGTCGGATGCCTCGCGCAGCTTGATCTCGGCTTCGGGCCCCCCGGATCGGGCGGCGTCGGCGACGCAGTGCGCCATGTGTTCGTCGAGCAGCCCGAGCGCGACGGCCTGCAGCGCCTTGGTGACGGCGGACACCTGGGTGAGGACGTCGATGCAGTACTTGTCCTCGTCGATCATCCGGCCGATGCCCTTGACCTGGCCCTCGATGCGGCGCAGGCGCTTGCGGTAGTCGTCCTTGCGGTCGTGGTAGCCGGGTGCCGTCTGCTCGGTCATGTCTTCCACTGTACCCCCTCGGGGTATGCGTTGTACGGTACCCCCCCAGGGTATCGGAAGGAGACGTCATGGACTACAACGCCCGAGGTATGGCCGCGGCGGCCACCCTGCACTGCCTGACCGGGTGCGCGATCGGCGAGATCGGCGGTCTCGTGCTCGGCACGGCACTCGGTCTCGGCAACGTCGCGACCATGGCACTGGCCGTCGGTCTGGCCTTCGCGTTCGGCTACGCCCTCTCGTCGCTGCCGCTGTTGCGCGCCGGGTTGCCGTTGCGGCGCGCCCTGACGGTGGTGCTCGCCGCCGACACGCTGTCGATCGCGGTGATGGAACTGGTCGACAACGGCGTCGTGGTCCTCGTGCCGGGCGCCGTGCACGCCGGGCTCGGGGACGCGCTGTTCTGGTCCTCGCTCACGCTGGCGCTGCTCGTCGCCTTCGCGGTCGCGTATCCCGTCAACGCGTGGCTGCTGCGGCGCGGTCGTGGACACGCGATCTCGCACGGGGTCGACACGTCGGGCCTGCGCCCCCGGCGCGTTCCCGTACCCGACACCGTGGGGCTCGCGGTCACCCTGACGGCGTTCCTTCTCGGCGGCTTGCTCGCGGCGGCCGCGTAGCGCACCCGTTAACCTTGCTCGTCTATCGTCCGGGGCATGGTCGAACCGGACGACGAGACCGCCAGGATCGATGCGGCGTTGTCGGCCTCGCAGCAACGCGAGCGCGAGGAACGCGAAGAGGATCTGCGGCGCCAGGCCGAGACCGATCGGCGCGTGGCCGAGGCCCTCGCGCACAAGCGGGACTGAACCTCAGATCTCGAAAGCGGCCAGCGCCGACTCGTGCAGGCTGCCGAGGTACACCGTCCCGCGGTGCTCGACGGCACTGGTGACCATCGAGTACCCGAGCTCGGTCGCGCGCCCCTGGAAGTCGTGTACGAGCCGGCCGTCGAGGTCGAAGGCCAGGGCCCACACGGTGGCGGCCGGCTTCGGCCGCAACCGGTCGGGCAGCACCCAGGCCGCCTGCCGCAGCGGTCCCGGCAACGGCAGCAGTCGGTCGAGGGTCGGGTCGCGCGGCGCGGGGATCGACACCCACACCAGCCCGTCGCCGCCGAGCGCCATGTTGTCGGGGAACCCCGGCAGGTTCTCGACCAGTCGGTCGCTGCTGCCCGCGGCGGCACCGGTCAGCCGGTAGCGGGTGATGCGATAGGCGGCCGTCTCGGCCACGAGCAGGTGGGATCCGTCGGGGGAGAGGACCACCCCGTTGGCGAAGTGCAGCCCGTCGAGCAGGGTCTCCGGTTCGGTGGCGCCGGGTCGCAGCCGGAACAGCCGCCCGGTGCCGGAGTGCTCGAGCAGGTCGCCCTCGTAGTGCGCCAGGTCGAAGCGGCGGGTCGACGCGCTGAAGTAGAGCGTGCCGTCGGGGGAACGGACCACGTTGCTGGCGAAGTTCAGCCGGTGCCCGTCGACCGCCTCGACGAGGGGCACGACGGCGCCGCCGGGGTCGATGCGCAACAGGCCGCGGTCGTGGTCGCAGGCGAACACGGTGCCGTCCGGGCCGGGTTCGAGGCCCAGCGGACGTCCGCCGGTGTCGGCCAGCTGCTCCCACTGCCCGGAACCCGGGTCGACCCGCAGAACCCGTCCGTCGGCGAGACCGGTCACCAGCATGCCGTCGGGGTCGACGACGACGTCCTCGGGACCGGGCCCCGGCAGCGGCAGCAGCCGGAAGTTGCGCAGCGGTGCCAGGCCGGTCGCGGCCCAGGCGCGGGCCGGCGCGGGCGGCGGGGACCAACGGCGCGGGTGCAGCAGCTGCAGAGGCACAGAGCCCGTCCTACCCGCTCGCCCGACCCGGCGCATCCGCCACGAACGTGGTGACGCGGACGACGGACGGCCGCGTCGGGGTGGAGCCGAACCCGAAACGCACCGGTGGGTCGACGGGCGCGAGCGTCCCCAGGTCGGCGCCGTGCCACACCACGCGCGCGGACGTGATGGCGTGCTCGTCGAGACCGCAGTAGCGCTCCTCCCGGCCGTGGCCGGCGGTGCCGATGACACGCACTCCCGGCCGGAGCCGGCGGGCGAGCGGGTCGACGAGCCGGCACCACCACCGGGCGCGTGCGATGCGGCGGGGGACGAGCGCGAGGGCGAGGCCGACGGCGGTGCGCCGTCCGGTGGTGAACTCGACGCGCAGCGACTCGCTGTCGAACCGCCGGCCGCCGGGTGTGGTGGTGAGGTGCGTGGGCTCGACCACCACCTCGTCGAAGCCGTACGTGTCGGCGATGAAGCGACCCACCTCGTCCGTCGGGGCGACGAGCAGGCGGCGTCCGTCGGCGTGCTCGATCATGACGTCGGCGACGGGCCCGAACGGGGTGTCGTCCCACATGCCGACGACCACCCGCGTGCCCGACGTGGTGCCGATGCCCGCGATGGCGCCGTCGAAACGGCCGCCGGTGATCATCCCGCCGCGGCGCGCAGTCGCTCGGCGAAGGCCCGCGCCGCCGCGCCGGGGTCGTCGGCCTCGGTGATCGCACGGACGACGACGGCGCGGCGGGCGCCGTGCGCGACGACCTCGTCGAGCCGTTCGAGGGTCTCGATGCCGCCGATGGCGAACCACGGTCGGACGTCGGCGGTGACCGCGGCGTGGTCGATCAGCTCGAGTCCCGCCGCGGGTCGGCCGGGCTTGGTCGGGGTGGTCCAGGTGGGGCCGCAGCAGTAGTAGGCGATGTCGGTCTCGGTCAGCGCGGCGTCGGCCTGGGCCGGGTCGTGGGTCGAGCGACCGATGAGCACGTCGGGACCGACGACGTCGCGGGCGACGGGGACGGGCAGGTCGTCCTGCCCGAGGTGCAGCACCGGGGCGGCGACCGCGCGCGCGACGTCGGCGCGGTCGTTGACGGCCCAGAGGGCGCCGTGACGTTCGGCGGCGGCCGCGAACGTCTCGAGCAACCGCATCTCCTCGCGCGCCTCGAGTCCCTTCTCGCGCAGCTGCACGATGTCGACCCCGTTGGCGAGCACGGCGTCGAGGAAGTCCTCCAGATCACCCTGTCGTCGGCGCGAGTCGACGCAGAGGTAGAGGCGGGCGTCGGCGAGACGGTCGGCAGGGGTCACACCCCGATCGTGTCAGCCCCGGCCGGCGAGCAGGTCGTCGAGTCGTGCCATCGCGTGGCTCAGGCCGTACTCCATGCCCGACTCGAGCATGCTGTCGCGCGCCTCGACGGACGGGAACACCGAGTGGACGTCGAGCCGGCAGCGGCCGCCGTCGAGCGGGGTGAACCGCAGGGTCTCGATGGCCACGGCGTCGGGAACGCCTTCGTACTCGAAGGTCTGGATGATGATCTCGTCGGCCCGGACGGTGTGGAACGTGCCGCGGAACCACGCCCGCAGATCGTCGTCCGGGTCGTCCTCGTGGCCGTGGTGCAGGTAGCGGTAGCTGCCGCCGCTCACGGCGTCGAACCGCTCGATGTCCATGAAGCGCCCGGGCGGACGGAGCCACTGCCGGACGAGGTCACGGTCGGTGTGAGCCCGGAAGACGGCGCTCACGGGCGCGTCGAACTCCCGGGTGATGTCGAGGAAGGGCGTGTTCTCCGGGGCGGTGATGCCCAGCGCCTTCGGCGTGGTGGCGGTCACGGCGTGTCCTCCTGGTCGGTGGGGTGGGTGGTGTCGGCGAGCAGGGCGTCGAGACGGCGGTAGTGCCGCTCGGCGTCGAGGCGGTAGCGGTCGATCCAGCTCGTAAGGCGCTCGAGCGCGCCGGCGTCGAGATGGCACGGGCGTGCCTGGGCGCGGCGGCTGCGCGTGATGAGACCCGCCGCCTCGAGCACGGCGAGGTGCCGCGAGACCGCCTGCACCGAGATCGGAAACGGAGCTGCGAGCTCGGTCACCGTGGCCGGGCCGCGGGCCAGGCGGGCGACGAGACCGCGCCGCACCGGGTCGCCGAGGGCGGCGAATCCACGATCGAGCAGGTCGTCGGCGTCAGCCATGTTCAACCAATCCGTTGAGCAACGAACTGGTTGTATACCGCGGGACGGGTCGGCGCAAGAGGGGCCCGAGCGCGCGTCGGACCGTGGACGGCCACGTCGCTCGGGGGCGAAGCGGTTGCGCTCGCGCCCGCAACTCCCTAACGTCACGTCACGAGATGATCGGGTCGGGGGACCGACCCGGTGCTGGCACGACCGGGGTGGCGGTCCGGCACTTTGCCGCGAGGAGACCATGGTCGAGCTGTCCACCGCGCACCCGGGACTGACGGGCGCGCTCATTCCGCCCACAGCCGTGCGCCCGGACGGGGCGCCCACGCTGTCCGCCGCTGCGGCGCCGACCGGCGCCCCGCCGGCCGCCATCGCGTGGCTGGACCTGTCGGCCGAGAACCCCGACACCTGGACCGGCCGACGGCCGCGCACCGGTCCGCTCGGGCTGCAGATCGCCCCGATGCGCAACGGACGGGCGCCGTTCTTCTTCAAGGGCGCGCGGCTGCGCGGCACCCGCTGCGTGTGGTCGGCGGCGACGGTGAGCGGCGCCGAGCTGTACCGGCCGGCCCGCAACGCCGTGCCCGCGCCGTTCGAGGGCAACGTGCACCTGCTCGTGCGGGCCGAGGGCGCGGGCAGCGTCTTCGACGCGACGTCCGTGGGACCGGCCACGCTGCGCGTCTTCGAGACCGGTGACGAGATCAGCGAGCAGTTCTCCGACACCACGCACCTGTTCACGCTCGACGTCCCGAACGCGATCATCGGTCTGGACGTCAAGGCGGTGCGGGCGATGCGCGACCGCACGTACGCGCTGACCCCGTTCCAGCGGCGGCTGCTCGCGACGGCGGCGGCGTTGCTCGTCGCCGACGGCGAGGAGTTCGAGTCGGCCGCGAGCCTGGTGGGCGTCGACCGCTACCTCGCCGCGTTCGCGGGGCTGCTGCTGCGCACCGCCGTCGCGAAGCCCGGCACCGATCTCGGACAGGTCGAGAGCATCCGCATGCGGACGGACGCGATCATCTTCGAGCAGGCGGCCGACCCCGAGCTCACCCCCGCCGGCATCGCCGCGCAGCTGAACATCTCGCTGCGCCAGCTGTACCGCGCGTTCACCGGCGCCGAGAGCCCGGCCTCGCGCATCCGCCGTCGCCGACTCGAGCGGGCAGCCGAGATCCTTGCCGCCAGGACGGGTCCGGGGCAGGTGGAGCGGGTCGCGCTCGAGTGCGGGTTCGTGTCGGCCGAGTACTTCTCGCGCGCCTTCCGTCGGGAGTTCGGGCTCAGCCCGCGCGCGTACCGCTCGGCGCACCGCGAGTCGGGTGCCCGCCAGGTGCACCTGCCGGGCTGACCGTCACTGGCCCCGGTCGAGCGCCCGTTCGGCGCGGTCGAGGGCCGAGCGCGCCTCACGCCGTGACGTGCGGGCCGAGCGGGTGCGCTTGCGCGCGGCCTCGAGTTCGCGTTTCGCGGTGTCGAGGTCGCGCTGCAGTTCGGCCAGCTCGTCGGCGAGTTCGCGGACGCGGGTGCCCAGGCGCTCCTCGTCCGCCTCGGCACCGGCGTGTGCCTGGTCGGCGGCCTCGAAATCGGCCCGGGCACGCTCGACGCGGCGGGTGAGGCGAGCGGGTGGCGGAGCGGGCTCGGGAGCCGTCTTCCGAGCGGGTGTCTTCGCGGCGGCGGTCTTCGATGCCTTCTTGGCCGGTGTCGGTTTCTTTCCTCGGCCGCCCTGGACCAGGGTGAGGGACGGGCCTTCAGCCGCGAACCCGAAGCCGGAGAACTGCTCGCCGCGGACGAGCCGGCCGAGCCGGGCGGCGACGTCAGGGTCGGCGAGCGCTGCGTCGAAGGTCTGGCTGACCTCGTCGCGCAGTGCGGTGGTCGCGTCAGCCTTGTCGGAGTGCGCGAGCGCCGCCTTCGTCAGCTCGGCGACGACCTCGCGGCGGCGCGTCGTCAACTCGCGCAGCGTGTCGGCCGCGAGGTCCTGCTGAGCGCGCCGCAACGCATCACCGACCTCGGTCAGGGGTGCGACGGCGCCGGGCTCGTCCAGTGAGTAGCGGTTCACGACGGCCGCTCCCGCCGTGGGTTTGCGCAGTTTCGCGATTTTCCGCGCGGCGTCGGCGTCGCCGTCGGACTTCGCGGCTTTCGACAGCTCGTTGCGCAGCGCTGTGAAGTCGTCGGGCGGCGCGGCGTAGAGCCGGTCGGCGGCGGCAGCGACGACCTCGCTCTCGGTGTCGTCCTCGTCGTCCGCCTCGTCGCGTGCCACGGGTCGAGGGTAGGGCTGCATCGTGGTCGGAGGGTTCAGGCGGCCCGGTGGCGGCCGAGGTCGTAGTGGACGACGGGCATCCATCTGAGGGTGGCGTCGCCGACGACCGCTACTGGTTCGGGGCTGTCGTAGTGGTGGCCGGTGGGGGTGACTGTGGTGACGGTGCCGTGGGGTGCGGTGAGGGCGGCCCACCCGAACGTCTCTTTGATGTGGTTGCAGCGTTCGCAGAGCCCTTGGCCGTTGGCGGCGCTGGTGGGTCCGCCGTCGGCGGCGCGTTCGACGTGGTCGAGGTGTCTGATGGGGGCGTCGCACCAGGGGGTGCGGCACGTGCCGCGGTCGCGGAGTTCGATGAAGTGGGCGAGTTCTCCGTCGAAGAGCCGGCGTGTGGAATCCATGGCGACGAGGCGTCGGCCGTCGGGGCTGGTGTAGAGGCGCCTGAGCCAGCGGGCGACCTTGCTGCCGCCCGCGAAGGCTATGGCGCGGGCGATGGGCGCAGGTATCGGTCCGAAGCCGGGTACGTGCCCGGGTTGGTCGCCGTTGTTCAGCAGCGTGTCGGCGGGCATGACGAGTTCGATCTCGACCGGTACCGCGGCGGCGGTCGCTTGTCCGGTGAGGCGGGCGACAGCGAGGTCGGCCATCAGGCTGCCCTGGGCACCTCGCCCGATCAGGTCGTCGGCGGCTTTGCGCAGGGCAGCGAGCACGGCGACGCCCTGGGTGACGGGCAGAAGCATCGTCACCCAGCTCATGACGTCCGGCGCCGGGCGGACGCTGACCCGCCGTTCCCTTGCCGCCCGGCGCGCCCGCTCGGTCGCCCCGGCCGGGTCGAGAGCCTGCGCCAACGCCCGCGCCTCGCGTTCGACCGCCCGATCACCCAGACCCTCCAAGCGGTAGGCGAGTTCGGCGTCGACCAGTTCACGGTCCGCCCGTGACAGGAACGCCGTCTCGCGCACCATCAGCTGCGCCCGCCACTCACTGGTGCGGCCCGCCGCCAAGGCAGCGAACGTGCCCGGCATCTCGGTCATCAGCACCCGCGCCAGCTGCAACCACCGGGTTGCCTTGTGCGGCGAGACCCGCCGCGCCAACGCCACCTCACCGGCAGCCCCGGCCCCCTGCCGCTGCGGCGGAACTCCGCGCACCGCATCCTCCAGCCGGCGATGGTCCTGATGCTGCACGCCCAGCGTCATCAACTCGGCATCGATCGCCGACCGCAACTCCTCCAACCGTCGGATCCGCTCGACACGGTCTGCCGCGTCGACCACCGGCGCCATCGACCCCAGCGCAACCCCGCGCACCCGACAGAGCCGCGGTGTCGAGAACGCCGTCCATCACGCAATTGTACGACTTGCGTTCGAATAAGTCCAGAGTGGGTGATCGCCGGCCGATCGGAAACGCGCGTGCGCCGTCCGGGCTCGAGAGGTTCGATCGGACCATGCCGTTGGAGCTGAGAACGCCGGACGGGACCGACCTCGTCCGCATCGTCGACGTGCTCGGCAGCTGGCAGCGCGACGACGCACCGCTGCAGCTGCACCCCGGCGACGTCGGGTGGTTCACGCGCTTCGGCGCTGCCGCGACCGCGCGCGCGGTGCGCATCTGGGTCCGCGACGGCGAGCCGATGGCGATCGGACTGCTCGACGGCGCCGACATCCTCCGCCTGACCGTCGCGCCGGCGTCCTGGGACGACGACGAGCTCGCGGCCCGCGTCGTCAGCGACGTGTCCGATCCCGGTGCGGGAGTGTTCACGGCCGGGCCGGTGTCGATCGAGGCGCCGGACGGCTGCCGGGTGCGCGAGGCGTTGGACGAGAGCGGCTGGACGACCGGGGAACCGTGGACGCCGCTGCGCCGCGATCTCTCCCGGCCGGTCGGCGGCCCCGGCGTCCGCACCGAAGTGGTCGACGACGCGACCGTCGACGACTACGCCGCGGTGCTGGCCTCCGCGTTCGGGACTCCGCCCTTCCCCGACAGTGCCCGCGCGCTGCACGACGGTCCGCTTGCCGGGTCCGCGCGGAGCCTGCTGGCCCGCGACGAGCACGGCGCGGCGGCGGCCGCCATCACGGTGTGGTCGGCCGGCCCGGGCCGTCCGGGTCTGATCGAGCCGCTCGCCGTGCACGTCGACCATCGCGGCCGGGGGCTCGGCTCGGCGATGTGCCGGGCGGGCGCGGCCGTGCTGCAGGAGACGGGCGCGTCGTCCGTTCTCGTCTGCACTCCGAGTGCCCTGACCGGCGCGGTGGCGACCTACCGGTCGGCCGGCTTCGAACGGCTGCCCGAACGTCTCGACCGGACGCGCGACCTCAGCCGATGATGTGGCGCAGGGCGTCCTCGACGGCGTCCGCCGCGAGTTCGCCCTGGCCGTCGCCCATCTCGACCGCGACGTCGGGCTCGATGCCGAGTCCGTCGGCGATGGTCTGCTCGATCGACAGGCGGAAGACCACACCGTCGCGCTGCCACGCGGTCACACCACCGAGCGCGGTCGCTCCCTCGTGCGTCGAGATGCTGTAGCCGTCCTCGTCGTCGGGATCGAGCGGGAGCATGAAGATCAGGTTCCAGCCCGACGCGTCCGCGTTCTGCGCCAGCGCGAGGACGAAGGCGTCCACGCCCTCGAGTTCGCCGATGTCGACCCGGTCGGCCCGCAAGTGCATCACGTGCTCGCAGGTTACGCGGCACGGCGTCTGTCGACGCTCGGCTCGTCCGACGATCGGACGGGCACGTCAACCGATCACCGGGCGACGGTTGCTGGTCAGTTCGGTCAGCGCTCGTTGCATGGCGGCGGTGACACGACCGGCGATCTGCGCCTCGGAGTCGTCGGCCGGCGCGGCGATCGGGGCGAGGACCCGGGTGCGCAGCTTGGTGGGAAGGGGTAGGTAGGGCACGAGCCCCACGACCCCGACGTTCAGCCCCCACGGCACCGACAGCGTGACCGGCATGGCCTTGAGCCGCAGCGTCCTGTCGAGTCTCAGCAGCCGGGCCAGCCTGCGCCCGTCGTTGAGCACGAGCAGGGACTCGCCCGCACCCGCCGTGACGACGGGGACGATCGGGACGCCCTCGTCCCTCGCGAGGCGGGCGAAGCCGGTGCGGTCGCCGAAGGTGATCTTGTTGCGGTCGGCGAAGGATCTGCCGGCCTCGATGTCGCCGCCGGGGAACACGAGGACGTGATGGCCCGCCGCGAAGGCGTCGTGCGCCGCGGTGGCGCTCGCCGGTCGCGCGTCCAACGCCTCGAGCACGGGACCGACGCCCAGGGTCCAGGCGATCTGGTGCACGAGGATCGTGACCGGCCGGTCGAGTTGCAGCCGGTCGAGTGCTGCGAGCGTCGCGGAGACGTTGAGGTCGACGACGCCGCCGAAGCCGTGGTTGGCGACGAACAGCACGGGGTCGTCGGGGATCACGGTCCGTGACGTGTCGATCTCGAGGCGGTTGTACCGGCGGACGGTCTCGACGCCGATCCTGCGCGCCACGCGTGCGGTGCGCTGTGCGACGGCGTCCCACCGGGCTCGTGCGTCCACGGGTCGGCGCCCTCAGCCGAAGGAGGCCGGCAGGGAGGCGTAACCCTGCAGCGTGTTGTTGACCAGGCGCGTGCCGCGCCCGTCGATGCGGACGGTGCGCACGCGGTTGCGCATGGCCTCGACCAGAGCGGCCATCTCGAGCTTCGCCAGGTGCATCCCCACGCAGGCGTGCGGCCCGTGGCCCCAGCCGAGCTGCTGGTTGACCGGCCGGGTCAGGTCGACCGCGTCGGGCTCGACGAATTGGCGCTCGTCGCTGTTGGCGGCGGCGAACAGCAACGCGACGCGCCGGCCGGCGCGAAGCGGTTGCCCGTCGACCTCGGTGTCGACGGCGACCCGGCGGGTGAAACCGCGGATGGGCGAGGAGATGCGGACCGCCTCGGCGACCAGTGGCGCGACGAGGCCGGCGTCGGAGCGGACGGCCTCCCACAACTCCGGACGGTCCGCGAGCAGCTTCAGCATGTGGGCGCTGGCGAGGATCGTGGTGTCGAGGCTCGGCGCGGTGAAGTCGATGACCATGGCGCGCGCCTCGGCCCGGCTGATGTCCCCGCGGTCGGCGGCGGCGAAGATGCCCGCCGCCCAGCTGTCCGGTGCGACGTGCTGAGGGCGCAGCCGCAGCCCGAACGCCTTGAGCGACAGACCCCGTCCGCCCGCGCGCAGCGAGCGGGAGTTGACGCCACCGAGTGCGTCGAAGGTGCCCGCGGCCCAGGACAACATCCGTTCGCCGCTCTGCCGCAGACCGACCAGGTCCGCCACGACTCCCACCGGCAGCGCGGCACCGAAGTCGGCGACCGCGTCGAAGCGTCCCCGACGCTGCAGGTCGTCGACGACGCGGTCGGCGCGCTCGACGAGGGTCTCCTCGAGCGCCGCGACCTTGCGGGCGGCGAGGTAGTCGAGCATCACGCCGCGTCGCCGGCCGTGGACGTCCCCGTCGCTGGCCAGCACGGTGTGGGAGCCGAGCCGGTTGGCGAACGGGTTGGCGGCCACGCCGGACCCGCTGGTGAAGACGTCCGCCGCGCGCAGCGCCGTCTTCACGTCGCGGTACCGGCCGATGGCCCAGAGTCGGTTGCGGGGGAGCCAGACCGCCGGGCCGGTGTCGCGGACGAGGCGGTAGGTGCCGTCCGGGTCGCCGAGTTCGGCCGTGCCGTACAGGTCGAGCGGCAGCGAGGGTCGGGATGCGGACGTCATGCCGCCACCGCCTCGCAGTAGCCGGCGGCGATCAGCTGCTCGCGCCAGGCGCGCAGGTCGGCGCGATCACCGGCGGCGGCCACGGTGCGGTCGGGCCGCACGAGCAGTGCCCGGGCGCCGGTCTCGTCCAGGAAGGCGGACAGGTGGGTGTCCGTGTGCTCGACGGTGACGAACCGGGTGCGCAGTCGGGAGAAGAAGTCCCGCACCTCGCTCTCGAAGGCGTCCGGACGCGCAGGTGCGCGCGTGATCACCGACCAGTCGCGGCCCAGGACCTCGTCGAGCGTCTGCCTGCCCGCGGGCGTGTCGCGGACGGGGTGGGGCACGAGTCGCCCGGCGGCCCGGTGCCCGGTGGTCAGCGGGCCCGCCGGCAGGGTCGGCATCGCGGTGTTGATCACCTTGTCCTCGGCGCCGGGCAGCCGGCTCGCGGCGGCGAGCGCGGCGCGTCGCAGCGCGCCGGTGCGTCGGGACCCGCCGGTCATCACCCAGCCGACGGCGATGGCGAGCCTGACGACGCGGACGGCGAACGGGCGGCGTTCGCTCTCGTAGGTGTCGAGCAGCCGGTGGTCCGCGGCCCCGTCGAGGACGGCGGCGATCTTCCACGCCAGATTGGCGGCGTCGCGGATGCCGGCGCACATGCCCTGGCCGATGAACGGCGGCGTCAGGTGCGCGGCGTCGCCGAGCAGGAACACGTTCTGGTGACGCCAGTGGTCGGCGACGGCGCCGCGGAAGGTGTACCAGGCGCGGCGGACGACCGTGAGCTCGCCCGGGTCGACGGCGCCGAGCCACGGACCGATCAGCCCGAGGACCGTGTCGTCGGTGAGGTCGTCGGCGACCTCTCCGTCGCGCAACCGGAACTCCCACCGGTATCGGCCGGGGGTCACCATCATGAACGTGGCGGCGCGATCGGCGTCGCAGACCTGCTGCACCCCGTCGTACACGTCGAGGGCGACCGGGCTCGTGACGTCGACGACGACCCAGCGCTGCTCGAAACCGAGGTCGTCGAGCCCGGCGCCGATCAGCGTCCGGACGGTGCTGTTGGCCCCGTCGCAGCCGAGGAGAACGTCGCAGCGGAACTCCAGCGGCCGACCGTCGGACGGCCTTCTCGCGCGCACGGTCGTGCGTCCGGTCGCGTCCCGGGGATGGTCGAGACCGACGACCTCGACGTCGCCGCGAACCGTGATGGTGTCGAAGTCGGCCATCCGCCGGCGCAGCAGGTGTTCGAGGTCGGGCTGGTCGAACATGTTCGACTGCGGGTAGCC
This sequence comes from Jatrophihabitans fulvus, assembly GCF_054781375.1. Taxonomy (NCBI): domain Bacteria; kingdom Bacillati; phylum Actinomycetota; class Actinomycetes; order Jatrophihabitantales; family Jatrophihabitantaceae; genus Jatrophihabitans; species Jatrophihabitans fulvus. The sequence continues at coordinate 495,461 of NZ_BAAGUN010000001.1, forward strand.
GTACCGTCCGCCCTCCGGGTCGCGACGGAAGGTCGCCAGCGTCCGCAGGGCGGGGTCGACAAGTTGCATGCCGGGCGCGGGCCGGGAGATGCCGGCGAGTTCGTCGCCGAGGCCGAGGTCGGCGAAGACGCGGTAGACCTCGTCGTCGAAGTGCACCGCGCGGGGCAGCGGGTAGGGCTGCGGCCAGCGGTCCAGCACCAGCACCTCGACACCGCGTTGCGCGAGGGCGATGGCGGCGGTGGCCCCGGTGGGCCCGCAGCCGACGACGACGACCGGCACGTGCCGCGCCGGCTCGACCGGGGTGCTCATCGGACGGTCGTGCGCTGCGTGCCCAGGTCGATGTCGCCGTCGTCGGTGCGGATGCTCGCCTCGACGACGTCGCCCGGTCGCAGGTAGGCGTTGCTGCGCGACTGACCCTTGACGAACAACTGCCACCGGCGTGCTTCGGGGAGCAGCCCGGCGATCCGCTGCACCGCGGCGGGCGGCGGCTGGAGGGCGACGCCCCCCGGCGTCCCCGTCAGCAGGAGGTCGCCGGCGGCGAGGTCCTCCAGGTGGCTGAGTTCCGTCAGCGTCGCCGCGGGGCCGAAGACCATGTCCCCGGCCAGGCCGTTCTGCCGCTCCTCGCCGTTGACCGTCAGGCGCAGCCGCAGCTGCGACCACCGGGCGACCTCGTCCCGGTCCGGGACGACGAGGTAGGGGCCCACCGGGCAGAAGGTGCGGTAGGACTTGCCCTTGTACCACTGGCCCTGCGGCAGCTGGACGTCGCGCGCGGAGACGTCGTTCGCGACGACGAACGCGCCGACGTGGTCGGGCAGCGTCGCGTCGGTGACCCGGGTCGGGCCGGTGATCGGAGCGCGCAGCACGATGCCCAGCTCGACCTCGTAGTCGAGCAACCGGACGTGGGCGGGACGGACGATGTCGTCGTACGGCCCGGACAGCGAGGCGGTCGACTTGGTGAACAACATGTTGAAGGCCCGGTCGGGATCCATCCCCGACTCGACCATGTGCGAGCGGTAGTTGGCCCCCTGGCACACGACCCGCGCGCCCGGCGTCGGGCTGAGCAGACTCACCCGGTCGGTCGTGACGGGCGGGTCGGACGCGGAGCGGGCGGCGTCGGCGGCAGCCGACGGGTCGGCCAGGACGTCGGCCGTCGCACGGACGTCCGCCGGCAACGGGAGGACCGAGCCGTCCTGCAGCAGACCCCATCGCGGGTCTTCGTCTGCGGCGGCGCTGCGGTAGCGCACGAACGTCGTCGTCATGAGGCAGCCACCTTCAGCAGGCCGAGGAGCCGGCGGGCGTCGAACTCGTTGCTGCGGTCCTTGAGCGCGGAGACGACTTGCCGGACGGACGTGAGGGACGGCTTGGTGCCGAGGAACTCCGCCGTGACCTTCGGCCCCCACTGCGACAGCCCGGACGCGGTCATGGGCGACCAGCCGGCCTCGATGCTGCTGTCGAACATGTCCCCGTCGGCGAAGTGCTCGACCATGAAGCCGTCGGGGTCGCGCCAGTAGTCGAAGAGCTGGCTGCCCTCGATGTGGCGTCCGATGCCCCAGGCGTGGGTGTAGCGCTGTTCGGCGAGGTACGCCTGTCCGGCGGCCATCGCGTCCAGCCCCGCGACCTGGTACGCGGAGTGGATGTAGCGGCGACCGGGGCCGAGGTTCATGGCGAGCGTGTGGTGATCGGACGGCGTGTCACCGCGGTCGCACCGGATGAAGGCCATCGTGGGGCCGCGGTCGCGTTGGCCGGCGTAGAACAGGAAGTCGGACACGATGAGGCCGAAGTTGTGCAGGTAGAAGTCGAGGTCGCGGTCGAAGGACGCCGACTCGACGACGACGTGGCCGAGGCGTTCGATGCGCGCCGGTTCGCGCGGCGGCCGCTGGGTCGCGTTGATGCGCACCAGCGCGTCGGGCGTGTTCGTCGCGAGCGGCCGCTGTCGCTCGAGTTCGGGGTACGAGGTCACGCCGGCGACGACGCGCACCGGCATCCCGGACGGGTCGTGCAACTCGACGGCGACGCCGCCGCACGGGTCGTCGAGGCGGGTGGTCGGCACGGCGTGCGCGGCGGCGAGACGAGCCACGTCGTCGCGGTCGGCCGCCAGCAGGGTCGGTCCGAGAAAGGCCGAGCGTGGTCCCCTGCGGACGACGGCGCAGACACCGCCCGCGAGCGTGCCTCGCAGGTACAACGCGTCCGCGGTGCGAGCAGCGGTGGCGAAGCCGAAGTCGTGGGCGAACCGCTCCGCGGCGTCGAGGTCGGGCTTCGTGAACTCGAGCCAGGCGAGGTCGACGACCTTGATCACGGGGTTGCCGGCGCGGTCGGCGGGGTCGCCGAGTTCGGCGCCGTGTTCGCTGTGCAACTCACCGTGCCGCGACGGCTCGGAGTCGGGGACCCCGGTGACCGCCCCGGCGCGACGTGTCGTCGTGCCCGTCATCACATGACCCTCGCTGTCCTCGACTGAAGTGATGACAGCATCAGTTCTGCGGTAGCGGTCTGCCAAAGGTTTCGTCAGTGCTGTGATCCGTTACAACATGCTTCGGCTCACCCGGTGCGGCGGCGCGGCGGCCGGGGGAGTTCGCGCCGCGCGATCGCCATGGCCTCGGTGCGGGGCAGGCCGAGCATCTGCAGCAGGTTCGCGGCCAGTTCGTCGGACGCGCGGTCGATGCCGCGACGGTTCGTGCGATGCAGCTGGACGACGGCCAGCAGTGACCCGCCCACGCACGCCAGGGCGATGTGCGGATCGGCATAGGTGAAGCGACCGGACTCCTTCGCCCGTTCCATGTCGCGCAGCGCCCGGGGGGCGAGGCCACGCGGTCCGGCGAGGTGGTCGAGGCCGGCGCGGGCGATCACCGCGGCCAGGTCGGGATGCGTCTTGGGGAAGCGTGCGGTGATGCGCACCGAGGCGGCGAACACCTCGGCCGGATCGCTCAGGCCGGCGGTGATCCGGTCGAGCATCGCGCCGTGCTCGTCGAGCACCTCGGCGATGGCCTCGCCGAACACCTCGTCCTTCGACTCGAAGTGGTTGTAGAAGGAGCCGAATCCGACGTCGGCGGTCTCGGTGATCTCCTGGATGCTGACGGACGACGGGTCGCGACCCGACATCAGCGTCCGCGCGGCGGTCACCAGCGCAGCCCGGGTGCGGGCCTTGCGGCGGTCGAACCGGGAGGTGGGTTCGGAGGGAGGCACGGGTCGAGCATAGGACCACGCTCGATCAGGGCTGATGACAACATCAGGAGTGTGGTGTCTCCGATCCATGGTCCCGGAGACGGTCGTAGCCTGGCGCCCGGACCCGACCACCCAGAGGTGACAGCGTGCACTCGGACCGGAACCAGTTGCGCGAACTCCGGACAACCCCGTTCCTGAACCTCGTCGGCCCGCTGTACGTCGACGACGGCGCCGCGAAGCCCACGTTCTGGCTCGAGGTGACCGAGCAGCACGCGAACACGATGGGTAGTGCGCACGGCGGTTTTCTCGCCACGCTCGCCGATGTCGCCGCCGCCCGAGGCGCGCATCTGGTCGCTGCGGACGGACGAACCTTCCGCACGGTGTCGTTGACGATGGACTTCCTCGTGCCCGCTCCGCCAGGGCGCTGGGTGCAGGCGGTCACGACGGTGGACCGCATCGGCCGGCGGACGGCCTTCGCGACGTGCCGGATCAGCTCCGGCGCCGAACTGGTCGCCCGCGCCAGCGCCGTCCTCGCCACGGTCGGCGCCGGCGCGAGGGGAGACCTGCGTTAGGGGGTGTGGTCCAGTGTTCGGAGCGCCGCGGTCAGCTTCGCCCCGGCCTCGTCGGCGACGGGTTGCAGCTCGGTGTTGCCGGTGAAACGGACCATGACGGCGGGGTCGATGGCCTCGACCGCGGTGCGGGGGTGGCCGGGGGTGCCGATGTCGCGCAGGACGACGTTGCAGGGCAGCAGGAGGCCGATCGACTCCTCGCTGCCGAGGGCGCGGTGGGCGAGCGAGGGGTTGCAGGCGCCGAGGATGAGCTGGCCCGGGACGTCGAGGTCGAGCTTCTTCTTCATGGTCGCGGCGACGTCGATCTCGGTGAGTACGCCGAAGCCCTGGTCGGCGAGTGCTGCTTCGACGAGGGGGCGGGCGGTGGCGAGGTCGGTGGCGAGATCGACACGGATTCCGTAACTGCTCATGATTTCCTGCTTCCTGGTCGGGTGATGTCAGTGGCCGAAGCGGACGGTGGGCAGGGCCCGGCCGAGCCAGCGCGGTGAGTACCAGGCCGCCCGTCCGGTGACGCGCAGGATCACGGGCAGCAGTACCAGGCGCACGAGCAGGGCGTCGAGGAACACGGCGACGGCGAGGATGACGCCCATCTCCTTGGGGGCCAGCGGTCCGGACAGGGCGAAGGTCAGGAACACGGCAACCATGACGCCCGCTGCAGCGACGACGACCCTGCCCGACGTGCGCAGCGCCTCGCGCACGGCCTCGTGGGGGTCGTCCTCCGTGTCGTAGTGCTCGCGGACGGCCGACAGCAGGAACAGGGTGTAGTCCATCGCGACGCCGGTGAGCATGGCACCGAAGAACAGCGGCCCCCACGCGTCGACGAAGCCTTGTGGTTCGAAGTTCAGCACCCCGGACAGGTGGCCGTCCTGGAAGATCAACTTCGCCACCCCGAACGCGCCGGCGATGGAGGCCAGGTTGGTCACGGTGCCGACGAAGGCGACCAGCGGGCTGCCGAGAGCGACGAGCAGCAGCAGGAATCCCAGGCCGACGAGCAGGCCGAACACCAGTGGCGTGCGGTGCGACAGCGCGGTCTCGAGGTCGTGGTTCTCGGCGGCGGCGCCACCGATGAGGGTCCCGGACGGGACCTCGGTGCGGAGCCGGTCGATGGTCGCCCCGGTGGCCGGCGCGGAGGCGTCCGTCGTGGGGACGACCATCAGCATCGTGCGGTCGGAGCTGCGACCGGCGGGCAGCACCGCCGCGACGCCGCGATCGGCGCTCAGCACGCGTCGGGTGGTGTCGGCGTCGCCCGTGCCGGTGACGACCTGAAGGGTGCCGGGGGCCCCGGGGCCGAAGGCGGCGACGATCTGCTCGTACCCGGCGCGCGACTGCTGGTCGGCCGGGACGATCGCGATCGACGGCATCCCGGTGCGCAAGGACAGGGCCGGCGCCGCCAGGACGGCGAGGACGACCAGCGTCAGGCCGCCGGTCAGCCACGGGCGGCGGTGCAGCACCGCCCCCCAGCGGTGCAGCAGCTTCTCCAGACCGCGTCGCTGCCCGATCGGCTGACGTGCGTGCGCGCCACGGTGACGGGTGGTGCGGTCGCGCCTCGACCGGATGCGCGTCAGCCGGCCCTTGTCGACCTTGGTGCCGAGTCGTCCCAGGACGGCGGGCAGCAGGGTGAGGGTCGCCGCGAGGACGGCGATGACGGCCAGCATGATGCCCAGCGCCATGGACCGGAACGCCGGTGACGGGACGAGCAGGACGGTCGACAACGAGATCAGCACGGTGACGCCGGAGAACGCGATCGCCTTGCCGGCCGTGGCCATGGTCTCGGCCACCGCGTCGACGGCGGCCTGCCGGTCTCCGGGCCGCGCGCCGCGGCGCTGCAGGGCGGCCCGGAAGCGGACGACGAGGAACAGCGCGTAGTCGATGCCGAGCGCGAGCGCGAACATCATCGCGAAGTTCAGCGCCCAGATGCTGACCGGCGCGACGTGGGTGGCGAGCACGAGCCCGCCCGCTGCGGTGAGCAGCCCCACCAGCGTCAGCATCAGCGGCAGTCCCGCGGCGACGAGGCTTCCGAACGCGAGGACGAGCACGAACATCGTGACCGGCCACGACAGCACCTCGGAGCGGATCATCGCCTCGTGGTTGACGGCGTTGAAGTCGGACCAGAGCGCGCTGTCGCCGGTGAGGTTGACCGACACCGTGCTGGTCGCCAGGGCGGCCAGCGGTTCCTTCAGATGGTCGGCCGCGCGGACCATCCCGTTCGCGTCCGCCGCGGCGCCGCCCTGGACGACGGCGGTCCGGCCGTCTCTCGAGAGCGTCGAGCCGGGCATCGGCGACGTCACCGTGGAGATCCGCGGCTCGGCGTCCAGCAGGCGCTCGACCCGCTGCACGATGCGTCGCGCGGCCGGGTCCTCGGCGAGGGGTCGATCGGCGATGTGGACCACGACCTGCAGGGACGTCGCGCCCTGGCCGCCGAAGTCGCGCTGGATGACCTCACGGGCGGCGACGGACTGACTGCCCGAGTCGACCCACCCCGCACCGGACAGCGCCGACTGCACCTGCGGCGCGAACGCTCCGAAGGCCGCCCCGACCAGGAGCCAGATCAGCAGGACGGCGCGCAGGTGCGTTGCGGTCCAGCGTCCGAGCCGTCCGAGCAGTCCCGGCGTGGCAGCCGGGTCGGACGGCAGGGGCGCGACCGGCACCGGACGGGGACGGGTCGTGGTCATGTCGTCACTCCGAGTATGCGGTACGGGGCAGGGTATCGAGACCGCGGAACTCGACGCCGGGTTCCGTTGTCGTGCGGGTCAGGCGAGGGAGAGGAAGAGCTTCTCCATGCGTTCCGGGCTCATCGGCTCCGACTCGCCGTTGGCGACCGCGGTCATGCACTGACGCATGCCGGTCGACAGCAGGCTGAAGCCGGCTCGGTCCAGGGCGCGGCTGGCAGCGGCGAGTTGGGTCACGACCTCCTCGCAGTCGCGACCGTCCTCCAGCATCTTGATGATGCCGCCGACCTGGCCCTCGATCCTGCGCAGGCGCTTCACGACTGCGTCCGTCGCCTCGGCTTCGATCTTCACGGCGTCTACTTTACATACCCCGGGGGGTACCCGCAAACCTGTTCGAGCGGTCCACGCCGATGTGCGGACCCCGTGGGGTCACGAGGTGAGTGCCGCGCTCGCTCCTTGGAGCGCCTCGGGCACGACGGCGTAGAACGCCCACCGGCCGCGCTGCTCGCGGGTGACGAGGCCTGCGTCGACGAGTGACTTCATGTGGTGGGAGACGGTGGGCTGCGAGAGTCCGACGGGTTCGGTGAGGTCGCAGATGCAGGCCTCGCCCGAGTCCGCGGCGGCGATGAGGGAGAGCAACCTGATGCGGGTGGGGTCGCTCAGTGCTTTGAACACGCGCGCGAGTCGCTCGGCGGCGTCGACGTCGAGTGCGCCCGCGGTCAACGGCGAACAGCATGCGACGGCGTCCGCCGGGCGGATCGGTAGGTCGGTGCGTGCGGGCATGCCACCAGCCTGCCACTTGCATTGACATCCGTCGATACATCGAGGACGCTCGATCCATCGACGCATGTCAATCAGAGGAGCGCACCATGACCCGGTCGGACACCGAACTGCGTGACGAGGTCCGCGCCCGATACGCCGCGGCAGCGACCGCCGTCGGCGACGGCCGCGACGCGCTCGACGTTCTCGAAACGGACTGCTGCAGCGGCACCGGCGAGGTCGACGACGCGTTCGGCTCGGCGCTGTACTCCGCCGACGAACAGGGCGAACTCCCCGCCGAGGCGGTCGCCGCCTCCCTGGGGTGCGGCAACCCGATGATGGTCGCCGAACTCCACCCGGGGGAGAAGGTGCTCGACCTCGGTTCGGGCGGCGGCATCGACGTGCTGCTGTCCGCGCGCAGGGTCGGGCCGACCGGCCACGCCTACGGCGTCGACATGACCGACGAGATGCTCGCTCTCGCCGAGGCGAACAAGGCGAAGGCCGGTGCTGACAACGTCACGTTCCTCAAGGGCACGATCGAGGACGTCCCGCTGCCCGACGGCGCGGTCGACGTGGTCATCTCGAACTGTGTCATCAACCTCTCGACCGACAAGCCGGCCGTGCTCGCCGAGATGTTCCGCGTCCTGTCTCCCGGCGGCCGCATCGGCATCTCCGACGTCGTCGCCGAGGACCACCTGACCCCGGCCGAGCGGGCCGAGCGGGGCTCCTACGTCGGCTGCATCGCCGGCGCCCTGTCCCGTGCGGAATACCTCGACGGGCTGGCTTCGGTCGGGTTCAGCGACGTCGACGTCACGTTCACCCACGAGGCGGCCGAGGGCATGCACTCCGCGCTGATCCGGGCCGTCAAGCCGGCATGACGCACCTCGACCGGCAGGGCCCGTCCGCAGCCGGATCGACGGACACGACGACCGCCGGGTCGGCGTCCGACCTGGACGTCCCCGTGCTGCGCCGGCTCTCCACCCTCGACCGGTTCCTCGCGGTGTGGATCATCGCCGCGATGGCGCTCGGGCTGGTCCTCGGCCGCACCGTCGACGGGCTCGACGACGCGCTCAACAGCATGAAGGTCGGCTCGGTCAGTCTCCCGATCGCGATCGGGCTGCTGCTGATGATGTATCCGGTGCTGGCCAAGGTCCGCTACCGACACCTGGACCGCGTGACCGGCGACCGTCGGCTGCTCGTCGCCTCGCTCGTCCTGAACTGGCTGCTCGGGCCGGCGTTGATGTTCGCGCTCGCCTGGCTGCTGCTGCCCGACCTGCCCGAGTACCGCACCGGTTTGATCATCGTCGGACTTGCCCGCTGCATCGCCATGGTGCTCATCTGGAACGACCTCGCCTGCGGCGACCGCGAGAGCGCCGCCGTGCTCGTCGCGATCAACTCCGTCTTCCAGATCGCGGCGTTCGGACTGCTGGGCTGGTTCTACCTGCAGGTCCTGCCCGGCTGGCTCGGCCTCGACCAGGTCCGCGCCGGCTTCTCCATCGGCACCATCGTCGTCTCCGTGCTCGTGTTCCTCGGCATCCCGCTCGTGGCCGGCTACCTCACCCGCACCGTCGGCGAGAGAGCGCGGGGCGTGCGCTGGTACGAAGACCGCTTTCTGCCCAAGATCGGGCCGGTGGCCCTCTACGGGCTGCTGTTCACGATCGTGGTGCTGTTCGCTCTGCAGGGCCACACCATCACCTCGAAGCCGTGGGACGTCGTGCGCATCGCCCTGCCACTGCTCGTGTACTTCGCGCTCATGTTCGGCGGTGGGTTCGCCCTCGGCCACCGGCTGCGGCTCGGCTACGCCAAGACCGCCACCGTCGCGTTCACCGCCGCAGGCAACAACTTCGAACTCGCCATCGCGGTCGCGATCGGCGTCTTCGGCGTCACCTCCGGCCAAGCCCTCGCGGGCGTCGTCGGACCCCTTGTCGAAGTGCCCGTCCTCGTCGCCCTCGTCTACGTCGCCCTCTGGCTGCGCCGGCGCTACTACCCGGCGAAGACCGATCCGGAAGTGACCACGTCATGAGCCACCGTCCCACCGTCCTGTTCGTCTGCGTTCACAACGCCGGCCGCTCCCAGATGGCCGCCGGATGGCTGGCCCGACTCGCTGGCGACCGCGTCGACATCCGCTCCGCAGGCTCCGAACCCGCCGACCAGATCAACCCCACCGCCGTCGAAGCCATGCGCGAGGTCGGCATCGACATCGCCGCCGAACAGCCCAAGCTGCTCACCACCGACGCGGTGTCCCGCGCCGACGTCGTCATCACGATGGGCTGCGGCGACACCTGCCCCTACTTCCCCGGGAAGCGCTACGAGGACTGGGACCTCGTCGACCCCGCCGGCCAACCCATCGAGGTCGTTCGCCAGGTGCGGGAGGACATCAAGGCGCGCGTCGACACGCTCGCGGCGGAACTGCTCGGCCCGCCCGAAGTCCGACGGGGCTGACCGAACCGCCCCGCGAGCATGCTCCTCGAGGAGAAGCCGAGCTCCATCGATTGCGTCAGCTCTCGTGTGCCCGCGCCCCACGCCACTGGTTCCCCCCGGATCGGCGACGTGGAGCGGGGTACTGAAACGCCGCCGACGACCCGTCCCCCCGGATCGAGTCCGCCACGTGCGCTCCGCCAGGGTCTGCCCTTTTGTTGGGGCATGTGGTCACCTCCGGGTCGATTGGCACGCGGTCCACGCCCAAAAGCGACAAGGGATGCAAACGGTGTCGTCGCTGTTGCCCAGACGCGCCTTCCGCGACGAACTCGTTACGGCGCCGGAGCCGGGTCCTCGCCGGCAGGATCGCCCGCCGTCGCGCGAGCGGACCGGTGCGGACCCTCGTGCCGGGCCGCCACTGCGTGCCCGGAACGTAGGGTGAGGTCGTCACCTCGTCCGGCTCCTGCCGCGGGTTGTCCGGGCGTCGGCGACGCGCGCGATCGACCCGAACCCTCGGACCGCGATCATCGGCAGGACAGCCCGTCCGGGACGGAAACGTCGTTGCCCCTGCTCACCATGGCTGCAGTCAGCCGCTCTCATCTGCAGGACCACCCGCGGCGCGGTGGCCGATGACCTGCCCTGCGCCTGCCCGCCTGGCGTTGTCGACCCGTCCGGCACTGCTGGATCGCCTGCACGGCGCCTGGTGGCCGACGAGTGACGATCTCGTCAGCGAGCTTCCGCTCATGCTGGTCACCGCGGCGCCGTCCGTACCCGCCGTCATCGGCGTGTCCCTGAACCGAAGCGAGTGGCCCGGCGCGCCCCTGATGTTCCGGGCCTTCGCCACCCACAGTCCGACGTTGAGCTGGTACGGCCTGCCGGAACCGCACCTCGCGGTCCTGCAGTGCACCGGCCGCCGCCGCCTCGTGCTCCTTCTCGTCCCGCCCGACACGAGCCGCCGCGCCGCCACCGCCGCGATGGCGATGGCGAGCACTCCGGGCAATGCCTTGTCCGCGCACCAGACGCTGGAGTTCGCCCTGCTGCGCGCAGCAGCCGTGCCCGGCACCGACAGCGCGTAGGCTCGCCACGTCAGCGGTTCTCCGCGACCGACCACTCGATGTCGGACGCGCTCCTGGCGAACCAGCTACCTGGCCGCCGGCGCGCGGCCGGACAGGCCCGGCTCATGGCCTCCCTCTCGCAGTCCGTCCACGCTCACCAGGAGTGGACTCCTCGCAGCGGCGACCTCGTCGCCGAGTTGCCCGAGCTCGTCCGCGCGATGCGCGACGACGGCGACGGCGACGACGGCTTCACCGTCAGACGGGTGATGTTCAACCCGGCCGATTGGAACTCGGGCTTGCCACGTTCCTCGACCGTCGAGGCCGGCGGACGCATCAAACTCGGGGCGTTCCACTACCAGCAACGGGGCACGGTCACCGTCATCTCCGACGACGGTCAGAACCGGGTCACGCTGCGGCTGCCCGCGGCGTCCGACACGACCTGACCCAGGAGTCGGTGTCGGCCCAGGTCGCGTTTCGCGGCGGGCACCCAACAGATCGGCGACGCGCGCGGCCGACGCGACGACCGGTCTTCGGCCGGCGATCCGGGGACGGTCCTCGATCCGACGATTCCGCAGAACGCGAAGATCGCCGGCTACACCCGGGCGCCATTGCGAGGGCCGTCACGTTCGACCATCCGTCCACCGTGAGGGGTCCTGCCGACTTGGGTGCACGTGTGCCCGGAGTCAGCTGACTTGACGCTGTCGGGTTGCGTTCGGCTCGGGCGCGGGATCGATTCGGTTGTCGGCGTGACTGCTGCCGACGCTGCGGCGCGAAGTGCCGTTGTCGAGCCGGTCGGTGTTGCGTCCTGCGTCCTTGGCGTCGTACAGGGCGGTGTCGGCGGCGGCGAGGGTCAGCGTGGCGTTGCGGCCGTCGCGGCAGCACGCGATACCGGCGGAGAACGTGACGGTCGGCTGCAGCAGGTGCCACCGCTGGCGGAGCCGATCGAGCACTGTCAAGCCCTGTTCGGGCGTGGTCGACGGAAGGACGAGTACGAACTCCTCTCCGCCGAAGCGGGCGCAGTAGTCGTCCTCGCGCAGGGTCGCACGCATGGCACTGCCGAAGTCGGCAAGGACCTGGTCGCCGACGCTGTGACCCTGCTCGTCGTTGATACGTTTGAAGTGGTCGAGGTCGCAGACGATGAGCGTCGTGCCGGGCTGGCACGTGGCCAGGCGCACGTTGAGGTCGCGGCGGTTGGGCAAGCCGGTCAGCGGGTCGCTGAAAGCGGCGGCTCGTAACGACGCCTCCATCACGTGCTGGCGGGCCACGAAGCCGCTAAGCACTTCGGCCAGAATGATCCATACGCTGGTCGCCACGGCGAGGCGGATCCCGACTTCGGAATCGAGCTTTCCGTAGATGGAAACCAACGCCAGCGACGACGGCAGGACGAGCAGGAGGCTGCGTCGCGGCCGTTGGGTCAGTCCGGCGTAGCCGAAGCACAACGTGAAGAACCCGGACAGGGGCGCGAACGACCCGTGGCTGTGCATCCCCAGCGCGAAAAAGGCTGCGAACACCATGACGGGGAAGAGAAGCAAAGCCGGCGTCGGTAACGGGCGCCAGTCGATCACTACGCTGAGCGCGGTCAGGCAGACCATGACGGCTGACACCGCGCCCAGGGCTATCCACGCCCGCTTGTCGAGATGCGAGATCGGGGCGGCTGCGGCTGTCAACGTGCCCGTCAGCAGCAGCAGCGTGCACCCCATCGCAACCGAGGTGTCCGCATGACCCAGCCCGAGCCTGGTCAGCAGCCGGCGAACCACGCGGGTTTCTGGACGTCGTCGCTGCTGAACCTGCCATCTGGTCACGTATGACTCATCGGCGGGGCGGCGTCCGGCTTGAGCGCAGGGATCCACCGAAAGGAGTTCGTCCTGCAGCGCATGACCAGGCACCCTCGCGCCTTCGTGTCGGTACGCGCCCTCCGACCGGCGATCATCGTGGCGCCAGAACAGGTTGGCAGGGCGGACCCATCGACCTGGGGCCCGAGCGCCCGGTGCAATGACGAGACGTTCCGTCTTCGATGCCACCGGACGAGCACTGAGTCTTCGGTTGGCGGTGACAGCGCTGGGGGTGAAGGACGATCACACCGTCCCGCCGCTGTGCGGAACGACGCCACGACTCACCGCGCGACCGGCCCCCGACATTCGGGGGTTGTGGGGCGGGCGGGGCTCGAACCCGCGACCCAGGGATTATGAGGTCTCACGGCCTCACCCTTGTGTGATTCCCCGTCAACGCAGGCATTCGGGGCCTGTGCGCGCACCGTTACTCGCCGAATACCCGGGTGTAGCGGTCCCGGTCCTCTATTGGTCGAACTGCAGCGTAACGCGACGGGACGCGGGCAGGGTGTAATTGCCCCGCCTGGGACGGGCGAGCGCTTCCACAGCAGTCCCGCAGGTGCCCGTCACGTCAACGAACTCGCCCGGGGCCGACGGCCGGAGCGAGCGCGCCGGTGCTCACGAAGCCGACCCCGATACCCCGGCACGCCGGACAGGTGACGGCGCCGATGACGGCGCGCCATGGGCCGGGGTGCGCCGTTCTGCGCAGGGGCTCTCCGCACACCGCCTCGAGGCCCGGCATGTACGGCACCAGCGAGATGTGTCGCAGTTCCACGTCGTCGTATCCCACGTAGAGCGGTGTGACGTCCGGCAGGAGAGCCGTCTGGAGCATGGCATCCCTCCAGGGAAAGGGGACGGGGCCGTGGCGACGGCGTCCCGCCCGCGTGACGTGCGCCGGAACCCGACGGCGGACAAGCGTCGAGCGTGGCCGGGGCGCGTTCAGATGATCGTGGCGCCACCGTCGACGACCATGGTGGTGCCCGTGACGTAGCGGGCCTCGTCGGAGGCGAGGAACAGGACCGCGTTGGAGATGTCGATCGACTCGAGCCACGGGATGGGCAGCGCCAGCAACGGGGCGAGCCGTTCGGTGAACACGTCGCGGTTGCCGCTCGGCAGGTCGGGGGCGAACAGGTCGTAACTCGTCTGGTTGTGGATCAGGTCGGTGTTGACCGGACCCGGGTGGATCGTGTTCACCCGGATCGAGTGCGCCGCGTTCTCCAGTGCCAGCGACTTCATGAGGCCCACCAGCGCGTGCTTCGCCGACACGTAGTGCGCCATGTTCGGGGCGGCCTTGATCGCCACCGAGGAGCTCGTGATGACGATCGACCCGCCCTGGCCCTGGGACAGCAGCGTCGGCAGGGTCGCGCGGCAGGTGTTCCACACCCCGGTGACGGCCACGTCGAGCGTCTCGCTCCACTCGGCCTCGCTGAGGTCCTGGGTGAGGCCGTGGGACCAGCTGACCGCGTTGGCGACGACGACGTCGAGCCGTCCGAGCTGCGCCACCCCGTCCGTGACTGCAGCGGACAGGGCGTCAAAGTCGCGGACGTCGACCGTCCTCGCGACGATGCGCCGGTCGAGCGCCTCGACCTGGCGGACGGTTTCGGCCAGGTCCTCCTCCGTCGCGGGCTTGGCGATGTTGGTCTTGACCGGCGCGCAGATGTCGATCGCGATGATGTCGGCGCCCTCCTCGGCCAACCGCACCGCGTGGCTGCGTCCCTGACCGCGCGCCGCCCCGGTGATGAAGGCGACCTTGCCCTCGACTCGTGCCATTGCGTTCTCCTCGTGAGTGTCGTGAACGTGCGGGTCAGGCGGTCGGCTGCGAGATCGTCTTCACCTGCACGTACTCCTCGATGCGTTCGAACCCACCGCCGTTCACGCCGCTGTTCTTGTAGCCGGAGAACGGGTTCGGCGGACCCCAGTCGCCGTTGACGCACACCCGGCCGGTCTCCAACCGCCGTGCGACGTCGGTCGCGCGGCCGACGTCGCCGCTGTACACGAGCCCGTTCAGGCCGTACTGCGAATCGTTGTGCAGCGCGATCGCGTCCTGCTCGTCGTCGTACGCCGTCACGGTCAGAACCGGGCCGAAGATCTCCTCCTGGAAGATCCGCATGCGCGGCGTCACGTCGCTGAACACCGTCGGGCTCACGTAGTAGCCGCGGTCCAGTCCGGCCGGTCGTCCGCCGCCGAGCACGGCCTTTGCGCCCTCGTCGAGGCCGTAGCGGATGTAGGACTCGACGCGGTCCCGCTGACGGGCGGTGACGATCGGGCCGATGGTGGTCGCCGGATCGCTGGGGTCACCGACCTGCGTGGCCTCCAGAGTGGTGGTGATCGCGTCCAGCACCTCGCCGAGGCGGCTGCGTGGGGCGAGCACCCGGGATGCGGCGAAGCACACCTGGCCGCTGTACGGGATGCACTGCGGGTTGATGGCCGCGGCGAACACGTCCAGGTCGGCGTCGTCGAGCAGCAGCGCGGCGGACTTGCCGCCCAGTTCGGCCGTCAACGGTGTCAACCGCTCGCCGCAGATCGCGCCGATCGCGCGTCCGGTGGCCGTCGAGCCGGTGAACGCGACCTTGTCGACTCCGTCGTGACGGACGAGTGCGTCGCCGGTGGGGGCCCCGCCGGTGACGATGTTCATGACACCGGCCGGGATGCCCGCGGCCATGAACACCTCGCCCAGAACGAGAGCGTCGAGGGACGTCTCGGGCGACGGCTTGGCGACCACGGTGCACCCCGCCGCCAGCGCCATCCCGACCTTGCCGCCCAGCAGCGCCTGCGGCGCGTTCCAGGGGACGATCGCCGCGACCACGCCGACGGCCTCACGACGGATGATGCCGCGCGAGCCGAGCATCTCGCTCAGCTCCTCGACCTCGAACTGGCGCGCGAGCATCGCCGCGAAACGGTAGGTACCGGCGCCGTCGGTGAATCCGGTCCACCACTGCGGCGAGCCGTTCTGCTCGGTGATCAGCGACTTGATCTCATCGCTGCGGGCGTCGTAGGCGTCGGCGACGGCGTCGAGGACATCGGCGCGCTCCTTCGGCTGCAATGCGCTCCACTCACCCAACGCGCCGCGCGCCGCGCGCACGGCGGCGTCGACGTCCTCGGCGCCCGCCTCCGGGACGGTCGTGATCACCTGCTCGGTCGCCGGGTTCGTCAACGTGACCGTCGCGCCGGAGTGGGCCGGACGGAACGCGCCTCCGATGTAGAGGTCGCTGCGAGGGGATGCCATGGGCGTCTTCTCCGTTCGGTACGGGTCTGCGGGGACGGGGCGACGGTGGTGGCCGGCGTCCGCAGTCTGACCACGCGCGTGCCGCCGGACGAGTCACACGTCTCACCTGATGAGGCCGGGTGGTTGCTGCCGGGTTCTCGCAGGGCGGAACCGGTCCGTTGACGGGTCCGCGCCGCGGTACTTCGCTCGGCCCGCCACCCGTTCGCGGCACCGTCGGTGACCCCGGCGACGACCTCAAGGAGACCCATGCTGAGTCACGAGACAACCGGCCACATCTACCCGGTGCTGCGCGGCGCGTGTCCCTTCGACCCGCCGGAGGACTATGTCGACATCCGGGAGTCCACGGGCACGGAGCGCGTGCGGCTGTGGAACGGCACCGAGCCATGGCTGGTCACCCGCCACGCCGACGTGCGTGCTGTGCTGGCCGATCCGCGCTTCAGCGCCGACGGCAGTCGTGGCCTGCCGGCCGCGTCCGAACGCGACGCGAAGATGCCGATGCGCCGGACGTTCCTGCGCATGGACGACCCCGAGCACGCCCGCATGCGCGGCATGCTCACCCGGGAGTTCACCGCGCGCCGCATCGAGGCGATGCGGGCGCCGCTGCAGGACATCGCAGATCGTTTCGTCGACGACATCCTCGCGTCCGGACCCAGGGCCGATCTGGTCGAACAGTTCGCGCTGCCGATGCCGTCACTGGCCATGTCGATCATGCTCGGGGTGCCTTTCGACGACCACGACGTGTTCCAGCAGTCGACCGCCGTCATGATGGACATGAAGTCGAGCGCGGACGAGATGATCGCGGCGACCGGCCGGTTGGCCGGGTACCTCGGCGAGCTCGTCGCCCGCAAGCAGCACGAGCCAGGCGACGACATCATCAGCCGGCTGCTGGCCGACCAGGTGGCATCCGGAGCGCTCGGCGTCGAGGATCTCGTCGGCATGTGCATGTTGCTGATCGTCGCGGGGCACGAGACGACGGCCAACATGATCGCGATGGGCACGCTGGCGATCCTCGAGAACCCCGACCAGCGCGCGGCGATCACGGACGCTGAAACCCCCGCCTCGCTCGCCGCGCCTGTCGAGGAACTCATGCGCTACCTGTCGGTCATCGAGAACGGGTTGGTCCGTGTGGCCACCGAGGACGTAGAGGTCGGCGGTGCGCTCATCCGTGCCGGCGACGGCGTCATCATCAACGTCCCGGCGGCCAACCGCGACCCCCGCGCGTTCGAGGACCCGGACCGCCTCGACCTGCGCAGCGCGGTCCGCAAGCACCTCGGCTTCGGTCACGGCGTCCACCTCTGCCTCGGTCTCACGCTGGCACGGGTGGAGATGCAGATCGCGTTCTGGACCCTGTTCCATCGGTTGCCCGGCCTGCGGCTCGCCGTCCCGATGTCGGAGCTGGCGTTCCGCGACACCAAGATGGTGTACGGGATCGCCGAACTCCCGGTCACGTACTGACAGCGACTACCTCCGGCACCCGGCGACAGCTCCGCCCCTGGGACCACCACGGTCCCAGGGGCGGACGACTGTGTGCGGACGCCGCCCTCAGCCGGCCCATTCGACGGTGAGGGGGAGATGGCCGATGCCGCGGGCCGGCCAGGCCGCGCCGCTCGTCGGGCCGGCGGGCGTGATGCTGATCGTGCGTGCGAGCAGTTCCTCGACCGCGACGCGCAGCGACATCCGGGCGAGGTCGGCGCCGATGCACCGGTGGACGCCGGTGCCGAAGGAGAGATGCTTGGCGTTGCGTTCGCGATCGAGCCGGAACACGTCCGCGTCCGGGTGGATCTCCTCGTCGTTGCCGGCTGACGACCAGAGCAGAGCGACGAGCTCGCCCTCCGGGATCGTCGTGTCCCGCAGGGTGACGGGGCACCTGGTCGTCCGCGCCAGACCGAACACGGCGCCCCACATCCGGATCGCCTCCTCGACCGCCGCCGGGACGAGCCCGGGGTCCTGACGCAAGCGGTCCTGCAGGTCCGGGTTCTCGGCCAGGTAATGCACCAGCGACGCCAGCGTCGTCCCGCTCGTCTCGTGACCGGCGCTCATCAACTGCTTGAACATGCCCTCGATGTCGGGATCGCTGAGCGGCTCACCGTCGACACGACCTGCCAGCACCTGGCTCATGAGGTCCTCGCCCGGCGGCCGGGGGTTCGCCCGGCGGTCCTCGCGCAGCGCGGTGATGTAGGCCGAGATCTCCTGGAACACCGCCGACAGCGCGGGCAGGTCCTGGGCGTGGGCGGCCGCGAGCGTCCGCATCGTCCACTCGGTCAGCTGATGCTTGTCGCTGTCGGGGAAGCCGAGGAACAGGCAGAGCAGACCGCCGGTGTACGGCCGTCCGTAGTCGCGGCAGAACTCGATCTCGGACGGCCGGCCGGCCGACTCGATCAGCTCGATCGCGAATTCGCGGAACCGCTTCTCGAACGAGCGCACCCGCGCCGGCGTGAAGGCGGGCTGCAACACGTCCCGGTACTTCTTGTGCTCCGGCGGGTCGCTCTGCTGCGGCTTCCAGCGGATGCCGCCGAAGTCCTGCTGCGGGATGACGAACTGTTCCTCGATGCTGAAGATCTCGGGGTGCCGACCGGCGTAGTTGATGTCCTCGTACTTCGAGAGCGCCCAGAACCCGCCGAACGCGTCGCTCCAGGCCACGGGACACTCGGCCCGCATCCGTGCGAGCACGGCGTCGGAATGGTCACGGACCTCGATCGAGGTCGGATCCCAGTCGCTGATCGGCATCTGCTGTCATCCCTTCGTCGCCGGGCGGCCGGGGCGGTGGCGCACCGCCGTGGCCGGGAGGGCCATGGACCCACGCGACGGCTGCCGTGCCAAACGTCGCGACCCACTGGGCGGGACGGGGCGCCGAATCACGATGTGGACCGGAAGCGGCCGTCGGCGATGCGCTGCGCGCTAGCGTCACACCCCGTGACCAGCCCGGACACCGAGGCGACCAGAGAGCTCGTCTCACGCACGTCCGCCGGCGGCCTCGAGGCCGTCCTCGTGACGCTGCACGACGATCTCGTGCTCGACGAGCCGCCCTTCCTGCCCTACGGCGGGATCCATCACGGCCGCGACGGCTTCCTCGCGGTGATGAAGGGGGCGTCGGCTCTGCTCGACCTGCCGTCCGTGCGGGTCGAGAGCGTCGTCGCCGACGGCGAGCGCGCGGTGCGCATCATGTCCCTGCGCCTGCTCGACTCCGGCGCCCCCGTCCGGATCGCCGAGGAGATCACCGTGCGCGACGGGAAGATCGCGACGATCCGGGTGTACTGGTTCGATCCCGAGCCCCTGCTCGCGGTGCTGGCCCAGCGCCGCGCCACCGCCACATCGACGACGTAACGGGAGAGACGGATGCTCGTCCACTGGTCCTTCAACGCGAACGATCCTGCGCATGTCGCGCCGATCCTGGCCGAGATCCTGGGCGGTGAGGTGGTCCGACCGCCGGTGCCGCCGTACGGGCCGGAGTCGGTGTGGGTGTGCCTCTTCGACGAGATCGGCACGCTCGTCGAGCTCGCGCCGAGCAACGTGGCGTGGGTTCCCGACGACGTCGCGACCGCGGTGGAGAAGGTGATGGACGAGGACGTCTCCACCTACACGTACAACCACACGCTCTGGAAGTCCGCAGTGTCCGTGGAACGGATCCGCGAGATCTGCGAGGCCGAGGGCTGGCACACGCGCTTCTTCGACGGCCCGTTCAAGTTCCAGGGCGTCTGGATCGAGAACCGGCAGTACGTGGAGTTCGCTCCGGCCGAGCTGCTCCCGCTCTACACCAGCATGTTCGGCCGCGAGGGCCGGGACACGATGCGGGCCAAGAACGCCGCCCGCGGCGAGCTCTACCAGAAGATCGGCACGCAGGCCTCGCGGGTGTCGGAGTTCTCGCTCGAGGGCGACCCGCTGCCGCAGACCTGACCCGCGCAGGCAACCCGCCGACGGCGCCGGACCCCGGGTGGGGGCCGGCGCCGTTCTCGTGGAGCTACCGGGACGAGCCCGCGAGGTCCAGGGCGATGTCGACGATCATGTCCTCCTGGCCGCCGACCAGCCCGCGGCGGCCGACCTCGACGAGGATGTCGCGGGTATCGAGGCCGTAGGTGGTCGCTGCGCGCTCGGCGTGGCGCAGGAAGCTGGAGTAGACGCCGGCGTAGCCGAGGGTGAGGGTCTCGCGGTCGACCTGCACCGGACGGTCCTGCAGGGGCCGGACGAGATCGTCGGCGGCGTCCTGCAGGGCGAAGAGGTCGCAGCGGTGGTCCCAGCCGGAGATGTTCGCGACCGCGACGAGCGGCTCGATGGGGCAGTTGCCCGCCCCGGCGCCCATGCCGGCCAGTGAGGCGTCGACGCGCGTGACGCCCTCCTCGACGGCGACGACGGTGTTGGCCACGGCCAGCGAGAGGTTCTGGTGGGCGTGGATGCCCAACTGGGTTTCCGGCTGCAGGATGTCGCGGTACGCGCGGACACGGTCGCGGACGCCGCTCATCGTGAGGCGGCCACCGGAGTCGGTGACGTAGATGCAGTGCGCGCCGTAGGACTCCATCAGCTTCGCCTGCTCGGCGAGCGCGCTGGGCGCGGCCATGTGGCTCATCATGAGGAAACCGGAGACGTCCATGCCGAGCTCGCGGGCCTTCGCGATGTGCTGCGCGGCGATGTCGGCCTCGGTGGCATGCGTGGCCACGCGCACCGAGTTGATGCCGAGCTCGTGGGCCCGCTCGAGGTTCTCGATGGTGCCGATGCCGGGCAGCAGCAACGTGGTCAGCCGCGCGTTCTTCACGACGGCCGCGACGGCGCCGATCCACTCGTCGTCGGTGTGCGCGCCGACCCCGTAGGTCAGCGACGAGCCGGCGAGGCCGTCGCCGTGCGCGATCTCGATCGCGTCGACCCCGGCCGCGTCGAGCGCGGCGGCGATGGCGGTGACGTCGTCGATCGTGTATTTGTGCCGCACGGCGTGCATGCCGTCGCGCAGGGTCACGTCCTGGACGTAGACGGTGGGGCCGCTCATGCCAGGGCCTCCATTCCGAGTCGTTCGGCGATGCGTTCGCCGACCCGCAGCGCGGCCGAGGTCATGATGTCGAGATTGCCGGCGTAGGCGGGCAGGTAGTGGGCGGCGCCCTCCACCTCGAGGAACACGCTGACCTGTGTGCGCAGGCCCGCCGGCAGGCCGGGAGCCAGCAGGTGGGTGCCCTCCGCGGCGTCGACGTCGCGGAACTGCACGCGCTGCTTGAGTCGGTATCCGGGCACGTATGCGGCGACCTGCGCGGCCATCGCGTCCACGGCGTCGGCGACGCGTGCGCGGGTGGCCTCGTCCAGCCGGTCGGTCAGGGTCAGGACTGTGTCGCGCATGATGAGCGGCGGCTCGGCCGGGTTCAGCACGATGATCGCCTTGCCCCGGGCGGCGCCGCCCACCTGCTCGATCGCCGCCTTCGTGGTCTCGGTGAACTCGTCGATGTTCGCTCTCGTGCCCGGCCCCGCCGACCGCGACGCGATCGAGGCGACGATCTCCCCGTAGTGCACCGGCGTCACCGACGCGACCGCGGCGACCATCGGGATGGTGGCCTGCCCGCCGCAGGTGACCATGTTGACGTCGTCGGCGTCGAGGTTCGCCTCCAGGTTCACGACCGGCACCGTGTACGGGCCGATCGCCGCCGGGGTGAGGTCGACCAGGCGCTTGCCGAAAGGGGCGAGTTTCGCCGCGTTCGCGACGTGCGCCTTCGCCGAGGTGGCGTCGAAGACGATGCCGATCGCGTCGAAGCCCTCGAGCGCGATGAGCCCGTCGACGCCGTCCGAGGTCGTCGGCACACCCATGCGCCGGGCGCGGGCCAGACCGTCCGACTCCGGATCGATGCCGACCATCGCACCCATCTCGAGGGTGTCGGACAGTCGCAGCACCTTGATCATGAGATCGGTGCCGATGTTGCCCGACCCGATGATCGCCACCTTGACGCGCGTCATTCCCGTTCTCCTTCGACGAAGCGGACGCCGACGCCGCCCAGCGGGTCGAGCTCGGCGCGGACGTCGGACCCGGCGCCGACGGCCACCATCGGCCCGAGCGCCCCGGACAGCACGACGTCGCCCGCGCGCAGCGGGTCGCCCACCCGGGCCGCGGTCGCGGCGAGCCAGGCGAGCGCCGCGAGCGGGTCGCCGAGGCAGGCGTCCCCCCGCCCTTCGGACACCGGCCGGCCGTCCAGCAGCAGCGTCATCGTCACCTCGCGCGGCTCGAACTCGTCGAGGCGCAGCTGCCGTTCCCCGAGGACGAACAGTCCGCTCGAGGCGTTGTCGGCGACCGTGTCGCCGAAGCTGATGTCCCAGCCGGCGATGCGGCTGTCGACGATCTCGATCGCGGCGAGCGCGTAGGCGACCGCGGGCCGCACCGACGAGGGCGTCGCGTCGGGGTCGTCGAGGCCGGCCGCCAGCACGAAGGCGATCTCGGCCTCGACCTTCGGCTGCAGCAACCGGGCCATCGGCGCCGTCCCGGTGACCTGCATGTCGTCGAACAGCAGACCGAAGTCGGGCTGGTCGACACCGAGCTGGGCCTGCACCGCCGGGGCGGTCAACCCGATCTTGCGTCCGACGACGCGCGCCCCGCCCGCGCGACGCCGGTCGGCGAGCTCGCGCTGCACGGCGTAGGCGGTGGCGACGTCGTCGCGTCCGACGAGGTCGCGCACGGGGGCGCACGGCACGCCGGTGAGGCTCGCCTGCGACAGCCGGGCCACGGCCTCGTCGACGGCGGCGGTATCGGGAGCTGAAGTCACGATGGTCAGGGTCGGCCTGCGCCATCGGGGACGCCAGCCGGCGGTCCCGTCCAGCGAAACGGTGTGGCTGCCCTCGCAGCGCGCCGCGCGGTCACCAGGACAGCGCGCGGGCTGGCGACTCGAGGACGCGGCCCACGTCGGCGAGGAACTGCGAGCCGAGTTCGCCGTCGACGAGCCGGTGGTCGAACGACAGGCACAACGTGGTCACGGAACGCTTGCGGATCCTGCCCTTGTGCACCCACGGGCGTTCGACGGTGCTCCCGAGCGACAGGATCGCCGACTCGCCGGGGTTGAGGATCGGCGTGGCACCCTCGACCCCGAAGACGCCGACGTTGGTGATCGTGAAGGTGCCTCCGCGCATCCGCTCGGGCGTCGTGCGGTTCGCACGACCGTCCTCGACCAGGCCGGCGATCGCGTCGGCGAGCTCGCGGAACGACAGGCGCTGCGCAGCCGCGACGTTGGGCACGATGAGTCCCCGTGGGCTGGCGACGGCGATGCCCAGGCCGACGTCGTGCAGCTGCACGATCTCCTGGGCGGCGTCGTCCCAACGGGCGTTGATCTCCGGGTGCCGGCCGAGTGACAGCACCACGGCGCGCGCCACCATCACCAGCGGGGTGAGCCGCACGTTCGCGAACGCCCGGTCGGCCCGCAGGTCGGCGAGCAGCCGCAGAGTCCGGGTGATGTCGACGGTGATCCACTCGGTCACGTGCGGAGCGGTGAACGCGCTCGTCACCATGGCCTCGGCGATGTGCTTGCGGACGCCCTTGACCGGGATGCGCGTCTCGGTCGGCTCCGCCGAGCCCGTGCGGGCCGTCGGCGTGAGGTGCGCGGCCGCCTGCTGGACGTCGCCGCGCGTGACCTGGCCGCGCGGTCCGGTGGGGGCCACCTGCGCCGGGTCGACACCGAGGCTGCGGGCCAGCTTGCGGACCGGGGGAGTGATGGGCGCGGCACGGCCAGTGCGCTCGTCGGTCCCCGACCCGATGCGGGGTGGCGACCAACCGGGGCTGCGGCGCCGTCGCGCGACCTCCCCGTGCCGGGTGCCGTAGCCAACGAGGACGGGCTCGCGACGCGGCGCCGACACCTCGGTCTCGACGGCCATCGGCTCCGGTGTCGCCACCGTCGCGTCCCGGGTCTCCGATAGTGCTTCGGTTGGACTTTCGGACGGACTTTCGGCCGGGCTGTCGGACGGGGTCTCGCCGTCCGTCCCGCCGCCGATGGTGATGATCGGCGAACCGACCGGGACGACGTCGCCGGCTGCGCAGTGCAGGGTGGTGACCACGCCGGCGTAGGGGCTCGGCAGGTCCACGACGGCCTTGGCGGTCTCGACCTCGATGAGAGTCTGGTTCACCGAGACCTCGTCGCCGACCTGCACGTGCCAGGTCACCACCTCGGCCTCGGTGAGGCCTTCTCCGACGTCCGGCATGTTGAAGATCTGGGTCACTGCGGCTCGCTCCCGGTGCGTGACGGCGTCAGTAGGTGAGCACCTGCTCGACCGCGTCGAGGACGCGGTCGATGCTGGGTAGGTAGAGGTCCTCGACCCGGCTCGGCGGGTAGGGCACGTTGTAGCCGCCGACCCTTACGACCGGCGCGTGCAGGAACTCGAAGCAGCGGGTGGTGACCTGGGCGCACACCTCGGCGCCGAGCCCGGCGAACGTCGGTGCCTCGTGCACGACCACCACCCGACCGGTGCGGCGGGCGGAGCGGGCGAAGGCGTCGCTGTCCAGGGGCGAGAGCGATCTCGCGTCGATGACTTCCAGCGACCGTCCCTCCTCGCCTGCGACCCGGGCCGCGTCGAGCGCCGTACCGACGGCCGGTCCCCAGGCGATGACGGTGACGTCGGTGCCCTCACGCACGACGCGGGCCTGCTCCAGCGACAGATGCTCTGCGGTCGGAGCCCCGACGACGACGTCGGCGCTGTCCCAATAGCGCCGCTTGGGTTCGTAGAAGATCACCGGGTCGTCGCACGCGACGGCCTGCTGGATCATGACGTGGGCGTCGGCGGGGCTCGCGCAGGCGACGACCCGCAGCCCCGGTGTGTGGCAGAAGTACGCCTCGTTCGACTCGCTGTGGTGCTCGACGGCTCCGATGCCGCCGCCGACGGGGATGCGGATCGTGACGGGGACTGCGAGCCGGCCACCGGACCGCGCCCGCATCTTCGCCAACTGGCTGACGATCTGGTCGAACCCGGGATAGACGAAGCCGTCGAACTGGATCTCGCACACGGGCCGGTACCCGCGCAGCGCCAGTCCGAGCGCTGTGCCGACGATGGCCGACTCGGCCAGCGGGCTGTCGAACACCCGGTCCGGGCCGAACTCGTCGAGCAGGCCCTCGGTGACCCTGAAGACGCCGCCGAGCGCCCCGATGTCCTCCCCGATCAGGACGACCTTGGGGTCGTCCGTCATGGCCCGCCGCAGGCCGGCGTTGAGCGCCTTGCCGAGGGGAAGGCGCTGGACCGCGGTCGCACCGGCGGGTTCGGTCAGGCTCGCGACGCTCACAGCAGTGACCTCCGGTACGCGGTGAATTCCTGGCGTTCCACGCGGAGGGCTGCGGTCTCCTCGGCGAGGGTGTGCGCGAACGTGGCTTCCAACTCGGGTTCGGGGAGGGCGAGGCACGCGGCGCGGGTCTGACTGCCGAGGTCGGCGGCCTCGGTGTCGACCTCCGACAGCCAGCTGTCGTCCCCCCACTGCTCGGTGAGCAGCAGGGTGCGCAGGCGGGCGATCGGGTCGCGGTCCTGCCACGTCCGCAGCTCGTCCGCGTCGCGGTAGCGCCGCGGATCGTCGGACGTGCTGTGTCCGGCCATGCGGTAGGTGAGCGCCTCGATGAACGCGGGGCGGCCGCCGGCGCGGACGGCCTCGACGGCGGCGCGCGTGACGGCGTAGACCGCCAGCACGTCGTTGCCGTCGACGTAGGACGTGTCGAGCCCGAAGCCGGCGGCACGCCGGTGGATCGGCGTGGCCGTCTGCGCCGAGACCGGCGTCGAGATGGCCCACTGGTTGTTCTGACAGAAGAAGACGACGGGCGCGCCGGTCACCGCTGACCAGTTGAGCGCCTCGCTCGCGTCACCCTGGCTCATGGCTCCGTCACCGACGTAGGTCAACACCACCTCGTCGCCGCCGTCGGCCTTGACGCCCATCGCGTAGCCAGTGGCGTGCAGCGTCTGGGTGCCGAGCACCAGGCTGTAGATGTGCATCCTGGTGTCGGCGGGGTCCCATCCGCCGTGGGCGGTGCCGCGCCACTGGGTCAGCAGCTGGGCGGGGGTGAGACCGCGCACGAGGCCCACCGCGTGTTCGCGGTACGACGGGAAGATCCAGTCGGACGTGCGTACGGCGTGTGCCGAGCCGATCTGCGAGGCCTCCTGTCCCTCGAGCGAGAGCCACAGGCCCAGTTGGCCTTGGCGCTGGAGGTGGAACGCCTCCCGGTCGAGGGCGCGGGCGACGACCATGTCGCGGAACAGCCGCCGGCACAGTTCGGGCGTGACGTCGAGATCGACCGGGGAGCTCGCGTCGAGCGACCCGTCCGGGCGGAGCAACTGCACCGGCTCGGGCCCGGGAACGGGGTCGGGGACGGCCGCGAGCGTCGGCTGCATGGCCACGGACGCGCTCATGCGACCACCCGGCTCAGGTGCGGGCGCCGCGCGACACCGCGCGTCGACCCGGTGCGCAGGGCGGTCGTTCCGCCGTCGATGCATTCCGTGACGCCGAAGGGCGCGAGGACGTCGAGGAAGTCGGCGACGCGGCGCGGGTCGGCAGTGAGCGCGACGCTCATGCTCGTGGGGCAGACCTCGAGGATCTCGGCGCCGAACGCCCGGGCCACGTCGAGCACCTGCCCCCGGTGCGCGTCGTCGGCCCTCACCCTGACGAGCACCAGTCGGCGGCGGTGGGCGAGGCGCTCGGTGACGTGCACCGTGCGGGCCACCCCCACGACGCGATTGAGCTGCTTGAGCAACAACTCGATGTCCCGTTCGGCGTCGGCCGTGACAACCAGACTGAGGTGGAGCTCGCCCGTGGCGCCGTGCGAACAGGTCATGCTCGACAGGTCCGCGCCGCGGTGCCGGAGCACGCCGCAGACCGCCGACAGCAGTCGCAGCCCGCCCTGCCCGGAAACGGTGATGGTGTGTTCGGTCATCTCGCCCTCGCGTCGTCCGGCGGGTCGGGCGCGCCGCCCGCTCTGTGCGAGCAGCCTCTGCGCGCTCGGCCGCCGGAGCAACACTCGCGCACCTGACGTGCGCGCGTACGCACGAAGGTCCAACAGGTGAGAGCGATCGGGTGATCGTTTGTTGCGTCCGGACCTACGGTCGCGACCGTGGCGGACGGTGGCAGCGGGCACGACGAGCCGGTCCGGGTCGACGAGATCGACCGGCGCATCCTGCAGCTGCTGCAGCAGGACGGTCGCCGCACCGTCCGCGATGTCGCCGAACGGGTGAACCTGACCGTGGCGCCGGTGTCGAGACGGATCGCGCGGCTCGAGGCTCAGGGTGTGATCTCGGGCTACGGCGCCCGCGTCGACTACTCGCGCATCGGCGGCAGTCTCGAGGCCGTGACGGAACTCCGCTTCGCCGGAGATCTCGATCTGGCCCACATCGTGGCGTTCGCGGCCGCCATCCCCGAGGTCGAGGAGGTGCTGACGATGGCGGGGGATCCGGACGCGTTCGTGCGCATCCGGGTCCGCAGCATCGAGCAGCTGCAGCACGTCGTCAACCGGCTGAGGACCGGAGGAGGCGTGACCGGGACGAAGACCCAGGTCGTGCTCGAGTCGTGGCGCAAGCCCGAGGAGTAGGCCGTCGGTCAAATCGGGTCGATCGGGTCCACGCACGCAGTGGCGATGATGCGCCGCGCCCGTTCGACGAGCGGTGCGTCGACCATTCGCCCGTCGAGACGGAACGCTCCGCGCGGGTCGGTGTCCGGGTCGTCGGCGGTCGCGACGACCCGTCGCGCCCAGTCGAGGTCGACCGCATCGGGGGAGTAGGCACGGTTCAGGACAGGCACCTGCCGCGGGTGCACGCAGTACGTGCCGGCGTAGCCCATGCGCCGCGCCGCCACGCCCCACGTACCGAGCAGGTCGAGGTCGTCGAGCTCGGCGAGGGAGCCGGCGATGCCGAGCGCGGGAATGCCATGGGCGTGGGCGGCGAGCACGAGCGCGCCGTGCGCCCACACCAGGCCCGGCGGCTCGGAGTGTCGGCCGGGAGCGCCGAGTTCCAGTTCCGCGCGCAGGTCCTCGTTGCCCAGCGCCACCGAGCGCAGGGTCCCGCTGTCGCGTAGGACGTCGCCCACGTCCAGCACGGCCCGGCTGCTCTCGATGAGCACTCCTAGCTCCGCGTCGCCGCCCGCGGCGACAAGTGCCTCGCGCACCGCGTGCACGTCGTCGGCCCGTTCGACCTTCGGGACCAGCAGGGAGCGCAGTCCCGCCTCGACGCAGGCCCGCACGTCGGCGGGTAGCGCGTCCGCGTCGGGACCGCTGTCCGCCCGGTGGTTCACGCGGACGGTGACCGTGCCGGCGAAACCGTGGGCCCGTAGTTCCCGCGCGGTGTCCGCCAGCCGTTCACGAGCCTCGGCCTTGCGTGCCGTCGCGATGCTGTCCTCCAGGTCGAGAACGATCTCGTCCGCCCCTGCCTGCGCCGCTCGCCGCGCGCGCTCCGTGGCGAGGGCGGGCAGGAAGAGCGACGTGCGAGGCGCGGCCGGGACTGCGGTCGCCATGGCGTCCTCCACGAAGATGTACGAACTGCATACAGAAAGTTTGATCTGTTCAGGAATGCGCGTGGTGAACGACACTGCGTCGGCCAAGCGTCGTGCGGCAAAGATGCTGAACGCTCGTGCTTGTGCCCTACGTTGCCGGTGTTTCCGGCGGATGACAACTGGCAAAGTTCTGCCTTGTTTTCTGTATACAGGTGTGTAACCTGTGCACAGTTTCGTCGTGTGGCTCCGACCACATGTCGCGGTCACGAGGTCGCCGTGCGGCCCGGACCACCACCTCCAGCGCGAAAGGCGAGTCCCTTGGGCGGGTTCATCGGTCGGTACCTCGAGGACTTCCGTACCGGGGAGGTGATCACCCACGGCTGGGCGCGCACGGTCACGGAGCAGGACAACCACACGTTCACGCTCATGACGTGCAACAGCAACATGACGCACACGAACGACGAGTTCGCCGGCCACACAGCCTTCGGCAAACCGCTCATGAACAGCACGTTCACGCTCGCGCTGATCAGCGGGCTGACGGTCCGCGACATCAGCGAGAACGCGATGGCGAACCTCGGCTGGGAGTCGGTCGAGATCCTGAACCCGGTCTTCGCGGGCGACACCCTCTATGCGCAGACGACGGTCCTCGACGTACGCGAGTCGAACTCCCGGCCCGACGTCGGGATCATCCGCGTCGACACCGTGGGTTACAAGGGCACCGGCGAGCGCGTCATGCGCTTCGTCCGCGCCGTGATGATCTATAAGACCGGACACGGCCCTCGCGCCGCCTGGCCGTCCCCGCTGCCGGCCTGACCCGGCCGACGTCCCACCACTCCACCGACACGATCGAGGCGGACCGACATGACAGCAGTAGTGGAGAAGCTCTTCCAGATCGTCGACTGCATCGCCAAGGGCGACGACGACGCGGTGAGCCTGGCGACGCTCACGAGGGAGACCGGCATACCCAAGGCGACGCTCTACCGCCTGCTGGGCGATCTCGTCGAGCCGGGCTTCGTCGACCACGCGCCCGGCGGGTACGCGCTGGGCGGCCGACTGTTCGATCTCGGGTCGCGCGTGCCCGCCTACCGCCACCTGAGGGAGGCCGCGGCGCCGTACCTCGAGGATCTCGCGCTCGCGACCAAGGACAGCGCGCACCTGGCGATCCGGCGCGGTCACGAGGTCCAGTACCTCG
The DNA here is from genome assembly GCF_054781375.1 of Jatrophihabitans fulvus. NCBI lineage: Bacteria > Bacillati > Actinomycetota > Actinomycetes > Jatrophihabitantales > Jatrophihabitantaceae > Jatrophihabitans > Jatrophihabitans fulvus. The sequence goes on from NZ_BAAGUN010000001.1 coordinate 524,734, forward strand.
ACAAGGTGCCCGGTACCTTCGCGATCCGGGCGCCCACGGCGGTGGGCCAGCGGCAGCCCCTCTACTGCACCGCGCTCGGCAAGCTGCTGCTCGCGCACGCCCCCGCGCGGACGGCGGACGAGGTGCTGCGCAGCCGGCTGCGACCGCGCACCCGCAACACCCTCGTCATGCCGGCCATGCTGCTGCGCAGCGTCGAGCGGGCCCGGGAGTCCGACGTCGCGATCGAGATGGAGGAGTTCCGGCCGGGCCTCGGCTGCATCGCCGCCCCGGTGCGCGATGCCCGGGGTCGTGTGGTCGCTGCGATCTCGCTGTCCGGCGATCCGCGGACCAAATCGACGCCGGCGTTGCACAACCGGTTGCGGCGTGCGGCCGAGCAGGTCTCGCGCGACCTGACCTTCATGACGACCGCCGCGGACGGTGCGGCGTGAGCGGGCCGGACCGGGTCCCGCCGCTGCCCGTCCACGTGTTGGCCGGACTGTCCGGCGTCGTGGCGCCCGGGACGCTCGAGCGTGTCGTCGACAGTGAGGGCCTCGGCAGCGCGGTGACGCACTGGAGCCCCCGGGACGTGCTCGGCGGCATCTCCGTGGACGCCGGCATCGAGGGCGCGGCCGAGGTCGTCGCGTCCGGCCTGGGCGCAGGGGTGGAACGGATCGACCTCGTGGCCGAGGGGTACACGGCCCCGATCGCGGTACGCGTCGCCGTCGCGCTGCCGGACGTGGTGCGCAGTCTCGTGCTCATCGGCCCGAGCGGGTACGCCCGTCCGGTCTCCGGCGGGATCGACGTCCGCCCCGGGACCCCGGGCATGCCGGGCGTGTTCGACGCGCTGACGTCGGGGAGTCCGGCGGCCGACGCCGCCCTCGCCCGGCTGGCGGTCACGACTCTTCCCGAAGCCCGTGTCGACCTCACGGCTCTCGACCTCGTGTCGCGGTGGTGGTCGTCCGGTGCCTTCGACTGCGTTGGAGATCCGAACCGACAGCGGGAACTGCGCGGCGTGCGACAGCCGGTGCAGCTCGTCGTCGGACGGGACGACGCGGTGGCCGGTCCCGACTCCGCGTTCTTCCTGCTACGCCGCCTGCGCAACGTCCAGTTGCGCATGATCGCCACCTCGGCCCACCTGGTCGCGGTCGACGACCCGGACGTCCTCGCGCGCGTCGTCCGGACGTTCCTCGGCGTCTCGCACGAGGCCGAGCAGCTCGCCCCGATCGGGACGGGCTGACCCCGTCCCGGTTCGAACCGGTGGTCCACGATGCGGTTCGTCGCGCTTGTGGTGCGATCACCGGGCGGCAAGGCTGACAAGGACGGCAGAGCAGGCCAGCGCACGAACGGAGACACGGTGGGTTCCAACAAGTCGGCGACCGATCTGGTCGATCTGGATCGCGGCCGTGTGCACATGGCGATCTACTCCGACCGCGATGTCTACGACCTGGAGATGCGCCGCATCTTCTACGCCACCTGGGTGTACCTCGGCCACGAGAGCGAGATCGCGGAGCCGGGCGACTACAAGACCACGCAACTCGGGCGGGTGCCGATCATCCTCACCAGGGGCGAGGACGGCGAGGTGAACGCCCTGGTCAACCGCTGCGCGCACCGCGGCGCGACGGTGTGCCAGCGGGACACCGGCAACGCCAACTACTTCAAGTGCGAGTACCACGGCTGGGTGTACAGCAACACCGGCACCCTCACCGGCGTCAGCCTGCGCTCCGGGTTCGCCGACGGTGAGTTGCCCTCGGGACTGGGACTCCAGCGGTTGCCGCGGGTCGAGTCCTACCGGGGCCTGATCTTCGGCTCGGTCAACCACGCAGTGGTGCCGCTGCAGGAACACCTCGGCCTCGCCCTGCCCTACATCGACGACTGGGCCGACCAGACCGCCAGCGGGCGGGTCGTGCTGCGTGGCGGCGACTGGAAGTTCACCTACAACGGCAACTGGAAGTTGCAGGTCGAGAACAGCACCGAGGGGTACCACCCCGACTTCCTGCACCAGGCCGCCGTCCGCGTACAGGCACACAACCGCGCCCGCGTGCGCGGCCCGGAGAACAAGGTGCGCGGAGTCAAGATCGCCGCGTTGGAGGGCAAGGGGAAGGATCTCGGCCACGGCCACAACCTGGTGGAGACCCCTCAGGTCTCCACCCTGATGCGCCGGCGGTTCCCGGCGGAGTTTCTCGACTCGCTCGCCGCGGCGCACGGCAGCGACCGGGTCGACCGGCTCATCGGGCCCCCGTGGCGCTTGATGATCTTCCCGAACCTCTCGCTCGCCGGCTCGAACGTCCGCGTGATCCAGCCACTCGGACCCGACCGCACCGCGGTGCGCCAGTACTTCGTCGACCTCCCGGACGCCCCGGACCAGGTCCGGCAGTTCCGCCTGGCGCAGGAGCAGGGCTTCTACGGGCCGGCGGGTTACGGCGGCGCCGACGACGCGGAGATGTTCGAGCGGATCCATGAGGGTGTCGGCTCGGCCGACTGCGACGTGCTCGACCCGTGGGTGTTGTTCAGTCGCATGCTGACGAGCGAGACCCGCTCCGAGAACGGCGAGCTCGTCGGGCACTCGACGAGCGAGATCACCCAGCGGGCGGTCTACCGCGGCTGGCACGAGCTGATGTCGGCGGAGGGCTGATCGTGCAGACCGCGATGCTGGACCACGCCACCGCCGCCGCGCTCGTCCACCTGGAGGCCAGGCTGCTGGACGAGAACCGCCTGCACGAGTGGCTGGACCTCCTCACCGACGACGTCGTGTACTGGGTGCCGCTCGTCCCGGGCAGCGACCCCCGCCGCGACCTGTCGATCTGCCGCGACGACCGCTTCGCGCTCGAGGCCCGCGTATGGCGCATCCTCGAGTCGGGCGTCAACCACAGCCAGGACCCGCCGTCGCGCACCGTCCGCGCGGTCAGCAACGTCGAGGTCTTCCCCGACGAGGAGGGTGGTCCGGCTGTTCGCTTCGTCACCACTCTCTACGAGGTCCGTCCCGGCGGCCAGCGCAGTCCCGACCCGCTGCGGGTCTATCCGATGCGGTGCGACTACCGGGTGCGACAGGAGTCAGGCTCATGGCTGATCAGCCACCGAACGCTCACCATCCTGCAGGCGGACATGGACCTCGCTCCGCTGACGTTCCTGCTCTGACGCTGGCCGCCGACGGCACGACGCTGGTGCTCAGTAACGAGTTCGCCACCGTCTACGTCCGGATCGACCACACCGGAAACGGTCCCCGGCTGGCCGTCGCCGACCCCTCGGCCGGCCAGGAGATCCTGCTGGACCCGCTGGAGCTGCAGGCGCTGGCCTGGAGCCGTCACAGCACCCTCAACGATTTGCTCAAACCTGCGCACAAGGAGGCCCGGCTCGCCGAGTCCGACGGCAATGACGCCGAGGACGCCGAGGACGCCGAGGACGACGCGTGACCGGACCGACCCGTCCCACACGGAAGAAGCACTCATGACCCAGCTGTCACCCGAAGAGACCCAGCTCGTCCGCACGGTGCGCGAATTCGTCGACACCGAGGTACGACCGGCAGTGGCCGAACTCGAGCACGAGAACACGTACCCCGAGAAGCTGATCGAGACCATGAAGGAGATCGGGATCTTCGGGCTCGTCGTCCCCGAACCGTGGGGCACCGGGCGGGTGTCGACGGAATGCTTCGCCCTGGTCACCGAGGAGCTCGCCCGTGGCTGGGTCAGCCTCGCCGGTGCCATGGGCGGGCACTCGGTGATCGCGTCGCTGATCGCGAAGTTCGGCACCGACGAGCAGAAGCAGCGCTACCTGCCGCGCATGGCCGACGGCGAGATCCGAGCCGCGATGGCGCTGACCGAGCCCGACGGCGGCTCGGATCTGCAGGCCATGAAGACCGTCGCGCGTCGCGAGGGTGACGAATACGTGATCAACGGCTCGAAGATGTGGATCACGAACGCGCGCCGCGCCGGTGTCATCGGCCTGCTGTGCAAGACCGACCCCACGGCCACACCCGCCCACCGGGGCATGAGCCTGCTGCTCATCGAGCACGGCCCCGGCTTCGAGGTGTCCCGCGACCTGCAGAAGCTGGGCTACAAGGGCATCGAGACGTGCGAGCTCAGCTTCCAGGACTTCCGTCAACCCGCGGACGCCGTGCTGGGCGGCGAGGAGGGGCGCGGCTTCAACCAGATGATGGCCGGGCTGGAGATCGGCCGCATCCAGGTCGCCGCCCGCGCCACGGGCATCGCCCGCGCCGCGCTGGACGCCTCGATCACCTACGCCGCCGACCGTCGCGCGTTCGGCAAGCCGATCTGGCAGCACCAGTCCGTCGGCAACCACCTCGCCGACATGGCCACGAAGCTGCAGGCGGCGCGACTGCTGACGCTCGATGCCGCCCGCGCCTTCGACGCCGGCAAACGCAGCGACATGGAAGCGGGAATGGCCAAGCTCTACGCCACCGAGATCGCCACCGAGGTGACCCTGTCCGCGATGCGCGTGCACGGCGGCGCGGGCTACTCGCTCGAGTACCCGATCGAGCGGCTCTACCGCGAGGCGCCGCTGTTCCTCGTCGGCGAGGGCACGAACGAGATCCAGCGCAACGTCATCGTCCGACAACTCATGGACCGCGGCGGGATCCCGGTCTGAGGCCGCACCGACGAACGCGGAGGAGATCACGATGAGCGCGACGGTGACAGCGAGCGTGCAGTACCGGTCGGAGCCGCTGGAGCACGACGGGTACCGCACCGCCTACCTCGACACCGGCCCGCACGACGGCGTCCCTGTGGTCGCGGTGCACGGCTCGGGACCCGGAGTGTCCGCAGCGGCGAACTGGCGTCCGGTGTACGGCTCCGCACTGGCCGCCACCCGGCGGGTGGTGGCACCCGACATCGCCGGGTTCGGCGCCACGGACGTCCCTGAGGGACGTCCGCTCAGCCACGAGACCCGCGTCGAGCACCTGATCGGCTTCCTGGACGCGCTGGGCGCCGGACCCGTGGACGTCATCGGCAACTCGATGGGCGGCGGCCTCGCGCTCGCGGTGGCCGACCGTCGCCCCGACCTCGTCCGCTCGCTCGTGCTCATGGGGTCGGTGGGGGTGACGTTCCCGATCACCGACGGCCTGTCGAAGGTGTGGGGGTACCGGCCGAGCTTCGAGGCGATGCGCGAGTTGATGACGCTGTTCGCCTACGACCCGAACCTGGTCTCCGACGATCTGGTGCGGCTGCGCCACGAGACGAGCGCGGAGCCGCACAACCGTTCCCGGTACGAGGCGGCGTTCACCGAGCCACTGCAGCAGCACGTCGAGGCGATGGCGCTGGCGCCCGAGGCGCTCGCGCGCATCACCGTCCCGACGCTGCTGATCCACGGTGCCGAGGACCTCGTCGTGCCGTTGTCCACCAGCCTGGACCTCGTGCGCCTGCTGCCGGCGAGCGACCTCGTCGTGTTCGGGCACTGCGGCCACTGGACCCAGATCGAGCGCACGGCCGACTTCGTGCGGCACGTCGGCGACTTCCTCGACGTCGTGGACGCACGCGCCACCGCGCGCACGACGCACTGACCCACTCACCCGACCACAGCCGAAGGACGAGCCATGACCGACGAGCACGACACGCTTCCCACCGTGCAGGTTCTCAACCTGGGTTACCTGGGTGTCCAGGTGCCCGACATCGACGCCTGGATGACATTCGGGCGCGACGTCCTCGGTGCCGAGATGTCGACGTCCGAGGACGGCACCACCGGCTACATGAAGACCGACGAACGCGTCTGGCGTGTCGCGTTCCACCAGGGTGAGCGAGGCAACGTCGCGTACCTCGGCTTCGAGGTGCAGGGCCCGCGGGAGCTGCGTCGGGCCCAGGCGGTCCTGAAGGCGCACGGGGTCGACAGCGAATGGGTCGACGGCGATCGCGCCGCCGAGCGCAAGGTGGCCGAGCTCGTCCGGCTGCGCGACCCCGCCAGCAACCTCGTCGAGATCTTCTACGGCCAGTACAACGACTACAGTTTCCGGTCGCCGCTCGGGGTCTCGCGTTTCGTCACCGGACCCCAGGGCCTCGGCCACGCGGTCCTGGGAGTGGGCGATCTCGACGCGACCGTCGACTTCTACCTCGACGTCTTCGGTTTCGCGATCAGCGATCTCGCGGTTCAGGGCAAGTCGCGCACGATCTTCCTGCGGTGCGGCGCCCGGGAGCACACACTGGCCCTCTTCGACACCGATCCGGCGCGGGCGCCGAAGCTGCACCACTTCATGCTCGAGGTTGGTGAGCTGGACGACGTGGGCATGGCCTACGACCGCGTGTTCGACCACGAGGTACCGCTGACGCTGACGCTGGGGCGGCACACGAACGACTCGATGGTGTCCTTCTACTGCAAGTCCCCGGCGGGCTTCCAGATCGAGTACGGCTGGCAGGGACGGCAGATGACGCCGTCGGACGCCGCGACGACGATGGTCAAGGGCGACGTGTGGGGCCACCGGTTCGTCGACGGTAAGTCGGTCAACGAGCTGATCAAGAAGAAGTGACCGTGCCCGTCTCATCACGCGGTCTCCGTCCGTTGCCCCGAGCGGCGGGCCTACCGACGATGTCGTCGTGACATCGACGCCCTCGGACGCGCGGACCGCGTACCTCGACCACGACGGCACCCTCGTCTTCTACGAGGTGGAGGGGCGGGGTGACGAGCACGTCGTGCTACTGCACGGCGGTGGTCCAGGAGCCTCGACCCGCAGCAACTTCCAGTACAACCTCGAGGCCCTCGGCGAGCGCTACCGGCTGATTCTTGTCGACCTGCCGGGGTACGGGCGGTCGGGGCCGGCGAGCGAGGCATCGCGCGACTCCGCCTTCGCGTACTACGCGGGCGTGGTCGTCGCCGTGCTCGACGAGCTCGGCGTCGAGCGGGCGCATCTCGTCGGCAACTCGCTCGGTGGCGGCGTCGCCTTCCACGTCGCACGCCGCCACCCGGACCGTGTCCGCCGGCTGGCGCTGCTCGGTCCGGCCGGCGTGTGTTACCCGATCTTCTCGCCGTCAGGACGGGTCCACGCGACGCTGGGCGAGCGCAGCGGTGACCTGCTCCGGTCCCCGAACCCGACGACGATGCGCGCCTTCCTCGAGGAGATGGTCTTCGACCGCTCGGCCATCACCGACGAGGTGATCACCGAACGGCTCGCGGCGCTCGGTGAGCTCACCGCACGCGACGACCCCGGCTCGCCGATCTTCGCCATGTGGCTGGAGAGCAAGGATCGGGTCGTGAAATTCAACCCGGCCGACTTCGAGAGCTGGCTCTCCTGCCAGGACGTCGCCGCTCCGACACTGCTGATCTGGGGCCGCGACGACCACTTCAACCCGGTCGACGGCGCGCTCTACCCGCTGCGCTACATGCCGCATTGCGAGCTGCACGTGTTCGGTCGTTGCGGGCACTGGGCTCAGGTCGAGCACCGGCGCGAGTTCGATGCCGCGGTTCTCGACTTCTTCGGCCGCGACAGCGCTTCGCACGGCTCGGAGACCGACACGCGTGCAACGGTGCGCATCGGCGGGGGTGCGCATGTCTGACGGTGTCGACCTGTCCCGCCTGTATTCGCCGCGGCGGATGGCCGTGGTGGGGGCGCACGACGCGAAACCCCCGTTCGACTTCATGACCGCCCAGCTGGAGGCCCGCGCCCGCGCGGTCGGCGGCGAGTTCATCCCTGTCAACCCGACGCGCGAGACCGTCATGGGTTACGCGACAGTCGCGGACGCGAGCGCCCTGCCCGACGAACTCGACGTGGTCGTCGTTCTCATCGCCCAGGTCAAGGACGTCCTGCTGGCGCTCGCCGGCAAACGGGTGGCCTTCGTCGTCGTGCACGCCTCGGGGTGGTCCGAGCTCGGCACCGACGAGGGACGGGCGGCCGAGCGCGAGATCGTCCAGCTGGCGCACGGCCTCGGCGCGCGGATGGTGGGGCCGAACACCAACATGAATCTGTTCGAGGTGCTGGCGCCGTCCGACGCGCCGCGCATCGGTGTCGTCGCACAGAGCGGGCACCAGGGCCGTCCCATCGTCTCGGCGCAGGCGCTGGGCATGGGCGTCTCGTACTGGATCACCACCGGAAACGAGGCCGACCTGCGGGCGGCCGACTTCATCGAGTTCATGGCGGGCACGCCCGAGACCGGTGCGGTCGCCGCCTACATCGAGGGCTTCCGCTCCGGCGAGGGCCTGCGCCGGGCCGCGGCCGCGTGCATCACCGAGCAGACCCCGCTGATCGTGGTGAAGGTGGGCCGGTCGGCGCAGGGCGCCGCGGCCGCGCTGTCGCACACCGGGCAGCTGGCCGGGGCGGACGAGACCCTCACCGCCTTCTTCGAACAGAACGCGGTGCACCGCGTCGTCGACCTCGACGAACTGCAGGAGGTCGCGAGCGCGGTCGCGCGGGTCGGTGTCCTGCCCGAGGCCGACGGCGTGGCGGTGTGCAGCGCGTCCGGCGGGTGCAACGCGCACCTCGTCGACCTGATCACCGACTCCGGCCTCACCGCTCCAGAACTGAGCGAGAAGACGCAGGACCGGTTGCGCGAACTGCTCGGACCCAACCTGTCGGTCGTCAACCCGGTCGACAACGGCGGACGCAGCCTGCTGCTCGGCAAGGGCCCGGAGATGATCGACGCGATCATGGACGATCCCGCGGTCGGAGTGGTCCTGCTGCCGGTGTCCACGCCGTTGCCGGCGATGGCACAGCCGATCCGGGACACCGCTCTGCACGCGTTCCGCCGGGGTGACAAGCCCGTGATCGCGCTGTCGCTGATGCCCTCGACGGACGACCCGGTGTTCCGCGACCTGGCCGCGGCCGGCGTCCCGGTGGTGCGCAACATGCGCAATGCCATCAGCGCAGCGAAGGCCATCCTGAATCATCCGGGCCGACGGTTCCCCGACGGGCCGATGCCGGGCCTCACCGATGTCGTGGTCCGGGACCGCGGCGAAGGACGCCTGCTCGACGAGGCCGCGAGCCTGCAGTGGCTGGCCGAGCGTGGGCTGCGCCCGGTCGAGCACCGCGTCGCGGCGGACGCGGACGAGGCCGCCGAGGCCGCCGCCGCTATCGGCTACCCCGTGGTCGCGAAGGCCGTGGTGCCGGGTCTCGCCCACAAGAGCGACGCCGGCGGCGTCGTGGTCGACATCCGCGACGAGGCCGCGCTGCGCGCCGTCATCGACGACTTCGGCCGACGTTTCGGTTCGCCCGGTCTCGACGGCGTTCTCGTCGAGGAGTTCCTGCAGGGCGGCGTCGAGCTGCTGCTCGGCATCTCGACCGATCCGCTGCTGGGCCCGGCCGTCGTGGTCGGTGCCGGCGGCGTCGACGCCGAGGCGCTTCGCGACACCGCGCTGTCGGTCGTGCCGTTCGATCGGGCCCGGGCCGAGCACATGGTCGACTCGCTGCGGGTGTCCCGGTTGCTGGCACCCTGGCGCGGCCGGCCCGCCCTGGATCGCGACGCGGTCGTCGACGCCCTCATGGCGCTCGAGACGATCGCGCGCTCGGGCGACGTCGCCGAACTCGACATCAATCCGCTGCTCGTGCTGCCGGACGGCGTCCGCATGCTCGACGCCGTCGTCGCCCTCAACGACCCGCTGTGAAAGGTTCGCCCGTGAAGATCGACATCGACCGTGACGCCTGCCAGGCCTACGGGCTGTGCGCCATCAGCGCCCCCGAGGTGTTCGACGTCGACGAGGACGGTTACGTGGTGTCGCTGATCGACGGCGACGTGCCGGACAGCTTGGCCGAGTCCGCTCGCGAGGGCGTCCACGTCTGCCCCGCGCAGGCGCTGCGCGAGGTCCACTGACGGGGGACGGGTGAGGCCGGGACCACCGGCTTCACCCGACCGATCTCACCCGATCAGGTCGACGGCCTCGCCGACCGGCGCCTGCCGTGCCACCAGCGGGCGCAGTTTCATCAGCACCGGCGCCGCGTTCAGCGTGACGACGCCGACGAGCGTCGAGCCGGTCGTGTAGAGCAGGACGCTGCCCTTGCCGTTCGGGGTCTCCAGCCGCCGCGGCTCGCCGTCGGCCTCGGTGGTGCCGAGCACCTGCAGGTGGACGCCGTGCTGGTGGCTCCAGAAGTACGGAACCGGTGCGTGCGCGGTCAGCGCGTCGTCGTCCGTGGCGAGCAGGTTGTCGGCCACGACGGTGGCCTGCTCGTGCGCATTGAACCAGTGCTCGACCTGCAGATGGCGTCCGTAGCCCCGGTGGAACGACTCGGCGACGTCGCCGGCGGCCCACACACCCTCGACGTCCGTGCGGCCGTACTCGTCGGTGACGACACCGCGCGCGACCGTGACCGGCGTGTTCGTCAGCACGTCGGTCGCCGGGACGCCGCCGAGACCGAGCAGCACCTCATCGACCTCGAGGCGGCTGCCGTCGGACAGCTCGAGTGCCTCGACCCGTCCGCCGTCCGCGTTCGCGCGCACCCCGGACACCCCCACGCCCGTGCGGAGGACGACCCCGGACGCCCGCTGCCGAGCGGCGAGGTCGGTGCCGGGCACCGGCCCGAGGCTGCGGTGCAGGGGCACGGGCATGGGGTCGATCACGGTGACCGAGAGGCCCGCGGCCACGGCTCCCGACGCCACTTCGCTGCCGATGAACCCGGCGCCCACCACGGCGAGCCGGTCGGTGGCGCCGAGGGCCGTCCGCAGCCGGGCCGCGTCGTCGTACGTGCGCAGCACGTGGACGTTCGTATGTCGCGCGGGATCGGCGTCGGGCAGCACCCGCGCCGTCATGCCCGTGGTGACGACGACATCGTCATAGGGCAGGACCGTGCCGTCGGCGAGACGCACCTGCCGCCGCGCCGTGTCCACGCCCGCCACCGGTGAACCGAGGTGCACGTCGACGCCCAGGTCGCCGGTGAGCGACTGCCGGACCAACGTCGTGGGCGGGTCCGCGGACCAGAGCTGCTTCTTCGACAGCGGCGGTCGGTCGTATGGCTCGTGCTGCTCGTCGCCGACGAGGGCTATGCGGCCGTCGAAACCGCGTCGTCGCAACTGTTCGCAGACCCGCAGTCCGGCGAGGCCGGCGCCGAGGACGACGACGTGACGAGGTTTCCCGCGGTCGGCAGATGACATGTGCCCATTCAGCAGGCCGCGGCGCCTGCCGGTCCATCGGCGTCTCTCAGCGGATGGGACGACGGTGACGACAACGGTCGCCGAGGCCTCCAGGATGGAACCGCCCCGGCGTCCGAGTCGGTGCAGGAGAGGAACCCGGTGTCGCACGCGATCCACAACCCAGCCCGCCCGCACGAGACGGTGGGGTCGGTGGAGTTGCTGAGCCGCGACCGGGTGGAAGCCGCCGTCGGCCGGGCGCACGCCGCGCGCGCAGGGTGGAGACGGCTCGACCCCGCCGATCGCATCGCGTCGCTGACGGCGGCGATGGACGCGGTGGGCCCGGCGTCGGAGGATCTCGTCGACCTGCTGGTCCGCGAAAACGGCAAGGTCAGGGCCGAGGCGGCGATCGACCTCGGGGGCCTTCGGGGTCTGCTCACGGCGACCGCGATGTTCGCCGACGTGCTGGAACCACGTTCGGACGACGCCGTTCCGCGCCGCCTGGTCCACCGGCGCCGACCGCTCGGAGTCGTGCTCGTCCTCGTGCCGTTCAACGCCCCCGTTGCGCTCGCGGCAGCGCACGTGATGCCTGCCCTGATCGCGGGCAATCCCGTCGTCGTCAAGGTGCCGTTGCTGGCGCCGCTGGCCGTCACCGAGGTGCTCGGGCGCCTCGCCCGGGCCCTGCCCGACGGGGTGGTCGAAGTCGTCACCTGTACCGACGACCTGGCCGGCGCGGCGCTGGTGGGCGACCGGCGAATCCGCAAGATCGGACTCACCGGCGGGGCCCGCACCGCGGTCGCCGTCCTGAACTCCCTGCGTGACGTCAAGGAGTTGTCCTTCGAACTCGGGGGTAACGACGCCGCCGTGCTGCTCGAGGACGCCCCGGTGACCGCCGAGATCGCCGAGCGTCTGACGGCGGGTGCGCTGTCGTTGAACGGGCAGTACTGCTCGGCGGTCAAGCGCGTCTACGTGCACCGCTCGCGCCTGGCCGAGCTCACCGACGCTCTCGCCGACGCGTTCGACAAGGTGGTCGTGGGTGACGGTCTCGACCCCCAGGTCACGCTCGGACCGGTGATCTCGCGCGCGTCGGTCGAACGGTCGCACGATCTCGTGGCCGACGCCGTCGAGAGAGGCGGGCGCGCGATCGCCGGTGGCCGAATGCCCGACGCCGCCGACCTCGCGGACGGCTACTTCGTGCGGCCGACGCTCGTCGCCGACGCCGTTCAGGACTGCGCCCTCGTGCAGGAGGAGCAGTTCGCGCCGGTGCTGCCGATCATCGCCTTCGACGACGACGACACGGCAATCGCGATGGTCAACGACGACGACTACGGGCTCGGCGCCGGCGTCTGGAGCATCGATGAGGAACGCGCCGCCGATGTCGCCGCCCGGTTGGACGTCGGCATCGCCATCGTCAACGGCACCGCGTTCGACACCAAGGACCTGCGCACGCCGTTCGGCGGCAGCAACCAGAGCGGCATCGGACGACTGCTGGCCGGGGCGGGTCTCGAGGCGTACTCGAGCGGGCACGTCGTGGTGCACGGCGACCTGAACCGGTCGGGCAGCGCGCTCGTGGGCCGTTGACCGGAGGTCCACGAGATGGCACCACGGCATTGCCGACGCGGGCGGGTCACGCCAGGCTGTCGGGTCGGAGCGAGGACGGGATGACACACACGGTGACGCAGACGGTGCAGCAGCTTCAGGACAAGGTCGTCGTGGTGACCGGGGCGGGTCAGGGCCTCGGTCGCGCGTACGCCGAGCACGTCGCGGCCTGCGGCGCCGCCGTCGTGGTGGCCGAGGTGGTCGCCGAGCGCGGCGAACGGACCGCCGCCGACATCACGGCCGCCGGGGCGCGTGCCCTAGCGGTCCACACCGACGTGACCGACGCCGAATCGGTCGCTGCCCTGGTCGAGCGCACCGTGGCCGAGTTCGGGCGCGTCGACGGCCTGGTCAACAACGCGGCGATCTACGACGGTCTCGTGCCCGTGGCTTCGACCGACCTGGACGTCGGGCGGTGGGAGCGGGTGTTGCGGGTGAACGTGTGGGGTTCGTTCCTCTGCGCCCGCGCCGTGGCGCCGGTGATGGCCGCGCAGGGGTCCGGGCGCATCGTCAACGTGGGCTCGACGACTGCCCTGCTCGGCGTCCCCATGATGGCCGACTACGTGGCCTCGAAGGGGGCCGTCGCCGCACTCACCCGGTCGCTGGCGAGGGAGTGGGGCTCGGACGGCATCACCGTCAACGCCATCGCTCCCGGCGGCACCTGGACGGAGGCGGCGCAGCACCTGTTCGCAGGTGACGGGGCGACGCCGCCCGACCCCGGGCAGGTCCGGGCCGCCGCCATCGCCGGCCAGGCGATCAAGCGGCAGGAGTACCCCGACGACGTCGTCGGCGCGGTGGCGTTCCTGCTGAGTGACGCGGCGGCCATGATCACCGGACAGCTGCTGGTGATCGACGGCGGCATGGTTCTGCACTGATGCACCACCCGTCGCGCGAACGGAGCACAGCATGACCTCGACCGTCCCTGCCGAGCACCACCCGGTGGCGCTCGACTTCGACATCAACGACCAGCGGATCGCGCACGATCCGTACCGGGTCTACGAGCAGTTGCGGGCGATCGGGCCCGTCGTCTACAGCCGTGCGATGGGTTACGTCGTCACCAGCTTCGCGCTCGCCGACGAGGTGCTGCGCGACTGGGAGACGTACAGCTCGACCCAGGGCAAGGGGCCCAACCCGGCCGCCGTCCGGCGCCGACTCGAGGGGACCGAGATCGCGCACACGTACGCCGACTTCCCGGTCGTCCCCATCGAGGTCGACCCGCCGGTGCACGCGGGCTACCGCGGCATCCTCGGACCGACATTCAGCGCACCGGCCGTGCGTAGCAACTGGGGCGACATGATCCGGCGGACCGCCCGGGAGCTGCTCGACGGGTTCGGCGGGCGTGACGTCGTCGACATGGCGACGGAGTTCGCGATCCCGATGGCCGGGCTGGTGCTGGCCGGCGTCGCCGGCCTGCCGGCGAAGGACCGGCCGCTGTTCCAGGAATGGGCCACCGACATCGACGGCCACATGGCCGAGCTGGATACCTACCTGCGGGTCATGATCGACAGGGCGGGAACCGGTGTCTTCGCCGACCTGGGCCGGGCGGAGATCGACGGACGCGCCCTCACTGCGGCCGAGAAGACCGGCTACGGACTCATCCTCATTCACGCCGGGTGGGAATCGACGGGCTCGGCGATCGCCACCGCCGTTCACTTCCTCGCCACCCACCCGGAACACCGGGCAGCGCTGGCCGCCGACCCGTCACTGACCCCGGCCGCGGTCGAGGAGCTGCTGCGCACGGACACACCCGCGCAGGCGCTGTGGCGGACGACCACCCGCGACACCGTCCTCGGCGGCGTGCCGATCCCGGCGGGGGAGAAGGTGCTCGTGCTGTGGGGTGCGGCCAACCGCGACGACGGCGTGTTCGACGGCGGCGGCCTCGCGCAGCTGGACCGCTCGCCCAACCGGCACATGGTGTTCGGCCGCGGCATCCACGCCTGCCTCGGGCAACACCTTGCGCGACTCGAACTGCGCACGGCCATCGACGAGCTGCTGGCCGCCTACCCGCACTTCGGGCTCGCCGACGAGGCCGGGATCGAGATCCACCAGGGCGCGGTGCGGGCGATCCGGCGGCTCCCCGTCCGCCTGACGACGCAGGAATGACAATGTCCGAGAGCGAGCCCGACGGCCGTTCCTTCGACCTGGAGGCGGCCTTCGCCGCCGGTCTCGAACGCATGAGCCGGGCACTCGGTCCCGACGTGGCCGATGCGGCCCGTCGAGAGGCCGAGCGCGCCCGGACCAAGGGCGACGCCGCCCGGATCGAGGTGCCGCTCGCGACGACCTGGGGTTGGCTGATGGGTCGGCCCGGGCTCAGCGAGCGCGACCGCGTCATCGCGATGCTGGCGGTCGACGTCGCCCGCGGCACCCGACGGGCGCTGGCCGAACACCTCCAGCTGGCGAGCGCCTCGGGCATCGGCGACGCCGAGCTGCGCGAGCTGTTCGTCCACCTCGGCCCGTACGCCGGGTACCCGGCGCTGAACGACGCGAGCCAGGTGCTCAGCGCGCACCTGGCGCAGCGCCGTGCCGCGCCGGCCGGCGACGAGGCGCGCGACTCCGGGCGGAGCGGTGACCACGGCTGGCTCGGCCGCCCGGCCGTCCTGCACCAGGTGAGCGTCGCGGTGCGCGACGCCGCCCGGGCGGCGGACGCGCTCTCGACCCTGCTCGGCATCGAGCAATGGGACGTCGCCCTGCTCGACGAGACCAGGGCCGAGCTGACCGTCGACGGTCGCCCACAGGACTACGTCCTGGTGCGCGCGGTCGGCCGCACCGCGGACGGGCTGCGGATCGAACTGCTCGAGCCCCGCCGGGGACGCACTCCAGCGCTGCTCTCGCTGCTGACCCGCGGCCCGGCGGTGCTGGGTGCGGTCGTCGCCGAGGGTGCGGAACCACCACGCCACCCGTCCGCCCCCGGCGACGTCACCTGGAGTGTGGGTGGCGACGCCGTGCTGCACAGCTACGACACCGCCGGTGCGCTCGGCTACCGGGTGGAGGTCGTCGGCCCGGACCTCGCCGCGTTCGACACCGCGCTGGGCGCGGACGAGACCTGGCGGCCCGCCGCCACGGCGCTGCTTCCCGCCGGCCCGCTCAACCACGTGGGCGTCGTCGTCGAGGACGTGGTGGACGGCACGGCGGCGCAGGCGGCCGCCTTCGGCCGCGAGCGCTGGCCGGTCCTGAACTTCAGCACGGCGGACGGGTCGCTCACCGACGCACGCTTCCACGAGCGGCCCGGCACCGAGAGCTACCTGTCGTCCATCGCCGGGGTCGGCCGCTTCGCGGTCGAGGTCATCGAGCCGACCGGCGGGCCGAGCCGATATCGCGAGGAGTTCCTGCACACGCGGGGCCAGGGCATTCACCACCTGTTCTTTGCTCCCCTCGACCCTGCGTCCGACTGGGACGAGCTGGTGACGCGGCTCGCGGACCACGGCTACGGCCTGGCGACGGACGCGCGCGGCTGGGAGGACGCGGTCCAGTACGCTTACGTCGACGCCCTCGATGTCGTCGGGTTCGACCTCGAGCTGGTGCACATGCTGCGCGACGTCCGGCTCGACACCCGGTCCGCGGCGGTCATGACCCTTCGACACCGGGGTGACGGTCTCGCAGGGTGAGCCCGGGGTGTTGGGTCGGACGCCGAGTTTTGACACCCTCTGGCCATCGTGTCGGCGATCCGTCGCCCGGCACCCCGAACGCGAGGAGAACCCGTGGCCGCGGTCAGGCTGGTCGTCAACCTGCACACCCACCCGGGCAAGGCCGAGGAGTACGCGCAGGCGTGGCAGGCGCACGCCGACGAGGTGGAGGAGGAGCCGGGCTGCCTGCAGTACGAGCTGTTCCGCAGCGCCCGCCACCCCGACAACCTCGCCATGCTCGAACTGTGGGCCGACCGTGACGCCTTCGACGCCCACTGGGCGCTGGAACTGACGCGGCCGATGGTGCGCCCGGAGCTTATCGCCAGTGCCGAGGGTCGCGAGCTCGGGCGCGACGGCCTCGAGATCTACTGGGAGCAGAGCGAGCAGCGCTGGTCGTCGCGACGCGGCGAATGGGTCGCGCGATGACGGTGCAAGGAAGTGGGCGCGACTCGGGCCGCTATCCGCGATGCCCGGTTAGGGTGGTTTGCAGAACGGACGATCCGAGGGAGGGACCCGGGTGAGCAGCTCCACGCAGGACGCACTGCTCACCGTCGTGCCCCGGAGCCATGCGCCGTCCGAGGGCGCGAACCCCGACTCCATCACCGACGCGCTGTACCACACGCTGCGGACGGCGATCCTCGAGTGCGAACTCGCGCCCGGCTCGGTGGTCTCCCAGGTGAGGCTCGCCAAGCAGTTCGGGGTGAGTCGAACCCCGCTGCGGGAGGTGCTCCGGCTGCTCGAGAAGGAGCGCCTGGTCCAGTCCGAGCACAACCGGCGGGTGCGGATCAGTGGCCTGTCCGTGACCGACCTCGAGGAGGTCTACGCGGCGCGCATCGCGCTCGAGCCGCTCGCCGCGCGGGTCGGGGTGGCCACGTGGACCACGCAGATGACCGACCGACTCGCGGCGCACATGGACGAGATGCGGATGCATGCCGCCGCCGACGACTACGTCGAATGGCAGGTGTCGCACCGGCAGTTCCACACGCTGCTCACCTCGGGATCGCAAGGACGTCTGAGCCAGGTGCTGGCCGACCTCACCGACCATGCCGACCGGTACCGGCGGATGTACGCGACGCTCGCCCCGGTGGCCTGGCAGGCGGCGCTGCGACCGCACGAGGAGATCCTCGACTGCGTCGTGCAGCGGGCTCCCGACCGTCTGGCCAGCGCGCTGGCCCGGCACATCGCCCGCGCCGGCCTCACCACCATCGCGGCCGCGGACCCGGGCCACGACGCGAAGCTGGTGCGTGAGGCCCTGGCCCTCGCCGTGCACGCGCCGAGTCGCGCTCAGGCCGGTCCGTAGACGACGAAGGCGTTGCCGTCGAGGTCGCGCAGTACCGCCCGCGTCTCGTGGGGCCCGGTCTCGGCCGCGCGGGCCACGGTGGCGCCCGCGTCCGTCGCGCGCGCGACGGCGGCGGCCACCGAGTCGACCTTGAAACACGCGGCGGCGACGTCTCCGGCTACCTGCTCCGGCGGACCGGCGAGCGCGAGCGGCGACCCGCCGTCCCCCCGCAGCGAGGCGTACCGGTCGCCGTCGACGAAGGCGACGTCGAGGCCGAGCGCGGCGCGGTAGAGCGTCACGGCACGGTCCACGTCGGCGACGGGGTACATCACGCTGCCGATGCGTGCCGTCGCGTCCTGATTCGTCATGGCCGACCTCCTCGATGGTCCGCACGTCGCGTCCTCGGACGCACGGTGCCAGCCCGCGGCGCGTCCGTCCCCACCGGACGTCTCGCCTGGTGAGGCGGCGCCGTTGTGCCGGTCGTCACCACGTGAGTACATGACTCCACCGGCCGACGATTGGAGCCTTTGGTGAGCGCAACCCTGGACTTCGGGATCTTCCACCCGCCCTACCACCCGCTGGGGCAGAACCCGACCCTCGACCTGCACCGGGACCTCAAGCTCATCGAGCACCTGGACGAGTGCGGCTACGCCGAGGCGTGGGTCGGCGAGCACCACTCGGGCGGCTGGGAGACGATCTCCTCGCCGGAGGTGTTCATGGCCGCCGCCGCCCAGCGGACGAAGAACATCCGCCTCGGGGCGGGCGTGGTCACCGTCCCCTACCACCACCCGTTCCACGTGGCCGAGCGGATGCAACTGCTCGACCACCTGACCCGCGGACGCGTGATGCTGGGTGTCGGCGCCGGTGCGCTCGCCTCGGACGCGCACATGATCGGGCTCGACCCGATGAACAGCCGCGGCAACCTGGAGGCCGGCCTCGAGGCGATCGTGTCGCTGCTGCGGGAGCGCGCGCCGTTGTCGCGCAAGGCCGACTGGTTCGAGCTCAACGACGCCCAGCTGCATTTGCCTGCGTACACCCGTCCGCACCTCGAGGTCGCCGTGGCCTCCACGGTCTCGCCTACCGGCGCCAAGCTGTCGGGCCGCTACAACACCAGCCTGCTGTCGCTGGGCTTGTGGAGCCCGGCCGGTGCCGACGCCGTGCGCAACGCGTGGCAGATCCGCACCACCGAGGCGGAGGAGTCGGGCGCGGAGATCAACCGCAGGACGTGGCGCATCGTCGGTATCGCCTTCGTCGCGCGCACCGACCGCGAGGCGCGCGAGCAGTGCCGCCAGAACCTGGGCGGCGTCTTCGACTACCTGTCGAAGTCCTCGCCGTTCCCGCCGGTGCAGGCCACCGACCCCGACGACATCATCGACGAGCTGAATGAGGGCGGCATCGCCATGATCGGCACGCCGGAGCGCGCGATCGACCGTCTCGGCGCGCTGTACGAGGACAGCGGCGGCTTCGGCACGTTCCTGATCCTCGGTGGCGACTGGGCCGGCGCCGAGGACATGCGCCGCATGTACGAGACCTTTGCCGAGCGGGTGTTCCCGACGTTCCAGGACTCCATCGCGCCGCTGCAGCAGTCCTACGACTGGGTCACCTCGCCCAGCGGGTCCGACTCGGGCAACAGCTGGGTGAAGGACGCGATCGCGCCGGCCATCGAGAAGGCGACCGCCGACTACGCGGCCGAACGTGACGCTAAGGCAGCCGGTCGCTGAGCCGGTCGGCGAGAAGGGGACGGTCGGAATGACCGACACGACGACGCGCACCGCAGACCGGCTCGCGGCTGTGGGCGACCAGGCCCACCTGCGCTCGGCCTTCGCGCGCTTCCCCTCCGGGGTGCTGGCCGTGTGTGCGCTCGACGGCACGACGCCGGTCGGCATGGCCGCCAGCTCGTTCGTCCCCGTGTCGCTGGAGCCGCCGCTCGTCTCGTTCTGTGCGGCGCTCACGTCGCGGACCTGGACGACGCTGCGGACGTTGCCGCGGCTCGGCCTCAGCGTCCTTGCGGACAGTCACGAAGCGGCGTCCCGTGCGCTCTCGCGGCGGGAGGGGGACCGGTTCGGCGAGCTCACCTGGTCGGCCGACGACGGTGCCGTCTTCATCGACTCGGCGGCCTTGTGGCTCGACTGCAGCCTCGAGGAGGAAATGCCTGCGGGCGATCACGTCATCGCCGTCATGCGGGTCCACCGCCTCGCCTTCGACCCGCAGGTCGACCCGCTCGTGTTCCACGGCAGCCGCTACCGCCGGCTCTGGGACGGTGACCCCGCGCTGGGCTGAACCGTCGCGCGCAACGAGGACGACCCCGGACATCGCCGATGTCCGGGGTCGTCCTTCGTCGTGGAGGGTTGGGGGTGCTCAGCGCTTGGCGAGGAATCCCCCGTCGACGGGCAGGGCGACGCCGGTGACGTAGCGGGCTTGGTCGCTGACCAGCCACAGGACGGCGTCGGTGATGTCGGACGCCTGCAGGATCGGCACCGGCATCGCGTTGGGTCCACCGCCGTTGCCGTCGCCGCTGAGTGACGGGTTCGACGCCACGAAGTCCCGCACCGCGGGATTGTCGACCATGCCGGTCAGCACACCGGTCGGGTGGACGGTGTTCACGCGGATCGAGTGCGGCGCGAGGTAGTTCGCGTACGAGCGCATCAGTCCGACGACGCCGTGCTTGGACGCGACGTAGCCGAGCCCGCCGCGGCTGAGCCCGCAACTGCCGGACAGCCCCGCCGTCGAGCTGGTGAGCACGATGGAGCCGCCGCGGCCGTGCTCGAGCATCGCGGGCAGGGCCGCCTCCACCGTGTGGAACGTCCCGCTGAGGTTGACGTCGACGACGTCACGCCAGGCGTTCGGTGCCTCGGTGCGCGCCATCGGCGCGACGCCGGCGTTCGCGACGACGATGTCGGGACCACCCAACTCGGCGATGCCGTCGCCGATCGCGGCGCGCAGCCGGTCCTCGTCGCGGATGTCGGCCTGGCGCGCGACCACGCGTCGGCCCAGGCCCTTGATCTCACGAGCGAGATCGTCGAGCTCCGCCGAGGTCCCCAGCGGGTAGGGGATGGACTCGATGTCGGCGCAGATGTCGATCGCGATGATGTCGGCGCCCTCCGCGGCCATGCGCAGCGCGTGGCTGCGGCCCTGACCGCGGGCGGCTCCGGTGACCAGTGCGACCTTGTCGTCGAGCAGTGCCATGTCTGTCCTCGTCTCTCCTTCGGGTCGGCTCCGACCGGCACGGCGCCGATGCGGAGGTCGTGCTCGGCGGTGGTGCTGTCAGCCGACCAACATGCCTGCGTCCACGGGCAACGCCACGCCCGTGATGTAGCGCGCCTCGTCCGAGGCGAGGAAGGCCACCGCGTTCGCGATGTCCTCAACCTCGACCCACGGCACGGGGAGCAGGTGCATCGAGGTCAGGACGGCGGCGAAGTCGTCCACGGTGGGGTTCTCGACGTGAGGAGCGAACTTCTTGTAGAGGGCGTCGTTGTGCACCATCGGTGTGCTCACGGTGGTGGGCAGGACGGCGTTGACGCGGATGCTGCGCGAGCCCAGCTCGTGCGCGAGCGAGCGCATCAGACCGAGCACGCCCGACTTGGCCGCCGAGTAGTGCCCGATGCCGGGGAAGCCCTTGGCGCCTGCGCCCGAACTGGTCAGCACCACCGACCCGCCCCGTCCGCCGGCCTCGATGTGCGGCACGCAGACCTTGCAGGTCTTCCAGACGCCGCCCAGGTCGATGTCGACGGTCTCGTCCCACTGCTGCTCGGACATCTGCTCCAGCGGGACGGCGTTGCTCACCCCGGCGTTGGCCACGACGATGTCGAGCCGCCCGAGTTGCCGTACACCGTCGTCGACGGCCTGCTGCAGAGCGGCGAGATCGCGGACGTCGGCGAGGTAGGTGAGCGCGCGGCGGTCGAGGTCCTCGACGAGCCGGACCGTCTCGTCCAGATCCTCGGACGTGGCGCCCGCGTAGGCCATCGTGGCGATGTCGGCGCAGTTGTCGATCGCGATGATGTCGACACCCTCGGACGCCAGGCGGACGGCGTGAGCGCGTCCCTGGCCGCGGGCGGCGCCGGTGATCACGGCGACCCGGTCGTCGAGGCCGCGTGTCATCGGCCGTCTCCTCCCGGCACGCTCGTGGCGGGCGTCGTCGGTCCGTCGATATCGGTCGCGTCATCGGTGGACTTCCGGGGCGAGCGCATCCGCAGCAGGCGCCGGACGGCACTGGCGCGCCCGGCCGGGCGCGCGAAGCGGGCCAGGCCGACGGCCACCAGCAGGGCCAAGCCGTTGAACAGGTCGGGGATCCAGGTGGGCGCTCCGCCGAGCTGCAGGCCCTTGATGCCCACCGCGAGGACGTACACCGCGGCGAGCGTGCCCGCGACGTTGAACCGGCCGCCGCGGAACTGGGTGGAGCCGAGGAAGACGGCGGAGAAGGCGGGCAGCAGGAAGGACGGACCGACGGTCGGGTCGCCGGTGTTGATGCGCGCGGTCAGCAGCACGCCGGCGCCGGCGGCGATGGCGCCACAGGCCGCGAGCGAGCACAGGACGATGGCGGGCGTGCGCACACCGGCGAGGCGGGCGGCATCCGGGTTCCCGCCTGTGGCGTAGATGCGCCGGCCGAGCGGGGTGCGTTCGAGGACGTACCAGATGATCAGCCCGAGCACGATCATGATGTAGACCGGCAGGGTCACACCGAAGATCTGCTGGGTGGCGATGGTCTGGAAACCCGACGGCAGGTTGATGATCTGCTCGCCGCCCGAGATCCAGGTGATGCCGGCCGCGAGCACCGAGCTGATGCCCAGGGTGGCGATGAACGAGTCGATGCCGACCTTGATGACGAGCAATCCGCTGACGAGCCCGATCACGCCGCCGGCGGCGATCGCGAGCACGATGGCGGCCGGGACGGGGATGCCTTTCTCGGCGAGCAGCCAGGCGACGAAGATGGCGCCCAGGCCCACCTCGGCGCCCACGGCCAGGTCGAAGACCCCTGCAGCCAGGGGGAGCAGCAGACCGATGGCGACGATGGCGTTGATCGACTGGCTGTCGAGCAGGGTGCGCCACACCGACACGGTCAGGAAGGTGTCCGGGATCCACAGCGAGTAGATCAGGAACAGCACGGCGAAGATGTAGATCGCGCTCATGTTCCGGAACGAGAACATCTCGGCCGTCCGGCGGCGTCGGACGTTCAAGGCCGGGGCTCCGGACGGGTCGGCGGGTTCGGCCGCGGTGGTACCGGCGGGCTCGGTCGCGGTGACGGACACGTCATGACTCCTTGTGCAGGGCGGGTGAGGCACCGGCGGCGCTGAAGGCGCTGCCGAGTTCTTCGTGGATGAGCGCTTCCTCGGTGAGCGCCGGGCCGCAGAGCTCGGCGGCGACGACGCCGTCGCGGAGCACGATCACGCGGTCACAGATGCGGGCAAGCTCGCGCGAGTCGGACGAACACACGAGCACCGCGGTCCCGGTGTCGGCGGCCCGGGCGATGACCTCGTAGATGCCCGCCTTCGCACCGACGTCGACGCCCTGCGTGGGTTCGTCGAGCAGCAGCACGCTCGGCTTGTTGCGCAGCCACTTGGCGAGCACCACCTTCTGCTGGTTGCCGCCGCTGAACAGCGACAGGGGCTGCTCGGGAAGAGGCGGGCGGACGTCGAGCCCGCTCATCAAGGTGTCGACCTCGCGACCTTCGGCACCTCGGTCGAGCCGGCCGAAGCGACGGGTGAATGGCGCCATCCGCGGCAGCGTCAGGTTCTCCCGGGCGTTCATCGTGAGCACCGCGCCCTGGCGCGGCCGTTCGGCGGGCACCAGCGCGAGACCGTGCGCGATCGACCACCGTGGGGTGGGTGTGGTGGTGACGACCCCGGAGACCGAGACCTCCCCGGCCGCGAGCGGTGAGGCTCCGAACAGCGCTGGCGCCACGTCCTCGCGTCCGGAGCCGTGGACCCCACCGATGCCGACGATCTCGCCCTGGCGCAGGTCCAGGTCGAAGCCGCCGAGCGTGGCCGTGTGCAGTCCGCGTACCCGCAGCGCCGGCGCGGTCGTCGTCGCGGCCGGCGCCGGCCTGTCGGCCAGGCTCTGAGCAGCGTCCGCCCGGCCGGCGATCAGTCGCACCAGGGCCTCGTGGTCGAGCTGCGCGCACGGTTGCTCGGCCACCACGCGACCGTCGCGCAGTACCACGACCCGCTCGGCCAGTTCGAAGATCTCGTCGAGGCGGTGCGAGATGAAGATGACCCCGGCGCCCCGGTCGGCGACGCGGCGGACCGCCGCGAACAACCGGTCGGCCTCCTTGCCGTGCAGCGACGCCGTCGGCTCGTCCAGGACGAGCACGTTCTGGTCGTGGGTCCACTGCGAGAGTGCCCGGGCGATCGCCACAATCGCGCGCTCGGTGGCCGGCAGTTGCCCCACCGGCACCGTCACGTCGCACTCGACACCGAAGCGCCGCAGGGTCGCCTCGGCCTCGTCCCGTTCCCGGCGGCCCCGGTTCGGGCGCAGCGCGCGGCGACCGAGGGGTCCGGACAGGTCCAGGTTCTCGACGGCCGTCAGCATGTCGACGAGGCCGAGATCCTGGTGGATGAAGTGCAGTTCGGTCGCGCCCTGCCGCGCCCCGGCGGCGGGGCCTGATTCGGCCCCGCCGCCGGCCTGCGTGGCCAGGCGGATCTGCGCGCCGTCGTCCGGTTGGTAGACGCCGGCGAGCACCTTGACGAGGGTCGACTTGCCCGAGCCGTTCTGTCCGGCCACCGCGACGACCTCGCCGGCGGAAACCGAGAGCGAGACGTCGTCGAGTGCCTTCGTCCGGGCGAAGGTCTTGCTCACGTGCTCGACCTCGAGCAGCGTCGACCCTCTCGTCACGTCTGGCCCCAGAGCTTCTTGAAGCGGTCCTGGTAGTCGGGGTAGCTGATCCAACCCTTGTTCGGGTCGAACGTGATGTCGTCCTTGGTGAGGATCTGTGTCGGGCCGAGGCCCTTCGCCTGCGGACCCGAGAGCGCCTGACCCGTCGACTCGCGGGCGAACTGGTCGATCGCGGTCCAGGAGACGGTGGCGAGGTCGGTGCCGACGCCGGCGTCCTGCTGGCCGTCCTTGATCGCCTGCAGCTCACCCGGGGTCGGGCCGCTGCCGATGGTCTTGATCGAAATGCCCGCGGTTCTGAGGGCGGCGGGCAGGCCCGACTCGATCTCGTCGGACGCGAAGAGCGCGAAGTCGGTGTCCGGGTGTGCCTGCAGATCGGCGACGATCGTCTGCGACGCGTTCGCGAGTTGCCCGATGTTGATGTCGACGACCCGCAGCTCGCACGCCGAGCAGAGCCGGCTCAACTCGTCCTTCGCCGCCTTCACCATCGGGGCGAGGAAGGTCAGTTCCGGGATGGTGTACATCGCGACGGAGCGCGCCTTGCCGTCGGTGCGCACGAGTGACCAGGCGGCCATCAGGCGGCCGACGAGAATCTGCTGCTCCGGACCGAACTGCACCGTCTTGAAGCCGAACTTGTCGCCGTTCGCGAGTCCGACGCCGATGACCGTCGTGCCGGCGCTGCGCAGCTGCTGCAGCTGGCTCTTGAAGAAGACAGGGTCGACGCCGATGTCGATGACGCCCGCGGGCTTCTGCGCGACGACGCTGTCCATGGCGGTGTTGACGCTCTGGGCGGTGACGCCCGTGGTGACCTGACTGATCTCGAGGCCGAGCGCTGTCGCCGCGGGCTTCAGCAGGGCGTAGAAGAGGTTGCCGCTGGGGGTGCCGGTGTTCAGGTAGACGATCTTGGCGCCCGCCTTCGGCCGCGTCTTCAGCGGTTCGGTGACGGGGAAGGCGCTCGCCTTGCCGACGTAGTCGGCGACAACGGCCTTGGCCGCCGCCAGGTCGACGCCCTTGCTGCTGCCGCTCCCGCCTCCGGAGCCGCCACCGGATCCGCCGCCCGATCCCGATCCGGAACTGCTGCAGGCGGCGAGGGACATCAGGGCGGCGGCGACGGCGGCCGTGGCGCCGAGCGCGCGTCGTCGCGCGGTACGGATGGGCATTACGGGTTCCTCCTACGTCGGTGTGGAAGTGCGTGTACTTCGTGGGCGCGGTCCTCCGCGACCGGGGTTGATCACTCGTCGTCGGCAGCCGCAGCGGCGACCTCCCGCAGGGCCTGACGGGTGAGGTCCGGGGGACCCGACGGCAGCACGTACACGACG
Organism: Jatrophihabitans fulvus; assembly: GCF_054781375.1. Classification (NCBI taxonomy): domain Bacteria; kingdom Bacillati; phylum Actinomycetota; class Actinomycetes; order Jatrophihabitantales; family Jatrophihabitantaceae; genus Jatrophihabitans; species Jatrophihabitans fulvus. The sequence continues at coordinate 550,346 of NZ_BAAGUN010000001.1, forward strand.
CGGTCGGCGCTCATCTCGCGGTAGCGGTCGGTCCAGTCGAGGCGTCCGAGGTAGACGGTCACGTGCACGTGGTCGCGGCCGACGGCGCGGCCGCGCTCGCGCAGCTCGGCGATGCGGTCGCCGAGGTTGTGGATGTCGTCATGGCCCCCCGATTCGAGGTGACCGGGCATCCAGCCGTCGCCGTAGTCGAGGACGCGGTCGAACACCTTCTCGCCGTGGCCGCCCAGCAGGATCGGTGGCCCCGGCTTCTGTACCGGCTTAGGCCAGGAGAAGATCGGGTCGAAGTCGACCCGCGCGCCGTGGAACTCGGCCTGCTCGTCCGACCAGATCGTCTTGATGGCGTGGACCCGCTCGCGCATCAGCGAGAACCGGGTGCGGGGGTCGGTGCCGTGATGCCGCATCTCCTCCTCGTTCCACGGGGCGCCGCCCCCGACGCCGAACACGAGCCGCCCGCCGCTGAGATGATCGATCGATGCGAGTTCCTTGGCGAGCTGGATGGGGTCGCGCTGCACGACGAGGCACACGCCGGTGCCGAGCCGCAGCGTCGAGGTCACGGCACCCATCGCCGCCAACGTGATCAGCTGATCGAGATTGCGGTAGTACTCGCGCGGCATGTCACCAGGAGAGTCCGGGAAGATGCCGCGAGGGCCGCCGTAGTCGGCGCTGCGCCGCACCGGAACGTGCGAGTGATCCGGGAGGAAGACCGATTCGATGCCGAGGGCCTCGGCCTCGCGTGCCAGTTCGAGCGGGTTCAGACCCTCGTCGGTATTCATCGTGAGCACGCCGAACTTCATGGGAGCCCTCTCGCCGGGTTGTTACATGGGTCACGGCCGGTGGAGCACTGATGGTCAGTGCGGGGATCCGCGCGAACAACGTGCTGGTGCCATCAGGTGAGACGTCCGGGCGGGGTGGGGTCCTATGGCGGGATCGATGGGTGCCGTTGCCGTCAGGAGTCGCACGAGAGCAGCACGCGTGCTTCGAAGTACCGACCGACGGGACGCAGGTCGACGAGAACGCCGCTCAGCGTCCGTGCCCGGTCGTCGCCGGCGGTGATGGTCAGCTCGCCGGTCTGGCGGAGGTACGCGAGCGCGAGATGGTCACGATGGATGAGGAAGTTGCACGTGCGCCACCGCGGCGTCACTCCGGCCCGGAGGCGCACCGTGGCACCTGCGTGCGCGCCGAGCCCGTGCGCGACCAGACGGACGTCGACGCCTGGCTCACGGGCTGCAGGTGAGTTGGACTCTCCAACCATGGAGCACGGTCCTTCGTCCGGAGTTGGACGCAGCGTGGGTGCGTCGACCGCGAGGGACAACCAGGACGTGTCACCAGGTGAGACCCGCGCCGTCTTGTGTCAGCGGACATTCGCCGATCGAGGCGCCCGTCGGGGGTCGACGGCGACGTGCAGCCCTCGGACGGACGGCCCGCCGCGTCGGCTGAGCACGTCGTCCAGGTCGTCGAGGGCGACGGTCTCGCCGACGAGCGGGACGAACGAGTCACCGCGTGTTTCGAGCAGGCCGACCGCTGCGCGTACGGATTGCCATGAGTGCCCGGGCGCACCGACGAGGGTGAGGGCGCGGAAGACGAACGCGTCCGACTTGAAGGCGTTCTCGCTGGCCCATCCGTTGGTGCCGGCCACGACGATCCGACCCCCGACCCGCACCCAGCGCGTGGCCGCGCGGAGGACGTCGTCCGCTCCGTGCGTCGCCACCACCACCAGGTCGGCGCCGTCGCGGCCAAACGACGTGCGGCAGGCCGCGGTCACGTCGTCGGGCGACACGACGCAGGTGGCGCCCAGTTCTGCGGCGACGGCGAGCCGGTCCGCATCGCCCTCCCGGCCCACGGTGACGACCCGGACACCGGGTACCTGCGTGGCCACGGCGGTGACCGCCAGCCCCTGCGGGCCGGGTCCGACGACGACCACGGTGTCTCCCGGTTCGAGGCGTCCCAGGGCGAACAGCCACTCGACCGCGTTGGCGAGCGGCATGAACAGACTCGCCAGGTCGGCGGGAACGGACTCGGCGATCGGCACGAGCTGGGTGCGTGGATCGAGCACGACGGCGTCGGCGAAACCTCCCCACAGCCCGCTGCCGATCGCGACGTCGATGTTGCCGTAGCGCGCACCCGCCGTGCCGAAGAACCCGTTGCAGAGTTCCTGGTGTCCGCCGGCGCACAGCGGGCACCGGCCGCACGGCAGGACCTCGTTCACTACGACCCGCTGTCCGACCTCGACGCCGAGCCGTTGCGTAGCTGCCGACCCGAGCGCCGAGATGCGCCCGACGATCTCGTGGCCCAGGACCACCGGTGACGAGGGCGGGCGGTCGTACGTCTCGAAGTCCGAACCGCAGACCCCGCAGACCTCGACGTCCACCAGACCCTCGTCGGGACCGAGGTCGGGTTCGGCGAACGACCGGGCGACGATCCGGCGGGACCCCTCGAGCACGGCGGCGCGCAGCGTCACCTCAGCGGGGTACGGGTGGTGGACGGACGTCGCCGTTGCCTCGCGTTCATGGCGCCAGGATGCGCGCGATTGACCCGGTCGCTCCACCGTGCCGTCCCATAGCGCAGGACTCGGGTGGGATCCGCTGCCTCACCAGCGACGTGGCTGTCCTCGACGACGAAGAGCGCTCCATGGCCCCGGACAACATCCCCGCCGATGCCAACTCGGCCTAGCTTGAGCCCGACGACGCCGGACGCCTGTGCACCCTGAGCGAGCAACTTTCACCTGGCCGCGGGAGAACCATTTGCGCCGATCGGCGGCAACGGACGAGGTCTCGCGGCTGCCGCGCAATCGATCGTCGGCGGCGTCGCCCGGATCTCGGCACGTACGCACCTCGAGCGGTGATCGAGATGGTCGCGCGCGGGCGCTCATCGGCAGGGTCGTTGGGGGTCGAGCGACGCCGCTGGGGCAATGCATGACCTCGGTTTAGCGGACAAGGTTCGAAACATGAGTGGTCGGCGATGGCTGGGGAGCGCCTCAACCGGCGAGCACCGCGACCGGAGTCCCCGGCTGTCACACCTTTGTGCGACGGCTGCATTCGCAGCTCCGGACCGCGCGCGTCGGCGCAGAGCAGGACGGCCCTTCATATCAAGGGTTGTGGGGCGGGCGGGGCTCGAACCCGCGACCCAGGGATTATGAGGTCTAACGGCCTCACCCTTGTGCGTATCCCCGTGATCCCAGGGGTTCCGGGCCAGGGCGCTCACCCTTACTCGTCGAATTCCGGGTGTAACTCACCCGGTCCTGCAGCTCTCGAAATGGAGCGTAACGCGGCGAGGCGCAGTCAGGTTCATATCGGGGGCCCGGGTCGTGCAGTGACTCTCACCGAACCGGTGGCCGTTCACGCGGAGCTCCCGCTGCCATGAGGCCCGTACTGCTTGGCATGTACACGTCCGATGGCGCCGCCGATCCGACCCGGCGAGGCTTTGGGGCTGGTCGTGTCCGGTTCGCACGGGCAGGCATCGTCGTCCGCCGGCGAGGAGATCGTCCGCCGTCCTCCCCGGGCATTGCACGCGAAGCTGCGCACAGAGCCTGGTCCGCAGTCGGTCCACAACGGTTAGTCGGCGAGGGCACGTCGTGGGCTTGCCAGGGAGTGGTCATCGACCACCCGCGGGAGGTCAGGCGTCAGCGGGCTGTCCAGCGGGATCGAGACTGTCAAGCACCTTGCGCGCTGCGCGCTGGCCTGATGACGCCGCGGCTGACAAGGAGGGGTCGCCGAGGTAGTCGCCCGCGAACCAGATGGGTCCGAGCCGTCGGCGCAGCGTGTGCTGGCTGTCGTGCCGGCGGCCCGGCTTCCAGTAGGCGACGACCCGGGGCTGACGTTTGACGACCACCCGCTCGATGTGACCGTGCAGCTCCGGGAACATCTGAAGCAGGTCCGTCCGGAACGCAGACGCGATCTCGGCGTCGGACAACCGGTCCAGCTCGTCCGCCCGCGAACCGCCGGCCAGGCACACGAGCGCCCCGCCGGGTCGGCGCGGGCCGTCGCCGCGTTGTGAGGCGGAGTGGTTGAAGACCATCTGGAACGACAGCTCCGGCGTGGAGATGCCGTAGTGGTCGTCCCACCGCTGAACCCCCTGCTCGTCGGTGAAGACGCCCGCCAGGACGTAACGGCCGTAGTCGATGTCGGCCAGCGCGTCGTCGACGTCGTCCGGCAGGTCGGGCATGAGCGTCCGCGCGACGTCCGCCGGTACCGCCACCACGGCGCGGCGGGCGACCACGGTCACCGGACCGCCGGCGTCCACGCAGGACACCCGGACCTCGTCGTCCCCCCACGAGATCGCCCGCACCGTCGCGCCGAGGTGGAGCCGCTCGCCGAGGTCGGCTGCGAGGGCGTCGGTGAACGCCTGGTTCCCGCCGACGGGCAGCGCGAAGTTGGGCACGTTCGCGGCCTTCTCCAGGGCGGTACCGATCGACTCGGCGAGCTGGGTCGCGGCCGTCTCGTGCGGGTCGCAGCCGATCCACTGGCCTGACCAGGTCGTGATCATGCTGCGCAGTTCCGTCGTCCGCACGCCCCGCAACGTCACGTCACCCGATCGGGAGTCGAACGTGTCGCGGTACTTCCGTGCCCGTGCCGGGTTGCGGTCGTGGACGAGCCGCCAGTTCTGGTATTTGATGCGCAACCCCACTGCCGCCAGTTCGACCCGGGCCCGCGGTGAGAGGCGTGACCGGAGCAGGAGGTGCACGGGACGGTCCGTGGGGACCATGCGACCGCGGAAATAGAGCGCTGCCCTGCTGCCGGCGAGCGAGCCGCGTTCGATGCCGTAGCGGTCCATGACGTCGAAGAGCGCTCCCGTGCCCTCGGTGAACTGGGCGCCGAGATTGAGCCAGTGCTCGCCGTGCTGCACGGACTCGACCCGGCCGCCCGGGCGGGCCGATGCCTCGAGTACCAGCACGTCGGTGGACGGGGCCAGCGTGACGCCGGCGACGAGCCCGGCCACGCCGGCGCCGATCACCACGACGTCGCACCGGTGTTCGCGGGCTGTTGCTGCGTCGGTCATCGCACGAGGGTCCGTCGGGATCGAGTCCGCGGCGGCGCACGCGTCGGCTTCGACGCCCGACCGGGGGATCGCTCCTGTCTCGCGGACATCCCCCGCCCGGCTACCTTTCGGAGCGATCCTGTGAGCACTGTGTGGCCCAGGTCGCATCCTCTCGCCCGTCAGCATTCGCTCTCACACGTCGGGATGGACATGACAGACACGCAACGCCCCGCGAGCACGGCGGCGGCACCGCCGTCCGTCGGCCGGGCGCCGAACCGGGCGGCTCTCATCGGTATCGCCGGCGTCCTGGCCACCGTCACGAACGCGGTGGCGTTCATGCTGCCCCCGCTGCTGCCGGTGCTGACGACCAGCTACGCCGACAACTCGGTCACGGCCGCCACCTGGATCTTCACCGCGCTCACGCTCGGCAGCGGAGCCGGCTTCGTCCTGATCCCGCGGATGACGGACGTGTTCAGCGACCGGCGCATCTCACTGGTGTCCGGTGCCTTCCTGGCCGGCGGCGCCCTCATCGCGGCGGTGATCGACAACTACGTGGCGTTGGTGATCGGGTCCGCGTTGATGGGCTTCGGCGGGGCGGCCCAACTCGTCCCGCTGAGCTTCCTGCGCAAGCACCTGACCCACAACGCGGTGTCGACCGCGGTGCTCGTGCTGATCATGGCGACGGGCACCGGCGTCGTACTCGGGCAGGTCGGCGGCGGTGCCTCGGTCAAGCTCTGGCCGATCTCGCACTCGCTGAACGCCGACGCGAGCATCCCGCACCTGTCGATCGCACCGTTCTTCTACATCCTCGCCGGTCTGTTCGTGCTGACGACCATCGGTCTGCTGGTCATCGTCCCGAACTCACCACCCGAGTCCCGCGGCCGCATCGGCGTCCTGAACACGCTGTGGCTCATCGGCTGGGTGACGGTCGTCCTGCTGGCCTTCAGCGCCCCCACCGACAGCACCATCGGGCAGAACGCGGGCGCGCTCCTCGCCCTCGGCGTCGTTCTGGCCGCCGGGTGGGTGTGGGCCGAGCGGCGATCCAGCACTCCGGTCTTCGACATGGCCGTGCTGCGCAAGCCGTTCGTCACGACGGCGTGCCTGTCGGCGGGCCTGTTCGGCTGCGTCGACGCGGCGTTCCTCGTCCTCGTGAACTACTACATGCAGACACCGAATTTCGCCGGCATGCAGACCCCGCTGGGCGACGCCAAGTACCAGAACGCCGCCGGGCAGATCGTCGGCTGGCCGGCGAACTACGAGGTCTACGGCCTCGGTTACGACCCGCTCAGGACCAGCCTCGTCCTGCTCCCGTTCGCGCTGACGATGTTCCTGAGCGGAAAGCTGTCCGAGAAGTTCGTCGCTCGCGGGCGTCCCGACGTCGTCCTGTTCTTCGGCGCGATCGTCTGCGTCGCGGGGCTGCTGTTCCTCGCCTTCGCCCACGACGAGGCGTGGCAGTACGCCGTCGGCTCCGGGATCATCGGCCTCGGCAGCCGCGCCGGCTACAGCGGAGCCTTCGCGGTGCCGCAGCTCGTCGTCCCGGAGAGCCGCGCCGGCATGGCGGCGGGCATGCCCGGCACGCTGCTGGCGATCGGGTTCGCGGTCGGAGCCGCCGTCATCACCGCGCTGCAGAACGGCTCCGGTTTCACCTACCACTCGGCCGATGTCGCGCAGCTGACCGCGCTCGGTGAGAAGGCGCAGTCCGGCAACCCACAGGCGGTCGAGGCGTTCACCGGCGCGGTGCGAGGAATCGACCTGCGTACGTCCGACTACCTGCTCGACGGGACGCACTTCCCGACGGCCGACGTCTACACGCACGGCTACCTGTGGACGCTGATCTTCCCGGTGCTCGTCGTCGTGGCCACGCTGGTGTCCCGGTTCCGGCATCGGCAGGGCTTCGCCGCGCTGGTCGGCGCCGAGAACTAGTCCACCCCCGTCCCGCGGGCCCGCTCCCACGAGCGGGCCCGCGTCGTGCCGCGCTGTGCGGCACCCGCACACACCCCGACGTGATGGAGATCGACATGCCCGACGCCGTGATCGTGTCCGCCCGCCGCTCGCCCATCGGACGGGCGGGCAAAGGTTCGCTCAAGGACCTCCGACCGGACGACCTGGCGGTCCAGATGGTCCGTACGGCTCTCGCCGACGTCCCCGCGCTGGACCCGAACGACATCGACGACCTGCTGCTCGGATGCGGCCAACCTGCCGGGGAGTCCGGCAACAACCTCGGCCGCGCGGTCGCCGTCTTCGCCGGCCTCGACACAGTGCCCGGCGTGACGGTCAACAGGTACTGCTCCTCGAGTCTGCAGACCACCCGCATGGCGCACCACGCGATCCGCGCCGGCGAAGGTGACGTGTTCGTCTCCGCCGGTGTCGAGAGCATCAGTCGAGCGAACGTCGGGGGATGGGCGGACACCGTCAACACCCGCAACCCGTTGGCCGACGACGCCCAGGCCCGAACCCGGACGTTCGCCGAGGGCGGTCGGACCTGGGCCGACCCACGTGAGGCCGGCGCCCTTCCCGACGTCTACATCGCGATGGGCCAGACCGCCGAGAACGTCGCGCAGCTGCACGGGGTGTCCCGGACGGACCAGGACGCCTTCGCCGTCCGCAGCCAGAACCTCACGGAGCAGCGCATCGCGGAGGGATTCTGGAAGCGCGAGATCGCTCCGGTGGCGCTCGCGGACGGGTCGGTCGTCGAGACGGACGACGGGCCTCGTGCCGGCGTCAACTACGAGGCGGTAGCTCGGCTCGAACCGGTGTTCCGGCCGGACGGGACCGTCACGGCAGGAAACTGCTGCCCCCTCAACGACGGCGCCGCCGCGCTGGTCGTCATGTCGGATCGCAAAGCCGCGCAGCTCGGTCTGCAGCCGCTCGCGCGCGTCGTGAGCACCGGGGTGTCAGGACTGTCCCCGGAGATCATGGGTCTGGGGCCGGTGGAGGCGACGCGACGCGCCCTCGCCCTCGCCGGCCTCGCGGTGTCGGACATCGACCTGTTCGAGATCAACGAGGCCTTCGCCGCCCAGGTGATCGCGTCGCAGCGCGAGCTCGGGATCGACCCGGACCGCCTCAACGTCAACGGCGGTGCGATCGCGGTGGGCCACCCGTTCGGCATGACCGGTGCCCGCATCACGACCACACTTCTGAACTCGCTGCAGTGGCACGACAAGCAGTTCGGGGTCGAGACGATGTGCGTGGGTGGCGGGCAGGGGATGGCCATGGTTCTGGAACGTCTGTCGTGACCGCGGGTCTTGCCGGGCGGACGGCGCTGGTCACCGGTGCCAGCCGCGGGATCGGCTACGCCGTGGCCGAACGGCTGGTGGCCGACGGCGCGCGCGTCGTGCTGACCGGTCGCAACCGCGCTCCGCTCGAGGACGCCGTCGCCCGCCTGGGCGGGCCGGCGTGTGCGCTCGGCGTGCCGGGCAGGACGAACGACCTCACCCATCAGCAGGATGCTGTGGCACGGGCGCTCGAGACCTTCGGCAGCGTGGACTTCCTGGTCGTCAACGCGGCCATCAACCCCGTGTTCGGCCCGGTGATGGAGCTCGACCTGGACGTCGCCCGCAAGGTCGTCGACGCGAACTGCATCGCAGCCCTGTCCTGGGTGCAGCAGGCCCACCGCGGGTGGATGCAGCAGCACGGCGGGGCGATCGTCAACGTGTCGTCGCTGTCTGCCGTCAGAGCGGCTCCCGGCATCGGGCTCTACGGGGCCAGCAAAGCGATGCTCAACGCACTGACCGAACTGCTGGCGGTGGAACTCGGTCCCCGGGTCCGCGTGAACGGGGTCGCGCCGGCGGTCGTGAAGACGTCCTTCGCCGCGGCGCTGTACGAGGGGCGGGAGGACGAAGCCAGTGCTGCCTACCCGCTCCGGCGGCTCGGGGAGCCGCTCGACGTCGCGAACGTCGTCGCGTTCCTGCTGTCGGACGAGGCCGGTTGGATGACCGGCCACACCGTGGTCGTCGACGGCGGGGTGAGCCTCACCGCCGCCGGCTGACCGCTCCGTCGTCAGTCGAGGACGGCGGTGATGTCGATCTCGACGAAGTACTCGGGTTCGGACAACGCCGTCACGCCGATCAGGGTCATCGCGCTCGGCCGGGCTCCGAGCGTCTGCATCGCCTCGCCGTAACCCGCGTACACCTGTTCGAGCTTCGCAGGCGTCGGGTCGACGACGTAGATCATCAGTCGGACGACGTCCGACGGCGTTCCTCCCGCGGCGGTCACGGCGGCGTACCCGTTGAGGACGGCCTGCTTCATGAGCGCGGCGTAGTCGTCCCCGCCGGCGACCATCTTCTCGTCGAGGCCCATGCCCACCTGGCCGGAGGTGAAGACCATTCGGCTGCCCGTCGCCACCGTGGCCTGCGGGTAACCGTGGGTGGGCGGCATGGTGTCGGGCTTCAGCTTCTCGATCGTCATGTCCGTAAGCGTCGCTCGGGTGAGGGGGCCGAGCCGGGTGTCACGAACCGGGGGCACCCGACTGGGGGAGGCCAGACCTTCGCACCGGCGCCGTCACGGAATCGCTCCAACACGGCGCGCTCGGTGGGTTCGATCGGACGTGAACAGCGACGCTCCGTGTCCCACATGACGAGCAACGCCGTCGAGGTCGCTCGCACGACACCTCCGGCGGACAACTCCTCGCGCAGGTCGATGCTCGACGTGCCGATGTGTGCGATCCGCAGCGACACCGTGACGAGGCCGTCCATGCGTCGGACCTCGTTCAGGTATTCGATCTTCTGGGTGCGCAGGGCGTACGTCGGATAGCTCATGTCGAGCGCGTCCAGCATCCAGGCGGCGCGTGTCTCCTCGAACAGCGCGAGGTACGACGTCGCCGTGAGGTGCCCCAGTCCGTCGATGTCGACCAGGCGCAGCTGGTAGTCGCTCGACCACATGCCGCGACGGTAGGTGCCGCCCGGCTCCGCGAGCGGGAATGCCCGGCGTCACACCCGGTCGGGGGATCTTCGCGGCGACACACGTCGGCGCGGCGCACGCCGCTGTAGTCAGAGGGGCACAGCGTGGAGGAGAGCCATGGATGACAAGCGCCCCCTGCTCGGCGAGGTCGAGCGGTTCATCGCCGAGCACGACCCGGTCACGAGCGACCCGCTCGAGTTCCTGCGTGCCCGCTACGACGCCGGGCTCGCGTGGGTCTACTTCCCCGAGGGGCACGGCGGACTCGGCCTGCCTCGCGAGGCGCAACCGATGGTCGAGGCGGCCTTCGCGGCGGTAGGCGCACCGGACAACAACAGCAAGGCCAACGGCATCGGCCTCGGCATGGCGGCCCCGACGATCCTGGCGTTCGGGACGGAGGAGCAGAAGCGTCGGTTCCTGCGGCCGCTGTGGACGGGTGAGGACGTGTGGTGTCAGCTGTTCAGCGAACCCGGCGCCGGGTCCGACCTCGCCGCTCTCGCGACGAGAGCCGTGCGCGACGGTGACCGCTGGGTGGTCAACGGCCAGAAGGTGTGGACGTCCGGTGCGCATCTCGCGCGGTACGCCATCCTCGTCGCGCGCACCGATCCCGAAGTGCCCAAGCATCGCGGCATCACGTACTTCGTGTGCGACATGACCGATCCGGGCGTCGAGGTACGCCCGCTGCGTCAGATCACCGGCGAGGCCGAGTACAACGAGGTGTTCCTGTCCGACGTCGCCATTCCGGACGATCACCGGCTCGGCGCGGTGGGGCAGGGTTGGCGGGTCGCCACCGCGACTCTCGACAACGAGAGGGTCGCGATCGGCGGCCGCGCCGTGCCGCGCGAGGCGGGGATGATCGGCGTGGTCGCGCGGACGTGGCGTGAGCGCCCCGAGCTGCGGACCCCCGAACTGCGGGAGCGCCTGCTGCGGTTGTGGGTCGAGGCCGAGGCGATGCGGCTGGCCGGCGTGCGCCTGCGACAGAAACTGCGCCGCGGGGAGCCCGGCGCCGAGGGCGCGGCCATGAAGATCGTGTTCGCGCGCAACGCACAGCAGTTGTCGGGCCTCGAGCTCGAACTCCTCGGCGAAGCGGGCCTGCGGTACGACGACTGGACGTTCACCCGCCCGGAACACGTCGACTTCACCGGCCGCGAGGCCGGATTCAGGTACCTGCGGGCGAAGGGCAATTCCATCGAGGGCGGCACCTCCGAGATCCTGCGCAACATCGTCGCCGAGCGGGTCCTGGGCTTGCCCGCCGAGGCACGCGTCGACAAGGACGTGCCGTGGAAGGAGCTGATCAAGTGACCGAGACCGGTCTGCTCGACACCGACGTGGAAGCGGAGCTGCGCGGGTCCCTGCGTGACGCGTTGGCCCGTCGCTGCCGTCCGACGAATGTCGCCGGCGTCTACGACGGCGATCGCGGCAGCGTCGATCCGCTCTGGCGGCTCGTGGTCGACGATCTGGGTCTGGCGGCGTTGCTCGTCGCCGAGGAGTTCGGCGGGGTCGGTGCCTCTGCGCGTGAGGCGGCGGTCGTGGTCCACGAGCTGGGCCGCGCGATGGCGCCGGTGCCGTACCTGACGAGTGCCGTCATCGCGACGACGTTGCTCGGTCACTGCCCGGGGGACCTGCTCGTCGAGGTCGCCGCCGGACGACGGACGGTAGCCCTGGTCACGCCCTTCGCGTCGGCCCCGTGGGGCGACGTCCCGACCGTGGACGTCTCGGCCGGCCGGGTCACCGGACGCATTACCGGCGTGGCCGGAGCGATCGAGGCGGACGTGTTGCTCGTGCCGGCGGGGGACGGGGCGGTGTACGCGGTGGAGGCCGACAGGTGCGGCGTCCGGCCGGTCACATCCCTCGACATGACACGCCAGCTCGGCGACGTCACCTTCGACGGGTCGCCGGCCGAACTGTTGCTCGGGGACGCCGGCACAGCTGTGCACGAGGCGCTCGCGATCGGGTCCGCGCTGCTGGCATCGGAGCAGACCGGCGTCACGGACTGGTGCATCGGCGCGACGGTCGCCTACCTCAAGGAACGCCGTCAGTTCGGTCGTGTCGTCGGCGGCTTCCAGGCGCTCAAACACCGGCTGGCGGACCTGTCGGTGGACGCGGAGCTCGCCGGTGCCGCGGCCGCCCACGCGGCCGCCACGGTCGCGGTCCAGGATCCGGACAGTGAGATCGCGGGTGCGGTCGCCGCGGCGTTCACCGGTGACCTCGCCGTCCTGGCCGCCGAGGAGACCGTGCAACTGCACGGCGGCATCGGCATGGCGTGGGAACACCCGGCACACCTCTACCTCAAGCGGGCCAAGGCCGACCAGATCGCCCTCGGCACGCCCGGCGCCCACAGGGCCCGCCTCGGAGACCTCGTCGCGCTCTGACGGTCACCAGGCAGGAACGTCACGAAGCGGCGGCCGACCGCCGCTTCGTGATCGTGCGGGTCGTCGTCAGATGCGCTCGACGACGACCTCGTACACGGGCCGGCCGTCGGTCGGTGGCTCCTCGGCGTGACCAGAGAGGTCGTGGAAGAAGATCTTGGGGTCGATCGCGCCCTCGGGCCCGTGGACGCCGGGTGCGTCGACCTGGCCGCGCGCGACCATCAACGCAGCCACGGCCAACGGGATGCCGGTCATCTCGCCCATGTTCTTCTGCGGTTGCACCAGCGCCTGGGCACCGACGCGGACCCGGTGGCCGTCCTTCGTGCCCTCGGCGATCGCGAAGATGTTGGCGGGCAGCCGCGGCGGGTCACCCGCCTGCCTGCCGCTGAGGCCCGGTGCCCGCAACAGCTCGCGCCCCGCCTGGTCGACATCGATCTCTCCCGAGCGCACCCGCTGCGCGAGCGCGCCCACCGCGTCCATGAGCCCACGGCGCGCGCTCATCACGTTCAGCGACTCGCGCACTTCGGGCCGCACCCTGGGCAGCGTGAGCGGCTCGGGGTGGCCGCACAGCCAGACGGTGTCCGCTCCGTGGCCCGGGTAGGTCAGCTCCATCTCCTCCAGGCCGTAGCCGTCGACGAGTGCCCCGTCGCGCCAGAACTTGATGGCCTCGGTGCAGTTGTGCAACCAGTGCTCGATCGCCGCCGTCGGCTCGGGGTACTCCTGGCCGGGACGCGGCCTCGGGAAGTGCGCGGCCGACGCGCGCCAGGACGTGAGGATGCGGTCGACCGTGTCGCACTCGGCCATGGCGACGGCGGCGAGCAGGTTGCTCACGCCGGGGCTCGCGCCCATCCCGATGACAGCGGTGACGCCGGCGGCCCGTGCGGCGTCGTCGAGATCCAACATCTCGAGCGTGGGTTCCCAGTCGTCGCAGATGTCGAGATAGGTGGTGCGGGCAGCGATCGCCGCGCTCAGTACCTCGCGCCCGAACCGGTAGAAGGGTCCGGCGCAGTTGAGCACGAGGTCGACGTCGCCGAGAGCTGCGGCGAGCGCGTCGCCGTCGGCGATGTCGAACGACACCGGCGAGGCTTTGTCGCCGAGCTCCGCGACGAGCTCCTGCGCCTTGTCGGCGTCGCGGTCCGCGACCACGACATGGGCGATGTCGTCGGCCGCCACGAGGACGCGGCACGCATAGGCGCCCATCTCGCCGGCGCCGCCGGTGACGAGCACGCGAAGGCCGTGCGAGCTGGAAATCGGGGTGTCCGTCATGCCGGTCATCGTCGGGGTGCCCGAGCCGGCAAGGTCCGCTGCAGCGACCGATCACCCCCGGCCGGGGGAGTCGCTCGCGGCCGTCCCCGACTGCTGCAGCACCCAGCCCGCGATCTGCGTCCGCGTCGTGAAGTTGAGTTTGTTGAGCACGCTCTCGACGTGCCCCTCGGCCGTCCGTACCGAGATGACGAGGCGGGCGGCGATGTCGCGGTTCGAGAACCCGGCGGCCACCAGCTCGGCCACTTCCTGCTGGCGGCGGGTGAGGCCCGCGGACTTCGCGGCGCCGGTCTGTTCCTCTCCCTCGGCCCGGTCGCGACCGGGCCGGGCCGAGATCGCACGGTCGTGGCCGAGGGCGAACTCGACGCTCTCGTCCGTCGACAGGGCGTGACCGCGGGCGACGGCGGCGTCGAACGCCTCCTGTCCGACCGCTTCGCGAGCGATGGCTTCGAAGTCCTGGCGCGACGGCAGCACCTGGCGGGCTCCGGCCCCTTCCCAGAGCGCGTCGGCTCCGCCCATGAGCATGGCGGCGCGGATGTGGTCGCCCTTGGCGACGTCGGTCCACGCCAGGGTCTCGAGTGCGAACGCGAGCCCCAACGTGTCCCGCAGCGGGCGCTTGATGGCCAGCGATTCCCGCAGGTCGGCCTGGGCCTCGTCGAGCCGTCCGTCCAGCAGTCGCAGATAGCCGCGTCCCCACAGCGCGTACGACAGGTTCCAGCCGTCACCGTTGGTGGCGCACGTCGCGAAGACGTCGTCGAGCACGCGGCTGGCCCCGTCGTTGTCACCGTTGAGGATGTGGGCGGCGGCCAGCTCGATGCGGAGGCTGTCGGGGTACTGCGCCGGAACGTCGGTGTCGGCGTACTGCTCCAGGGCATCGTTGAGCAGCGGGATGGCGCGACCCGGACCCTCCACCACCCAGGCCGTCCCTCTGACGTGCATCGCATAGGCGAGCGTCGCCGGATCGTTGATCTGGGACGCGACCGAGTACGCCTCGTCCGGAGCCGTGGCGAGGACCTCCTCGTCGCCGTGGAATGCGGCGATGTAGGCGAAGGTGGCCAGCGCCCACGCCCGTTCCCGACTGGGGCTGTCGTCGAGCGCCAGGAAGCGGCGGAGCCACAGAGCGGCTTCGCCGAGGCTGCCGACGGTCGCCCAGAACCACGGGACGGCGGCGAGTCGCATGCCCGCCCTCGCTTCGTCCGGGTTCGCTTCGCAGAAGGCGAGAGCACGACGGAGGTTGGGCATCTCCAGCACGAGGCGGTCGGCCCAGCGTTGCTGACCTGGGCCCACCCATTCCGCTCCGGCTTCGTCCATGACCTCGAGACACCAGTCGCGGTGTCGCCGGTCGAACGACGCCTGTTCGCCCGCGGCGACCAGCCGCGCCGCACCGTAAGAGCGCAGCGTCTCGAGCATCCGGAAACGGATGACCGGGCCGTGGACCTCGCGGACGAGGATCGACTTGTCGACGAGGTGCGCCAGCGTGTCCAGGATCGCGCTCCGCGGCAGGGTGTCGTCGGAGCAGACGGCCTCCAGCGCATCCAGGGTGCACCCGCCTGCGAAGACCGAGGCCCGTGCCCAGAGGCGCTTCTCCGCGGCGGTGCACAGGTCGTGGCTCCAGTCGATGAGCGACTCGAGGGTGCGGTGTCGCTCGGGGTGGTCCCGGTTGCCGTCTCCCAGCATCGCGAGCTGGTCGTCCAAGCGGGCGACGAGCTCGTCGATGGTCAGTACCCGCAGCCGCACCGCCGCGAGCTCGATCGCCAGGGGGATGCCGTCCAGGCGCTGGCACAGGGCCACTGCCGATGCCTCGTGTTCGGGCTCGAGGACGAAACCGGGGACGACGGCCGCAGCGCGTTGGGCGAGCAGCGCCACGGAGGGGTACTGCAACGCGGTCCCGGGCCGCACGACGGTGCCGGGGTGGGGCGTGGGCAACGGGGCCACGGGGAACACGTACTCGCCCGACACGCGCAGCGCGTGGCGACTCGTCGCGAGGATGTGGACACCGGGCGCGGCGCGCAGCAGGCGTTCGGCGAAGGCCGCGACCGCCTCGGCGATCTGCTCGCAGTTGTCCAGCACGAGCAGAACACGTCGGTCGCGCAGGTAGTCGCACAGGATGTCCACGAGATCGCGGCTCGAAGACCGGCGCAGCGCGAGGGCGTCCGTGACGGCGTGCGGGAGGAGATCGGGGGTGTCGAGTGCTGCCAGGTCGACGACGCAGGCGCCGTCGGTGAAGTCCGAGGCCACGTCGCCCGCCACCCGGTAGGCGAGCCGCGTCTTGCCGACGCCACCGAAGCCGGTGAGCGTCACGAGGCGGGCACCGGCAACGAGGGACCGGACGGCCGCGACGTCGCTGCCGCGCCCGACGAAGCTCGTGAGGTCCGCCGGCACAGTGCTCGGCAGCCGTCCTGCGGGTGCGCCCATGGATCCCCTGTGCGTGGTGAACGAACCCCCGCATGCTACGTCGGGGCCCGGGTCGCCGGAACCGCTCTCCGGGCCTGCCGACCGTCGGGTGTGCGGACTACGCATCGCCGGGACAGGTACCCGGACGCGTAGTTCTACGCGTGTGCCCGGTCCGGGGGTCGGCGACGCTGTCGACCTCACAGGTCAGGTGGTCCATGCAGGGGAGAGACGCATGACGACGATGGCACCCGCACGCCCGATGATCCGCCCCGGTTCGTTCGACGTCGACCGGTGCCAGCTCCAACGCGTCCTGGTCGTCGAGGAACACGAACTGCTGCTTGCGGGCCTGCGCGCCGTCCTCACCCACGAGTCGTGGGTGTCGGACTGCCTCGTGGCGCCCACGGCAGAAGTCGCGTGGCAGATCGCCACCCGCCACCATCCGCAGCTGGTGATCATCAGCACCTCGCTCCCGGGTCGGACGTCGTTGGAGCTCTGTCGGCTGTTCAAGGTCCGCATGCCGCACGTCCGCGTCGCCCTGATGTCCAGCGAGGGCCGCGTCTCGGCGGCTCTCGCCCTGCTGAACGGAGCGGTCGCGTCGATCAGCAAGCAGCTGCCGACCAGCGTGCTCGCAGCGTCGCTGCGCAGGGTCGCCGAAGGCGGGCGGGTCTTCCCCCGCGAGAGCGCCGAAGCCGGCACGAAGCTGTCCGCCCGCGAACTCGACGTCCTGCAACTGCTCGCGACGGGCCGCAGCAATCCCGAGATGGCGCTCGAGCTCAACCTCTCGCGTCACACGATCAAGCAGCACACCAGCGCCGTGTACCGGAAGCTGGGCGTGCGCAACCGGGCCGAAGCAGCGAGCCGGGGCCAGGAGCTCGGCCTGCTGGTGTGAACCGCGCCGACGGTCAGAATCTGATCACGCCGCGGATCAGCTCTCCGGCGAGCAGGTCGTCGTAACCCTGGTTCACCTGCTCGAGGGTGTATTCGCGGGTGACGAGTTCGTCGAGCTTCAACTGCCCCGCCTGGTAGAGGCCGAGCAGGCGGGGAACGTCGTACTGCGGGCTGAACTGGCCGAAGATGCAGCCCTTCACCGTCTTCTGGAACATGGCCAGCTGGGCCGCAGGGAGTTGGATGCTCAGGTCGTCCCAGGCTCCCATCGCGGTGATCGCCACGGTGCCGCCCTTGCCCACGACGGTGAAGGCCGACGTCACGACGGCCGGGTCGACATCGCCGACGATGACCATCGCCTGGTCCGCACCCTCGCCGTGTGTCAGTTCCCAGACCGCCTCGAGGGCGGAGTCGGCGTCGGCGAAGGTGTGGGTGGCGCCGAGTTTCATGGCGGTGTCGCGTTTGAACGCGACCGGGTCCACGACGACGACATGACGGGCGCCGGCGGCCGCCGCGCCTTGCACGGCGTTGATGCCGACGCCGCCGCACCCGTAGATGACCGCGGTGTCACCGACGCCGACGCCGGCGGCATTGACGGCGGTGCCCCAGCCGGTCGGGACGCCGCACGACGCGAGCACGGCGCGGTCGAGCGGGTGCGACTCGTCGATCTTGATGACCGAGTGCTGGGAGAGCGTGCCGTACTCGGAGAAGGAGCCCACCGAGCACATGCCGCCGGCGTCGACTCCGTCGACGCTGAAGCGGAAGGTGCCGTCGGGCAACTGTCCGTCGAGCAGGAACTCGCCGAGGTTGCAGAGGTTCTGCTGGCCGGTACGGCACCAGCGGCACTCGCCGCAGCTCGGTATGAAGCTGACCAGGACGTGGTCACCGGCCTTGACCTTCGAGACCCCGTGGCCCACCTCCTCGACGATGCCGGCTCCTTCGTGGCCACCCACGATGGGCAGCCGCGAGGGGAAGTCGCCCTTGCGCAGGTGGAGATCGGAATGGCACAGACCGGCGGCGACGTACCGGATCAGGACCTCGCCCCCCCGCGGTCCCTCGAGGTCGAGATCGAGCAGTTCGAAGGGGGCGCCGACCTCGGTGAGCACGGCAGCGCGTGTCTTCATGGCGTGTCTCCTCAGGAGGTCCGGGCGACCCGGGTGAGGGCGGAGAAGCCGAGCGGGCCCAGGCCCGCGCGCTCCCCGGCCGAGAGGTTGTCGACCGCGGCGGCGAGGACGCGGCCGTGGTGCCCGGCCGTGCGCAGCGCGTCCAGGGTGGCCCGCGAACCCTCGGCGTAGACCCCGAGCGTGGCCGAATCGGTCTCGTGCGCGTCGGCGGCGATCGCGTCGACCGCCTCGGCGGTCGTCATCGCAAGGGCACCGAGCGACACCTCGGTCATGGCCTTGAGCGTGGCCGGGTCGATGCCCTGCTCGAGCGCGTAGGTGGCCGCCTCGACGTAGGCGCTCAGCGCGCTGACGTAGAACGCGCCGGTGAGGGCGACGTCCAGGACGCTCGCGCCGGACGGGTCCTCGGCGACGATGGTGGACGGCGACCCGAGCAGCACCAGCGCCTTCTCGTGCTCCGCCCACGCCTCGGCCGACCCGGAGTAGATGATCATCCCCTCGTCGGTGCCGATGTGCTGCGGGTAGCAGAGGATGGCGCCGTCGAGGTAGGCGGCGCCGCGGTCGGCGGCCCAGGTCCGGAACGACTCGACCTGGGTCGGGACGCCGGTCCCGACGTTGACGAGCGTCGTCCCGGCCCAGTCGGTCACGGGTGTCAGGGCGTCCTTGGTCGTGTCGTAGGTAGCCGTGCAGGCGACGACGAGAGGTACCGACCGCACCGCGTCGCGCACGTCGGCGACGGCGGTGAGGTTCTCGCCGGCGAGTGCCTCCGCCTTCTCGGGGCTCCGGTTCCACGCGGCCACGCGCAGTCCCCGGGCGGCGAAGGTCGTCGCGATCGCCGAACCCATGGGGCCGCAGCCGATGACGGCGACGTCGTAGTCGCTGCTCATGTCACGCACCTTCTTTTCGCGGGCCCAGCCGGACGGGCAGGCTCTTGCGCTGGTTGACGAAGAACGACTGGGTGAAGGGCGCGTCGCCGATCACCTGCATCTCGGGGTACGTCCGCAGCGTCTCCTCCACCATGAGCCGCAGCTCGAGCCGCGCGAGGGCGTTGCCGAGACAGAAGTGCCGGCCCCCCGCGCCGAACGCCTGGTGCTCGGGGTTGCGGGTCACGTCGAAACGGTCCGGGTCGTCGTACTTCGACTCGTCGCGGTTGGACGACGGATACCACATGATCACCTTGTCGCCGGCCGCGATCTGCTGGCCGCCGAGTTCGGTGTCGGTCGTCGCGGTGCGGCGCATCATCGCGAAGGCCGGGAACATGCGCAGCGCCTCCTCGACGACGCCGGGCACGAGGGAAAGGTCGTCGAGCACCTTCTGCCGCTCGTCCGGGTGGTCGCAGAGCGCCTTCATCGCGCTCACGTAGGTCGCCATCGTGCTGTCGTTGCCCGCGGCGAGCAGCAGCAGCATGCCGCCGATGATGTCCTCGTCGCCGAGCTTGTCGCCCTCGACCTCGGAGTGGACGAGGATGCTGATGAGGTCGTCGCCCGGGTTCTCGCGGCGGGCCTGCACCAGGGCGCCGCACTCCTCGATGAGCTGGGGGATGAACACCTCGAGCCACTCGTCGACGCCTCCGGGGTTGAAGTCGGGGTCGTCGAGCGCGATGTAACGGCTCAGGTTGTGGATCCACCGGGCATCGTCCTCCTCTGGGATGCCCATGAACCCGTGGATGACGCGCGCGACGATCGGCTTGGACACGTCGGTGACGAGGTCGGCGGTCTCCTTCCCCTCGAGGCGTCCCAGCACGGTGCGGACGACCTCGCGGACCCGCTCCTCCTCGGCCGCGATCCGGTCGCGGGTGAAGCCGGCGAGGAACAGCTGCTTGAGCCGGTCGTGCCGCGGGGGATCCAGGTTGATCATGTCGGTCTTGGCGAGCTCGATCAGATGCTCGGGCATGCCCTCCCAGGTCAGGTCGACGGCGCCGTCGGCGTTCGACGAAAACGTCTTCCAGTCGCGGCTCACCCGGCCGATGTCGTCCGCGGTGGTGACGGACCAGAAGCCGGCCAGCTCGGGGACACCCGCGACACCGGGCGACCAGTGCACCGGACACTTCGAGCGGAGTTCCGCGAACGTGGCGTGCGGTGGGCCTTCGACCCACTTCTCCGGGTCGGCGACGGTCAGGTTGTCGGATGCGTGGCCGGGGCTTGTCATCGCTTCTCCTGGGATCGGTCGGGCTGCCAACTGCGGGCGAAGCTAGGTCGATCGCCGGAGCGCATCGGAGATGACGGGGCAACGTCCCCCCGGGTGGGGGATCAGGAGCGCGCGCCGCGGCACCCCCCAGGTGGGCACGATTCGGGCGGTCGTCCGGTGATCAGGGTCGGCGGGACGCACGGTGGTCCGACGACAGCGCGTGCCCCGCACGACGCGAGACGAAGGGAGCGACCGTGGCGCTGCGCCTCACGATCGACATGGACAAATGCACGGCGTGTGCCTGCTGCATGATGGAGGCGCCGGGCCTGTTCGACATCGACGACGACACCGGCCAGGTCGTCCTGTTGCAGGAGTTCCCGTCCGAGGACCAGCGGGACGAGGCCGAACGCGGGGTCCGTTCCTGTCCCGAGAACGTGATCACCCTTCACGTGGTGTGAGGGGAGCAGCCGTGCAGCGCATCGTCGTCGTCGGTGGATCGGTCGCCGGCGTGAACGCCGTCGAGGGCCTGCGGGCGCGGGCGTTCGACGGGGACGTGACCCTGGTGAGTTCCGAGCCCGAGCTGCCGTACGACAAGCCGCCGCTCTCGAAGGCTGCCCTGCGCGAGGGCCCCGACCTCGCCGCGCTCGAGCTGAGGCCGAAGAGTTGGTACGACGAGCAGGGCGTCCGGTTGCGACTCGGCCTGCGGGCGGCTGCGCTCGACATGGCGCACCGGCGGATCGTGCTCGAGGGCGGTGACGTCATCGGGTACGACGGGCTGGTCATCGCCACCGGATGCGCCCCGCGGGTCGTGCCGGCGCTCGAGGGCGCACCGGTGCACGTCCTGCGCACGATCGGCGACGCGGCGGCGCTGCACGCGGAGCTGGTTGCCGGCCGTCACCTCGTCGTGCTCGGCGCCGGGTTCATCGGGCTCGAGGTGGCGGCGAGCGCGCGTGCTCTGGGCCTGGACGTCACAGTCGTCGAACTCGCGCCGGTGCCACTCAAGCGTGTGCTCGGCGACGAGTCCGGTCGGTGGTTCGTCGACCTGCACGCCGAGCGGGGTGTCGACCTGCGCTGCGGGACGAGCGTGACGCACCTCGCGACCACCGCTCGTGGGACGCGGTTGACGCTGTCCGACGGGTCGGTGCTCGACGCCGACCTGGTGGTCGCGGGCGTCGGCGTCACGCCTGCTGTCGGTTGGCTGGCCGGATCGGGAATCGACACCGCGGACGGGGTGCTGTGCGACGCGTTCCTGCGGACATCGGCGCCTGACGTCGTCGCGGCCGGCGACGTCGTGCGATGGCCGAACGAGTTGTTCGGTGAGTCCATGCGGGTGGAGCAGTGGCTCAACGCCGTCGACCAGGGTCGCCACGCAGCCGCCACCCTGTTGGGGGAGCGGGAGCCGTTCCGCCCGGTGCCCTACTTCTGGTCCGACCAGTTCGACGCGATGGTGCGTTTCGTGGGCCGGGCCGACGCCGCCGACACCACCCGTGTGCAGCGTGTCAGCGACCGTGCGACCGTCGCGCTCTACGGTCGCGGCGGCGTCCTGCGGGGCGCGCTGTGCATCAATGCGCCGCGCCACCTCGCACGTCTGAAGCGGGGAATCCAGGACCGGGTCCCGTTCGCGGACGCCCTCGACACGGTGAGCTAGCGACCGCGCCTCAGAGTCCCATGTCCTTCGCAATGATCATCTTCATGACCTCGGACGTTCCGCCGTAGATCCGGTTGACCCGGTTGTCGGCGTACAGGCGGGCGATGGGGTACTCGTTGATGAAGCCGTAGCCGCCGTGCAGTTGCAGGCACCGGTCGATGACGCGGTGCGCGACCTCGGTGCAGAACAGCTTGGCCGACGCGGCCTCCGCGGCAGTCAGCTCGCCGCGGTCCAGTGCTTCGAGGGCACGGTCGGTGACGGCCTGCGCCGCGTCCACCTCGGCCTTGCACGCGGCGAGTTCGAACTTCGTGTTCTGGAACGAGGCGACGGGACGGCCGAACACCTCACGTTGCTCGACGTAGCGGTGCGCGAACTGCACGGCTGCGGCCGCCTGTGCGTACGCGCCGTGGGCGATGCCCCACCGCTCGGAGGGAAGGTTCTGGCCCAGGTAACCGAAGCCGTGGTCCTCCTCGCCGAGCAGGTCCTCGGCCGGCACGCGCACGTCGACGAAGGACAACTCCGCCGTGTCCTCCGTGCGCAGCCCGAGCTTGTCGAGCTTGCGTCCGACGGTGTAGCCGGGTGCGCCGGCGTCGACGGCGAACAGCGAGATGCCGAAGCGGCGGTCGTCCGGCCGCGGTCCACTCGTGCGGGCCGCCACGATCACCCGGTCGGCGTGCACGCCGCCGGTGATGAACGTCTTCGCGCCGTTGAGCACGTAGTGCGACCCGTCCTCGGACCGGACCGCGGTGCTGCGCATCCCGCTCAGGTCCGAACCGGTGTCCGGCTCCGTCATCGCCAGTGCCCACATCTGCTCGCCGCTGACGAAGTCGGGCAGGTAGCGCTTCTTCTGCTCGTCGGTCGCGAGGTGCTTGATGTACGGCAGGGCGAGCAGCACGTGGACGTTCGTACCGGCGGTGACGCCGAGCCGCGCGGTCTCCTCGGACTGGATGGCGATGAACTTGTGCGTGTCCAGGCCGGCGCCGCCGAACTCCTCGGGGACGCTGATGCCGAACACGCCGAGGTCGCCGAGGCGTCGGTACAGGTCGCGCGGCACGAGTCCGTCGGCGAGCCAGGTGTCGTAGTGCGGCACGACCTCCGCCTCCAGGAAGGACCGCAGCGTGCTGCGGAAGGCCTCGTGGTCGGCGTCGTAGACGGTGCGATTCATGTCGGGCTCCTGTCAGGTGCGGCGTGTCGGCCGTCGGGGGTGGCGTCCCAGGCGAGGTCGGTGAGTCCACGCGTCCGGACGGCGTTCTTGTCGACGCGTTCGGTCGGTGTCCTCGGCAGCGCGTCGACGATCTCGATGAAGCGCGGCACGGCGTAGCGGGGGAGTTCGGCCGCGAGGAAGGCGTGCAGCCCGGCCGGGTCGATGACGTGTCCGCCGCGGGGAACGGCCAGCACCGCGACGTCCTCTTCGCCGAGGTCGGACGGGACGCCGATCGCCGCCGAGGTCAGCACGTCGGGGTGCCTGCCGGTGGCGATCTCCACCTCCCAGGCGGAGACGTTCTCGCCGCGGCGCCGGATGGAGTCCTTGAGCCTGCCCACGTAGTAGAAGAAGCCGTCGTCGTCCGCGCGCATCCTGTCGCCGGTGTGGAACCACAGGTTCCGCCAGGCCGCGACGGTGGCGTCGGGCTTGCCCCAGTAGCCGTTCATGATCAGGTCCGGGTGGTGTGGCCGGAGCACGACCTCACCGACCTCGCCCACGGCGACGGGTTCGTCGTCCTCGTCGACCAGCGCGACCTCGAGTTCCGGCACGGGTTTGCCGACGGAGCCGATCCGGGAGTCCGTGAGGGAGTTGGCCGTGATCAGCATCGACTCGGTCATGCCGTACATCTCGAGCAGCCGGACGCCGAAGCGGCGTTCGAACGCTTCGTGGATCGCCGCCGGTGCCGCTGCTCCGGTGCCGACGACGGCGGGGTTGTCGTCATCGTCGTCGCGGGGCGCTGCCGCGAACAGCATCGACAGCATGGTCCCGAGGTAGGCGAAGTACTTGGCGTCGGCCTCGCGCACCGCGTCCCAAAAGCCGCTGACGCTGAAGCGGTCGCCCACCGCGACGCGGCCGCCGCTGATCAGCGCAGCGATCACGTAGGCGCGGGCGTCGGAGTGGAACAGCGGTTCCGGGGTGAAGACGGTCTCCCCCTCGGTCATGCCGAGTTGGGCGAGTCCGCGTTCGGCCCAACGAACGTATGACGCCTGCGGGACGAGCACCCCTTTGGACGGTCCGGTCGTGCCGGACGTGTAGATCATCGTGGCGCTGTCGGAGTTGCCCGGCGGGACGACGTCGCCGTCCCGCCCGAACTCGATCAGGTCGTCGAGGGTCAGGTGCTGCGCGCCGTCGCCGAAGAAGGTGTCGCCGCAGTCCGGGCCGATGACGACGACATGGTCCGGCGGGGCGGGCAGGGCGCCGGCGAGTGCGTGCAGACGGTGGGGGTGACCGATGAGCACCCTGGGAGCGGCGTCCTCGACGAGGTAGCGCAGTTGCGCGCCGCGTGCCTCGTTGTTGATCGGCACGTCGATCAGCCCTGCCGCGTCGGCACCGAGCCAGGCCGCGACGTGCTCCATGCTGTTGTCCGCGACGAGCAGCGCCCGGTCTCCGCGGTTGAGGCCGAGTCCCCGCAATCCCGCTGCGACCGAGGTGACCGTGTCGAAGATCTGTCGTCGGCTGTGGTCCTGGCCACCGAAGCGCATGAGCGGCGAGTCCGGTGCCTTCTCCGCCTGCTGGGCGAGGGCGGAGTACACCGTCAGATCACGGGCGGTCACAGTGCGCCTCCGGGACTGGATGGATGGGGTCGATGCGCAACGCCCGCGTCACTGCGCGGTGTAGCCACCGTCGACGACCAGCACCTGGCCCGTCATGAAGGCCGACGCCTCGGACGCCAGGAAGATGGCCGGGCCGGCGTACTCCTCGGGCTGGGACCACCGGTTCATCGGCGTCGTCTGTTTGGCGTACGCGGCGAGGTCCTGGTCGGCCGAGATGTCCCCGAGCATGGCGGTGTCGACGTATCCCGGTGCAAGGGCGTTCACCCGTACGCCCTTGCGTGCCCACTCCAGCGCGATGGCCCGGGTGACGCCCACCAGCGCGTGCTTGGCGGCGATGTACGCGCTGTCGTCGCGGATGCCCACGAGGCCGAGCACGGACGCGATGTTGATCACCGACCCGCCGCCGTCCTTGAGGAACGGCGACGCCGCCTTGAGCGCCACCCACACGGACCGGACGTTGAGGTCCTGAACGCGTTGGTACACCTCGAGATCGGTCTTCTCGATCGCAGAGTCGTGGTCGTCCGCTGCGTTGTTGATCAGTACGTCGATCCCATCGAGGCGTTCGGCCGCGGACGCGACAGCGGCCTCGACCGACTCCGGCGCGCGCAGGTCGGTCGCGAGGTGCTCGTAGCGGCCGGAACCACCTTCGGCGAGCTCTCCGGTCTTGGCGAGCCCGTCCTCGGACCGGGCCACACCGAGAACGTGCGCGCCACGATGAGCGAACGCGACGGCCAGAGCGCGGCCGATCCCGCGGCTGGCGCCCGTGACGATGACGCGCTTGCCGGAGACGTCGAACAGGTCGGCGATGGGAGTGGTCATGACGCGGAGCATGTGGTGCCGCGCGGGACGTGGTCGGCGAGAGCGCCGGGCAGTACCCGGATGGGTGATGGGGCCGTCCCCCGGATGGGGGTGCTTCGTCGGCGCGTCCGGCTGGGGGAGAGCGTCGACGTCAGGCTCGCGCTGCCGAATGCACGCCTGCGAGTGGAGGACCCGTCGTGAGTCAGTACGCCGTCGTCGACCCGAGTACCGGTGACCGCATCAAGGAGTTCGACTCGTCGACCGACGACGAGATTGAGTCGGCGCTCCAGCGCGGCGAGCACGCCTACCGGACCTGGGGTCGGACGACCACGCCGGCGGAACGCACAGCGCTGCTGGCGCGTGTCGCGGAACTGTACGTCGAGCGCCGGGAGACCCTGGCCGCCATCATCAGCCGGGAGATGGGCAAGCCGCTCGACCAGGCCCTCCTCGAGGTCGACTTCGCCGCGGCGATCTACGGCTACTACGCCGAGAACGCCGAGAACTTTCTCGCCGACGAGCCGGTGCCGCTCGTGTGGGGCGAAGGGACGGCCGTCATCCGTCGCTCGCCCTCGGGTGTGCTGCTGGGCGTCATGCCGTGGAACTACCCGTACTACCAGGTGGCCCGGTTCGCGGGCCCGAATCTGATGCTCGGCAATCCGATCCTGCTCAAGCACGCGTCGCAGTGCCCCGAGTCGTCGAGCGCCATCGCCGAGATCTTCACCGACGCCGCCTTCCCGGCCGGCGCCTTCAGCAACCTGTACGCGACCTACGAGCAGGTCGACCGCATCATCGCGGACCCCCGGGTCGCCGGAGTCTCGGTGACCGGTTCCGAAGCAGTGGGCGCGCATGTCGCCGAGATCGCGGGCCGTCATCTGAAGAAGGTCGTTCTCGAACTCGGCGGCGCCGACCCGTTCATCCTGCTGAGCACCGACAACCTCGACGCAACCGTGGAAGCCGCGCTGACGGTACGCATCTACGACAACGCCGGCCAGATGTGCTGCGGTGCCAAGCGGTTCATCGTCATCGACGAGCTCTACGACGCCTTCCTCGAGAGGGTCGGCGCCGTGCTCGAACAGATCCGGCCGGGCGATCCCACCGCCGAGGGCACGGTCGTCGGACCGCTGTCGTCGGTGGCGGCCGCGGAACACCTGGAGGACCAGGTCCGGCGCGTGGTCGACGGCGGCGCCAAGGCAGTTCTCGGCGGCGGCCGCATCGGCGCGTTCTTCGAGCCCACCGTCCTCGTCGACATTGCACCGGGCAACGCCGCCGGCAAGGAGGAATTGTTCGGTCCCGTCGTCAGCGTGTACCGCGTCGGCTCCGAGCAGGAGGCGCTCGACGTCGCCAACGACAGCCCGTACGGCCTCGGCTCCTACGTCTTCACCACCGACAGGGATCAGGGCCAGCGCGTGGCGAACGGCCTCGAGGCCGGCATGGTGTTCGTCAACATCGTCGGCGCCGACGAGCCCGGACTGCCGTTCGGAGGGGTCAAGAACTCCGGCTTCGGTCGCGAACTCGGCCCGTGGGGCGTGGACGAGTTCGCGAACCGCAAGCTCGTCCGCACCGGCGCCTAACCGGGAATCGCGCATGACGCTGGAGCAGACATCCGCGGAACTCGTCCGCAGCTACCGCGAGTCGGGTGACCCTGCCCTGCACGAGACCACGCCGGGTATCGCCCGCCTCGGCGAGATCGTCATGGCGGGTGTGAGCGGGCCCGGTGCCGACGTGGGTTCGGTCGAGGAGCACCACGTCGGCCACGACGCGGGCACCGTGCGCGTCCGCGTGCTCAAGCCGCACGGCGTGTCGGCTGCGGTCGTCGTGTACTTCCACGGCGGTGGCTGGGTGCTGGGGGACATCGACCTGCAGCACGACCACGTCGGTCGGGACCTCGCCAACGAGGCGGGCGTGACCGTCGTGATGGTGAACTATCGCAAGGCGCCGGAGCATCCGTACCCGACCGCGCTGCGCGACGGTTGGGCAGCTCTGCAGTGGGCGGCCGAGCGGACCGGTCGACTCGCAGCCGACGGCGCGCCCGTCGTCCTCGCCGGTGACAGCGCCGGCGGCAATCTCGCGGCGGTGCTCGCCCGATGGGCTCGTGACGCGGGGGGTCCCGACGTCCGACTGCAGGTCCTCGTGTATCCGGTGACCGACTGCGATCTCGACACCCCGTCCTACTCGGCCGCCGAGAACCAGCTGCTGCTCACCCGCGACGGCATGGGGTGGTTTTGGGACCACTACCTGCCCGACCGGGATGCGCGGCGCCATCCGGACGCATCACCACTGCGCGCTACCGACCTGCGCGGGCTTCCGCCTGCCCTGGTCTACGTCGCCCAGTACGACCCGCTGCGCGACGAGGGGGTGGCCTACGCCGAGGCGCTGGCGGCTGCCGGTGTTGAGGTGACGTTGGCGGAGGCGACGGGGGAGATGCACACGTTCTTCCAGATGGCGGGCGTCCTTCCCGGTTACGCGACAGGGATCGGCCTCGTCGCTGCGCACCTGCGCCGGACGGTAGGCGCCGTCGCGCAAAAGGTGTCGACCCGTGGCTGAGCTCGATGCGCTCGTCATCGGCGCCGGCTTCGCCGGCATGTACCAGTTGCATGCGCTGCGCGCGCACGGGTTCGAAGCGAAGATCGTCGAGGCGGGCAGCGACGTCGGGGGAGTGTGGTTCTGGAACCGGTACCCCGGCGCCAGGTGCGACATCCAGTCGGTCGAGTATTCCTACTCGTTCGACTCTGCCCTGCAGCAGGAGTGGGAGTGGTCCGAGCGCTACGCGGCGCAACCCGAACTGCTGGCCTACGCCCGCCACGTGGCGGACCGTCACGGGCTGCGCGACCACATCGAGTTCAGGACACGGGTGACCGCCCTCGCATGGGACGACACGACACGTCGATGGACAGCGCAGACGGACAGCGGCCGAACCCTGTCGGCCCGCTACGTCGTCGCCGCGACCGGGGTGCTGTCCGTTCCGGCCGTGCCGGTCTTCGCCGGCATGGACGACTACGCGGGTGAGCTGCTGTGGACGTCCGACTGGCCCGAGAACGCCGACCTGCGGGGCAGGCGTGTGGGTGTCATCGGAACGGGCTCGTCCGGACTGCAGACCATCACGGCGATCGCTCCCCTCGTCGGGAGCCTCACCGTCTTCCAGCGCACCCCGTGCTACGCGGTCCCGGCTCACAACGAGCCGCTCGCCGACACCCTGCCCGGGGTGAAGGCCCGCTACGACGAGATCCGTGCGGCCAGCCGGACGACCGTGAGCGGATTCCAGTGCGACGGTGTTGACACGGCACTCGCCGCGCCGGGGACGGACGTGCGACGGACCCTGGACCGGCGGTGGGAGTTCGGCGGCCTGTGCTTCGCCGACGGTCTGACGGACGTCCTCGTCGACCCGCGTGCCAACGAGCTGGCGGCCGACTACGTCCGTGAGCGTATTCGCGAGAAGGTGCTCGACCCGGCCGTGGCCGAGACACTGCTGCCCACCTATCCCATCGCGGCGAAGCGGCTGTGCGTCGACACCGGCTACTACGAGGTCTACAACCGCGACACCGTGTCGCTGGTCGACCTCAACGCCGAGCCCATCGTGCGGTTCACTCCCGACGGCATCCAGGCCGGGCCGCGGGAACACCGGTTCGACGTCGTCGTCCTGGCCACCGGCTTCGATGCGATGACGGGGGCGCTGAAGGCGATCGACATACGGAACGGCACGACGAGCCTGCGCGACGCATGGGCGGACGGGCCACGGACCTACCTGGGCCTGATGAGCGCGGGCTTCCCCAACCTGTTCACGATCTGCGGCCCGCAGAGCCCGTCCGTGCTGACGAACATGTTCACCTCCATCGAGCAGCACGTCGACTGGATCACCGACGCCCTGGTGCATTTGCGTGAGCGCGGACTCACCCGTATTCAGGCGACGCCGGAGGCGCAGGACAACTGGGTGACCACGAACAACGACCTTGCCGACCTGACCCTGATGCCGAAGGCAGCGTCCTGGTACCTCGGCTCGAACATCCCGGGCAAACAACGGGTCTTCATGCCGTTCACCGGCGGGGTCGGGCTCTACCGGCAGGTCTGCGACGGCATCGCCACGTCCTACTACCACGGGTTCGAACTCGCATGATCCACGCGGAAGGACCGTCCTGATGGCGACCTACGACGTGGCCGGCCGGGCCGCCATCGTCACCGGAGCAGGTTCCGGCATCGGCGAGGCCACGGCGAAACTGCTCGCCGCCAACGGCGCCGCAGTCCTCGTCCACGACATCTCCGGATCCGGGGCCACCAGGGTCGCCGAGGAGATCGCCGAGGCGGGCGGGACGGCGCGGGCCTTCGTCGGTGACGCGGCCGACCCGACGTCGAACGAGCAGGCGGTGGCCGCCGCCGCCGAACTCGGGCCCCTACGGATAGCCGTCAACAACGCCGGCATCACCGGGATCGACGCTCCGGTCCCGGAGATGGCCGTCGACAATTGGAACCAGGTCGTCGGCGTCAACCTGAGTGGCGTCTTCTACGGGATGCGCGCGCAGTTGCCCGCGATGATGGGCGCCGGCGGCGCCGCCGTGGTGAACGTGGCGTCCGTCCTCGGGTCGGTCGCCTTCTACGGCACCGGTGCGTACGTCGCGTCCAAGCACGGCGTCGTCGGCCTGACCAAGTCCGCCGCCGTGGAGCACGCGGTGGCCGGAGTGCGTGTCAACGCGGTCGCGCCCGGCTTCGTCGCCACTCGTCTGCTGGCCGGCATCGACGCGCACGCCGAGCGCATGCTCGCCGGCCGGCACCCGATGGGTCGGCTGGGTAGCGCCGACGAGGTGGCCCACCTGATCGCCTTCCTCGCGTCCGACGCCGCGTCGTTCATCACGGGGAGCTGCCACCTGGTCGACGGCGGTTACACCGCGGAGTGACCCGGCCCGGCGGCATCCCCCGGCAGGGTGGTGAGGCCGCCGAACCGCGGCCCGGTCGCCGCGGAGGTGGGACGTTCGACATGACGCGGTCGTGGCGCCGCCCGACGAGAGGACCTTGCGATGAACGACGTGACGACGGCCGCCCCGCTGCCCGAGGTGGTGATCGTCGGCGGTGCCGGTGCGATGGGCCGCTGGGCCGTCCGCGCCATCGCACGGCTGGGCTCGACCGCGCGGCTCGTGATCGCCGACATCGACCTCGCGCGTGCTCAGCGGGTCGCCGACGAGGTCGGAGATCCGTGCATAGCCGTGCAACTCGACGCGACCGACCCGGACGCTCTGCGCGCCTGCTTCGACGGCGCCGATGTCGTCCTGAACACGATGGGCCCGTTCTCCCGGTTCGCAGGCCCCGTCCTCGACGCAGCGATCGACAGCGGGTGCGACTACCTCGACATCGACGACGACTGGGAGTCGACGCTCGACGCCTTCGAGCACGACGCACGGGCGCGAGAGCGCGGGCTCACGATCGTCAAGGGCATCGGGGGCAGCCCCGGCATCTCCAACCTCATGGCGCTGTTGGTGTCGCGCCGGCTCGACAAGGTGCACGACGTCCTGACCGGATGGTCGATGCGAGGCGCCGTGCTCGAGGACGAGGCGGACTGCCCTGCGTCGGCGGGAGCTGCCGGCGCGGCCGTCGAGCACTGGCTCATCCAGGTCAGCGGCAGCATCCGCGCGTGGCGGGACGGCGCCGAGCGCGACGTCGCACCGCTCGAACCGGCCGAGTTCGACTACCCCGGCCTGGGGACGGTGCAGGCGTACACCGTCGGCCATCCCGAGGCAGTGACCCTGCCGCGCTACCTCGCGGGGGTGACGTTCGCCGGCAACTACACCTCGGGCCCGGCGTGGGTCTTCGAGCACGCCCGCAGCGTCGCGGCCGAGTTCGACGCCGGGCGGATCACCCTCGCCGAGGGAGCGGCACGTCTGAACAACCCCGAACGCCCCGCGGACGCGACCACGGGCCGTCGCGACCCACTGGGCCAGGTCTGGGCCCTGGTGCGTGGCGAGCGGGACGGCGACGCCGTCAGCATCTCCGTCGAGCCGGCCGCGATGCCTCCCGGCAAGATGGGCGGGGGCACCGGAGTCGCCCTCGCCGTCGGTCTCGAACTGCTCCGCCAGGGGCGCATCGATGCCACCGGGGTGCACGCGCCGGAGGGTGCCCTCGAGCCCGAAGATTTCTTCGACGTCTTCCGACGGTTCGTCGAACCCGCCGTCCCGTCCGTCGATGATCTGCTGGTCATCCACGAGGCGGTCTGACGGTGTCACCCTCCGCCGCCTCGACGGTCGACCGCGTCCTGGGCAGCGGCTGGGTCGCGCGTCCCACCGAACTCGCCCCGTCCGTGTCCGGCGAGGTGAGGTGCGATGTTGTCGTGGTCGGTGGCGGCCTGGGCGGCATGGCGGCCGCATTGCGGCTCGCAGAAACGGGCAAGGACGTCGTGCTCGTCGACCAGGACGTGTGCGGATGGGCGGCGAGTGCACGGAACGCCGGCTACGTGACGAACACGCTCGGGAGCGACCAGCGCATCCTCGAGCGCTTCTACCGCGACCGGCTCGCCTCGCTGTACCGGTTCGCGAACAACGCGGTGTCCTTCACTGAGAAGCTCATCGCCGATCAGGGGCTCGACTGCGGCTACCACGCGACAGGCAACGTCGCCGCCGCCCCAACGGCGTCGGCGTTCGCGAGCATGCGGTCGACGATGAGATCAAGCCGCCGATCGGTCGTGGGGGACGCACAGACATTGGGCATCCCGCCCGCGTTCCACGGCGGCGTCCACATCAAGATCGGCGGGGTTCTCGATCCCGGACGGTTCGCGCTCGGCATGCGCGACCGCGTGCGAGCGTCGCCCGCCCGGGTCTTCGAGCAGAGCCGGGTGCTGCACGTCGAGGACGCCGGTGAGCGGGTGCGCGTCGACTGCGCGGGCGGCAGTGTGATCGCCCGCCGGGCGATCGTCACGACCAATGCCCACACGCGCGAGCTGGGGATCGTCTCGCGCCACCTGGCCACGCCGGTCTGGGTCACGGCCGTCGAGACCGAGGCGGTGTCACCGGCCGATCTCGACGCCGCCGGATGGACGAGTCGGGCGCCGATCACGACGAATCACCTGATCATGCAGAGCTTTCGGACCACCGACCGTGGAACGATCGTGTTCACCACACGCAGGTTGCAGATGCCTTCTCGCATCGTGGACAGGCTTCCCGACGTCTCCGTGGTCGACGATCTCGTCCGCGGTTTCCGGGAGCGGTTCCCGACGCTAGGCCACGTCGGGCCCGCGCGGGCGTGGGGCGGCTGGATCGGAGTGACGCCGTCGAACATGGCGGCCGTGGGTCGGGTCGGCGAGAACGTCTACTACTCCCTCGCCTGCAACGGGCACGGCCTGCCGCAAGCTCCTTATCTGGGTACGTTGCTCGCCGATCATGTCGCCGGGGTGGAGATGCCCGACGACCTCGCCGCGGTGTGGCGGCGCTCGCCGCGAGCGGCCCCGGGGGTTGTGAACCCGATGACCCTGCGCCTCGGCTGGGTCGCCGACCGCGTCCGCGATCGCTGTGACCAGTCGCGGCGGCCGATCAGCTGACAAGGGCTCGGCCGGGGTGCCCGGGGACGGCTCCGCCTGTTGCGATCGCGGTCTGTCACATACGCGCGGTGGCATTCAATGCCGTCACACTTCCGTCGGGCCGCGGCAACATCGTCGCGAACCACGAGCCAATACGACTCACCAATCATCCCGGCCGCCCGCAGCACCAGTCGGGGGGCTCAGCGTCCGGCTCGGCGCCGCCCATTCAGCCTGTGTCCTGCTCACAAGGGTTGCGAAGAGTCTGAGTGCGAAGAGTGACCGCGGGCGTGTCAGCTACCCGCGTCGTCGTGCTCCGCAGCGTCGTAATCCTCTCGGACGGCGCGTCGGTGACGATCGACGTCCCCGATGCCTGCGTCAGCCAGCTCATCGTGCTGCCGCGCACCTGCTCGATGTGCGTGCGCACTGTGTTGGCGAGCCTCGCCCGCATGCTGCGTCGAGCGCTCGACCGCCACCGGTGAGCTAGGACGACCGACTCTGAGCTCGTCGAGCCGCTCGCCGATCACCTCAATACGTTCCTGGAATCTTTCGGCGCCGTTGTTCGGTCACGCGGACAGCATCCTGCGCGTCGGCACCGCCAAGTGTGCAGTTGGATCGGCCTTTCGTGCTCGCGCTTTCGCTCGTCCTCCCTGTACACACCCGAAGTACGCGCGACGGCGACCACGAACATCACCCGGCGCCAGCACTACCGGCCGCCGTCCATGCGCTGCGGGGTCCCGCACCTCGACCAGGTCGTCGAACGCCTCACCGAGCAGCGCACACCCCTCGGCAACGGTCATCACCAACTGCGTTGTCGACGTCCGCTTCCGCCTTCGGTCAGTGACGGCCCCTCTCCGCCCAACAGGGACCGAGCACACCTAGGCGGGGCCCCCTTCTTTACCAGGAGGATTGGCGCCGGGCCTCATCCCTTGAAGCGGGGCCGACACGCGAGGCGCCTGCTGCACCGAATTGAGACAGTCGACCCTCGGCGTACGTTGCCGGTGCAATCGTGACGATCTTGGGTTCAATGCGAATCCGGAGCAGCGCTGCCCACCCCGGCATAGGCGCACACGGCTTGCCCGGTAGGGGCGTTCTCGCTCGGTCGCACCCTTGTGCGGGCACAGGTTCGCTACTCGGTGTGCGACCGACCCCACGATTCCGGGGCTGTGGGGCGGGCGGGGCTCGAACCCGCGACCAAGAGATTATGAGTCCCCTGCTCTGACCTGCTGAGCTACCGCCCCGGCGTGACCAACCTACTGGCAGCGGCAGCGAGCACGTCACGGGTCGTGGCGGCGAGCAGCGCGGCGACCTCGTGCGCCGGGCGCGCGGCGAGGTCGCCGGACAGCACCTCGACCGAGATCGGGGCGGACGCGCCGTCCGACCACAGCAGGTCGAGGAACCCGACGACGTCGAAATCGCCGTGTCCGGGCGGCAGGCGGTGCAGCAGCGTGTCCATGACGAAGTCGTCCAGCACGGGCTCGGCCGGACCGTCGTCGAGCTGGATCATCACGACCCGGTCGGACGGGATGGCAGCGAGCAGCGTGTCGTCGTTCCGGCCGCGGGTGTGGTGCCAGATGTCGGCGCAGATCCCGCCGTTCGGTCGGCCCGCCTCGGTGACGATGCGCGTGGCGGTGCCGGCGTCCGGGACGCTCGTGCCGGGGACGAACTCGAGCGCGACGAGCAGGTCGAACGCGGCCGCGCGGTCGCACAGTGCCGCGAAGCGTTCGACGGCGTACGCCTGGAAGGTCTCGGTGCCAAAGGTGCCGACGGTTTGCATGTGCCGGATGCCGAAGGTGCCGGCGAGATCGAGCATGCGCGACTCGGTGACCGCGTCCGGATAAGCCACGCCCGGAATGGGTTCCGCCTGCCTGGCCTCGTCGCTCGCATCGAAGCCGAGCAGCACCTCCAACTCGAGGATCTGCAGCCCGTGGTCGTCGAGAACGGTCAGCATCTCGGCGTCGCTCGTCCCCTCGGCCCGCAACCGGTCGTACTCGAAGATCGACAGCCCGAGCGCGTCGAAGCCGGCGCCGGCGGCGGCGGCGACCCGGTCGCGGAACGGCAAGGCCGCCAGGGACCCGCTCGCCAGGATGAGGGGTTCGTCCTGAGGGGGCATCGGGTCTCCCGATCGTGAGGCATTGTGTGCGCGGGTCTCGGACACTAGCGTCCTGAAGTGGAGTTTGTCTCCAGTAACTTCGGACGGAGGTGCAGCGTGACAGCGGTCCGTGTCGACCCGCGCGTCGTCGAGACCCGCCGTCTCGTGCTCGCCGCCACCTACGAGCTCATCTCGGAGGTTGGCTTCGCCGGCGCCACCGTCGAGCGCATCGCCGAACGCAGCGGCGTCGCCCGCAGCTCGATCTACCGCCACTGGCCGCAGCCCCTTCCGGCCCTGCACCTCGAGGCGCTCGCACCGCTGACCGAGCGCCCCGAGGACGCGCCCGTCGTCGGCGACGTCCGCGTCGACGTCCGCGCCTATCTCGCGCACGTGGTCGAGCGGGTCAACACCCCGTCCTACGCCACGGTGACGCTGTCGCTGCTCGCGGTCGCAAACGCCGATCCCGCCTACGCAGACGCGCATCGGGCGCTGCTGGCCGAGCGCACGCGCGTGCTGCGCTCGCTGCTGCGCGACGCCGTCCGCCGCGGTGAACTCTGCTCGTGCACGGACCTCGCCTTCGAGACGCGGATGCTGCTCGCCCCGATCACGCACGTGCGCTTCGTCGAGCATCGTCGTGTCGAACGCGCACTCGCCGGACGCCTCGTCGAACGACTCGTCGCCGCCTGTGCGCCGCACAGCGGCAACCATCACCACGGAAGGACGTCATGACAGCACCCGAACTCGTCCCGCTCGCCCGCGTGAGCGTTGCGGCGGGCGACATGTTCACCGTCGACGACGGCCCGTACGGCAACCGTGTGGTCGCCGGCATCAGCGACGGCCGCTGGGAAGGCGAGCGCTTCAGCGGCGACATCGTCGGGGCCGGTGGCGACTGGGCCATGCCGTCCCGCGACGGCGCTTCGATGCTGCTCGACGTGCGGCAGGTCGTGCGCACCGACGACGGCGCGACCGTGTACGTGACCTATCACGGCAGGAGCGACCGGGCTCGCGGCACCTACACCGTTGCGCCCACGTTCGAGACCTCCGACGAGCGCTACGCGTGGCTGAACGCCGTGCAGGCCGTCGGCCAGGGCCGGTTCGAGGACGGCCGGCTCAACTACGAGATGTTCGAGGTGCGTTGATGACCGAGCAGGGACAGCGGCTGGCGGGCAAGGTCGCCTTCATCACCGGTGTGGCGCGCGGGCAGGGCCGCTCCCATGCGATCCGGCTCGCGCAGGAGGGCGCCGACATCATCGGCGTCGACGCCTGCGCCGACATCGCGACCGTCGGGTACGAGATGGCGACCGCCGAGGACATGCAGGCGACCGTCGAGGCCGTCGAGGCGCTCGACCGCCGCATCGTCACCAGCCAGGTCGACATCCGCGACTCCGCGGGCCTGACGAAGGCCGTGGACGAGGGCGTCGCCCAGCTCGGGCGGCTCGACATCGTGATCGCCAACGCGGGCATCGCCGCGTTCGTGCCCGTCGAGGACATGACCGACGAGCAGTGGGACGAGATGATCGCCATCAACCTGTCGGGCCAGTTCCGCAGCGTCCGTCCGGCGATCCCGCACCTGAAGAAGAACTCCGACGGCGGCGCCATCGTGTTCACGTCGTCGACCGCCGGGCTCAAGGGCATGGCGAACATCGCGCACTACTCGGCCGCCAAGCACGGCCTCGTCGGCCTCGCGAAGTCGATGGCCATCGAGCTGGCCGAGCACCGCATCCGCGTCAACACGGTGCACCCGACGAACGTGCACACGCGGATGATCCACAACCCGTTCACCTACCGGGTGTTCTTCCCCGACCGCGACCCGAGCACGGTCACGCGCGAGGAGGCCGGTCCGATGCTGCAGACGCTCAACCTCATCCCCGAGCCCGCCGTCGACCCCGAGGACATCAGCGAGGCGATCCTGTACCTCGTCGCCGACAGCGGACGCTACGTGACCGGCATCCAGTTGCCGGTCGATCTGGGCATGGTCACGAAGTAGTCCGCAGGCCGTCGAACGCGAATGCGACGACGGCGTCGGCGAGGGAGGGCCCGGCCGCGCGGCGGCCGGGCCGGTACCACTCGGTCAGCGAGTTCACGAGCCCGTAGAGCAGGTGCGCCGTGAGCATGGGCGGCAGGTCGGTGCGCAGGTCGCCGTCCCGTCCGGCCTGGCGAACGAGACCGGCGACGTAACGGTCGAACTCCCGCCGCCGTTCGAGCGCGTCACGCTCGGTGGGGGTGTTGCCGCGCACCCGCAGCAGCAACGTGACGTGCGGCAGCTCGCGTTGCAGCACCTCGACCGACCCGCGGACGAGCAGCTCGAGACGGGCGACCGCGCGGACGTCGGTGGCGCGCACCTCGTCCGCCACCGCGAACAGGCCGCCGAGTGCGCGGTCGACCGACAGCCGCAGCAGCTCCTCCTTGCCGGACACGTGGTGGTAGATCGCCGACTTGGCGATGCCGAGCCGCTTGCCGAGGTCCTCCATCGACGTGCCGTCGTATCCGCGCTCGTTGAAGACGTCGACGGCCACGGCCAGCAGCCGCTCCTGGTCGTAACCCGGACGGCCGGGACGGCGCGCCTCCGCCGGGCTCGCCGTCACGACACGGTCCCGGGGCGGGCGAGGGTGTGGCTGCGGCCGCGGAACTCGGCGACGACGTCGTCCCCCCGCCGCACGGTGACGTCGTAGATGCCGGAGCGGCCGAACCGGGTGCGCTCGACGGCGTCCGCGACGAGCACGTCGCCGTCGCGCGCGGGCGCCACGAAGGTGACGTCGGCGCCGGCGGCGACCGTCGCCGCGCCGTGGCTGTTGCAGGCGCACGCGAAGGCGGTGTCGGCGAGCGTGAAGACCAGACCGCCGTGGGCGATGCCGTACCCGTTGCAGTGCGTCGGGCCCAGGGTCATGGACGTGCGCGCGTACCCCGGGCGGCACTCGAGAAGGGTGATGCCGAGGGCCCGCGACGCCTCGTCCGCGGCCATCATCGAACGGACCTGCTCAGGAACGTCCGAGGTCTGGTCAGCGCTCACGGCGGTAGCGTAACCTACCGAACGATCGGTCTAAAACCTCAGTCGGGCACAAGGAGAGGACCACGCGATGGCGGTTCTGCGCAGCTACGTCGGCGGCCGGTGGGTCGCCCCGTCCGACGGTGACCCGGTGCGGGACGCCGTCACGGGGGAGGAGGTCGCCCGGGTCTCGTCCGAGGGCGTCGACTTCGCCGCCGCGCTCGACCACGGCCGCACCGTGGGCGGCCCCGCGCTGCGGGAGCTGACCTTCCACGAGCGCGCCGCGATCCTGAAGTCGGTCGGCCTGCTGCTCAAGGAGAACCGCGACGAGCTGTACCAGCTCTCGTACCGCACCGGCGCCACGTTGGGTGACTCGAAGTTCGACATCGACGGCGGCTTCGGCGTGCTGCTGAGCTACGCCAGCAAGGCGAAGCGCGAGCTGCCGAACGACAAGGTCGTCGTCGAGGCGCCGCTCGAGCAGCTCGGCCGCGGCGGGCAGTTCCTGGGCCAGCACGTGCTCACCTCGCTGCTCGGCGTGGCCGTGCAGATCAACGCGTTCAACTTCCCGGTGTGGGGGCCGCTCGAGAAGCTCGCCCCGGCCTTCGTCGCCGGTGTGCCGACCCTCGTCAAGCCCGCCTCGCAGACCGGGTACCTCACCGCTCGCGTGGTCGAGCTGATCATCGAATCGGGCCTGCTGCCCGAGGGTTCGCTGCAGTTCGTCAGCGGCAGCGCGGGCGATCTGCTC
Source organism: Jatrophihabitans fulvus (assembly GCF_054781375.1). Taxonomy (NCBI): domain Bacteria; kingdom Bacillati; phylum Actinomycetota; class Actinomycetes; order Jatrophihabitantales; family Jatrophihabitantaceae; genus Jatrophihabitans; species Jatrophihabitans fulvus. Next base: position 588,890 of record NZ_BAAGUN010000001.1, read on the forward strand.
GACCACCTCGGCGAGCAGGACCTGCTGGGCTTCACCGGCTCGGCCAGCACCGCGCAGCGGCTGCGCACCCACCCGAACGTCGTCGCCCGCTCCGTCCGCTTCAACGCCGAGGCCGACTCGCTCAACATGTCCGTGCTCGGACCCGACGCCGCGCCCGGCACGCCGGCGTTCGACCGCTACGTCAAGCAGCTCGTGACCGAGATGACGACCAAGGCGGGTCAGAAGTGCACCGCCATCCGCCGTGCGTTCGTCCCCGCCGACCGTCTCGACGACGTGGCCGAGGCCGTCTCGGCGCGCCTCGAACGCGTCGTCGTCGGCAACCCGGCCGACGAGTCCGTCCGCATGGGGGCGTTGGCCAGCCTCGAACAGCGCGAGGAGGTGCGGCGCAGCCTCAAGGCCCTCGAGTCGAGCGGCAGCATCGTCTTCGGCGACCCCGAGCGGGTCGACGTGGTCGGCGCCGACGCCGAGCGCGGCGCGTTCATCTCGCCGGTGCTGGTGCGGGCGGACGACGCCCGTCGCGCCGAGGTGCACGAGGTCGAGGCGTTCGGCCCCGTCAGCACGCTGATCGGCTACCGCGACACCGCCGACGTCGTCGAGCTCGCCGGTCTCGGCAAGGGCAGCCTCGCCGGGTCGGTCGTCACCGACGACGCCGACTTCGCGCGCGACGTCGTGCTCGGCACCGCGCCGTGGCACGGCCGCCTGCTCGTGCTCGACTCCGACGCCGCGCCCGAGTCGACCGGTCACGGGTCGCCGCTGCCGATGCTCGTGCACGGCGGTCCGGGTCGCGCCGGTGGCGGCGAGGAGATGGGCGGCATGCGCGGGGTCTTCCACCACATGCAGCGGACGGCCGTGCAGGCGTCGCCCCGCATGCAGCAGGCGATCACCGGACGGTGGGTCACCGGCGCGCCGCGCGCCACCGAGGGTCCGCACCCGTTCACCAAATCGCTGGCCGACCTGCGCGTCGGTGACACCATGTCCGGTGGCCCGAGGGTCGTCACCGAGCAGGACGTGCAGCACTTCGCCGAGTTCACCGGCGACACCTTCTACGCCCACACCGACGAGGCCGCCGCCGCGAAGAACCCGTTCTTCGGCACCCGTGTCGCGCACGGCTACCTGATCGTGTCGTTCGCCGCCGGCCTGTTCGTGCAGCCCGACTTCGGGCCGGTGCTCGCCAACTACGGCATCGACAACCTGCGTTTCGTGACCCCGCTCAAACTCGGGGACGCGATGTCGGTGACGCTCACCTGCAAGCAGATCAGCCCCCGTCCGGGGGAGTACGGCGAGGTGCGCTGGGACGCCGTCGTCACCAACCAGGACGACGCCGTCGTCGCCACGTACGACGTGCTGACGATGGTCGCGAAGGAGTGGCCGCAGTGACCGAGACGGTGGAGTCGCACTTCGACGCGACGATCGAGCACGACCGGCGCATCGAGCCGCGCGACTGGATGCCCGAGGGCTACCGCAAGACGATGATCCGGCAGATCGCGCAGCACGCGCACTCGGAGATCATCGGCATGCAGCCCGAGGGCAACTGGATCACCCGCGCGCCGTCGCTGCGGCGTAAGGCGATCCTGCTCGCGAAGGTGCAGGACGAGGCCGGCCACGGCATGTACCTCTACAGCGCGGCCGAGACCCTCGGCGCCGACCGCGAGGACATGACCGAGAAGCTCATCAGCCGCCGGCAGAAGTACAGCTCGATCTTCAACTACCCGACGCTCACGTACGCCGACGTCGGGGTCATCGGCTGGCTCGTCGACGGCGCCGCGATCTGCAACCAGGTGCCGCTGTGCCGCTCGTCGTACGGGCCGTACGCCCGCGCGATGATCCGCATCTGCAAGGAGGAGTCCTTCCACCAGCGGCAGGGCTACGAGCTGCTCATGACGATGATGCGCGGCACCCAGGAGCAGCGGGACATGGTGCAGGACGCGACCAATCGCTTCTGGTGGCCCTCGCTGATGATGTTCGGCCCGCCCGACGCCGACTCGCCCAACACCGCGCAGTCGATGGCGTGGGGCATCAAGCGACACACCAACGACGAGCTGCGGCAGCGCTTCGTCGACATGTCCGTCCCCCAGGCCGAACGGCTCGGGGTCACCCTGCCCGACCCGGACCTGCGCTGGAACGACGAGCGCGGTCACTACGACTTCGGCGCGATCGACTGGGACGAGTTCAAGGCGGTCGTCCAGGGCAACGGCCCGTGCAGCGCGCAGCGCGTCGAGCACCGTCGCCGCGCCCACGAGGACGGCGCCTGGGTCCGCGAGGCGGCCGCCGCCCACGCCGCGAAGGGACGCACCCGATGACACAGTTCACCGCCGAGGGCGGCCACGGCGCCGTCCCCACCGAGGGCGTCCCCGTCGAGAACGCGACCCGCTCCGGTTGGCCGCTGTACGAGGTCTTCCTGCGCGGCAAGCGTGGGCTCAACCACGTGCACGTCGGCTCGCTGCACGCCGCCGACGCGACGATGGCGCTGCACCACGCGCGTGACCTCTACACCCGCCGCAACGAGGGCGTGTCGATCTGGGTCGTCGAGTCGGCACACATCACGGCGTCGAGCCCGGACGAGAAGGACCCGTTCTTCGCGCCCGCCGGCGACAAGGTCTACCGGCACCCGACGTTCTACGACATCCCCGACGACGTCCCCCACATGTGAGTGACGACATGAGCCACGACGAGAACCCGTACGACCTGCTCGGGGACGACGACGGCGACCACCGCTGGGCGTTCGGCACCGGCTTCGAGGACCCGCTCGAGGGCATCGACACGACCGTGCCCGCCGACCTCGACGCCCAGGCCCTCGCGCACTACTGCCTCGGCCTCGGCGACGACGCGCTGGTCTACAGCCACCGGTTGCAGCAGTGGATGACGCGCATGCCCGAGCTGGAGGAGGAGACCGCGCTCGCGAACATCGCGCTCGACCTGCTCGGCCAGGCGCGCATGCTGCTCTCGCGGGCCGGCGGCATCCTGGGCCGCGGCGAGGACGAGCTCGCGTTCTTCCGCGGCGAGGCCGAGTTCCGCAACGTGCGGCTCGTCGAGCGCGAGGACGAGAACTTCGCCGACCTGGCCGCGCGCCTGCTGGTGTTCTCGACGTGGCGGCTCGCGCTGTTCGAGGACCTCGCCTCGTGCCCCGACCCGGTGCTCGCCGCCATCGCGGCAAAGAGCGTCAAGGAGCTCACGTACCACCGCGACTACGCCGCGCAGTGGGTCGTGCGCCTCGGCGACGGCACACCGTTCTCGCACGAACGCATGCAGACCGCGCTGGTGGCCGTCTGGCCCTACGTCGAGGAGCTGTTCCGCGCCGAGGGGCACGCGCTCGGCCTGGTGAAGCGCGACACCGTCGACGCCGTGCTCGACACCGTCCTCGCCACGGGTGGGTTGGATCGTCCGACCGTCTCGCCGCTCGCCGGTGTGGGCGGACGTTACGGCCGCGACGGCGTGCACACCGAGGCGCTGGGTTATGTCCTCGCCGAACTGCAGGCCGTCGCCCGCCAGTACCCGGACGCGCAGTGGTGACCGCCACCGCGTACGAGGTCGCAGCCGCGACCCCGGACCCCGAACTGCCGATGGTCACCATCGGCGACCTCGGCATCCTGCGCGACGTCACCGAGCACGACGGACGGGTCGTCGCCACGATCACCCCGACCTACAGCGGGTGCCCGGCCATGCGCGAGATCTCCGCCGACGTGCGCCACCGGCTCGAACGCGGCGGCTACGCGTCCGTCGAGGTGCGCACGGCGCTGGCGCCCGCGTGGAGCAGCGACTGGATCACCGACGACGGCCGCCGCAAGCTCGCCGAGGCCGGCATCGCGCCGCCCGCGGCGGCGCGGAAGGCCGGGCCGATCCCGATCAGCTTCGGGCCGCCTCCGGCGCCGGCCTGCCCCGCGTGCGGTTCGGCCGACACCCGCCGCACCGCCGAGTTCGGCGCCACCGCGTGCAAGTCGCTGTACCGCTGCGGCGCGTGCGACGAGCCCTTCGAGGCGGTGAAGCCGATATGAGGACGGACTTCCACCCGCTGACCGTCCGCCGTGTCGACCGGTTGACCGACGACTCGGCGGCGATCACGTTCGACGTCCCGGAGCAACTGCGGCAGGCGTTCGACTTCAGCGCCGGTCAGTCGTTGACCGTGAAGCGCGGCGACGAGCGGCGCTCGTACTCGATCTGCGCCCCCGCCGGCGCCGCGCCGCGCATCGGCGTACGGGAGGTCGCCGGCGGCAAGGTGTCCGGCTGGCTCGTGCACGACGTCACCCCTGGCGACACCGTCGAGGTGCAGGTGCCGTCCGGCAGTTTCACACCCGATCTCGGCACCCCCGGGCACCACGTGCTGATCGCCGCCGGGTCGGGCATCACGCCCATGCTGTCGATCGCGGCGTCCGTGCTGGCCGCGGACGAGAAGTCCGAGGTCACGCTGCTGTACGGCAACCGGCGCAGCGACACCGTGATGTTCGCCGACGAGGTCGCCGACCTCAAGGACGCCCACCCCGCGCGCATGCGCATCGTGCACGTGCTGTCGCGCGAGGCGCAGGAGGTCGAGTTGTTCAGCGGCCGCCTCGACCGCGAGCGCCTCGCCGCGCTGCTGCCCGTGACCGTCGACGTCCCGGCCGTCGACCACTGGTGGCTGTGCGGCCCGTTCGGCATGGTCACCGACGCGCTCGAACTGCTGGCCGAGCTCGGCGTCGAGCGCGGCCGCATCCACCGCGAGCTGTTCTGGGTGGGCGACGACCCGCCCGTCGAGGCCACGCACGCCGACGCGCCCGCCGGTGACGGCGCCACCGTCACCGTCGTGCTCGACGGCCGGTCGTCCACCGTCACGCTGCCCGCCGGCAGCACGGTGCTCGACGGTGCGCAGAAGTCGCGTCCCGACCTGCCGTTCGCGTGCAAGGGCGGCGTCTGCGGAACCTGCCGCGCGCTCGTCACGCACGGCGAGGTGAGCATGCGGCGCAACTACGCCCTCGAGGACGACGAGGTCGAGCGCGGCTACGTGCTCACCTGCCAGTCCGTCCCCACCACCGACGAGGTCACCGTTGACTACGACGCCTGAGACGCCGGGCCTGGAGCCCATCGAGACCGCGTCGGTCGACGAGCTGCGCGCCCTGCAGCTCGAACGGCTGCAGTGGTCACTGCGCCACGCGTACGACAACGTGCCGCACTACCGGCAGGCGTTCGACGCCGCGGGCGTGCACCCCGACGACTGCAAGGACCTCGCCGACCTGGCGAAGTTCCCGTTCACCGCCAAGGCCGACCTGCGCGACAACTATCCGTTCGCCATGTTCGCGGTGCCGCGCGAGCAGGTCGCGCGGGTGCACGCGAGCTCGGGCACCACCGGCCGTCCGACCGTCGTCGGCTACACCTCCGGCGACATCGACACGTGGGCGACGGTGATGGCGCGCTCGATCCGCGCGGCCGGCGGCCGTCCGGGACACGTGCTGCACAACGCCTACGGCTACGGCCTGTTCACCGGAGGTCTCGGCGCCCACTACGGCGCCGAGAAGCTCGGCTGCACCGTCGTGCCCGTCTCGGGTGGCATGACCGAGCGGCAGGTGACGCTCATCCGTGACTTCCGTCCGGACGTGATCATGGTGACGCCGTCGTACATGCTCGCCGTCGTCGACGAGATGGAGCGCCAGGGCATCGACCCGCGCGAGTGCTCGCTGCGCTACGGCATCTTCGGTGCCGAACCGTGGACGAACGACATGCGCCGCGAGATGGAGCAGCGGGTGGGCATCGACGCCACCGACATCTACGGTCTGTCGGAGGTCATGGGTCCGGGCGTGGCGCAGGAGTGCGTCGAGACGAAGGACGGCCTGCACGTCTGGGAGGACCACTTCTACCCGGAGATCATCGACCCGGTCACCGGCGAGGTGCTGCCCGACGGCGAAGAGGGCGAGCTCGTGTTCACCTCGCTGACCAAGCAGGCGATGCCGGTCGTGCGCTATCGCACCCGCGATCTCACCAGGCTGTTGCCGGGCACCGCCCGCACCATGCGCCGGATGCAGAAGATCACCGGGCGCACCGACGACATGATCATCCTGCGCGGGGTGAACCTGTTCCCGACGCAGGTCGAGGAACTGATCCTGCGCACGCCCGCGCTGTCACCCCACTTCCAGCTGCATCTGTCGCGCCCCGGACGGATGGACGAGCTGGCGGTGCACGTCGAACGGCGTCCGGGCGCGAGCGCCGACGACGGTGCCGCCGCCGGACGGGAGCTGGGGCGGCTCATCAAGAACACCATCGGGGTCAGCACGGCGGTGCTGGTGCAAAACCCCGACACCATCGAGCGATCGATGGGCAAGATGCGGCGCATCGTCGACGAGCGGCCGCGCTGAGGTCAGAGCACGAACGGGACGACCGTGTTCGCGATGATCTTGTAGCCGTTCGGCTTCGGGTGGATGTCCTTGTACTGGCAGTACCAGGTCAGCTCGCACACCTTGGCCACGCGCGTGGGGACCCGCCCGTAGCCCGGCAGCGTCGTGGTCCCGGTGGTGGGCAGGAACGCTCCGGTGGCCGCCGCGACGTCGGCGTACTCGCCCTTCGCCGAGGCGTACGCCAGCTTGAGCTGGGGATTGATCAACGACCGGAACGCGATCACCGACAGCTCGGCGAGCTGGCGGCTCTGCGGGGACTTCGACAGCGCCTCGCCGAGGAAGACGTCCGGGTAGCCGACCCCGACGATCGTGGTGGACGGCCCCGCCGCCGCCCGCAACTGCCCGACCAGCTTGGTGAGGTTGGTGACGATGGTCGTGAGCTTCTGCGACACGCACGACGTCACCGCCGACACCGAGCCCGCCGCGACACAGGTGCGGATGTCGTTGCCGCCCAGCGAGACCGTGATCAGGCGGACCTTGCCCGCGTGCGCCTTCAGGAAGTCGACGGCGGCCTGGGCCTGCGTGCGGTCCGGGTAGGGCGTCGCGCCCGGACCCAGACCGCGGGTGCCCAGCGCGCAGCCCTTGCGCGTCAGGACCTCGGTCGTGGTCGCGCCCGAGCACCCGAGGTTCTCGAGCGTCAGGTCCAGCCGCCCCTTCAGTTTCGCCACCACCTGGTAGGCGAAGCCGGCCGTGCTCGTCGTCCCCACCCCGCCGCCGGACGCCGGCTGGTAGCCCGCGGCGTACGAGTCGCCGACCGACAGGTAGTACTGCGCGCCCGCGGCGGACGAGCCGCTCGACGAGCCGCCACCCGACGCGCCACCCGAGGCGCCACCCGAGGTCGGCGCCGTCGTCGGCGGCGTCGCCGACCCGGACGGGCCGCTGCCGCCGTCGGAGGTGCAGCCGGCCACCGCGGTCGCGACGCAGGCGAGCAGGGCGATCACGTGTCGGCGGCGCATCGGGCCAGCGTACGGACCAGCCGATCGTGACAGGTGGCCGCCGACCGGAGCTACCAGCCGGTATATCGTGCCGGGACGCGCCCGCCGCCCGACCGGTGGCGCAGAACAGGAGGCCGCGTGGACGACCGCCCGCTGCGGATCGCGCTCACCTCGTACCGCAGCAAGCCGCACTGCGGCGGCCAGGGCGTGTACGTGCGCAACCTCAGCCGCGAACTGGTCGCCCTCGGGCACCGGGTCGAGATCTTCTCGGCCGCCCCGTACCCCGATCTCGACCCCGGCGTGCGCCTGACGCGCGTGCCCGGGCTCGATCTGTACCGCGACGACGACCCGTTCCGCCGCCCGGCACTGCGCGAGTTCCGCACCCGCACGGACGTGCTCGAGTACCTGATCATGTGCACCGCGGGGTTCCCCGAGCCGCGCACCTTCAGCCGCCGCGTCGTGCCGCTGCTGCGAGCGCGCGCCGCCGAGTTCGACCTCGTCCACGACAACCAGACGCTCGGCGCCGCACTGCTGCGCCTGCCTGCCGCGGGACTGCCGCTGCTGGCGACGTTGCACCACCCGATATCCGTCGACCGGGACGTCGATCTCGCCGCGGCGACGAGCTGGAAGCGCAAGGCCTCGCTGCGGCGCTGGTACGGCTTCGTCGGCATGCAGGCGCGGGTCGCGCAGCGCATCGGCACGCTTCTGACGCCGTCGCAGAACAGTGCCGACGACGCCATGCGCGACTTCGGCGCGCGTCCGCAGCAGTTCCGGGTCGTGCCCGTGGGCGTCGACGTCGACCGGTTCCGGCCGCGCGGCGCCCGCGAGCCCGGACGCATCGTGGCCATGTGCAGTGCCGACGTCCCCCTCAAGGGGTTGTCGGTGCTGCTGCGCGCGCTGGCCGTCATCGACGGCGCGACCCTTACGGTCGTGTCCCGTCCCGAGCCCGGCGGGCGGACGGAGAAGTTGGTCGCCGACCTCGGCATCGCGCACCGCGTCCGCTTCGTGTCGGGCCTCACCGACGACGGCGTCGCCGACCTGCTCGCGTCGGCCGAGGTGGCGTGCGTGCCCTCGCTGTACGAGGGTTTCTCGCTGCCGGCCGTCGAGGCCATGGCCTCGGGCACCCCGCTCGTCGCGTCCGACACCGGTGCGCTGCCCGAGGTCGTCGGGCGCGACGGCCGCAGCGGCGTGCTGGTGCCGCCCGGTGACCACGTGGCGCTCGCGCGGGCCCTGACGGACCTGCTGGCCGCGCCGGAGCGGCGGGCGTCCATGGGGGCGGCCGGACGCGAGCGCGCCGTCACCCGTTTCACGTGGGCGGCCACCGCCCGCGGCACCGTCGCCGCCTACCGCGACGTGCTCACCACCCCAGGAGGTACCCCGTGCTGACCGTCGACTTCGACCGGCTCGGCCTCGTCGAGGGCGACCGCCTGCTCGACGTCGGGTGCGGCGCCGGCCGCCACACCTACCAGGCGCTGCGGCTCGGGGCCGACGTCGTCGCCCTCGACCGCAACACCGACGACCTGCGCGGCATCGACGAGATGGTCGAGGCCATGGCCGAGGCGGGGGAGATCAAGCGTCCCGACGGCCCCGTCACCCTCGACGCCGACGCGCTCGCGCTGCCCTTCGACGACGGACACTTCGACCGCGTCGTCGCCGCGGAGATCCTCGAGCACCTGCCCGACGACGAGACGGCCATCGCCGAGATCGCCCGCGTCGTGCGGCCCGGCGGCACCGTGGCGGTGAGCGTGCCGCGGCGCTGGCCCGAGAAGATCTGCTGGTCGCTGTCGGACGCCTACCACGAGGTCGAGGGCGGCCACGTGCGCATCTACCGCGGCAGCGAACTCGTGACGAAGCTCGAGCGCGCCGGGCTGCGCCTCACCTCCCGTCACCACGCGCACGCCCTGCACTCGCCGTACTGGTGGCTCAAGTGCGCGGTCGGCGTCGACCGCGACCACGTGCTGCCGCGCACGTACCACCGCATGCTCGTGTGGGACCTGATGCGCCGGCCGTGGCTCACCCGCACCGCCGAGCGCGCGCTCGACCCGGTGGTCGGCAAGAGCCTCGTGCTGTACCTGACCAAGCCGTGACCGCCGTCCCCGCCGGCGTCGGCGCATCGGCCCCGCCGCGGCTGCCCGCCATCGACGGCGTGGCGTCGGCCGACGACCTCGTTCGCACGGCCGCCGCCATCGAAGGCGAGCAGCACCCGGACGGGCTGCTGCCGTGGTTCGCCGGCTACCACGCCGACCCGTGGGACCACGTCGAGGCGGCGATGGGACTCACCGTCGCCGGTCGGCTCGACGCGGCTGCCGCGGCCTACCGCTTCAGCGCCGCGAGCCAGCGTCCGGACGGCAGCTGGCCGATGGAGGTCGTGGGGGAGGGCGCCGACCGCGTCGTCCGCGAGGCCGCGGGCGACACCAACCAGGCTGCCTACCTCGCCGTCGGCGTGTGGCACCACTGGCTCGTCACCGGCGACATCGGCTTCGCCCGCGAGCTGTGGCCGGCCGTGCGCGCCGCCGTCCGCTACGCGCTCGCCGCGCAACGGGCCGACGGCACCGTCGCGTGGGCCCGCGACGCGGCCGGGGAGCCGACCCGCGAGGCGCTGCTCACCGGCAGCGCCTGCCTCGTGCTGTCGTTGCGCTGCGGCGTCGCGCTCGCCGACCTGGTCGGCGACCCGCAACCGTCCTGGACGCCCGCGCTGACCCGGCTCGCGCACGCCGTCGCGGCGCACCCGGACGCGTTCGCCGACCGGAGCCGGTTCTCGATGGACTGGTACTACCCCGTGCTCGGCGGCGCCGTCCGCGGCCACGCGGCCCACGACGCGATCGCCCGCCGCTGGGACGAGTTCGTGGTCGCCGGACGGGGGTGCCGCTGCGTCGCCGACCGCCCCTGGGTCACCGCGGCCGAGACCTGCGAACTCGTGCTGACGCTCGACGCCATGGGTGACCGCCGGCGCGGCCTCGCGCTGCTGCGCGATGTGCAGTTCCTGCGCGACGGCTCCGGCGGTTACTGGACGGGCTGGGTGTTCCCCGAGGAGGTCGTCTGGCCACGCCAGCAGACCACCTGGACCGCCGGCGCACTGCTGCTCGCGGTCGACGCGCTCACGGTCACCACGGGTGGGTCCGGGGTGTTCCGGGGGGACGGGCTGGCGGCGCTCGCCGACCCGGGGTGCGGTCCGCACTGCCCATGACCTCCTCCGACGACCTCGCCGCACTCGGTGTCGCCGACCGCGCCAAGGGGTTCCTGCCGTCCGACGAGGCGGACGCCCTGCGCGACGCCGCTGCCTCGGCGAACCCCGGCGTCTGGCTCGAGATCGGCACCTACTGCGGCAAGTCGACCGTCCACCTCGCGGTCGCGGCCCGTCGCGTCGGGGCGCAGCTCGTGACCCTCGACCACCATCACGGGTCCGAGGAGAACCAGCCCGGCTGGCAATGGCACGACGAGAGCCTCGTCGACCCCCACACCGGGCGCCTCGACACCCTGCCCTCGCTGCGGCACACCCTCGCGGATGCGGGGGTCGAGGACGTCGTGACCGTGCTCGTCACGACGACCCAGCAGGCGGCCGCCTGGTGGACGACGCCGTTGCAGTGGCTGTTCCTCGACGGCAACCACACCGAGGCGGTGGCGCAGCACGACTACGGGGCGTTCGCCCCGCACGTCGTGCCCGGCGGACTGCTGGCCGTGCACGACGTGTTTCCCGACCCCGCCGACGGTGGTCAGCCGCCATGGCACGTCGTGCAGCGCGCGACGGGAACCGGCGCGTTCGAGCAGATCCGCGTAAAAGGGTCGTTGCGGGTGCTGCGGCGCACGGACGCGCCCGTCGTCTGAACGTCAGCGGGTCGTCTTCAGCGAGACCTCGTGCCATCCGCCGGTGGCGATCTCGGCCTGCGCCGGACCCCAGGTGCCGCGGTAGTAGGGCACCGGGCGTTCGGTCGCGTTGATCACCGGCGACACGATGCGCCACTCCTCGTCGATGGTGTCCTCGCGCGCGAACCGGTGCCGCCGGCCGTCGAGGGCGTCGTCGAGCAGGCGCTCGTACGCCTCCTGCCGGTGGCCGAGCGCGGTGGCGAAGTCGACCGAGAGGTCGACGGGCTGGCTGGTGGCCGCCGAGCCCGGCGACTTCGCCTGCAGCGACATCGTCACGCCGTCGTCGTGGCCCAGCCGGAAGTGCAGCAGGTTGGGTTCGGGCAGCAGCTGGTCGGCACCGGTGAACAGCAACCGCGGCGGACGGCGCAGCTCGACGACCGCCTCGGTGGCGGTGCCCGGCATGCACTTGCCCGCGCGCAGGTGGAACGGCACCCCCGCCCAGCGCCACGAGTCGATCGTCAGGGTCGTCGACACGAACGTCTCGGTGGTCGAGTCGGGGTCGACGCCGCCCTCGTCGAGGTAGCCGACGTACTGTCCGCGCACCGTCCGGGCCGGGTCGAGCGGCTCGATCTGCCGCAGCACCCGCACCTCCTCGTCGCGGTAGGCGTCGGCGTCGTCGGCGATCGGCGGTTCCATCGCGAGCAGGGCCACCACCTGCAGCAGGTGGTTCTGCAGCACGTCGCGGATCGCGCCGACACCGTCGTAGAACCCCGCGCGGCCCTGCGTCCCGAACTCCTCGGCCAGCGTGATCTGCACGCCGGCCACGTAGTGCCGGTTCCACAGCGGCTCGAGCAGCGCGTTCGCGAACCGGAACACCAGCAGGCCCTCGACCGCCTCCTTGCCGAGGTAGTGGTCGATGCGGAAGATGTCCTGCTGCGCGAACGCCCCGTCGAGCACGGCGTTCAGCTCGCGCGCCGACTCGCGGTCGCGTCCGAACGGCTTCTCGACGATGACCCGGCCGTGCCCGGCCAATCCCACCTCGGACAGGCCGCGCACCACGTCGCCGAAGACCGACGGCGGGATGGCCAGGTAGAACACCGGGCGCTGCGCGCGCTCGAGCCGGCGCGCCAGCGTCCGGTACGTCTCGGGGTCGCCGTAGTCGCCGGTCACCATCGACAGCCGGGAGGTGAGCCGTTCGAGCGCGGACGGCTCCGCGGTCACCGCGGAGGCGTCGACCGCCTTGCGGGCGTAGTCGTGCAGCTGCTCGTCGTCCCACGCCGACCGCGCGACGCCGATGACGGTCGCCGGCAGCCGGTCGGTCGCCGCCAGTTCGTGCAGCGCCGGGAACAGCTTCTTGAACACCAGGTCACCGGTGACGCCGAACAGCACCACCGCATCGGCTCGCTCGCTCACGACCGCGGACGCTACGCCGAATCGGGGGCGGGCCGTAGGCTGACAGCAGTTTCCCTGCGGCTCTGGAGCGCCCTGTGGCCCCGGCACTGACCGACCGGCACTACGCCGCGTTCTTCGCGGCCGCTCCCGTCGCCCTGCTCGTCTTCGACGCCGAGCTGACCATGGTCGACGCCAACCAGGCCTACCTCGACGCGGTGGGCATGCGCGTCGAGCAGATCCGCGGCCGCCGCGTGTTCGACGTCTTCGTGAACAACCCCGCGCGGGAGGGTTTCGACCAGTCGGCCGCGCTGCAACTGATCATGAGACGCGCGATCGAGCACGGCGAGACCCAGGTGCTCGCCGCCTACCGCTACGACATCCTGGGCCCGCGCGGGTTCGAGGTGAGGTACTGGAACGTCACCGAGGTACCCGTCCTCGACGCCGACGGGCGCACCGAGTTCGTCCTGCACTACACCGAGGACATCACCGAGCTGGTGCAGCAGCGCGAGGAGCGCGAGGAGACCGCGGCCGTCAACGAGCGGCTGCAGCTGCGCGTCGCCGCCGCCCAGGCCGACCTGCGCCGGCGCGCCGACGAGCTCGAGGTCCTCAACGAGCGGCTGCGGCTGGCCAGCGAGCGCGACCGCTCCATCGCCGAGGCGCTGCAGCAGGCGATGCTCACGAAGCTGCCCGACGTCGACCCGCTGCGCCTCACCGCCCGCTACCGCGCCGCCGCCGAGGGCGACAAGGTCGGCGGCGACTGGTACGACGCCGTCCGCATGGGCGACGGGTCGACCACCGTCATGATCGGCGACGTCGTCGGTCACGACATCGGCGCCGCCGCCCTCATGGGCCAGTTGCGCAGCATGCTCCGGGCGTTCTCCTGGGCGTCCGACGCGCCGCCGTCGACGATCATGTCCCAGCTCGACCGGGCGATGCGCGACCTGCGCCTGGACACCTACGCCAGCGTGGTGCTCGCCAACATCAGCGAGCCCGCCGCGTCCGCACTCGCCGGCGAGCGGCTGGTCACCTGGACGAACGCCGGGCACCCGCCGCCCATTCTCGTCGACGCCGCAGGCGACGTCCGGCTGCTCAACCCGTGGCCCCCGGCGCTGCTGCTGGGCGTCGCGCCCGACGTCGTCCGCGACGACCACGAGGTGGTCCTGACCCCGGGCGCCACCCTCTGCTTCTACACCGACGGCCTGGTCGAGGCCCGCGGCGGCGACATCGTCGAACGCACCCGCATCGTGCAGGAGTCGCTGACGCGGCTCCGCCACCTGCCGGCGTCCGAACGCATCGAGCAGGTCATCGACGAGCTCGTGGGGCCACGGCCCGAGGACGACGTGGCCGTGCTGCTCGTCGAGCTCGACCCGCTGCCGCGGTCGTCCGCCGTCGCGCCGACGTGACCGTCCGCGGTTCCTAGGTAATTCACACTTTCGGAGTTGTTCGCCCCGTCGTCACCTCCGGGGGGCTCGATGGCCACGCCCGGTTGCGGAACTGGTGACATGCCACTCGAGCCTCCCCGCACCGTCTCGCACCGCCCGCTGACCGTCGACGAGTACAGCGAGTGGAACACGGCCCAGCTCGCCCGCCAGGGGGTGACCCGGCGCAGCGTCCTGGCCGGGATCGCCGCCGGCGCCGGCGGTATCGCCCTCGCGCAGTTCGGCATCGCGAACGCCTCGTTCGCCGCCGCCGGCGGCACGCCGGGCACCAGCGGCGTCGTCGTGTCGGGCCGCCACCTCGCGTTCGTGAACGACCGGCACGGCCGTCCGGAGAACGCCATGGCGGTCACCGCGCAGGTCGTGTCGAGGACCGGCTCACTGCCGCGCGGCCTGCGGGCCTTCGTCGACGTCGGCACCGAACCCGGCCGCTACGGCCACCGCCTCGACGCCGACATCACGCACCTGGTCGGCCGGTACGCCATTCCGAACGGCCCGGTGGGCAGCCAGTTCTACGTGAAGGCCCGCATCGAGGGGCTGCGTCCCGACAGCGTGTACCACTACCGGATCCGGCTGTCGGACGGGACGCGGACCGGCGACGCGTACTTCACCACCGCCCCGGCGCGGACGGTCGGGCGCCACCACCGCGTCGCGGACGAGTTCACGTTCACCGCCTTCGCCGACGTCGGCACCAACAACGCGCCCACCGACCCGAAGTACGCATGGGGCAACGACCCCGCGACGGTGACCGCCAACGGCGGCACGTGGCCGAAGGGCGTCTTCGACAACAACTACTACGCGGCCACCGACCCGATCGCCGGCGCGAACGGGACCGACCTCACGCCGGCACGCTCGATGACGTTCCAGATGGCTTCGCAGCGGCCGGTGTTCACGCTGCTGGCCGGCGACATCTGCTACGCCGACCCCTCCGGCTCGGGCCTGCCGGCCGACGACACGCAGCCCACCCCGCCGGGCAAGAACGCCTACAACCCCTACGTATGGGACGTCTTCCTCGACCAGATCGAGAGCCAAGCGGCGTTCACGCCGTGGATGTTCGCCACCGGCAACCACGACATGGAGCCGCTCTACGGCGACACCGAGCAGCTCGGCGGCAGCCCGTCGCACGGCTACGGCGGCCACGCGAAGCGGCTCGACCTGCCGAAGAACGGGCCTCGTTCCTGCCCGTCCGTCTACAGCTTCGTGTACGCGAACGTGGCCGTCATCTCGGTCGACGCCAACGACCTGTCCGCCGAGATCCAGACGAACACCGGCTACTCCGACGGCGCCCAGCTGAAGTGGCTCGAGGACACCCTGAAGGAGTGGCGGACGAACCCGCACGTCGCGCCGGGCATCGACTTCGTCGTCGCGTTCTTCCACCACTGCGCGTACTCGACGACAAACAACCACGCGTCGGACGGTGGCGTGCGCGCCGCGCTGGACCCGCTGTTCTCGACGTACCAGGTCGACCTGGTCGTGCAGGGCCACAACCACCTCTTCGAGCGCACCGACCCGATCCGGAACGGGAGGAAGACCCGTGACGCGCCGGACGGCTCGACGATCCGTCCCGCGGTCGACGGTGTCACCTACATCTGCGCCGGCTCCGGCGGACGTCCGCGGTACCCGTTCCGGCCCGCGCCGAGCGATGCCGCGCCGGCGGCGCCCGGCACCACGCCGTCCGGCCCCACCGCCCTCGCCGAGGGCCAGCGCTACCGCGGCTACCGCCCGGCCGGCGGCGCGAACACGTCCGAGAACAACACCGAGAACGTCCTGAACAGCTACGTCTGGTCGTTCGACGGCAGCGCCGTGAACGCGGCGGGATACCGGGCGGGCACGAAGGTGCCCGAGGCGGTCGACTGGTCGCAGGTGCGCTACGACGCGTACGCCTTCATCGCCGTGGACGTGAAGCCGGCCGCGCCGGGCCGCACCACGACGTTCACGATCCGCACCCTCGCCGACGCCCTGCCGGGTACGAACGAGCAGTTCAGCGAGATCGACCGCATCACCCTGAAGCGCATCGCCGGTGACGGTGCGATCAGGCGCACACCGCACCGTCACTGACGAACGTGTCGCATGTCGCTGCGCCGTGGGTAAATCCACGGCGTGGCGGCACGGTCGACGAAAGCAGCGGACCTCATCGAGACGCTGTACGAGGATCCGCAGGAGTGCGCGCGCATCGCGAACCTCACGTACGTCAGCACCGACGAACCGGGGATGACGCGCAAGCGCCGCGGCAAGGGCTTCACCTACCAGGACGACAAGGGCGTCACCGTCGTCGACGTCGAGGTGCGCGAGCGCATCAAGAAGCTCGCGATCCCTCCCGCGTGGCAGGACGTCTGGATCTGCACGCTGCCGGACGGCCACCTGCTGGCCGTCGGTGACGACGAGCGCGGCCGGCGCCAGTACATCTACCACGAGCGCTGGCGTTCGATCCGTGACCAGCTGAACTTCTACCGGCTCATCGGGTTCGCGGCCGCGTTGCCGTTGATCCGGGCGGACGTCGACAAGCAGCTGCGGCGCCGCACGCTCGACCGCGACCGGGTCGCCGGCGCGATGCTGCGCATCATCGACGTGGCGGGGTTCCGCGTCGGCAACGAGGCGTACGCCGAGGAGAACGACAGCTACGGCCTCACCACCCTGACGAAGAAGCACGTCAAGGTGCGCGGCACGAAGGTCGACTTCCGGTTCCGGGCCAAGTCGGGCAAGCAGGCCGAGGTCACGGTCGACGACGGTGGCGTGGCCCGGGTCGTCGAGGCCCTCGCCGAACGACGGGGCCGCCGGTTGTTCGCCGTCGACGGTGAGCCGATCGGGTCGGACGAGGTCAACGAGCGGTTGGCGGAACTGTCGGGCACGCACCTGACGGCGAAGGACTTCCGGACGTGGAACGGCACCGTGACCGCCTTCCGGCACCTGCGGGCGCACCTGCCGAAGGGCGAGCAGACACAGAAGGACGCCGACACCCACGTGCTGGCGGCCATTGACGCGGCCTCGCTCAAACTGGGCAACACTCGATCGGTGTGCCGGGCGCACTACGTGCATCCCGAGGTCGTGGCCGGCTACACGTCCGGCGAGCTCGCCCGTTTCCTGCGCGGCAAGCGTGACCGGGGCGGCAACTACCTCGATGCGGACGAGCGCCTGCTGACCTCGTACCTCAGCCGCTGCCTCGAGGCGCGGGCGGGCGAGCTGTTCACGTGAGCGCGGTCTGGGTCAAGAACGACCCGTCCCCGCTCGAGGCGGCCGGCCTGCGCTGGCTGGCCGACGCCGGTGCGCGCGTGCCCGCCATCGTCTCGTCGTCGCCGCAGCGGCTGGAGTTGCAGCGCATCGAGTCCGGGTCCCTCGACGCCGCGGGGGAGGAGGAGCTCGGACGGATGCTCGCCACGGTGCACTCGGCGGGTGCGCCGCACTTCGGGTCGCTGCCCGCGCCGGGACGGTTCCTCGTCGGGCGCTGCGAGTTGGAGTCGCCCGAGGGCGACGACTGGAACACCTACTACCTCGAGCACCGCTGCCTGCCTTTGGCCAGGCGGGTCGGTCTCGAGCGGGAGGTGGCGGCCGTCCGCGTCGAGGCGCCGGTCGAGCCCGTCGCCCGGTTGCACGGCGACCTCTGGAGCGGCAACGTGCTCGCCGACCGGGACGGGCGTCCGTGGCTCATCGACCCGGCCGCCTACGGCGGTCACCGCGAGCTGGACCTCGCCATGCTCGAGCTCTTCGGACGCCTTCCGCAACGCACCGTCTCCGCCTACGACGAGGTCGCGCCCCTGGACCCGGAGTGGCGCGAGCGCATCGGCCTGTGGCAGCTGTTCCCGCTGCTCGTGCACGCGGTGCTCTTCGGTGGCGGTTATGCCGCACGGGCGCGTGACGTCTCCCGGCGGTACACCCGCTGAGCGACGGCCGGCGCGCCGTCGATCCCGCCCGGTGCCTCGAGGTTGCGGTGGGGACGGCGCGGGTAGGCAGACGCGCATGGCCACCACTCGCGACGCCGTCGTCGCCGCTGCCCTGGCCGGTGCCGCCGGCGGCTGCCGCACGTTCACCGGCATCGCCGCGCTCGCCGCGGCGACACCGCCCGACCCCGCCGAGCTGCCCGACCGCGTGCTGGCCCACCCCGCGACGAAGGCCGTGCTCGGCCTCGCCGCACTGGGCGAGTACGTCGGCGACAAGCTGCCGCAGGCACCGAGCCGGTTGCAGGTTCCCGGCCTCGCCGGCCGGCTCGCGTTCGGGGCGGTGTCGGGCCTGGTCGCGGCGCGCCGGCGACCGTACGTCGAGCCATCCGGGCCGCCCGGGGAGCCCGTCGCCCCGGGTCCGGTCACCGACGGACGGGTGCGCGACGCCGTCTGCGTCGTGGTCGCGACCGCGGCGGCCGGTGCCGCCGCCTGGCTCGGCGCGCGTGCGCGGGGCGCGGCCGCGCCCCGGTTGGGTCGCGACTGGCCGGTCGCCGTGGTCGAGGACGCGGTCGCGATCGGCCTCGCCACCCGGGCGGGCGCCCTCGTCAGCTGACGAGCAGGTCCGCCACGACGGGCCAGTGGTCGCTGGGCAACCGCCCGTGCGGACGGGAGTGGTCGATGCGGCCGCCCGTGACCTCGACACCCGGACCGGCGAGCACGTGGTCGATGCGCACCCGGTCGCGGGCCCCGGTGAACCCGTGCTCGGTGCCGCCGGAGACGGTCGCCAGCGCGTCGGTGAACCCGGCGTCGAGCAGGATGCGGACGGGCGGGTCCTGCGCGGGCGCGTTGAGGTCGCCCACCACCACCCACGGCCGGTCGGGCTCATCGCGGGTCCAGCGGACGATCAGCTCGGCGCCGTGCTCGCGCGCCTCGGGCCGCGAGTGGTCCAGGTGGGTGTTCACGACGCCGAGGCGCGCGTCGCCGCGCCGCAACCGCACCAGGGTCGCGACACGCGGGTGCACCGCGCCCCACCCGGTCGAGCCGGGCACGTCCGGGGTGGGGGAGAGCCACCGTGTCTCGTGCGACTCGACCCGCCACTCGCCCGCACGCACGAGGACTGCGGCGTGCTCGCCCCCGCCGTCCGCGTCGCGTCCGTCGCCGACGAGCGTGTCGGACGCGAAGTCGTGCCGCAGGTCGCGCAGCTGCCCGGGGCGCACCTCCTGCAGCCCGACGACGTCGGCGTCCAGTGCGCGCAGCGAGGCGACGAAGGCTCGCCGCCGCAGCAACCAGTGGTTGCGCCCGTCCATGCCGGTCGACGTGCGGACGTTGAACGACGCGACGCGGACCGCAACTGGTGTCACAGGGTCCGACGGTAGCGGCGCTCCGTGACGGCCGTCCCCGCGAGCGTGTCCTGCTTGGCCGCGCCGTCCGGCTGCCACCCGGCGCGCGAGTAGAAGCGTTCGGCGCGCTCGTTGCCGACGAGCACCCACAGGATCGCGGCACGGTCGCCGTGGGCGCGCAGTCCGCCGACGGCGGCGGCCATGAGCGCCCGGCCGACGCCCGTGCTCCAGGCGGCCGGGTCGACGTAGATGGCGTGCAGTTCGCCCGTCCCAGGGTCGGCGTCGTCGTCACGGTTCGCGCCGAAGGCGGCGAAGCCGAGCACCGTCGGCCCGTCCACCGCGACCACGGTCGGGGACGGCGCGCGCGCGATCCTGCACGCCGTCCGGGACGTTGACAACACGCACCCGGGCTGGTCCGATGCACTCGGACAAGAGGTACATACCTGTACGAAAGGGATGTCATGTGCTCGGATGACGACGCGATCGATCTCGCCGCACCTCCGAGCCGGCGCGCCTTTCTCGCCGGCGCCGCGGCCGCCGCCCTCGGTGTGACGGCGCTCGGCTCGCTCGCCGCCGCGCCGCCCGCCGAGGCGGTGCAGGTGCGCCTCACCTGGCTGCCCGACGTGCTGCGCGCCGAGGGCTGCACGGTGATCGAGCAGGGTGACTGGCTCGATCGCAGCCGGCCGACGGGTGACTTCACGCCCTACGGCGTGCTGCTGCACCACACCGCGGGCGGCGTCGACGCCTCGTCGTCGAACCCGGCTCCGACGCTGAACACCGTGATCGACGGACGGTCGGACCTCGCCGGCCCGCTGTGCCACATCCTGATCGACCGGAACGGCGCGTGCCGCCTCATCGCGGGCGGACGGGCCAACCACGCGGGCGAGGCGCGGGCCAGCGGGCCGATGCCGGCCGGTGACGGCAACACCCTCTTCGTGGGCATCGAGATCGACTACAACGCCACCGGCGTCGACACCGGGCAGCACCCGAGCAGCGCGCAGCGCGAGGCCGCCGTCGCCGCCGCCACGGCGATCGTGCGCCACTACGGCAACGACGGCAGCTACGTGCGCGCCCACCGGGAGACGAGCGTGACCGGCAAGATCGATCCGTCGTTCTTCGACATGGACACCGTGCGCGCGCAGGTGAACGCGCGCCTGTAACCGGGAATGTCGGGCACCGTCGCCGACTTACCGCTCACATGGCAACGATCGGATTCATCGGAAGCGGAAACATCGGCGGCACCGTCGCACGGCTGGCCGTGGCTGCCGGCCACGACGTGGTCGTGTCGAACTCGCGGGGTCCCGAGACCCTCGCCGACCTCGTGACCGAGCTCGGTCCGCGGGCCCGCGCCGCCACGGCGGCGGAGGCGGCCGCGGCGGGCGATCTCGTGGTGGTGAGCGTGCCCCTGAAGGCGTACGACCAGGTGCCCGTCGAGCCGCTGGCCGGCAAGACGGTCATCGACACGAACAACTACTACTTCGAGCGGGACGGCCGCATCGCCGAACTGGACGAGAAGCGCGTGACGACCAGCGGCATGCTGCAACGTCACCTGCCGACGTCACACGTGGTCAAGGCGTTCAACAACATCTACTTCCAGTACCTCGGCTCGATGGCGCGGCCGGCCGGTGACCCCGATCGCGCGGTCCTGCTGATCGCGGGCGACGAGGCCGAGGCCAAGCAGGAGGCGACCCGCTTCATCGACAGCCTGGGCTACGACGTCCACGACACGGGCACCCTGGATGACAGCTGGCGCTTCGAACGCGATCAGCCCGCCTACACGCTGGCGTACTCCGAGCACGGGGACTTCACCCAGCCCCCGGTGCGCCGCGACGGGGCCGAGCTCGAGCAGCTGCTGGCCCGCGGCACCCGCTGATCCTGCGTGGCTGCGAGGATGGGGGCATGGCTGACATCCGGGTCATCGAAGCCCCGCCGCCGCCCCCGTCCCTCGCCCGGGTGCACGAACCGTCCGACCCGCCGGTGCGCGTCGGCGTCGTTCAGCACGCCTGGTCGCGGGACGGTCTGACCGACTGGCTCGCGGCCGCGGTCGACGCCGCCGCACGGCGCGGGGCCCGCATCGTCTTCCTGCCCGAGGTGACGCTGTCGCGCTACCCGGCCGACACGCTGCCCACGGGCGTGGCGAGCGAGACGGCCGAGGACCTCGGGACCGGTCCGACGGTTGCTTTTGCGCGGCGGTGCGCGAAAGCGTCCGACGTGTTCGTGCACACCTCGCTCTACCGGCGGGCGGACGGTGACGACGGCCTCGGGCTGAACACCGCGGTCGTGGTCGCGCCGTCGGGCGAGGTCGTCGCCCTCACCAACAAGCTGCACATCCCCGTGACGGCGGGCTACTACGAGGACAAGTACTTCCGCGCCGGGCCCGCGGGCCCGGACGACCCGTACCGCGTGCACGAGGTGGCGGGCCTTCGCCTCGGCATGCCCACGTGCTGGGACGAGTGGTTCCCCGAGGTCGCGCGGGCCTACTCGCTCGGCGGTGCGGACGTCGTCGTGTACCCGACGGCGATCGGGTCCGAGCCCGACCACCCCGACTTCGACACCCAGCCGCTGTGGCAGCAGGTGATCGTCGGCAACGGCATCGCCAACGGCCTGTTCATGGTGGTGCCGAACCGCACCGGCACCGAGACGAAACCCGACGGCACGCCCGGCAACACGTTCTACGGCTCGTCGTTCGTGTCGGACCCCTACGGCCGCGTGCTCGTGCAGGCACCCCGGGACGAGCCGTGCGTGCTGGTCGCCGATCTCGACCTCGCCCAACGGCGGGACTGGCTCGACCTGTTCCCGTTCCTGCGCACCCGGCGTCCCGACACGTACGCGCCCCTCGTCAGCCCGGTCGATCCCGACCACCCCTACGGGGGCGGCGCGTGACCTGGACGATGCCGCACGAGGGCGACCCGCAGAGCCGGTTGTGGCTCGCGTGGCCGTCGCAGGGCTACACGCTCGGCGACACGGCCGCCGATGCCGAGGTCGCGCGCACCACGTGGGCGGCGGTCGCCAACGCCGCGTCCGACTACGAGCCGGTCACCGTCGTCGCGCGTCCCGCCGACGCCGCGCTCGCCCGCGAGTACCTGTCGGCGTCGATCGAGATCCGTGAGCGCGAGATCGACGACGCGTGGATCCGCGACTCGGGACCCACCTTCGTGCGCGACGGTGACCGCCTGGGTGCCGTCACCTGGGTCTTCAACGGCTGGGGACAGCAGGAGTGGGCGTCGTGGGACCACGACGCCACCCTCGGCCCCGCGGTCGCCGACTGGTCGGGCGCCGAGCGCGTCGACTCCGACCTCGTGAACGAGGGCGGCGGCCTCCACGTCGACGGCCTCGGCACCGTGCTCGTCACCGAGACGGTGCAGCTCGATCCCGGACGCAATCCGTCGCTGTCGAAGGCGGACGTCGACGCCGAACTGGCGCGCACCCTCGGCGTCACCCGGGTGATCTGGCTGCCCCGCGGACTCACCCGCGACTCCGACACCTACGGCACCCGCGGCCACGTCGACATCGTCGCCACCTTCCCGTCGCCCGGTCGCGTGCTGCTGCACGACCAGCGGGACGAGGGACATCCCGACCACGCCGTCACGGCCGAGATCCGCGCCGTGCTGCGCGACGCGATCGACGCGCGCGGCGAGCACCTCGAGATCGTCGACCTGCCCGCCCCGCAGGTGCTGCGGGACGAGGGCGGCTTCGTCGACTTCAGCTACGTCAACCACGTGCTGGTCAACGGCGCCGTCATCGCCTGCGGTTTCGACGACCCCCACGACGCCGACGCGACGGCGATCCTGCGCGACGCCTACCCGGGCCGTGACCTCGTCACCGTCGACGCCCGTCCGCTGTTCGAACGCGGCGGCGGCGTTCACTGCATCACCCAGCAGCAGCCGGCGGTCTGAGCGCGAGGTAGGCGTCCTCGAGCAGCTCGGCGACGACCTCGCGGGTCGCCCGCTCGAGGTGGACCAGGACCGCGGGGTAGCCGGCGAGGTGCGGGATGGTGAACACCGTGCCGGGATGGGCGGCGAGTGCGGCCTCGGTCTCGTTCAGGTCGGCCAGGGCGACCGCGAGGATCTCGCCCTGCGGCACCGGGTCGTCACCGAAGCGCCGGACGTCGGCCTTGCTGAACGGACGGTCCCATGCGAACCGCGCGGGTTTCGGCCGGCCGGTCGGGACCGCCCAGGCCCGGTGGCCGTAGCTCTCGGTCTCGACGACGCCGGGGAACGCGAGCGCGAGGGCGGCGACGTCGTCCATCGACAGGTGCGGCATCACGGGTCTCCCGTTCAGAGGTCGAGGTGCGCGCCCATGACGATCGTCCGATCGATGGGCAGTTCGAAGTTGAGAGCCGGGTTGGCCGCGTTGTGCGCGAGGCCGATGAACAGCCGCTTCTGCCAGGTGGACAGCCCCTCGGCGTCACCGCGCTCGATGGTCAACCGCGACAGGAAGTACGTGACCAGGTTCGGGTCGAAGTCGAGTTCGTCGGTGCGCCCCACGGCCAGGCGCAGCATCTCGGGGATGTCCTGGTCGTCCTGGAAGCCGAAGCGCATGTCGATGTGCGTGATGCCGTCGTCGGCGTGCACGAGCGGGTCGATGCGCAGCCGTTCCTCGATCGGTACGTAGGGGACGTTCAGCGACGTGACCGTCACCAGGATGACCGTCTCGTGCAGCACCTTGTTGAACTCGACGTTCTGCCGCAGCGCGATGGGGGTCGTCTTCTTGGTCGGGTGCGGGAACACGGCGGCGCCGGGCACACGGGGCATGTCGGTGTCGTGCAGTTCGTCGATGAACTTCTGCAGCGGCCCCTCCATCTCGACGCGACGCTTCGTGACGATGCGCCGGCCCTCCTGCCACGTGACCATCACCGTGATGACGACGACCGCGATGACCAGCGGCAGCCAGCCGCCGTGCGCGACCTTCGTGATGTTGGCGGCGAAGAAGGCGATCTCGACGACGCCGAGCACGAAACCCAGCGCGACGAGCCGCCACAGGGCCCAGTGCCAGATCGTCCGCGCCACGATGAGGAACAGCGCCGACGTCGTGAGGAACGTGCCGGTGACGGCGAGGCCGTAGGCGGTCGCCAGCTTGTCCGACGACCTGAACGCCAGCATGAGCACCAGCACGCTGCCGAAGATCAGCCAGTTGACCGCCGGCAGGTAGATCTGGCCGCTCTCGCGGGTCGAGGTGTGCCGCACCGTCAGGTTCGGCAGGTACCCGAGACGGACGGCCTGCCGGGTCACCGAGAACGCCCCCGAGATGACGGCCTGCGAGGCGATGACGGTGGCCGCGGTCGCGAGCACGACGAGGGGGAACCGTGCCCACGAGGGGGCCAGCAGGTAGAACGGGTTGGAGACCGCCTTCTCGTTGCCGAGCAGCAGCGCGCCCTGCCCGAGGTAGTTCAGCATCAGGCACGGGAAGGCGACGAAGAACCACGCCCGGCGGATCGGGGCACGTCCGAAGTGGCCCATGTCGGCGTACAGCGCCTCGGCGCCGGTGATCGCCAGCACGACCGCACCCAGCGCGATGAACGTGAGATACGGGTGGTCGGCGACGAACCCGACGATGTGGTGCGGCGACAGCGCGCCCAGGATCTCCGGTTCGCGCAGGATCTCGGGCAACCCCATGGCCGCCAGCGCCAGGAACCACACGATCATGATCGGCCCGAATGCCTTGCCGACGAGGTTGGTGCCGAACCGCTGCACGACGAACAGCACGGCCAGGATGGCGATGCCGATGGGCAGCACGGCGTCGGCGAGGCCGGGCTCGGCGATCTCGAGCCCCTCGACCGCCGACAGCACCGAGATGGCCGGGGTGATCACGCTGTCGCCGTAGAACAGCGACGCCCCGACGACGCCGAGCAGCAACGCGACGGCCACGAGGCTGCGGCGACCGGTGACGGCACCGTGCACGAGCGCGGCGAGGGCCATGACCCCGCCCTCGCCGTCGTTGTCGGCGCGCATGATGAAGACGACGTACTTGAACGACACGATCAGCGTGACCGACCAGAACACCAGCGAGATGACGCCGTAGACGTCACCCTCCGTGGGGGCGATCTTGCCGCCGTCGATCTGGAAGACCGTCTTCAGCGCGTACAGCGGGCTGGTGCCGATGTCGCCGAAGACGACCCCCAACGCCCCGACGGCCAGTCCGATCACGCCGGCGCCACGGGCGGACGGGTGGGACGCGGTACCCCGTGCGTTGGGCGCCGGGTCCTGGTGGTCGGGACCCTCGGCCGCGGTCTTCGCTGACTCCACGGCGGTGCCGCTGTCGTCGTTCACAGGGTCAGTGTGAACCCTCGGCGGTCGTGCCCACGTCGTCGGTGACCGTGATCGCGTGCACGATCCGGTCGCCGGCTCTCAGGTGCTCGCAGTGCACGTGGTCGTAGGGCAGGATCGCGCCGTCGCGCAGCACCGCCAGCACGGGCACGGCGAGGTCGAGCGGCGCTTTGCCGACCTCGTCCGGCCGGATCTGCCGCTCGGCGATGTCCAGGCCCACGCCGAAGGCGAGCAGGTCCTCGACGACGGCCACGGACTCCGGGCTGCTCGGGGCGAGACCCAGCAGCCGTCCGGTCGTCTCGGACGACACGATCACCGAGTTGGCGCCGCTCTGGCGCAGCAGGTCGGCGTTCTCGCCCTCCCGCGCGGACGCGGCGACGGTCGCGGTCGGGGTCAGCCGCCGCACCGTCAGCGTCGCGAGGATGGCCGCGTCGTCCCGGTCGAGAGCGATGATCACGGACGCTGCGCGGTCGGTGAGGGCCTGCCGCAACGTCTGCTCGGTGGTCGCGTCGCCGAGCACGGCGACGTGCCCGGCCTCGGTGGCGTCCTTGACGTTGGTGTGCTTCTCGTCCACCACGACGATGCGGTCGGCGGGCGTGCCTTTGAGCACCATGGCCCGCACCGCGTTGCGTCCCTTGGTGCCGTAGCCCAGGACGACGATGTGGTCGTGCACGCGCTTCCTCCACCGGGCATGCCGGAACTCGTGACGGGACTGCCGGGTCAGGGCGTTGATGGTCGTGCCGACCAGCAGGATGACGAACACCAGGCGCAGCGGCGTGACCACGATGGCGTTGATGGCCCGCGCCGTCGGCGTCACCGGCGTGATGTCGCCGTAGCCGGTCGTGGTGAGCGTGACCGTCGTGTAGTACAGCGCGTCGAGCACGGACACGTCCTGGTCGTAGCTGTCGCGGTACCCGCCGCGCTCGATGACGACCATGAGCCAGTTGACGAGGACGATGCCGATCGCGATCGCGAAGCGGATCGAGATGGCGACCAGCGGGCTGCGGATGCGTCCGCGTTCGGGCAGCCGGACGGGCGGCGGGGCGTTGTCGGGCACGTCAGCGCGCCGCGTAGAGCGAGTCGATGCGCTGGGCGTACCGGACGGCGATCGGGCGGCGCCGCAGCTTCATCGTCGGCGTGAGCTCGTCGCCGCCGGGTTCCCAGACGTCGGGCAGGATCTCGAACTTCTTGATCTGCTCCACCCGGGCCAGCTTCTGGTTCGCCGCGTCGATCGCGCTCGCGACGGCGTCGCGCACCGCGGGGTCGGCGGCCAGCGCCGCGACGTCGGTGCCGGCGAGGCCGTGCTGCCGCGCGAACGCGGCCGCGGCGTCGGGCTCGAGGGTGACGAGCGCGACGACGTAGGGACGGTCGTCGCCGACCGCGACCACGGAGCCCACCAGCGGCGACGCCGCCTTGACCGTGCCCTCGATGTTGGCCGGCGACATGTTCTTGCCGGACGCGTTGATCATCAGTTCCTTCTTGCGATCGACGATGCGGACGTAGCCGTCGTCGTCGATCGTGGCGATGTCGCCCGTGTGCAGCCAGCCGTCGGCGTCGACGGCCTCGGCCGTCCGCTCGGGGTCGTTGCGGTAGCCGCGCATCACCAACGGCCCGCGGACGAGCAGCTCGCCGTCGTCGGCCAGGCGCAGTTCGGCGTTGGGCACCGGCAGTCCGACGGTGCCGATGCGGATGCCGTCGGGAGGGTTGATCGTCACCGCGCAGGACAGCTCCGACATGCCCCACATCTCGCAGCACGGCAGGCCGAGGGCGAGCACGAAGGCCAGGGCGTCCGGGTCGATGGCCGCGGCGCCGGTGGCCGCGTACTCGACGCGGTCGAGCCCGAGGGCCGCGCGCACCTTCGAGAACACCAGCCGCTCGGCGAGTGCCTGCTGCGCCGCGAGCGGACGGGACACACGACCGCCGTCGGAGCGGAGCTTCGCGTACCGCACGCCGACGTCGAACGCCCACGTCGCGATGCGCCGCTTGAGCGGAGACCTCTCCGCCGCGAGCTGCGCCTCGATGCCGCCCTTGAGCTTGTACCAGACCTGGGGCACGGCTCCGAAGCGCGTGGGCCGCACCTGGGGCAGCGCCGTCACCAGTTGCTTGAGGTCGGCGAGCGCGACGACGTGCATGCCGGTGGCCAGGCTCGTGTAGTGGGCGCCCCACCGGTTCGCGATGTGGGCATCGGGGAGGTAGCTGATGATGACGTCGTCGGGACCCGGCAGCGAGATGCGCAGGGTGGAGTCGAGCTCGGCCATCAGGTTGGCGTGGGTGAGCTCGACACCCTTGGGCGGGCCGGTCGTGCCCGAGGTGTAGATGATCGTCAGCAGGTCGTCCGGGCGCACCGCGCGCCACGACGACTCGAAGTCCCACCCCTCCGGGCGGCGGGTCTCCAGCTCGGACAGGGCCACGACGTCGGCTTCGTCCGGCGCGTCGATGCACACCACGTGCTCGACGGCGGTTCCCGCCACGGCGGCGCGGACCCGGTCGAGGAACTGGCGCTCGGTGACGACGACCCGGTTGCCGGCATTGCCGAAGACGTAGGTGATCTGCTCGGGGGCGAGCGTGTTGTAGATCGAGAACGGGGTCGCCCCGGCGTGCAGTGCCGCGGTGTCGACGAGGTGGAACTCCGGCCGGTTGGCGAGCATCAGGCCGACGGTGTCGCCGCGGCCGACCTCGAGCGAGGCCAGGCCCGCCGCGATGGACTCGACGCGCTTCGCGTACTGCCGCCAGGTGAGCCGCACGCGCCCCTCGGGGTCGCTGACCGCCAGCCGGTGCGGGTGCCGGGCCGCCGTCGCCTGGAAGGTCTCGGTGAAGGTCGGCGCGAGCGCGGGGGCGGACACGCCCGGAGACTAACCCGCCTACCGAGGTGCGGACAGGTCGTCGTCGGCGCGCGGGCCGCCGATGAGCAGCACCCGGTCGAGCCCGGACATGCGCAGCACCCGTCCGACGAGCGATCGGACGCCGGTGATCACGAGGGTGCCGCGGGCGGCGAGGGCCTGCTCGTGCGCGGCGACGATGCCGGCGAGCGCCGTCGCGTCGACGAAGCGGACGCCCGAGACGTCGAGGCGCAGGAAGCGCCGACCGGCGTCGAGGTGGGAGCGCAGCACCGCGGCGAGCGGGGCGACGGTCGCCATGTCGAGGTCGCCGACGACGCGGACCAGGGCGCGCAGGTCGTCGAACCGCACGGTGTCGACCGACATGCCGGCGCGTCGGCGCGGGGGCGGGACCTGGGTGGAAGCGTTCTCGGCGGTGTCGTCGGCGCCGGGGGACTGGGTGATCGCTGCGGACATCGCTGCCGCCCTCCGGCGGGAGGACCCGCCCCTTGCCAGTCCGGCCGCGGCCGTGGCTGGGCTCACGGAGTACGGACTGCAACCCGACAGTAGCGCGGTCCGGGCGCCGACGGCGTTCGACGACCGTGCTGCACGGCGTCCGCACAGTTGACCGCGCAACCGTGCGCGATCCACTCCACGGTCTACTTCACGATCACCTTGGCGGTCATGTACTGGTGCAGGGTGCACAGGTAGTCGTAGGTGCCGTCCTGGTTGAAGGTGAGCGAGTAGGTCTTGCCGCTCGCCAGGTTCGGTGACGTCTTCTTCAGCTTCTCGATGTCGACGTTGTGCGGTGTGGAGTCCTCGAACTTCCAGGTGACCTTGCCGCCCTTGGCGACGGTGATCGATCCCGGTTCGAAGGAGAAGTTCTTGACGTCGACGGTGACGGCCGACTTCGGCGCGCCGCCGGCCGGGGCCGGCGCCGACGTGCCGCCGGACGGGGACGACGGCGAACCGCCGTCCCCGTCCGACGAACCGCAGGCGGCCAGGGTGAGAGCAAGGGCCGCGGTCGCGAGGGCCGCGGCGGGACGGGCGGTGAGTCTCATCCTGGATCTCCTGCGTCGGTGGTGCGGTGGATCAGACCGTCAGCATGTCGGTGCTGGCGGCCTTGTCGGTGCCGAGGAAGCTGACCGGCACCGGGTACTGGCCGAGCACGAAGTTCAGGATCGCCGCGTGCATCTGCTCGACGGGCTCGATCGTCGCGGCGGTCATGATGCCGCCGGTGTCGGTGACGTTCGACGCCGCGAACAGGTAGGTCTGCGCCGCGGCCTCCTCGAGCCCGAGCGCCAGCTTCGCGACGTCGGCGACCGAGGTCGCCGCCTTGAGCTGCTTGACCTGGTCGGCGGCGATGGTGACCGGCGTGCCGGTGATCTTCGGCAGGTTGGCCTTGCCGAGCACGCCGTTCCACGCCGCGGCGTGATCCTTGTGCTGGCTCATCGCGGTGGCCGCGAAGGTGGCCACCGACTTCGGCACGGCGCCGAGCTTGCCGGCACCGGCGGCCTGGATCGCCAGCGTGTACGCACCCACGGCGAGGTTCTCGAGCGCCGCGGCGAGCGCCACGACCTTGAGGTCACCGGTGTACTTGGACCCGCCGGCGCTGCTGCTGCTGCCCGAGCCCATCGCCGACGAGGTCGGCGCCTCGGACGGGCTGCCCGACCCGCCGCCGGAACCGCCGTCGCTCGAGCACGCGGCGAGCGTGCCGAGCAGCGCGACGCCGCCGACGCCGGCGAGGAAGCCGCGACGGCCGAAGCCGGGGATGCGCAGGTCGGGGTTCTGGCCCTGCTCGTGCGCGACGTTGGCCGCGAACTCGTCCATCGTGCGGCGGACGCCCGGGAAGGTCTCCTGGTGCATCTCGTCGAGCTGGCGCGTCATCGCGTCGAGCTCGTGCTCGCTGATCTGCAGGTCGCCCTTGGTGTTCTTGAACAGCTTCATCACTTCACCTGGCCCGAGGTCGCCGGGGCGGCCTTCTTCGTCGGGAAGAACGCGTCGGGGAACCCGACCTTGCCGGCGGCGGCCGGCAGCTTGGCGGCGTCCGGCGGCAGCTTGATCTGCGCGGGTGCCGCGGTCAGCAGCGCGCCGACGGCGAGCAGCACGGCCTTGTGCTGCGCCTCGACACCGGCCACGGACCCGAACAGCTGACGCAGCTCCTTGGTCGACACCTGGCTGACGTTCTTGACGTACGTCTGGGTGGCGATGTCCTCGAGGGTGACCGCGAGGCTCACCACGTCGCCCGGACCCTTGATGCCCGGCAGCGCCGACTGCACGACCTTGTTGTAGGTCGGGTTCACGCTGTTCTGCTCCTTGCCGCCGAGCTTCTTCACGGCGGCGTTGAACGCCTGGGCGTGTTCGGCGTGCTGCGACTGGGTCTTCTGCGCGAACGCCTTGACGACCGGGTTGGCCGAACCGCCGCCGATGAACGGCAGCGTCAGCGCCTTCTTGTAGGTCGCGACGGCGAGGTTCTCCAGGCTCGCCGCGGTCTGCAGCACCTGGACGTCGATCTGTGCGGCGCTCGCCGGGCCGGCGAGCGCGAGACCCGCGAGGCCGAGGGCGCCGGCGCCCACGAGGGCACCGCCCACCCCGATGCCGGAGCGGCTGGGCCGCGGGCGGGGACGGTCGTCGTTGCGGGCAACGTATCGGGCTTCGAGCGCGGCCGCGACGTAGTCGTCGAGGTCGGTCTTCGCCCCCTTCATCGCATCGGACTGGAGATCCTCGGATTCCACCATGAGCTCGCGGAACCGGGCCTCGTCGAACGAGGACGGCATAGCACCACCTTCATTGCGCGCCCTCCGGGGGGAGGACGACAGGGACCGTGACCTTGCACTGGCCCTTTCGACCGCACCGGGCGTGGTGGTTTCACCCGGGCGAACAGCGTTACTTAAGCGTGATCACGACCCGGACGAGCGGGCCTCGCCGATCGCGGCGAGCAGGTCGTCACGCAGGTCCTCGCGGCAGATCAGCAGATCGGGCAGGTAGGGGTGCGGCTCGTTGTAGCGCAGCGGCGAGCCGTCGGCCCGGGACGCGTGCAGACCCGCGGCCTGCACGACCCCGACGGGGGCGGCGGAGTCCCACTCCCACTGGCCGCCGTCGTGCAGGTACGCGGCGGCGTCGCCGCGCAGCACGGCCATGGCCTTGGCGCCGGCCGAGCCCATCGGCGCCAGCTCGGCACCCAGGGCGAGCGCGACCGGTTGCGCCCACGCCGGCGGACGGCTGTCGCTGACGAGGAAACGCAGTCCGGACGCGACCGGACGCGCGGTGGCGGAGTCGCTCGCGTACACGACGTCGAGGGCGGGCTGGGCGACGGCGGCGTCGGTGATGCGCCCGCCCGCGACGTGCGTGTCGTCGCGCTGCCAGAGCGCGACGTGCACCGCCCAGTCGCTGCGCCCGGGCATGCCGTACTCGCGGGTGCCGTCGAGCGGGTCGATGATCCAGACCCGGTCGGCGGACAGCCGCGCGGGGGAGTCGGCGGACTCCTCCGACAGCACGGCGTCGGCCGGACGGTGCTCGGCGAGCGCCCGCAGGAGCGCCTCGTTCGACTCGGCGTCGCCGCGCTTGCCCAGCTCCTTGCCCTCGAGCCCGGACTCCGCCTGCAACCGCAGCAGCAGCTGTCCGGACGTCTCGGCGAGCTGCGCCGCCAGGCGGGCGTCCGTCACGTCGTACGGGTCACTCACCGGTGCGCTCCACGAGGTCGAGCACCTTCAGCGCCTGGGCGGCGGCGTCGCCGTCGTCGGGCACGAGCCGCAGCTCCGGCGCGGTGGGCCTCTCGTACGGGTCGTCGATGCCGGTGAAGTTCTTGATCTCGCCGGCACGGGCCTTCGCGTACATGCCCTTGGGGTCGCGCTGCTCGCAGATCTCGAGCGGGGTGTCGACGAACACCTCCGCGAAGGGCAGGCCCGCCTCGCGGTGCACGGCGCGGACCTGCTCGCGGTCGGCCGAGTAGGGGCTGACGAGCGACACGACCGCGACGACGCCCGCGTCGGCCAGCAGCTTGGCGACCTCGCCGGTGCGGCGCACGTTCTCGGCACGGTCCTCGGCGGAGAAGCCCAGGTTCTTGTTGAGGCCGAGGCGCAGGTTGTCGCCGTCGAGCAGGTAGGCCGGACGGCCCGAGGCCACCAGCCGCCGCTCGACCTCGGCGGCGACCGACGACTTGCCCGAGCCCGACAGGCCGGTGAGCCACAGGGTCATGCCCTGCGACGCGCGCCCCTCCCGGGTGACGGAGCCGGAGTGCCGGACGACGGAGTCCTGCTGACTCGGGCCGGTGATCATGCCCGCGGCGACGGTGTTGTTGGTCGCTTCGTCGACGAGGATGAAGCTGCCGGTCTCGCGGCTGCGGCGGTAGGCGTCGAACAGCAGCGGCTGCTGGGTGCGCAGCCGGACGCGGCCGATCTCGTTGAGCGTCAGCACCTCGGCGTGCTCGTCGCGGTGCAGGGTGTTGATGTCGAGGCGGTAGTCGAGTTCGGTGACGACGGCCCGGGTCTCGCGCGTGGTGTGCTGCAGCAGGTAGCGCGAGCCCGGCTTGAGCGCCGAGTCGGACGTCATCCAGCTGATCCGGGCGTCGATGTCGCGCCCGACGTGCGGACGGTTGTGCGGACGGCAGATGAGGTCCCCGCGCGCGATGTCGATGTCGTCGGCCAGTTCGACGGTGACGGCCTGGCCGGCGGCGGCCTCGTCCAGCTTGCGGCCGCCGGGGGCCCACACCGCCGCGATGGTGGTGGTGAACCCGGACGGCAGCACGGTGACCTCGTCGCCCGGGCGCATGACACCGCCGGCGATGGTGCCCGCGTACCCGCGGAAGTCGTGCAGCGTCGCGGCGTCGAGGCCGTCCTGCGCGCCCGACTGCGGCCTGATCACGTACTGCACGGGGAAGCGCACGTCGATGAGGTTGCGGTCGGAGGCGATGTGCACCTCCTCGAGGTGGTGCAGCAACGAGGTGCCCTCGTACCACGGCATTCTCTCGCTGCGCTGCACCACGTTGTCGCCCGTCAGGGCCGACATCGGGATGAACTGCAGGTCGCTGATCTCCAGGCGCGAGGCGAACCGCGTGAACTCGGCGCGGATCTCGTCGAAGCGCTCCTGCGAGTAGTCGACGAGGTCCATCTTGTTGATGCAGACGACCAGGTGCGGGATGCCGAGCAGGCTGGCGAGGAACGCGTGCCGGCGCGACTGCTCGAGCACGCCGTTGCGCGCGTCGATCAGGATCATGGCGACGTCGGCGGTGGACGCCCCGGTGACCATGTTGCGCGTGTACTGGATGTGGCCCGGGGTGTCGGCGATGATGAACTTGCGCTTGGGCGTGGCGAAGTAGCGGTAGGCGACGTCGATGGTGATGCCCTGCTCGCGCTCGGCGCGCAGCCCGTCCGTCAGCAGGGCGAGGTCCGGTGCCGCCTGGCCGCGGGCCTCACTGGTCTTCGCGACGGCGGACAACTGGTCCTCGAAGATGGCCTTCGAGTCGTAGAGCAGGCGTCCGATGAGGGTCGACTTGCCGTCGTCGACCGAGCCGGCGGTGGCGAGGCGCAGCAACTGCGTCATTTAGAAGTAGCCCTCTTTCTTGCGGTCCTCCATGCCGGCCTCGCTGATGCGGTCGTCGGCGCGGGTGGCGCCCCGCTCGGTGAGGCGGGCGGCGGCGACCTCGGCGACGACGTCGGCGGCGGTGGCGGCGTCGGACTCGACGCAGCCGGTCGAGGTGGCGTCCCCGATGGTGCGGAAGCGCACGGTCGCCTCGAACGGCGTCTCGTCCGCGGTGGGCTGGATGAAGCGGTTGACGGCCAGCAGCATGCCGTCGCGCTCGACGACCTGGCGCGGGTGCGCGTAGTAGAGGTCGGCGAGCTCGATGCCCTCGGACTCGATGTAGGACCAGATGTCGAGCTCGGTCCAGTTCGACAGCGGGAACACGCGGATGTTCTCGCCCCTGCGGTGGTGACCGTTGTAGAGGCTCCACAGCTCGGGCCGCTGGTTGCGCGGATCCCAGGCGCCGAACTCGTCGCGGAAGCTGAACACCCGCTCCTTGGCGCGCGCCTTCTCCTCGTCGCGGCGGGCGCCGCCGAAGACGGCGCCGAACCGGTTCTCGGAGATGGTGCGCAGCAGCGTCACCGTCTGCAGCTTGTTGCGCGGGGCCCCCGGAAAGTCCTCGTGCGAACGTCCGGCGTCGATGTCGTCCTGGACGGACGCCACGATCAGGCGCAGCCCGTGCTTCTCCACCACCCGGTCACGGAACTCGATGACCTCGTCGAAGTTCTGGCCGGTGTCGACGTGCACCACCGGGAACGGCACCCGGGCGGGCCAGAACGCCTTCACCGCCAGGTGCAGCATGACCACCGAGTCCTTGCCGCCGGAGAACAGCAGCCCGGGCTTCTCGATGGTCGCCGCGACCTCGCGGATGATGTGCACGGCCTCGGCCTCGAGCCGCTCCAGGTGGGTCAGCTCGTAACCCACGGCAGAACTCATGCGGGGGTTCCTCCTCGAAGGTGGTCGGGACCAGCGTATTCGGGCCCGCGCAGGTCCTCCGTCACCGGGTAACGGATCGGTGACGCCGGGCAGGCTGCCTGCCGTGACCGACCAGACCGAGGCGCAACGCCCGAACGAGCGCGGGGATTCCGGCCCCGAGGGCGCCGAGGGCGCCGAGGGCGCCGAGCCCGCGTCCCCGGTCGCGGCGCCGGACAACGGCGACGGCGAGGGCCTGTTCACGGTCCTGCTCGCCCTGGGGGCGAACGCGGGCGTCGGCATCCTCAAGCTGGTCGCCGGCCTGATCAGCGGCTCGAGCGCGCTGCTCAGCGAGGCCGCCCACTCGGTCGGCGACGTCATCACCGAACTGATGCTGCTCGTGGCGCAGAAGCGGGCCGCCAAGCCGGCCGACCGCGCCCACCCCTTCGGCTACGGCAAGGAGCGCTACTTCTGGTCGCTGATCGCGGCGGTCGGCATCTTCGTCGCCGGCGCGATCTTCTCCTTCTACCAGGGCTGGGAGACGATCGTCGGCCCCGAGGAGGAGGTCGACAAGCTCTGGGTCAACTACCCGGTGCTGGCGCTCGCGGCCGTCCTGGAGGGCATCTCGCTGCGGCAGGCGGCCAAGCAGATGAAGGGCGAGACGCGGCGGCTGCGGCTGAGCATCCGCGACTACGTCCGCACCCCGCGCGACCCCACGGTCAACAGCGTCCTGCTCGAGGACTCGGCCGCCATCACCGGCCTGACGTTCGCCGCCATCGGCGTCGCCCTGCACCAGATCACCGGCAACAAGCTCTGGGACGGGCTGGCCTCCATCGCCATCGGCCTGCTGCTGCTCACCGTCTGCCTGACGCTGTCGCGGGCCTGCGAGAGCCTGCTGGTCGGCAAGCAGGCCGACCGGCGGCTCGTGCAGGCGGTGGAGACCTGGCTGGAGGAACAGCCCGAGGTCGACGACGTCGTCGACCTGCTGACCATGCTCACCGGCACCGACAGCATCCTGCTGTGCGCGCGGGTCGACTTCGACGACGAGCTGACCGGGGGTCAGTTGGAGGAGGCGTGCGTGCGGCTCGACACCGACCTGCGCACGAAGTGGCCGGTCCTCGACGAGATCTTCATCCAGCCGGCGTCCGCGCGGGACGAGACGATGCGCCGGCGGGTCACCGAACGCTACGGACGCTCACTGGCGGACCAGTAGCACCATGGTGG
The DNA here is from genome assembly GCF_054781375.1 of Jatrophihabitans fulvus. Lineage (NCBI taxonomy): Bacteria > Bacillati > Actinomycetota > Actinomycetes > Jatrophihabitantales > Jatrophihabitantaceae > Jatrophihabitans > Jatrophihabitans fulvus. The sequence goes on from NZ_BAAGUN010000001.1 coordinate 624,769, forward strand.
GGTGACCACCTCCGTCCACCCCGCGCTCGAAGCACTGCACGGGCTGGTGCGGCACGGCGGCGTCGTCGTGCTGTCGGGCGCCGGGCTCTCGACCGAATCGGGCATCCCCGACTACCGCGGCCCGTCCGGGGCGCAGCGCACCTCGACGCCCATGACCTACCAGGAGTTCGTCGGCCCCGCCGCGGCCCGGCAGCGGTACTGGGCGCGCAGCCACCTCGGCTGGCGGCAGATCGCCCATGCCCGCCCCAACGCCGGCCACCGCGCCGTCGCCGACCTGCAGTCCTGCGGTGTGCTCGACGGCATCATCACGCAGAACGTCGACGGGCTGCACCAGGCGGCGGGCGCCCGCGACGTCGTCGAACTGCACGGCGGGCTCGACGTCGTCGTCTGCCTCGACTGCGGCCTGCGCGAGTCACGGCACTCGTTCGGCGCACGTCTCGCCGCGGCCAACCCGGGTTTCGGGGCCGAGGTCACCCGTGTCAACCCGGACGGCGACGCCGACCTGCCGGACGACGCGCTGACCGGCTTCGCGCTCGTCGGGTGCACCAGGTGCGGGTCCGACCTCATGAAGCCGGACGTCGTGTTCTTCGGCGAGAGCGTCCCCAAGCCCCGCGTCGCGCACTGCTTCGATCTCGTCGAACAGGCCCGCGCGCTGCTCGTGCTCGGCTCGTCGCTGACCGTGATGTCCGGCCTTCGCTTCGTGCGTCGCGCCGCCAAGCTCGCCGTTCCGGTCGTCATCGTCAACCAGGGCGAGACCAGGGGCGACCCGCTCGCCGAGCTCAAGATCGAGGCCCCGCTGGGACGGCTGCTGCCGGAACTCGCGTCGACGATCAGGGAGTGACGGCGCCGTTAGCCTGAGCTGGTGCTGGTTGCCCTCGGCTCGTTCGCCCTCGCCGCGTTCTTCCTCGTCCTGCTGCCCGGTCCCGACACGCTCGTGATCGTCCGCAGTATCGTGCGCGGCGGCCGGCGTCGCGGGGTCACCACCGTGCTCGGGATCCAGACCGGTCTCGTCGTCTGGATCCTCGCCGCCGTCCTCGGCCTCACGGCATTGCTGCGGGCCAGCGAGATCGCGTTCACCGCGCTGCGCATCGTGGGGGCGGCCTACCTCATCTGGCTGGGGGTGCAGTCCTTCCGCAACCGTGGCGGCTTCGACGTGACCGAGACCGGAGGACGCGGCCTGTCGGGCACCGGCTACCGGGCCGGGCTGTTCTCGAACCTGGCCAACCCCAAGGTGGGCGTCTTCTTCGTGACGTTCCTGCCCGCCTTCGTGCCCGCCGGGTACGCGGTCACGCCCACGCTGCTGCTGTTCGGCGCGCTGTTCATCGTCATCAACCTCGCCTACCAGCTGCCCCTGGTGCTGCTCGCGACCAAGGTGACCGAGCTGTTCTCCCGGGAGCGGGTGCGGCGACGGCTGGACCTCGTCGCGGGCAGCGTCCTCGTGGGTTTCGGCGTGCGGCTCGCTACCGAGAGCTGACCTCGCCCAGGGGAATCTCGGTGTCGACCAGCTTGTCGACGTCGACCGGCTGCCTGCCCGAGATGAGCGGCTTGATGTCGTCCTGCACGTCCCACACGTTGACGTTCATGGCGGCGAGCACGCGGTCGCCGGCGTCGAGCCAGAACGCGACGAACTCGCGCCCCGGCAGGTCGCCGCGCACGACGACCCGCGCGTACTCGCCCGACTGCGCCAGGCCGACGTACTCCATGCCGAGGTCGTACTGGTCGCTGAAGAAGTACGGCAGCCGGTCGTACACGGCCTCGTCGCCCACCAGCGCCTTCGCGACGTGCAGGCCCTGGTTCTGCGCGTTGGCCCAGTGCTCGACCCGCACCCGCTTGCCGAGCACCGGGTGGTCGTGCTCGGCGATGTCGCCGACGGCGTAGATGGCCGGGTTGTCGGTGCGCAGCGAGGCGTCGACCAGGATGCCCTTGTCGACCTGCACCCCGGCGGACGCGGCGAGGTCCAGGTTCGGCTTCGCGCCGACGCCGGTGACGACCGCGTCCGCCTCGATGCGGGTGCCGTCCTCGAACACTGCTCCCATCGCGTGGCCGTCCTCGACGACGATCTCGGTGACCTTCGCGCCCAACCGCAGGTCGACGCCGTGCTCGCGGTGCAGGTCGGCGAAGACCTGGCCCATCTCGCGGCCGAGCACGGCCAGCAGCGGCAGCTCGGCACTCTCGACCACGGTGACGTCGGTGCCTGCCTCGCGGGCGGCGGCCGCCACCTCGAGCCCGATCCAGCCCGCGCCGACAACCAGCAACCGCTTGCCCTCGCCGAACGTGGCCTTGACCGCTTCGGCGTCGGCGCGGGTGCGCAGCCGCAGGGCGGAGTCGCCGCCGGGGACGCCGAGGACGACGGGGTCGGACCCCGTCGCCAGCACGAGCCGGTCGTAGCCGACCCGGTTGCCGTCGGCCAGCTCGACCTCGCCGGTGTCGGTGCGCACGGCGACTGCCTCGGCGCCGAGGCGCAGGTCGACGTCGTGCTCGGCGTACCACTCGCGGGTCTGCACGGCGGTGTCGTCCAGGCCGGACTTGCCGACCAGGAATTCCTTCGACAACGGCGGGCGCTCGTAGGGGACGTCCGCCTCGGCGGCCAGCAGCACGATCGGGCCGTCGAAGCCCTCGTCCCGCAACCCTTCGGCCGTCTTGGCGCCGGCGAGCCCGCCGCCGACGATCACCACGCGAGTCCGGTTGTCGCTCATGCGAATGACCTACCCGCTCACGGCCCCCTGGGCGCAATTCACTCCGATCTCACGAGTGCACTGGCGCAACTCGAGACCCATGGGTCACAATGAAGCCTCACACCACCCGTCGGGACGGATCGCTGGGGAAGGCGTCGCCGTCGAGTCATGGGAGGTGTGCGATGTCGTCTGCCCGCACCGGGATGAACCACGCCGTGTCCACGCGCGGCGTCGTCTTCCTGCACTGCTGCCCCTCCGCGCTGGCCCCGCACGTCGAGTGGGCGCTGGCCGGAGTGCTCGAGCGGCCCGTCCGGCTGCAGTGGGCCGGGCAGCCCGCCGCGCCGTCGCACCTGCGCGCCGAGGTCGCGTGGTCGGGTCCGGTCGGTACCGCCGCCCGGTTCGCCGCCGCCCTGCGGCAGTGGCCGATGCTCGTCTTCGAGCTCACCGAGGACGCGACGTCCGTCTCGGACGGTGAGCGGCTGGCCTACGTGCCCGGCCGCGGGTTCCACCGCAGCGCCGTGTCGGTGAACGGCGACGTCGTCGTCGGCGAGGAGCGGCTGCGCGGTGTGCTCAGCCGCTCCCGCACCGCCGACGACTTCCGCCACGCGCTCACCGACCTGCTCGGCTCGGCCTGGGACGCCGAGCTCGAGCCGTACCGCGAGGGTGGGGACGGCGCCCCGGTCACGCTGCTGCACAGCGCCGGCTGACGCGACCGGCTCTACGGGGTGATCACGAACCGCCACGTGGTCCCGGGCTTCGCGGCGACGTACATCGCTTCACCCTGTCGGACCCGGACGTTCTGCCACTGGTAGAGGAACCCGGAGAAGCAGGTGTTGGTCGCCAGCGGCGAGCCGGCGCGCACACCCTTCGCGCTCGGACCCAGCAGCTGCACGCCCGACCCGCGGCACAGGAGCTTGATCGTCCCGTCGCGGACGGTCGGTCCCGTCACCCTGAGTTCCTTGTTGCCGGTGCCGGTGTAGAGCGCGGGCGCGGTGAAGCCCTCGAGGTCGTCCGGTCCGACCACGGTGCCGTTCGTGAGCGGCTTCGGGGCGATCGTCGCGACGATGCGCCACGAGACGTCCTCGTCGGCGCGGACCCGGACGGTGCGGTCCCACAGCGGGTCGGTGATGTCGTGGCCGATGGCGCCGGGCCGGCACCGGCCGCCGGCGACCAATGCGTCCGCGAACCGGAACGCGCCGGTGCCACTGCAGTCGCCCCAGATCGTCCACTGGAAGTTCTCGGGCACCCGGCGGTCGGGGACGACGATGGTGCGCGGACCGTGACCCTCGTACGCCGCGACGAAGGTGGTGCCGGGGTACGGGTTCGGGACCACGTCGCGGTAGACGTCGGCGGGGGAGACGTCCTTGCCCTGGCCGACGAACACCACGGCGGCGACGGCTAGCAGGGCCACCACCGCGGCGGCCGCGGCGGCGAACCAACCGGTGCGGCGCAGCGGGCGCAGCCGCCTCGTCCGCGCCGGTTGCAGGTCGAGCACCTCGCCGTCGGCGTGCGGCGCGTCGGTGCCGCCCACGGACGCCAGGATGCGGGCGCGCAGGTCGGTGACGTCGGGTTCCCGTCCGTCGTCGAGCGACAGGGAGGCGAGCGCGTCGCGCAGATCGGTCTCGCCGTAGGTCTCGGTGCTCATCGGACGTCCTCCGGCCCGGTCGAGAGATCGACGCGCAGCGTGGCGAGACCTCGGGAGATGTGGCTGCGGACGGTGCCGCGCGAGCACTGCAACGCCTCGGCGATCGCGTCGTCCGGCAGGTCGTCGAAGTAGCGCAGCGCGATGGCCGCGCGCTGTTGCGGCGGAAGGGTCTCGAGCCGTCGCAGCAGGTCGTCGCGACCGGCGACGGTGTCGGCGTGGTCGGGGCCGGAGCCGGTGTCGACGTCCGCGACCGTCACGGTGCGGGCGTTGCGGCGGCGCCACGAGAGGTGCTCGTTGACGACCATGGCGCGCACGTAGCCGTACGGCGAGTCCATCGCCGCGATGCGGGACCACTGCTGGTGCGCGCGCAGCAGCACCTCCTGCACGACATCCTCGGCGGGTGGTCGCGACCCGCACAGGACCATGGCCAGTTTCAGCAGCGAGCGCAGGCGTTCGTCGAGGAACTGCTCGAACGTCACCTGCTGCCCCTCCCGCAGCATCGTCGTCATGGCCTTCAAAGGCGTACGACGGCCGCAGTGTTGAACGGCGGCACGAACTTCTTACAGCGGGATGTTGCCGTGCGCCCCGCGTCCGGACGGTGCCGCCGCCAGCGCGCTCGCGAGGGCGGCGCGGGTGGTGGCCGGGTCGATGACCTCGTCGACGACGCCAAGCTCGATGGCCCGGTCGACGCCGCCGGCGATGCGGGCGTGCTCCTCGGCGAGCTGGGCGTGCAGCGCCTCGCGCTCGCCGGGCGGGGCGGCGGCCAGCTTCTTGCGGTGCAGGATGCCGACGGCCGCCGACGCGCCCATGACGGCGACCTCGACGTCCGGCCACGCCAGCACGCGGGTGGCGCCGAGCGAGCGGGAGTTCATCGCGATGTAGGCGCCGCCGTAGGTCTTGCGCGTGACGAGGGTGACCCGCGGGACCACCGACTCGCCGAAGGCGTGCAGCAGCTTGGCGCCGCGGCGCACGATGCCGTCCCACTCCTGCCCGACGCCGGGCAGGTAACCGGGCACGTCGACGAGCACGACCAGCGGCACGCCGAACGCGTCGCACATGCGCACGAAGCGTGCGGCCTTCTCGGCCGACGGCGAGTCGAGGCAGCCGCCCAGCCGCAGCGGGTTGTTCGCGATCACGCCGACGGTGCGGCCGGTGAGCCGTCCGAAACCGGTGACGATGTTGGGCGCCCAGCGGGCGTGGAGCTCGATGAAGCCGCCCTCGTCGAGGATCGAGCTGATCAGCGGGTGCACGTCGTAGGCGCGCTTCGGGCTCTCGGGCAGCAGGGCGCGCAGGTCCTGACCCGGGCCGACCTGCGCGACGTCGAAGCTGCCCTGCCGGGCCAGCAGCGAGGTGACCGACTGGGCGGCGGCGAACGCGCCGTCCTCGTCGTCGGTGGTGATGTGGACGACGCCGCTGCGCCGGCCGTGGGTGTCCGGGCCGCCGAGCGACTCCATGTCGACGTTCTCGCCGGTGACGGACCGGACGACGTCCGGTCCGGTGACGAACACCCGGCCGCCCTCGGACATGATCACGACGTCGGTGAGCGCGGGGCCGTAGGCGGCGCCGCCGGCGGCCGGGCCGAGCACGACCGAGATCTGCGGCACGCGACCCGAGGCGCGGATCATCGCCTGGAAGACCAGGCCCACCGCGTGCAGCGCCTCGACGCCCTCGGCCAGCCGCGCACCGCCGCAGTGCCACAACCCGATGACCGGGCACCGTTCGCGGACGGCGAGGTCGGTGGCGTCGACGATGTGCCGGCACCCGGCCGAGCCCATCGCGCCGCCCATGACGGTGGCGTCCGTGCAGAACGCGACGGCGGGACTGCCGTTGACGAGACCGCGGGCCGCGACCACACCGCTGTCGTCGCGGGGACGGATCAGTTCCGTGGTCCCGGCGTCGAACAGCTTCTCCAGCCGCAGCACCGGGTCACGGGGGTCGACGTCCGGCTGGGTGGGGGCAGCAAGCGCGGTCATGGTCATGCCTTTCTGAACACCAGTGCGACGTTGTGGCCGCCGAAGCCGAACGAGTCGTTCATCGCGGCCGGGACCGGCATCTCGCGGGCCTTGTCGGGGACGTCGACGCGGACGGCGTCGTCCGGGTCGTCGAGGTTGATCGTCGGCGGCACGACGTCGTGCTTGACGGCGAGGACGGTGGCGACCGATTCGAGGGCCCCGGCCGCGCCGAGCAGGTGACCGGTCATCGACTTCGTGGCCGAGACGACGGTCTGCTCGCCGAGCAGCTCGCCGACCCACTTGGCCTCGGCGATGTCGCCTGCGGGGGTGGAGGTCGCGTGCGCGTTGACGTGGACGATGTCGGCGAGCGACAGGCCCGCGCGCTCGATCGCCGAGACGGCGGCGCGCCGCTGGCCGTTGCCCTCGGGGTCGGGAGCGACGATGTCGTGCGAGTCGGCGGTGACCCCGGCGCCCGCGAGGACGGCGTACGGGGTGCGTCCCCGGGCGGCCGCGCTGGAGGCGCGCTCGATGACCATGACCGCCGCGCCCTCGCCGAGCACGAAGCCGTCGCGGCCCTTGTCGAACGGGCGGGAGGCGAGCTCCGGCTCGTCGTTGCGGGTGCTCATGGCCTGCATCTGCGCGAAGCCGGTGATCGTCAGCGGGTGCATGCACGCCTCGGTGCCGCCGACCACGACGACGTCGGCGCGGTCGAGCGCGATGAGGTCGAGGCCGTAGGCGATGGCCTCGGCGCCGCTCGCGCACGCGCTGACCGGGGTGAACACGCCCGCGCGGGCGCCGACGGCCAGGCCGACGTGGGCGGCAGGACCGTTCGGCATGTCCATGGGGATGAGCAGCGGTGACACCCGGTCGGGGCCGCGCTCGAGCATGACGTCGTGCTGGTTGATGAGGCTGGTGACGCCGCCGATACCGGTGCCGATGGCGACCGCCACGCGGGCAGGGTCGAGCCCGTTCTCGTCCGAGCGCCCTTCGAAGCCGGCGTCGGCCCACGCCTCGCGGGCGGCGACGATCGCGGCCTGCTGCGCGCGATCGAGGCGCCGTGCCTGGACGCGGGTGAGGTGCTCGGACGGATCCACGGCCATCCGTGCACCGATGCGGACCTTCAGCGGCGCGGCCCACTCCTCGGTGAGCGCGCGCACGCCGGAACGGCCCTCGAGCAGGGCGTCCCAGAAGGTCGCGACGTCACCTCCGATCGGGGTCGTGGCGCCGAGGCCGCTGACGACGACAGGGTCGTTGTCCGTCCGAGCCACCATGCGTCAGCCGGCGTTCTGGGTGATGTAGTCGACGGCGTCCTTGACCGTCTTGAGGTCCGAGAGCTTGTCGTCCGGGATCTTCACGCCGAACTGCGTCTCGGCCTCCATGGCCACCTCGACCATCGACAGCGAGTCGACGTCGAGGTCGTCGACGAAGCTCTTGTCGTCCTGCACGTCGTCGGGGTTGACGTCGGCGACCTCGGCGAGGATCGAGGCGAGTCCCTGACGGACCTCGTCGGCACTGGGCACGGTGGTTCCCTTCGGTGGTGGTTGGGTCTTGCGGTCTGGTTCAGGGGGCGAGCACGACCTGGCCGGCGTAGGCCAGACCGGATCCGAAGCCGAGCACGAGCACGGGCGCGCCCGAGGGCACCTCGCCGCGCTCGACCATGCGGCTGAGCGCGAGCGGGATGGTGGCGGCGGACGTGTTGCCCGACGTGACGATGTCGCGGGCGACCTTCTCGGACGGGATGCCGATGCGGCGCGCGAGCGCGTCGATGATGCGCAGGTTGGCCTGGTGCGGCACGAACGCGGCGATGTCGTCGATGGACACGCCCGCGCGCTCGCAGGCGGCCAGCGCGACGGGCGCCATCTCGCCGGTGGCCCAGCGGTAGACCGCCTGGCCCTCCTGGCGGAAGTGCCGGCTCTGCTCGTCGATGGCCACGGTGTCGTGGGACTCGCCCTGGCTGCCCCACACGACGGGTCCGAACCCGTGGATGTCGGACGGGCCGACGACGGCCGCCGCGGCGGCGTCGCCGAGGATGATGCAGGTGCTGCGGTCGGTCATGTCCAGCCAGCCGGAGAACCGCTCGCTGGCGACGACCAGCACGTTGCGCGCCTGGCCGCCGAGCACGGCGGCGGCGGCGCTGTTGAGCGCGTAGACGAAGCCCGAGCAGCCGGAGTTCACGTCGTAGGCCCCGGGCGCGTGCATGCCGAGGCGGTGCGCGAGGTGTGGGGCGGCGGCGGGCACCGGCGTCGGCATGGTGCACGTGGCCACGACGACGAGGTCGACGTCGTCGGCTCCGACGCCGGCCGCGGCAAGCGCCTTGGCGCCGGCCTGCTCGGCCATGTCGACGACCGTCTCGTCCGGGTCGGCCCAGCGGCGCTCGCTGATGCCGACGCGGGTGCGGATCCACTCGTCGTTCGTGTCGACGCCGCGCGCGACGAGGTCGTCGTTGGTGACGACGTTGCCGGGGCGGTAGTGGCCGAGGCCGAGGATGCGGGCGGCGGGGGCGCCGGCGGGCACGGTGAGCGGCACGATCAGGCCTCCGCGTGGTCGGTGAGCCGGGCGACGGGGAGCCCCGCCGCGACGATGTCGCCGTCGTGCCGCAGCCATTCGGCCAGCACGCCGTCGGCCGGGGCGACGACCACGTGCTCGTCACGGTTGGTGCGGACGGTGCCCAGCCGGGCGCCCGAGGCGACCCGGCCGCCCTCGCTGACGGCCTCGTCGCGGGTGAACACGCCCTTGGCCGGGGTGACCACCACGCGGAACTCCGGAGTGTGCTCGCCCTGGCCGTGCTCGGGACGGCTGGCGACGAGCTCGCGGCCGCGGGCGATGTCGGCGGGCGACTTGATCGCCAGCAGCTCGACGCCCGGCAGCTCGCGCTTGGCGATGCCGGTGAGCACGCCACCCGGGGCGAGCTCGATGACGGCGGTGACGCCGAGGTCGGCGGTGGTGCGCAGGCAGAGGTCCCACCGCACCGGCAGCGTCACCTGCCGCACGAGCCGGGCGACGAGGTCGGGGCCGGTGGTGACCGCGGCGCCGTCGGCGTTCGACAGCAGGATCGGGTTCGGGTCCTTGACGTCGAGCGTGCCGACGTAGTCGCCCAGCGCTTCGGCGGCCGGCGCCATGAAGTGGGTGTGGAACGCGCCCGCGACCTGCAGCGGACGGACGGCGCGGGCGCCTGCGGGCGGCTCGTCGGCCAGCTTCTGCAGCGCGTCGAGATCACCGGCGGCGACGATCTGGCCCGCGCCGTTGCGGTTGGCCGGGGTCAGGCCGGCGGCCTCGATGGCGGCGGCCACCTCGTCGGGGTCACTGCCGCCGAGCACGGCGGACATGCCGGTCGGGGTGACGGCGCAGGCGGCGGCCATCTCACGGCCGCGGCGGGCGGCGAAGGCGACGGCGTCGACCGGGCTCAGCGCGCCCGAGACGGCGGCGGCCGTCAACTCGCCGACGCTGTGGCCGGCGACGACGCGCTCACCGGGACGGTCGAGACCGAGCTGGCGGGCGGCGATCACGCCGAGCGCCACCAGCAGCGGCTGGGTGACGGCGGTGTCCCTGATCTCGTCGGCGTCGGCGGTGGTGCCCAGGCGGCGGAGGTCCAGGCCGGTGGCCTCGGAGAAGGCGTCGACCTGCTCGGCGACACCCTCGAGCTCGAGCCACGGGGCGAGCATGCCGGGCGACTGCGCGCCCTGGCCCGGGGCGAATACGGCGATCACGGTGTCCAGGATCGTCCGCCGGAAGCGGTTGTGGCGACGGTGACACGCACAGGGATCGTCCGACGACGTTGTAGGAGTTCCACAACGATGGCGGGGATATTGCCGCTACCGGACGGTAGGTCGTTGTCAGTTAACGTCAGTGTTTCCTCGACCGGCCTCCAGGCGGCCGACGACGAGGGCGATCTGCAGGGTGAAGGCGCCGCGCGCGTCGGTCGGCGACCAGCCGCAGACCTCGGCCACCCGCCGCAGCCGGTAGCGGACGGTGTTGGCGTGCACGAACAGCGCCCGGGCCGTCGCCTCCAGGCCTCCGCCGCACTCCAGGAACGTCGTCACCGTCTCGACCAGCGACCCGCCGGCGGCGACGAGGGGGTCGTGCACCTCGCTCACGAGCTGGCGGCGGGCCTGCTCGTCCCCGGCGAGGGTGCGCTCGGGCAGCAGCGCGTCGGCGTGCACCGGTCGCGGCGCGTCCGGCCATCCGGGGACGGCCGCGAGCCCGCGCAGCGCGGTCTGCGTGACGTCGGCGGCGTGCGCGACGTCGGGGGCGGCCGGACCGATGACGACCGGTCCCGGGCCGAAGGCGGGCAGCAGCTGTTTCGCGACGGCCTCGACGTCCGCCTCGCTGCTGCCCAGCCCGCCGACGACCACCACCAACCGGTCCGCGTGCAGGCCGGCCATGAGATCGGCGCCGAGGCGCCGGGTGCGCGCGTGCGCCGCGGTGAGGATGAGATCGGCCGGCCCGCCGGGCGCCGAGCCGACGATGGCGAAGATCGGGCCCGTGCTGCGCCAGCCGAGCGCGGCGAGGCGGCTCGACAGCGCGCCGCCGACCGGGTCCCCGGTGCCGCTGACGAGGGCGTCGATCACGAGCGCCTCGAGCCGGCGGTCCCACGAGCCGCGGTTCTCGGCCGCGGTCGCGTACACGCGGGCGGCGGCGAACGCGATCTCGCGGCTGAACCGCAGCAGTTCCTCGCGCAGCGGCGCGACCTCGTGCTCGGCGGCCATGCCGGGCAGGTTCTGCTCGGCGACGGTGATGGCCGTCCGCACCAGCTCGACCGTCTGCTGCAGCGTCACCGTGCGCGCCATCGCGTTCGGGGCGGCCGAGAACACGCCACCGGTCAGCTGCAGCACGTCGTCCGGGTTGCGCAGCCAGGCGACGAACGACTGCAGACCCGACTGTGCGACGAGCGTGACCCACGAGCGCTGGTCGCTCGGCAGCTCGCGGAACCAGGGCAGTTCCTCGTCCATGCGCGCCACGCTCTGGGTCGCGAGCCGGCCGATCGCCTGTTCGACGGCGCGGATCGTCGCGTCGCCGATGCCGGTGCTGCCCATGGCGCTGACTCTAGGGTTGGTGGGGTGAGCGACGCGCGCGATCCGGTGGCCGACCTTCGGCGCATCGCCTTCCTGCTCGAACGGGCGCGCGAACCCACGCACCGGGTGAAGGCGTTCCGCACCGCCGCGGGCGTCATCGCGGCGCTCGACCCCGACGAGGTCGCCTCGCGAGGCTCGTCCGGACGCCTGCAGGAACTGTCGGGTATCGGGCCCAAGACGGCCCAGGCGATCACCGAGTCGTTGCGCGGTTCGGAGCCCTCGTATCTGCAGGGACTGCCGTCGGATCCGCCGCCGATGGACGACGCCACCGCCGAGCTCAGGGCGTTGCTGCGCGGCGACTGCCACACGCACTCCGACTGGTCGGACGGTGGCTCGCCCATCGACGAGATGGCCGACACCGCGCGTGCCCTGGGCCATTCCTACGTCGTGCTGACCGACCACTCGCCCCGGCTGACGGTGGCGAACGGGTTGTCGGCCGAACGGCTGGAGCGGCAGCTCGACGTCGTCGAGGCGCTGAACGCGTCCTACGCCGAACGTGGGTTGGATTTCCGAATCCTCACCGGCATCGAGGTCGACATCCTCGACGACGGCCGGTTGGACCAGCAGCCGTCCCTGCTGGAGCGGCTGGACGTCGTGGTGGCGAGCGTGCACTCGAAGCTCAAGATGCCGGCGGACGAGATGACCCCGCGCATGGTCGCCGCCGTCTCGAACCCGCACACCGACGTGCTCGGGCACTGCACCGGACGGCTCGTCACCGGCGGCCGCGGCACGCGTCCGGAGTCGCAGTTCGACAGCGAGCTCGTGTTCGCCGCGTGCGCGCGGTTCGGGGTCGCGGTGGAGATCAACTCCCGTCCGGAGCGGCTCGACCCGCCGCGGCGGCTGCTGCGCCAGGCGGTCGAGGCCGGGTGCCTGTTCTCGATCGACACCGACGCGCACGCGCCGGGACAGCTCGACTGGCAGCCCAACGGCTGCTCGCGCGCGGTCGAGTGCGAGGTCGACCCGGGTTCGGTGGTGAACACCTGGTCGCGCGACGACCTGGTGGCGTGGGCGGACGACCACTCGGTGCGGCCGTGAGGCTCGACTTCGCGTTCGCGACCTCGCAGCCGGGCATCGAGACCCGGCACGTGTTCTCGTCCGGAGCGCACTACGACCCGGGACGCATGGCGTACGGACCGGTCGTCGGCTGCGACGAGCACACCGTGGCGGTGGGCGCCGGGTTCCCGACCCACGCGCACCGCGGCGTCGTCATCGTGTCGTGGGTGCTGGCGGGGACGTTGCGGCATGTCGGGTCCTCGGAGCTGCGGGTCGGGCCGGGACGGGCACTGGTGCAGTCGTGCGGCGACGGCATCCGGCACGCCGAGACCAATGGCGGTGGCGACGAGCTGTGCTTCGTGCAGACGACGCTGTTGCTTAATGCGCCGGTCTCGACATCCGTGGCCGAGGTGCCCGTCGCGCTTCCGGGCGGTCTCTCGTTCGACGTCCGTCCGGAGTCGGTTGAACTTTCCGACTCACTCGCCGTTCCGTTGCGGGACGGATCGTCGCTGGTCGTCACCACCGGGTGACTACCGTGGGTCGCATGGCGATCTCCACGACCGATCTCGGCGGTCTCACGGTCTCGGCGCAGGGCCTCGGCTGCATGGGCATGTCGCAGAGCTACGGCAAGGGCGACTGGGACGAGTCGGTCTCGGTGATCCACCGCGCGCTCGAGCTCGGGGTCACCTTCCTCGACACCGCGAACGTGTACGGGGCCGGACACAACGAAGTGCTCGTCGGACGCGCGCTGGTCGGGCGCCGGGACGAGGTGCAGCTCGCGACCAAGTTCGGCATCGACAACACGCGGGGCTGGAACAACCGCACCACGCACGGCACCCGCGACTACGTGAAGCAGGCCTGCGAGGACTCGCTGCTGCGCCTCGGCGTCGACCACATCGACCTCTACTACCTGCACCGCCCGCCGCAGGACGCCGAGATCGAGGAGACCGTCGGCGCCATGAAGGAACTCGTCGACGAGGGCAAGGTCCGGTACCTCGGGCTGTCCGAGGTCGACGACGCGCTGCTGCGGCGCGCGGTCGCGGTCCACCCGATCGCCGCGGTCCAGAGCGAGTACTCGATCTTCACCCGCGATCCCGAGACCGTGGTGCTGCCCGCGATGCGCGAGCACGGCGTCGGTCTCGTGCCCTTCTCGCCGCTGGGCCGCGGCTTCCTGACCGGCACGCTCGACCGGTCCTCGCTGCCGTCGTCCGACTTCCGCGCCAACAACCCGCGGTTCCGGGGTGAGGCCGGCGACGCCAACGAGCGCATCGTGGCCGCCGTGGTCGAGGTCGCCGAGCGCAAGGGCGTCAAGCCCGGGCAGGTCGCGATCGCCTGGGTGTACGCGCAGGCGTCCCGGCTCGGCGTGCCGGTCGTGCCCATCCCGGGCACCAAGCGCACGACGTACCTCGAGGAGAACGTGGCCGCGCTCGGCGTCGAGCTCGACGAGTCCGACCTCGCCGCGCTCGACCCCCTGGGGGAGCAGACGGCAGGCGCGCGCTACTGAGCCGCCCTCAGCCCGCCGCGACCAGTTCGCGCCGCAGTGCCGGGCTGAGGTCCGGCTCGTGCTGCAGGTGCTCGACGACCACGTCGTGGGCGACGCGCAGCGCGTCGGCGGCCGGCACGGGGACGTCGGGACGCACGCCCACGCGTTCCCAGTTCGTGCCCGTCACCGGATTGCGTGCGGCGACGACCGGCACGCACAGCTCGAGGTGCGGCGCGACGCGGAAGCCCTCGCGGGCATTCGCGCCACCGCCGGTCACCTCGCCCACGACGGTCGCCCGCCCGAGCTGCTGCAGGTCGTACGCGAGTTCCTCGCCGCCGGAGAACGTGCGGGCGCTGGTGAGCACGTAGACGAGACCGTCGCCGAAGTGCGGTCCCGGCACCCACGGCAACGTCCACGACTGGGTCGCGCCGGCGGGGTCGCGCGGCACCATCGTGTTCAGGTGCGTGCCCGGCGGCAGCAGGTAGGAGCAGATCAGCGCGACCGTGCCCGGGTCGCCGCCGCGCATCGCCCGCAGGTCGATGATCAGCGCCCGGCACGACGCCAGCAGCGTCATCGCCGCGGTGATCGACGGTCCGGCGAAGCGGGTCGGGAACAGTTCCGGCGCCAGCTCGAGCAGGCCGACGTTGCCGCGCAGCCGCTCGGCCCGCCGCACGCCGCCGGTGTGCTCGTCCGCCCGGGCGCGTGCCTCGGCGAGCCACGCCACCTCGTCGGCCGGGTCGGCGATCGGGTCGGGGTGGTGCTTGAGCCGCAGGTGCCGGTCGTCGGCGTCCGCGAGGTCGTGGCTGACCCGCTCGGCGAGCGACGCTTCGTCGAGACCGTCGTAGGCGCCGGCGTCCCGGTGGCGCCGCAGGGCCGTCGCGCAGCGCGCGCCGACGGCGGCGTCGAGGTAGTGGCGTTCGACGAGGTCGGCGCATTCGGTGACCACGGCACGGATGTCCATGCAGGGATGACAGCAGGCTCTCGACAAAGTGTCAAGCATCCTTGACACTTGATGCATGGACGACGCCGCCGTGCATCGCGCCCTCGCGCACCCCGACCGCCACCGCATCCTGATGGCACTGCGCCAGCAACCGCAGACGGTCAGCGGGCTGGCGCGCCGGCTCGGCGTGCAGAAGGGCAGCGCGGCGCACCACCTCGCGGTGCTGCGCGAGGCCGGGCTGGTCGAGACGGGCGAGACCCGCACCGTCCGCGGCGGCACCGAGACGTACTGGCAGTGGGCGGTCGAACGCATCCACTGGGACGACCCGGCCGCCGGCATCGCGATGATGCAGGCCGTCGCGAAGGAGATGGCGTCGGACGACGACGCGTTGCTGCACCTGCGGCACGTCCGCCTGACCGACGCGCAGGCGGCGCAGCTGCGGGCCGTGCTCGAGGCGGCGGCCGAGGCGCCGTCCGACGATGCGGACGGACGCCCCCGCGGCGTCCTCGTCGCCCTCTACGACGTGCCGGACGTCAGTTCGTGACGGCGACCTCGTAGTTCCACACCTCGCTGCTGACGCCGACGGGCTTCGGCGCCTCGCCGCCCTGGCGCTCCTGGTCGCTGCGGTGGCCCTGGCCGAACGCGGGCGAGCTCATCCACGCCTGGAACGACTCCTCGTCGCGCCAGCGGGTGATCACGAGCCACTGCGTCCGCTCGTCGGTCGGCTTGAGCAGTTCGAAACCCTCGAAGCCGTCCGCGCCGTCGACGGCGCCGGCGCGCTTGGCGAAGCGGTGGGCGAGTTCGTCGCCGCTGTCCTTCTCGACGGTGATGGCGTTGATCTTGATGACGGTCATGCCCCGATGGTGCCGTGCGTCGCTGTGCGGGCACCGGTCGGGATGGGCAGACCGTGACGGTGAGCGTGCTGCCCGTCCCGCCCGATCCGGCGTCCGGTTCCGGCGTCGACTGGGTGCGCGAGCACCTCGGCGACCTCGCGCGCGAGGAGCGGGCCGACATCCGTCCGGGGGCGATCACCGGGGGACAGGCGGCGGCCGACGCCGCGCTCGCGACCCTCGACATCGCGAACTACGCGCGGGCCCGCAGCACGGTGCTGCCCGAGGCGCGGCGCGGCGCCAGCCGCATGTCGCCCTACATCCGGCACGGACTGCTGACGCTGCGCGAGGTGTGGGACGCGGTCGCGTCCGCCCCGTCTCGCGACAGGCAGCGCTACCGCGACGAGCTGATGTGGCAGGAGTACGCGCGGCACCTCTACGCCCGCGTGGGCACGGGGTTGCGCGAGCCGCTGCGCAGCGGGCAACCGTCCGGACCGCCGTGGCGTGACGAGCCGTGGCCGGAGCGCATGCGGTGCATGGAGTACACCGTCGGCGCGCTGCACGACGACGGGTGGCTGGTGAACCAGACGCGCATGTGGCTGGCGTCGCAGTGGGCGGTGCGCGGCGGCGCCGACTGGCGCGCCGGCGAGGACGAGTTCTTCGTCCACCTGCTCGACGGCTCGCGCGCCGCCAACCGGCTCGGCTGGCAGTGGACCGTCGGCACCGGCAGCGGCAAGCCGTACGGGTTCAGCCGCTGGCAGGTGCAGAAGCGGGCGCCGCAGCTGTGTCGCGAGTGCGCGCTGGCGTCCGCCTGTCCGATCGAGTCGTGGCCGGACGCGTCCCCCGGTGCGTCGGTCTCCGGACCCGACCTCGGGCGCGGTCCGACCGACGCCGGACCGTCGTCGGTCACGGGCGGCGGCGGCGAGGTCGTGTGGTTGACGGCCGAGTCGCTGGGGACGTCCGACCCGGCGCTCGCGTCCGACCCGGCGCGTCCGGCTGTGTTCGTCTTCGACGAGCCGCTGCTCGCCCGGCTGCGGTTGTCGGGCAAGCGGTTGGTGTTCCTGGCCGAGTGCCTGGGCGATCTCGCCGCGACCCGTCCGCTCGAGGTGCGGCGCGGGTCGGTCGTGGACGAGCTGGCGGGCATGTCGCTCGCCGCGACCTGGACGCCCGTGCCCGGCTGGGCCACCCGCGCCCGCCGCCTCGACCCCGTCGAGGTCCATCCCTGGCCCTGGCTCGCGCGCCCGTCCGGCGGGTCGGTGCGCAGCTTCTCGTCCTGGCGCAGGTCCGTCCAGCCCTGATCCGCTTCCCGGCTGAACTGGCTGGTCCCCCACGGCGTGTCGGCAACCATTCGGGCCGGGAAGTGGGGAGGAGGCCTGTGGACAACGCCCGACGCCCCCATGGCGCGCACGACGATGCGTCGTGTGTTCGACGCACACGATCCATGGGCGCTGCCGCCCGGTGGCGAGCCGCCGCGTTTCGACGACGCGGACGATCCGACCGTCGAGTGGGCGCAATGGTGGTCGGCGCGCCCGGGCGCACGGCCGGAGCATCGCCTCGCGCGCACGCAGGGCTTCGTCCTGCTCGCACGGCAGTTGCCGGGCGTCGGTGTCACGCGAGCCGCCGCACGCCACCGGGTCGCAAGCGGATGCTGGGGCGCCGCCGCGCACGGTGCCGTCACTCCGTTCGACCTGGACGACGATGGTGCCGACGTGTGGACACTCGCGCGGCGGGCACACGCGGTGAGGGCGGCCGCGGCGGCCCTGCGCCGTCCGGGCCACGTGGTCAGCGGCAACAGCGCAGCGATCCTCGCCGGCCTGCCGACGCTCGACGTCCCGGAGACGGCGGAAATCACCGACGCGGATCCGGACGGTCTCGGCCGTCGCGCCGGCGCGCACCTGTTCGGCGCGTCCATCACCGCACAGGACGTGACGCGGTGGTGGGGCGTCCCCGTCACGATCCCCGAGCGCACGGTGGTGGACCTTGCGCGGCACAGCCGCCGGGCGGGCATTGTCGCCGCCGACGCGGCTCTTCGGGCCGGACTGGTGACGGCTGCAGAACTCGACCGGGTTCTCGAGGACGCGCGGGGTTGGCCGGGGGTGCGCACCGCGCGCGAGATCGTGGCGCTCGCAGATGCCAGGGCGGAGTCGCCGCTCGAGTCGATCGTCCGGCTGCTGATGCACGACGACGGCATGCCGCGGCCCGAGCCGCAGCATCGGATCGCGGGCTACCGCGTCGACCTCGCCCTGCTCGATCAGCGCGTGGTCGTCGAGGCCGACGGCCGGGTGAAGTACACCGGGGATGCCGGGTGGCGCGAGAAGGAGCGCCAGGAGGCGGTCGCGCGCCAGGGCTGGCGGGTGGAACGCATGATGTGGTCCGACACCACCAACCGTGGCTGGACGCTTGCGCGCGAACGGCTGTGGTCGGCGATCCGCCGCCTGCCCTCCCGGCCCAACTGGTCGTGACACGCCGGAGTGTCAGCAGCCGAACGAGCCGGGAAGCGCAGGCGGGATGCGCCGCCTCCCGGCTGAACCGGTCGTGACACGCCGGTGCGCCGGCAACCAGTCGAGCCGGGAAGCGGAAGGGTCAGGCGTCGCCGCCCACGGTGCCGGTGCCGGCGGCGGAGATGGACTCGAGCTCGTACTTGGTGAACGCCTCGCGGGCGAGCTCGGGCTTGACCTCACCGGTGCGGGCGAGCCGCTCCAGCGCCGCTACCACGATCGACTGCGCGTCGACGTGGAAGAACCGTCGCGCGGCGCCGCGGGTGTCGGCGAAGCCGAACCCGTCCGTCCCGAGGGAGACGTAGTCGTTCGGCACCCAGCGCGAGATCTGGTCGGGCACGGCACGCATGAAGTCCGAGACGGCGACGACCGGACCCTGCGTGTCGCGCAGTTGCTGCGTGACGAACGGTTCCGGGGCGTCTCCACCGTCAGAGCCCGGGTGCAGCAGCGCGTGCTGCTCGCACTCGACCGCGTCGCGGCGCAGCTCGTTCCAGGACGTCACCGACCACACGTCGGCGTCGACGCCCCAGTCCTCGCCGAGCAACCGCTGCGCCTCGACCGCCCACGGCATGGCGACACCGGACGCGAGCAGCTGCACGCGCGGACGTCCCTCCTGGGCCGCGGGGGAGAAGCGGTACAGGCCCTTGAGCAGCGCCTGGACGTCCAGGTCGGCGGGCTCGGCCGGCTGCACGATCGGCTCGTTGTAGATCGTGAGGTAGTAGAAGACGTCGCGGTCGCTGACCCCGCCCTCGTAGGCGCCGACGCCGTACATGCGCGCCAGGCCGGCGCGCACGATGTGCGCGACCTCGAACGCGTAGGCCGGGTCGTAGGCGACGCACGCCGGGTTGGACGACGCGAGCAGCAGCGAGTGGCCGTCGGCGTGCTGCAGGCCCTCGCCCGTGAGCGTCGTACGGCCGGCGGTGGCGCCGAGGACGAACCCGCGGCCCAGCTGGTCGGCGAGCTGCCAGAACTGGTCGCCGGTGCGCTGGAAGCCGAACATCGAGTAGAAGATGTAGAACGGGATGGTCGGCGTCGAGTGCGTGGCGTACGAGGTGCCCGCGGCGATCAGCGACGCCATCGAACCGGCCTCGCTGATGCCCTCGTGCAGGATCTGCCCCTGCTGCGACTCCTTGTACGACAGCAGCAGCTCCCGGTCGACGGCCTCGTACTCCTGGCCGTGCGGCGAGTAGATCTTGGCCGTCGGGAAGATCGCGTCGAGGCCGAAGGTGCGGGCCTCGTCGGGGATGATCGGCACGAAGCGGCTGCCGATCTCCTTGTCCTTCATGAGGTCCTTGAACAGGCGGACGGTCGCCATGGTGGTCGCGACCTGCTGCTTGCCCGACCCGCCGCGGAACTCGGAGTAGACCTTGTCGCCCGGCTGCGCGAGCGGCTTGGCGCGGACGACGCGCTTGGGCAGCGCGCCGCCGAGCGCGGCCCGCCGCTCCTTCATGTACTGGATCTCGTCGGACTTCTCGCCCGGGTGGTAGTACGGCGCGAGGTCGGCCTCGAGGTCCTTGTCGCTGATCGGCAGGTAGAGGCGGTCGCGGAAGGCCTTGAGGTCGGCGACGGTCAGCTTCTTCATCTGGTGCGTGGCGTTGCGTCCCTCGAACGACTCGAGGGTCCAGCCCTTGACCGTCTTGGCGAGGATCACCGTCGGCTGACCGGTGTGCGCCCGCGCCGCCTCGAACGCCGCGTAGACCTTGCGGTAGTCGTGGCCGCCGCGCGACAGCTTGCGCAGGTCGTCGTCGGACATGCCCTCGACGAGCTTGCGCAGCCGCGGGTCGCCGCCGAAGAAGTGCTCGCGGATGTAGGCGCCGCTCTCGACGGTGTAGGTCTGGAACTGCCCGTCCGGCGTCTGGTTCATCTGGTTGACCAGGACGCCGTCGCCGTCGGCGGCGAGCAGCGGGTCCCAGTCGCGGCCCCACACGACCTTGAGCACGTTCCAGCCCGCACCGCGGAAGTAGGACTCGAGTTCCTGGATGATCTTGCCGTTGCCGCGGACGGGTCCGTCGAGCCGCTGCAGGTTGCAGTTGATGACGAAGGTGAGGTTGTCCAGCTCCTCACGCGCGGCGACGCCGATGGCGCCGAGGGACTCGACCTCGTCCATCTCGCCGTCGCCGAGGAACGCCCACACGTGCGAGTTGGACGTGTCGGCCAGCCCGCGCGCGTGCAGGTAGCGGTTGAACCGCGCCTGGTAGATCGCGCCGATCGGGCCCAGGCCCATCGAGACGGTCGGGAACTCCCAGAACTCGGGCATGAGCCGCGGGTGGGGGTAGGACGACAGCCCGTAGGGCGCGTGCGAGACCTCCTGGCGGAAGCCGTCCAGGTGCTTCTCGGTCAACCGGCCCTCGAGGTAGGCGCGGGCGTAGATGCCCGGCGCGGCGTGGCCCTGGAAGTAGACCTGGTCGCCCATGCCGGTGGCGAGGTCCTTGCCGCGGAAGAAGTGGTTGAAGCCCACCTCGTACAGCGACGCCGCGGACGCGTAGGTGGCGATGTGGCCGCCGACGCCGACGGTCTTGTTCGCGCGGGACACCGCGACGGCCGCGTTCCAGCGGATGTACGCGCGGATGCGGCGTTCGATGTCCTCGTCGCCGGGGAACCAGGGTTCGCGCTCCGGCGGGATGGAGTTGATGTAGTCGGTGCTGCGCAGCCCCGGGACGCCGACCTGCCGCTCCCGGGCCCGCTCCAGCAGCTTGAGCATGAGGAAACGCGCGCGCTGACGGCCGTCGGAGTCGATGGCGGCGTCGAGCGACTCCAGCCATTCCCGGGTCTCGTCGCGGTCTATGTCGGGCAACTGATTGGGTAGGCCATCGGTGATGATGCTGTAGCGGTCGCGGGTCACGCGAGCTCCTCCGTACGGTGCTTGTGGCCGACGTGGTCGTGAGGTTCGTCGCCCCCAGTCAACACCCTTCATCGCCGATGGGGTCGACGGACGGGTTACTCATTGGTATGCAGGACCAACATCCCGACACGGGTGTACGCGGACAGGAGGAACGTCGAGGTGAGCCCGAGCGCCCAGCCCGGTAACGAGGTGGGCATCGCCGAGCGTCTGGGGCTGAAGCCCGGACAGCTCGTGATGGAGATCGGTGTCGACGACGACGCCGACGAGGACCTGCGAGACGACATCGTCGAGCGCACCGGCGAGGAGCTGGTCGACGAGGACTCGGACGAGGTGGTCGACGTCGTGCTGCTCTGGCACCGCGACGGCGACGGCGACCTCGCCGACGCACTCGTCGACGCGATCTCGCCACTGGCCGACGACGGTCACATCTGGTTGCTGACACCCAAGCGTGGCCGCGACGACCACGTCGACCCGTCCGACATCGCCGAGGCGGCGTCGATCGCCGGCCTGTCCCAGACGTCCACCACCACCGTGGGGGAGGGCTGGTCCGCCGCCCGCCTCGCGGGCCGCAAATCCGGAGGGAAGAAATGATCCAGGTCGGCGAGCAGGCGCCTGACTTCACGCTGAAGGACCAGAACAACGAGGAGGTCTCGCTCGCCTCGTTCCGCGGCGAGAAGGCCGTTCTGCTGGTCTTCTACCCGCTCGCCTTCACGGGCATCTGCACCGGCGAACTGCACCATCTGCGCGACAACCTGCCGACGTTCCAGAACGACGACGTCCAGGTGCTGACGGTCAGTGTCGACTCCGCGTACTCCCACAAGATCTTCAGCGAGCGCGAAAGCTTCGAGTTCCCGCTGCTCGCCGACTTCTGGCCGCACGGCGCGGTCGCGCAGGCCTACGGGGTGTTCCTCGAGCCGGCCGGCATCGCCAACCGCGGCACGTTCCTCATCGACAAGGACGGCATCGTCCGCTTCGCCGAGATGAACGGCCCGGGCGAGGGCCGCGACCCTGCCGCGTGGGAAGCCGCGATCAAGAGCCTGTAGGGCGCCGCGCCCGGTACAGGCAGTCGATCGCCGGACGATCGGCACCCGGTACCGGGCGCAGCACCTCGTCGGCGCGTTCGACGACGAGCCCGCACGACTCGAGGTCGTGTTCGACGTCCCGCGCGGTGTAGAGCACGGCGGGGTCCTGGGGGCCTCCCGTGCCGTCGCTGCGGTTGCGGGCGTCGTGGGCGACGACGAGCAACGTGCCTCCCGGCGCCAGGGACGCCACGGCGTTGCGCATCGCGCGTCGCCGTTCGTCGGGCGGCAGCTGCAGGTAGGCGACCACGATCAGGTCGACCGGTGCGGGCGCCCGGAATTCCAGTGCGTCGTCGAGCACCCAGGTGACCCGACCGGTGTCGTCCGCCCCGGCCCCCTTCGCCAGCGCGGCCTGTGAGAAGTCGACCGCGAGCACCCGCCACCCGCGGGCGGCCAGCCACAGCGCGTTGCGACCCTCGCCGCACGCCAGGTCGATCGCCGTGCCCGGGGCGAGGTCGGAGCACTCGGCCTCGACGAAGCGGTTCGGGGGCCGTCCCCACACCGACGGCGACGAACGGTAGCGCTCGTCCCAGTAGGCCGCGTCGAACACGGTTGTCAGTGAACCGGACGGCCGTACCGGTCGGCCAGCTTGGCGGCGCGCACGTCCTCCTGCGACGGCGGGCCGGCCACCGGTTCGGGTTGCTCGTCGACGAGGTCGACCTCGCCGTCGTCGCGGCGCCTGCTCTCGGCGCGGATCATCGCGAAGGGCGCTGCGAGCGCCAACGCGGCGAAGAGGAACCACTGGACGACGTAGGCGAAGTGCTGCGGTTCCAGGGCCCCACCAGCGGGGTTGGACAGGTCGGGACGCGGCAGCACGGTGAGACCACCGGTGCCCGCCTGCCCGGACTCGAGCTGGGCGAACCCGTCGTACACCGCGCCACCGAGACGTTCGGCCTGCTGCCGGGGGTTGATCGAACTCACCTGGCGTCCCGGCAGGGAGCCGAACTGATCGTCCCGGCTCTCGGGCGGCTGGGCACGCGCCAGCACGGTGACGGTGCCCGACGGTGCGGACGGCGGCGCCGGTTGCGCCCCCGACGCCGGTTGCGCGACGAAACCGCGGACGATCAACAAGGTGGCGTCCGCGGTCTGCAGCGGGGTGACGACGAGGAACCCGGTCGCGTCGCCGTCGGTGCGGTTGCGGACGAGAGTCTCGGCCGCGCCGTCGTAACGTCCGCTGACCCGCAGCTGGCGGAACTCCACGCCGTTGCGCGTGGGATCGCGCGACCCGACGAGCGGCAGCACCTGCGCCGGGGCGACCGCGGGCAGCTTCGCGTTCGCGCGCAGCACCTGGTTCTCGTCGTGCTTGGACTCGTAGCGGAAGATCTGCCACACACCGCAGGCGACGCAGACGAGCGCGACGACCAGCATGAGCACGCCGAGCGCGGCGTAGCGGGGCTCGCGCAACCGGGCGAGATAGGCGGGACGGACCGCCTCCGCCTTCGACCTGCGCGACACGGGTCCACGGTACGGCGGGGCCCTGTGAGGGCGCGTCCGGCGGGTGCCGGACCGGTAGTCTCGGCGCGCCCGGGCGTTTAGCTCAGCGGGAGAGCACTCGGTTTACACCCGAGCGGTCACTGGTTCGATCCCAGTAACGCCCACCCGTGCATCGCGCGTGATTCAATGCGCGCATGCCCGAAGCCGCGGCCACCGTCTCCGCGCCGTCCGAGCTCGACGTGCGCACCGGACCGCCCTTCACCCGCGAGATCGAGCGGGCGCTCGGACAGCAGGGTGTCGAGAGCTTGGTGCTCGACTTCGCGACCACGACGTTCATCGACTCGTCGGGCATGGGCGTGCTCATCGGGGCCCGCGAGCGCTGCCTGCAGCAGGGCGTGACGCTGTCGCTGCGCGACCTTCACCCGCGGGTGCGTCGCACGCTGACGACGGCCGGACTGATCACGATCTTCACGGTGACGGGGTCCGGCGCCGACTGACACGGTCGGATCAGTACTTGCCCTTCCAGGCCAACTTCCACGTGTTCGGGCCGATGAGGCCGTTCGGGACGAGGCCGTTGAGCTGCTGCAGCCGCTTGACCATGCGCAGCGTGTTGGGCCCGTACTCACCGGTGCCGACGGGGAAGTGACCGCGCTTGTGCATCTGGTCCTGGAACCGCTTGATGTTGTTGTTCCAGTCGCCGTAGAAGTACCAGTGGCTGCCGCCGGGGAAGGCAGGAACGCCGGACGAGCTCGGCTTCGGCGTGGGCTTCGGCGTGGGCTTCGGCTTGGCCGGCGCCGCGGCCTCGCTGTACTTGCCCTTCCACGCCATGCGCCACGTGTTCGGCCCGATGTAGCCGTTCGGGATCAGGCCGTTGAGCTGCTGCAGCCGCTTGACCATGCGCAGCGTGTTGGGCCCGTACTCACCGGTGCCGACGGGGAAGAACCCGCGCTTGTGCATCTGGTCCTGGAACCGCTTGATGTGGTTGTTCCACTCGCCGTAGGTGTACCAGTGGCTACCGCCCGGGAACATCGGGACGCCGCTGGACGAGCCGCCGGTGTTGCCGCCGCCGGTGTTGCCACCGGTGTTGCCGCCACCGGTGTTGCCGCCACCGGTGTTGCCGCCGCCGGAGCCGGGCTTGGGGATGTCCCAGAAGCGTCCGCTGCCGGCGTCCCGGTCGGACGCGAGGCCGAGGATCGACGCGCACTCCCAGGGCTGCCAGCCGCGCTGCCGGTAGAGCCGCAGCGCGCGGTAGTCCTGCTCGGCCTTGGAGTTCTGGTGGGGGTAACCCTGGCCGCCGACGCTGCGCCACGTCGAGAGGTCGAACTGGTACGCGCCGTAGTACCCGTTGCCGGTGTTGATCGCGTAGTTGTTCGACGACTCGCACATCCGCAGCCGGTACCACTGGTCCGCAGACGGGTCGGCCTGCGCGCTGCCGGCGGTGGTGAGGGTGGTGACGCCCAGGGCGACCACGGTCGCGGCCGCAGCGGCCAGGCCCCAGTTGCGGGGACCGCGCGAGTCGCGGACGAGCTGCGCGAGCGAGCGGCGGGTGGAGTTCTCGCGCGTCCAGTCGGCGAAGAAATGGCGGGGATCGGAAGTCAAGGCAGGCCCTCCGGCACGGGCCCTCGTGGGCCCACCGTGTCGTGTCGGCAGTGGTGTGGTCGGACGTCTCAGTCGCACCAACCGTCACACAGACACCACTGATTCACAAGATTCACGCGAGAAAACCGGGCTGAACGTCGGCGTGTCGCGCTCGAGAGACGGATTTGTCCTGGTAATGCGGCCGAACTACACCGGTGTGGTTCGTCGGACGGGTGTGGTTCGGTGTGCGGCATGGAGTTCCGACTCGAGGCCGTCGTCCTGCCCGTCACCGATGTCGACCGGGCCAAGGCGTTCTACGAACGCTGCGGGTTCCCGTGTGACGTCGACTTCTCGCCCGGGGAGGGCAGCGATTTCCGCGTCGTGCAGTTCACCCCGCCGGGATCGCACTGCTCGCTGATGTTCGGCAGCGCGATGAGCGTCGCCGGCACCGCGCCCGTCCGCGGCATGCACCTGGTCGTCCGCGACGTGACCGAGGCCCGCGAGTACCTGCTCGGACGGGGGGTCGAGGTGGGCGAGGCGCGGCACATGACCGCCGACGGCTGGCAGCCCGGCGCCGATCCGCAGCACGCGAAATACAACACCTTCGCCGAGTTCGACGACCCGGACGGCAACGGGTGGGTGCTGCAGGAGGTGCCGTAGCTCAGGCGGTCACGCCGGCGAAGGTTCGGCGGGTCCGCCGTCGCCGTCCTTCTTCTGCTTCTTGATCTGCTGGTTGAGCGACGCGAGGAACTCGTCGTCGTCGTCGGGGCTGACCGGGCGGCCGGGGCCGCGCCGGCGCGCGGGCGCCGCGGACGTGCCGAGCCCGGCGAACCCGCCGCCGGTGCTGCCACCGGGCGTGGGCGCCTTCGCCCCCCACGGCCGTCCGGCGATCAACCACGCGAGCGCGCCGATCTCGAACAGCAGCACCACGATCGCGACCCAGGCCAGCTTGGGCAGGTTGCGCACCTGCTCCGCGGGCGTGGTCAGGGTGTCGATCACGCAGAAGATCCAGACACCGATGAGAATCACGCCGAGAGCGCCACCGACGACCATGAAACGACCCTTCCGAGCTGGGGGTTGGCGCCAGGCTACGCCGCGAAACTGTGCGTGTCGGGCGGTTCCGGAGGCGCCCGGCGGCGCCGGATAGGGTTCGGCCGTGCCGCTGCTCGCCGACCTCGTCGCCGCCTGCGACACCTGGTTCGACCCGCGGTGGGCCGAGTCGTGGGACGCCGTCGGGCTGGTGTGCGGCGACCCGTCCGAACCGGTCGAGCGGGTGATGCTCGCCGTCGACCCGGTCCCGGCGACCGTCGACGAGGCGATCGCCGCCGGTGCCCAGCTGCTGATCACGCACCACCCGCTGCTGCTGACCGGCGTGCACGGGGTACCCGCGGACGATCCGAAGGGCGCGCTGGTGCACCGGATGATCCGCGCCGGGGTCGGCCACCTCGTCGCGCACACCAACGCCGACGTGGCCGACCCGGGTGTCTCGGACGCGCTCGCGGCCCTGTTCGACCTGCGTGATCTCCGCCCGCTCGACCCGCAGCCGGACGCCCCGCTCGACAAGCTCGTGGTCTTCGTCCCGCACGCGCAGGCCCAGAACCTGATCGACGCGCTCGCCGACGCCGGCGCCGGAGCGATCGGCGACTACGACCGGTGCGCCTGGACGGTGGCGGGTGAGGGCACCTTCCGTCCGCTCGCCGGGGCGAACCCGACCATCGGCACCGTGGGCGACATCGAGCGGGTTCCCGAGGCGCGGGTCGAGATGGTGGTCCCGGCCGCGCGGCGGGCCGCCGTCGTCGCCGCGCTGCGGGCGGCGCACCCCTACGAGGAGCCGGCGTTCGACCTGCTCGCGATGGCTCCCGTACCCGGGCGACGCGGCACCGGACGGGTCGGCGAGCTGCCGCGACCGACCACGCTGCGTGACTTCACCGAGCAGGCCGCCCGGGTGCTGCCGGAGACCTCGTGGGGCGTGCGCGCCGCGGGTGACCCCGACCGTCCGGTGGCGCGGGTCGCGGTGTGCGGCGGGTCCGGCGGGGGGTACGCCGGGCAGGCGCGGGCGATGGGCGCGGACGTGCTGCTCACCGCCGATCTCAAGCACCACCCGGCCGTCGAGGCCGTCACCGAGCGCGGCCCGGGCGCCATGGCCCTCGTCGACGCCGCGCACTGGGCCACCGAGGCCCCCTGGCTCGACGCCCTCGCGGCCGCACTGCGCGACCGCTTCGGCACTACGGTTGACGTCCGGGTCTCCCGACTCGTCACCGACCCGTGGTCCGTCCACGTCCACCGCACCGCCCGCTGAGGGGAAACCTCGTCGTGAACGCCGATCCCGCCGTACAGCTGCGACTGCTCGACCTGCAGGCCGCCGACACCGCGCTGTCGCAGCTCGCGCACCGCCGCCGCAGCCTGCCGCAGCTCGCCGCCATCGCCGACAAGGCGAAGGCCGCTGCGGCGCTGCATCACGAACTGGTCGACGCGCAGACCGCGGTCGCCGACACCGAGCTCGAGCAGAACCGCCTCGAGGCCGACGTCGAGACCGTCCGCAACCGCGCGGCCCGCGACGACGCTCGGTTGCAGGCGGGTGGACTGCCCGCGAAGGAGCTCGGCAGCCTGCAGCACGAGATCGCGACGCTCGCGCGGCGACAGAGCACGCTCGAGGACGAACTGCTCGAGGTCATGGAGCGCGCCGAGTCCGCCGATGCCGTCCTGAGCGACGTGCAGGCCCGCCACGAGGCCGTGGTCGCCGAGCAGCACGACCTCGAGGCCGAGCGCGACAGCGCGTTCGCCGAGATCGACGCCGCCGCGGCCGAGCGCAGGCCGCAGCGAGACGCGATCGCCGCCGGGCTGCCCGCCGATCTGCTCGCCCTCTACGAGAAGGCCCGGGCGCAGAGCGGCAACGGAGCCGCGCTGCTGCGGCAACGCCGCTGCGAGGGCTGCCGCATCGAGCTGTCGGGCAGCGACCTGAACGCCGTCCGCAAGGCCGACCCGGACGACGTGGTGCGCTGCGACAACTGCCGCGCGATCCTCGTCCGCACGTCCGAGAGCGGTCTGTGAACGCTGAGCACGTGATCGTCGAGGCGGACGGCGGGTCGCGCGGCAACCCCGGCCCGGCCGGCTACGGCGCCGTGGTGTTCGACGCGACGTCGCGGGCGGTGCTGGCCGAGCGGGCCGAGTCGATCGGCACCGCGACCAACAACGTCGCCGAGTACGGCGGCCTCATCGCCGGGCTGCGCGCGGCGCAGGAGCTGGGGGCGCGCCGGGTCGACGTCCGCATGGACTCCAAGCTCGTCGTCGAGCAGATGTCCGGACGCTGGTCGGTCAAGAACGCTGCGCTGCAGGGGTTGTCGCGGGAGGCGCAGGCGCTGCGGCGCGGGTTCGACCACGTGAGCTTCACCTGGATCCCGCGCGAGAAGAACAAGCACGCCGACCGGCTGGCCAACGAGGCGATGGACGGCGCCGCCGGCATCGCGCCGAAGCCGGCGAGGGCGGCGAAGACCCCGCCGGCACCGGCCTGGACGCCGCCCAGCGGCGCCCGCACCGGACTGCTGCTCGTGCGCCACGGGGCGACCGTCCACTCGGCCGAGCACCGGCTCAGCGGACGCAACGACCTGCCGCTGGACGCCGTCGGGCGCGCGCAGGCGGCGTCGCTCGCCGGCCGCGCGTGGGGCGACGTCGGTGCCGTGGTCAGCTCGCCGCTGCCGCGGGCCGTCGAGACCGCCACGGCCATCGCCGGCGCGCTGGGTCTCGAGATCGAGATCGAGGACGACCTGGTCGAACTCGACTTCGGTTCCTGGGAGGGCCTGACCATGGCCGAGGTGCGCGAGCGCGACGCGGACGCCTTCGCGGCCTGGACGGCCTCACCCGACGCCGCGCCGCCGGGCGGCGAGTCGATGGCGGCGGTCGCCCGTCGCGTGCGCCGCGCCCGCGAGACGGTGATCGGCCGGCACCCGGAGCAGCGGGTCGTGGTCGTGTCGCACGTGACGCCCATCAAGACCCTGCTGCGGCTCGCGCTCGACGCGCCGCCGACGGCGATGTACCGCCTGCACCTCGACACCGCGTCGGTGTCGGCGGTCGACTACTGGGCCGACGGCACCTCCTCGGTGCGCCTGGTGAACGACACCGGCCACCTCTAGGGCTCACCCGAGCGCTGCGCTCGCCGACCGCAGTTCGTCGAGTGCGGCGTCGGTGTGGGTCGCCAGCTCGGTCGCGTCGTCGGTCTCGGACCACCGCTGGTAGCCCAGCTTGAACGCCAGCACGCCGAGCTCGGCAGCGAGGTGGGCGGGCGTCTCGGCGACGCCCCGGCCGGTCAGCGCATCGAACATCGCGGCGGCGAGGCCGACGCTCTTGAGCGCGTCGCGCGCCTGCAGTTCGGTGCTGCTGGCGACGGCGGCGCGCAGCTTGGGTCCGAACTCGCGGTTGGCCGGTCCCATCACGGCCGAGGCGCGCGCCAGGCCCGACCGGACCGCCTCGAACGGCGTCGCGCCGTCGGGCGCCTCGGTGATGCCCTCGCGCAGCAACGTGCTCAACGTCTCCTGCCCGGCGACCAACAGCTCGCGCTTGTCGGGGAAGTGCCGGAAGAACGTGCTCTTGGTGACGCCGGCGCGCTCGGCGATCTCGGCGACCGTCGTGGCGTCGTACCCCTGCTCGGCGAAGAGGTCGACCGCGGCGGCGACGAGCCGCTCACGCGCTCCGGGTTCCCAGCGGGCCATGGCCCCATCGTAGTGATGGGACTCGTAGTGATGGGACTCTTGTCCCGTCGCGGTGCTACGGTGACGGGACAAGAGTCCCATCACCGTTCTGGAGCGTTTCCATGCAGGTCTTCGTCACCGGCGGCACCGGTCTGATCGGCTCGGCCGTCGTCGCCGAGCTCGTCGCCCACGGCCACGCCGTGTCCGCGCTCGCGCGCAGCGATCGGTCCGCCGACGCGATCGTCACCGCCGGCGCCACCGCCGTCCGCGGTTCGCTGTCCGACCTGGACGTGCTGCGCGATGCCGCGAGCGCGGCGGACGGCGTCGTCCACCTGGCCTTCGACCACGACAGCTTCGGCAGCGTCGAGGAGATCGCCGGGGCGGCGAAGCAGGAGAGCGCGGCGCTGGCCGCGCTCGGCGACGCGCTCGTCGGCAGCGATCGTCCGCTGGTCGCGGCGTCGGGCACCCCGGCGGTTCCCGGGCGCGTGACCACCGAGCACGACGACACCCCGGTCTTCGAGGGCCCGCTCGCCGAGCGCGGCCGGGCCACCCTGGCGCTGCTCGCGCTGGCCGGGCGTGGCGTGCGCAGCGCGGCCGTCCGGCTGCCGCGCACCGTCCACAACGACGGCCGCGGCGGCTTCGCCGGTCTGCTCACCGACATTGCGCGGCAGAGCGCAATAGCCGGGTACCCGGGCGACGGCACCCAGCGGTGGCCGGCCGTGCACGCCCTCGACGCCGCGGTGCTGTTCCGGCTCGTGCTCGAGTCGGCGCCCGCCGGCACGGTGTGGCACGCCGTCGACGACGAGGGTGACGAGGTGCGCGCCCTGGCCGAGGTGATCGGGCGGCGGCTCGGGCTGCCGGTACAGCGACGCCCCGAGGCGGACTTCGGTCCGCTCGGGGCGATCTTCGCGATGGATCAGCCGTCGTCCAGCGTGCTGACCCGCGAGCGGCTCGGGTGGCAGCCGAGCCACCCGGGCCTGCTCGCGGATCTGGAGAACGTGCTGCCGTGACCGATCAGTCGTCGCCGTCGTCCCCGGGGACGTACGCGCCGGGCACCTGCGACGGCGCGTACACCGTGGTGTCGCCCGGGTAGGGCTTCGTCCAGTCGTGGGTCTGGTACCAGGTGTAGCGGTTCATCTGCTCGGGGTTCGCGTAGTCGGGCACCGCGTAGTTGCCGGTGAAGCGCTGGTGCGATCGCCACGCCTGCCACTGTGCGGCCAGACCGCGCTTGTCCGACGGGACCGCCGTCGCGTGCTGCTGCTGCACGGCCAGGCGGCGGGCGGCCGTCCCCGTGCGGCCGAGGGTGTCGTTGCCGCAGGTGGGCGCGGTGGCGACCCCCTCGGTCAGCGGCACCTGGTTGCGCTTCGCGGTGAAGGGCGCGAGGTCCGCACGCTTCGTGAACGCGCCGTACATCGGCGTGGCCGCTGCGAGCTTCTCGTTCAGCGGCTGCGCGCCGAGGATCTGCTCGATGGTGCGCACCATGGTGATCTGCGTGTAGTAGGTGCTGTCGACCGCGTCGTGCTGGGCCCACGGGCTGATGACCTGGATCGGGGCACGGTGGCCGTCGATGTGGTCGGCGCCGTCCTGGCTGTCGTCCTCGACGACGAAGATCGCCGACGACTTCCAGTACGGGCTGTGCGAGATCTCGTCCACGATGCGGCCGACGGCGACGTCACCGTCCGCGACCTGGGCGCGCGGGTCGGGCGTGCCACCGGTGTGGTCGCTCGAGAGCCAGAACATGTTCAGGTTCGCCGGACCGTTCTTCTCGAAGTCCTGCTTCCAGATCTGGTAGCGGTAGAGGTCGGGGATGTCGGTGTCGAACTTCGGGTAGTCGTGGTTCGTGATCGCGTTCAGCGACGGGATCGGCGACTCGGTGTCCTGGCGGATCGAGGGGTCGAGCAGCGTCGATGGGTCGGCACCGCCGTCGACCGCGCGGGCCGCGCAGTAGTACTGCTGCCACGTCGCCCCGGCGGGCTTGGTCTCGAACTGCGTGAACTCGCCGAAGTTGCGCGCGGTGTTGCCGGCGCTCTTCACGGCCGTCCAGAGAAAGCCCGAGCGCTGGTGGCCGAGCACGTCGTCCTCGGTGTCGTAGCTGCGGGTGTAGGAGCCGGCGCTCGACTCGGTGTACTCCGGGTTGTCGCCCTGCATCAGCCAGTTGTGGCCCTCGGCGGAGTTGGTGCCGATGTCGTAGGTGTTGTCGTACAGGCCGTACTGCTTGGCGAGCGCGTGCTGGTTGGGGGTGACGTTCTTGCCGAACTGCGCGAGCCCGGCGTCGCCGTTGCCGCGCTTGACGTCGCCGTACACCTGGTCGTAGGTGCGGTTCTCCTTCACGAGCAGGAAGACGTGCTTGATCGTGGACGGGTCGCCCAACCGCTTCGGCACCGGAACGGGACGCGCGCCCCGGCCGTGCGCCTGCACGACGTCGCCGTTGCCCCAGCCGTTCTGGGCGAACACGGTGTCGGTCAGCGTGGCGATGCGACGGTCGTCGGGCAGCGCGAAGCGGGTCAGCGAGGCGGTGGTGCTGTGCGTGCCGTGGCCGGTCGCCGGGACGGTGCCGGTGCCCTTGGTGAAGGTCAGCTCCGGTCCGCGGGCGTCGATGCCACGGGTGTTGGTGACGACGACCTTGCCGCCGACCTGCGCGATGTCGGACGGGAAGTAGTCCGTGGGCAGCAGGCCCAAGTAGCTGACGGGCTGACGCGGCGTGCCGTAGTACCGGTACACCGCGACGGCGTCGGCGCGGCCGAGGGTGACGAGCAGGTGGTTGTCGTCCGTCACGGTGATCGCGGTCGGCTCGTAGCCGACCGGCGAGGACGGCCACGGCTGCGTGGCGATCGTCTGCACGACCTTGTTCGTGCGGGTGTTCACGACCGAGACGGCGTCACTGTTGGTGTCGGCGACGAACAGCGCGTTGCGCTCGACGTGCAGCGCGGTGGGGTGCAGCCCCACCGTGATCGACCCGACGGTCGCGGCGGGGTCCGCGGTGTCGATGACGCTGAGCGTGCCCGTCGTCGAGGTGCCGAGGTAGGGATCGGCGGGGACGTCGGTGCCGTAGGAACTGATCGTCGTCTCACCGGGACGGGCACGCCGTCCGCCCTCGTTGCTCACGTAGAGCGTGCCGCCGACGAGTGCCACCTCGCGCGGTGCGATGCCGACCTCCCAGCTGTGCTGGACGGCGCCGGTCGCGGCGTCGAGGGCGACGACGCGGTTCTGGCCGTTGAGCGGCAGGTAGAGGGTGCCCCCGTCCGAGGAGAAGGCGCCCTGACCGGGCAGTGCCGAGGTCGTGCCCACCTTCGGCAGCGCGAACGGCACCGGGGTGCCGAGCGTGCCGTCGGCGTTCACCGGGAAGCGGGTGACGCGGTCGTTCTGCGACAGCCAGAGGAACTTGCCGTCCGGCGAGTAGACCGGCGCCTCCTGGCCGATCGTGTCGTCGGTCAGCTTCTGGTTGACGAAGCCGGCCGAGCCCGCCGTCCAGATCAGGCGGTACGGCTTGAGGTCGAAGATCTGCAGCGTCACCGACTTGTCGGTGCTGGCCGCGGCCAGGTAGCGGCCGTCCGGGCTCACGGTGGAGCCCATGATCTTGCCGAACTTCGTGACCAGCCGGTTGCCCAGCGGCTTCAGGACCTGGTCGGACGAGATCTGCAGTCCGCGGTCGTTGCTGGTACCGACCTGGTTCTCGCCGAACACGGTGGTGGACGCGGTGGCGATTCCGGTGCCGGCGAGCAGCACCGCGGCGGCGCCGGTGGTGACGCGCCGGACCCGCCGGATCCTGGAGGGGGACGCGCTTCGGCGTCGGGTGACCTGCATGTGCTCAGTCCTTCACTGTGGGGGAGTCGAGCAGATCGACGAGGCCGTCGAACTGCCACAGGGGGTTGGCCGCGTCGCCCGTGGACGTCCGCACCGGGAAATAGCCGTTGACCGACTTCGGTCCGTCGCCGTCGGCGATGTAGCGGCCGTCGGGGGTGACGTCGAGCTGGTAGATCGCGCGGCCGACCGCGCGGGCACCCGGGATGTGCCACTGCACGACGCAGCGCCAGTCGTTGCCGGGCCCGCTGTCGGCGACCAGCGAGCCGCCCTTGTCGCACGCCGCGCTCGCGGCCAGTTGGGTCTCGGTGACGTCGGGACGGTTCAGCTCGCGTGCCTGCAACCGGTACAGGTGGGCGAACGTGGTCGCGAGCGACCGGTCGAGGGCCGCGCGGGTCACGCCCGACCCCGAGGCGGGGGTGGCGACGGCGACGCCGGCGACGCCGAGGAGCAGCAGCCCGGCGAGCGGGGCGAGGGCGACCGCCGCGGCGCGCCGGCCGAGGCCGTCGTGCGCGAGGTCGGTGAAGTCACGGCGCAGGAAGAGCGCGTATGCGACCCCGGCGGCGACGAGCAGCCAGGCGGCGCTGACGACGAGACCCACGACCACACCCGCCGGTTGCGCCGGCTCGGTGAACAGCCCGCGCCACGACAGGAACGCCCAGCTGGGCAGGGCGGCGCGGACCACCGCGGGCAGCGGCAGCAGCTGCGCGAGCTGCAGCACGACCGCCAGCAGCGCCGGCGTCGCGAGGCCCATCGGCGAGCGGCCCAGCACCACCGAACCGAGCAGGCCTACGGCGGCGAACGCCAGCGTCGGCGGCACCACGCACAACCACGCGAGGACGACGTGGGTGAGGGCGGACCCCGCGGACAGCAGGTGGCCGTCCAGGCCGACCAGGTCGTGCCCGCCGACGGCGAGCAGGCCGCCGACGACACCCGACACGGCGAGGCCGAGCCAGAGCACGAGCACCACCGTGAGCGCGGCGGCGGTCTTCGCGGCGAAGATCCGCCGCGGCGAGCGCACGGTGACGAGCAGGTGCCGCCAGGTGCCGAGCCGGTCCTCGGCGGCGAACACGTCCCCGGCGACGAGCGACGTCGCCAGCGGCAGCACCCAGGCGCCGCAGAACATCAGCACGACCAGCGGCCCGGCCGCGCCGCTCCGGTCCATCCACCGTCCGAACACGGTGTCGGCGGGCAGGCTGCTCTGCCGGCTGACCACGGCGACGAAGAGCGCCGGCGCGACCCAGCACGTCAGCAGCAGCAGCCGCACCCGCCACTGCGCGAGCAGCTTGACCAGTTCGAAGCGCACCGCGCGCCCGAGCGGCGCGGGCCGGGCGACGTCACCGGTCCTGACGGGGGGCGGGGCCAGGGTCGTCATCGCGCGTCACCGGCTCCGGTCAGCGCGAGGTACGCGGCCTCGAGCGGGGAGACGACCGGCGTCAGCTCGCGGACGGCCACCCCTGCCGCGGCGAGGGCCGCGACGAGGTCGTCCAGCACGGGCACGGCGGCACGGACGAGCAGGGTGTCGGTGTCGCGCCGCCGCACCACGTCGTCGGCCGGCAGGAGCCGCACCCCGTCCACCGCCTCGGCGACCCGGCGGGCGGCGTCGGCGTCGGACGTCCGGATGCGGTGGTCGAGCTCGCCGACCTCGGCCTCGAGCTTGCCCAGCGGCCCGCTGAACACGACCCGTCCGGTGGCGAGCAGGGTGACGTCGTCGCAGAGCGCGGCGAGGTCGTCCATGCGGTGGCTGGAGAGGATCACCGAGGTGCCCGCCGCCGCGAGCTCGGTGAGCACCCGGTGCACGTGGCGGGTACCGGCGGGGTCGAGCCCGTTGGCGGGCTCGTCCAGCACGAGCAGGCGCGGCTCGGTCAGCAGGGCGGCGGCGAGCCCGAGCCGTTGCCGCATGCCGAGCGAGAAGCCGCGCACGCGGTCGTCGGCCACGTCGCCCAACCCGACGCGGGCGAGCGCGGCCTCGACACCGGCCGACCCCTCGCCGGCGAGCGCGGCCGTCGTGGACAGGTTCTGCCGTGCCGTCAGGGAGGGGTAGAGGCCGGGTCCGTCCACGAACCCCGCGACACCGGGCGGCAGGGCGAGGGTGCGCCGCGCGCGGTGCCCGAGGATGTCCAGCTCGCCCCGGTCGGGCAACGCCAGATGCAGCAGCAGCCCCAGCAGGGTGGTCTTGCCCGCGCCGTTGGGGCCGATCAGCCCGTGGACGCGTCCCGCGGCGACGTCGAGGTCGACGCCGTCGAGGGCGATCACGTCGCCGAAGGCCTTCACGAGACCGCGGGCTCGCACGGTCGGTTCGTCGATCACGAACCGAAGCTATGAGTTGCTTAAGGACGAAACCGGACCTGTTGGACGAACAGCAGGTAACGGGCGGGCGGCGGTCAGGCTCCGACGGTCCGCACGCCGAGCCAGAGCGCCGCCACCGCCACGACGACCAGCACCGGCACCGTCAGCAGGCCGAGCAGGTGGAACTCCCCGGCGCGGGGCTTGTGATCGGCGGGCAGCAGCCGGCGCCAGAGCAGCGTCGCGAGCGACCCCGCGTAGGTGGCGTTGGGGCCGACGTTGACCCCGATGAGCACGGCGAGCACCGCGGCAGGGGAGCCGGTGACGACCGGCAGCAGCGCGAGGGTGGCGGGCAGGTTGTTCACCACGTTCGCCAGCACGGCGGCGATGGCCGCGGCACCCAGCAGGGCGAGCAGCGAGGTGCCGTCCGGCACCAGCTTCGCCAGCTCGTCACCCAGACCGTGGCTGGTGACGCCGACGACGATCACCGACAGCGCGAGCACGAACAGGCAGAAGCCCACCGACGCCGCGCGGACGATCGGCATCGGTCGTACCGTCCGCCACCGCGGGGCGAGCAGGGCCAGGCAGCCGGCGACGGCGGCGAAGGCGGGGGAGACGTCGACGGCGGACGTGACCACGAACAGGGTGACCGTCACCGCCAGGACGAAGAGCGCGTACCGCGGTGCGGGAGGCGGGTCGACCGCCTCGTGCTCCGGCGGTTGGTCGAAGTCGCGGCGGAAGAACCAGCGGATGCCCACCCGCTCGAGCAGGCAGACGAGCAGCCACGGCAGCAGCATGAGTGCCGCGAAGCGTCCGAACGAGAGGCCGGCGGCCGCGAACGCGAGCAGGTTGGTCAGGTTCGACACGGGCAGCAGCAACGACCCGCTGTTGGCCAGCCGCGTGCAGGCGTACGCGAACGGACGGGCGGGCACCCCCAGCCGCGCCACGGTGGCGAGCACGACCGGCGTCACGAGGACGACCGTCGCGTCGAGGGTGAGAGTCGCGGTCACCCCGGCGGCCAGGGCGACGACCAGGGTCAGCAGCCGTCGGGGATCACCACGCGAGAGCCGCGAGGCCACGCCGCCGAGGTAGACGAACACCTGCGCCTCGGCACAGAGATGCCCGAACACGAGGATGGCCGCGAGGAACCCGACCGTCGGCCCGATGTCGCCGAGGGCGTGCAGGGCGTCGCGCCACGGCACGATGCCGAGCACCACGATGAGCAGTGCCGCCGGCACCGCGACGACCGCCTCCGACAGCCCGCGCGGGCGCAGCACGGCGAAGCCGAGCGACGCGACGAGCAGGACGACGGCGACGGTCTCGGCCGCCGCGCCGGTCACCGGTCGAGCGTCACAGGAGCTCGGCTCCCTCGAAGTGCCCGAGCACCTCGCGGTAGAGCTCGATGCCCATGCCGTTGGGATCGCGGAAGTAGATGCTGTCGTCGGCGCCGCGGTCGGGTCCGAGGTAGTCGATGCCGGCCTCGTCGAACTTGGCCTTCGCCGCCTCGAACTGCTCGGACGTCACCGAGATGGCGAGGTGCTGCAGCGCACCGATCGTCTCCTTGTACGGCTCCTGGTCGAGGCCGGGGAAATCGAAGAAGCCGAGCAGGTTGCTGTTGCCGAGATCGAAGAAGAAGTGGCTGGAGCCGGCGTAGTCGCGGTTCTCGACGAGCTCGACGAGGGGGAAGCCGAGAAAGCCCTGGTAGAAGCGGATCGTCGCCTCGACGTCCTGGCACACGAACGCCGCGTGATGGATGCCGCGAGCCGTCGTCGGCGGACGGACGGACTTCTCCTGCAGGTACTTCTCGCGCAACTGCTCACGGCGTTCGCGGACGGCGGCGAGCTCGGCACCGGACGGTTCGGGCATGGCCCCGAGCGTAGTGCGCCTACCGTCGGGCGCGTGATCGAGACGCTGCCCGTTGACAGGATCGACGAGGCCCGTGCGCTGCGCATCGAGCTGCACCGGCACCACAGCGCGATCGAGGTGCCGCCCGGGTTCGTGCCGCGCGACGAGGACGCCGCCTACGCGGGCTGGCGCGCGAGGGCCGAACCGCTGCTGCGCGACGGCGTCGCCGAGCTGTTCGTGCACCGCGGGGCGGACGGGTGGGACGGCCTCGCCCTCGTCACGATGCTCGACCGGGAGGGACTGCTGCGCCCGGTGCTCGAACCGGTCGGCGAGCACGCGGAGCTCCTCACGCTCGTCGTCGCCGGCGGCGCCCGTGGGACGGGGCTCGGGGCCCGGCTGTACGCGGCCGCCGTCGGCTGGGCCCGCGACCGGGGCGCCGCGACGATGCACATCGACACCCGGACGGACAATCACGACGGGCTGCGGTTCTACACCCGGCAGGGTGCGCGCCCGGCCTTCAGCCAGCTGATGCAGCCGCTCTGACCGTCCGCCGTATGCTTCTCGGCGCGGCGGACGAGCCGACCGGGCGGCCGCGGCACGGGGAACCGTGTCGAGGAAAGTCCGGACTCCACAGGGCAGGGTGGTTGCCAACGGCAACCCGGGGTGACCCGCGGGACAGTGCCACAGAAAACAGACCGCCCGGGCGTTCGCGTCCGGGTAAGGGTGAAACGGCGGTGTAAGAGACCACCAGCGCGGCGGGTGACCGCAGCGGCTCGGTAAACCCCACCCGGAGCAAGGTCGAGAAGAACCAGCGTGCTGGTTCGCGCGGACGTTCGAGGGCTGCCCGCCCGAGTCCGCGGGTGGACCGCTAGAGCCTGTCGGCGACGGCAGGCCCAGATGGATGGCCGCCACCGGCGTTCGCGCCGGGACAGGATCCGGCTTACAGGTCGACTCGTCCGCCGCCCTGTACCCGGCCCTCGGCGTCGGCGCGTCTCTCAGCGTCCGCGTGCGGTGAGCAGGACGGCCGGCGAGGACCAGTAGTCGGCCAGGGGCCGCGCGACGACGTCGGAGAAGCCCGCGGCGCGCAGCTCGGCCACCCAGTCGGACGCCGGCTGCTCGAACGTGTAGCGGGGCGCGCCGGGCTCGAGCTGGCCGGTGAGCACCCCCATGAGGAAGCCCTGCGCGACGAGGTCGCGGTCGTCGTCGTACTCGCCGAGGCCGCGTTCGTAGCTGTCGGCGAGGAAGCGCAGCTGGTCCTCGGAGCCGGCCGGGTGCGGCGTGTGGTCGAACTCGGCGACCTGCAGCCGGCCGGTGCGTTCGGCCAGCGCGGGCAGCAGCGCCGCGCGCTCGTCGGGCGGCATGGTGTGCAGCGCGAACGTCGACTCGACGACGTCGAACCGGTCGTGGGTCTGCTCGAGGAACGATCGCAGCGTGCCCTCGAACGGCGTCACGGCGAGGGCGGGCAGCTCGCGGGCCACGCCGTCACGGGCTTCGTGCAGCAGCGCGGGGGACGGTTCGACCATCGTCACCGAGGTGACGGTGCCCGGCGCCAGCGCGAGCGCGGGGACCAGGGCGTGCCCGGTACCGCACCCGATGTCGAGCAGCGTGGTCGCGCCGCGGTAGCCCTCGGCCAGCGCGGCGCTCGTCGCACGGTAGAGCCCGACGTTGTCGCCGCCGTCGATGAACGCCTGGAACGCCGCGGGCGCGTCGTAGACGTCCGCGCGGTCACCACGCGTCAGGTACGTGCGCACCGCCAGGGACAGCAGCGGACGTCGCGGGTCGTCCGCGGCAGCCAGGGTGACGGCGCGATCGCGGTCGTCGTCGGCGAGGGCCCGCAGCACGTCGACGACGTCGCCGTCAGAAGGCATGCCGCATCCGCATCCGCAGCCGCATCCGCAGCCGCATCCGCATCCGCATCCGCAGCCGCATCCGCAGCCGCATCCGCAGCCACGGCGCGTGCTCGGGGATCAGGTCGGTGCGGGTGCGGACCCGCTGCCCGCGCTCACCGGCGAACGCGTCGGGCTCGGCCCACAGCCGCCGGACGTCGAGCAGGCGGGTGGGGGTGGATGTGGTCACGGCCCCGGTCTACCAGCGGGTTCCGACGAACGCACGGCGACCCGGTGCCGCGGGTACAAGCACCGGCATGGCCGAGAAAAAGGGCAAGGGCAGCGACACCGCGAAGAAGGCGAACGCCAAGGCGGCGAAGGAGGGCAAGAAGAACCCCCGCACGTCGTCCGCCGCGCAGTCCGAGCTGGGCAAGAAGGGCGCCAAGGCCAAGAAGAAGAGCTCGAAGAAGGGCTCGAAGAAGGGCTCGAAGAAGAGCTCGACGAAGTCCTGACGGTCACGGGCCCGGCCGTCCGGCGATCAGCAGACGCCGTCCGGTCCGTCGTCCGGGCACTCGATGCCGGCGCGCACCGTCTCGCCGATCTCGGCGAGCGTGCGCACCTGCACGGCGGTGAGCCGGTCGATCAGGAACTGCCGAACGGCGGCGACGTGTCCGGGCGCCGCGGCCTCGACCACCCGCCGTCCGGCAGGGGTCAGCCGGGCCACCGTCACCCGGCGGTCGCGCGGGTCGGTGGTGCGGCGCAGCCAGCGCTTCTGCTCGAGCCGTTTGGCGACGTTCGACAGCCGTGACGGAGATCCGTTGGACAGTCGTGCCAGCTCGCTCATGCGCACCGTCTCGTCGGGCGCCATGGACAGCGAGCTCAGCACGAAGTACTCGAACAGGCTGATGCCCGAGTCGCGCTGCAGCTGGGCGTCGAGGGGCCCGGGCAGCTGGAGCATCATCGACGCCGCGGCACGCCAGGCGTCCTGTTCCTGGCCGGTGAGCCACCGGGGCGCCTCGTCAGCCACGCGCGAACCCTAGCAACAGTGGTCTGTGTCACGTCCGGAACGTTTCAAGGTTGAACTAAGTTGGACCTCGAAGTTACTTCAACTGTGAAGTACGCGATCGAGGAGACGCCATGACCCTGTTCCGCCTGGACGCCAGCATCCGCATCGAGGGCTCCGCGAGCCGCGAGATCGCCGACATCGTCGAGGAGGAGTGGCGTCACGCGCATCCCCGCGACAGCGTCGTGA
Source organism: Jatrophihabitans fulvus (assembly GCF_054781375.1). Taxonomy (NCBI): domain Bacteria; kingdom Bacillati; phylum Actinomycetota; class Actinomycetes; order Jatrophihabitantales; family Jatrophihabitantaceae; genus Jatrophihabitans; species Jatrophihabitans fulvus. Next base: position 665,485 of record NZ_BAAGUN010000001.1, read on the forward strand.
AGCGCCACGTCGGTGTCGAGGTGCTGCCGTCCGACGCGTGGGGCCTGGCTGCCACCGCCGGCTTCGTGCCGGAAGCCGAGTGGACGGACGCGCAGCGCGACGCGCGGGCGCTCGCGGCCACCCTGGTGGACGAACTGCTCGCCGCCGACGCGATCCTCCTGGCGGTGCCGCTGTACAACTTCGGTGTCTCGCAGCACGTCAAGACCTGGATCGACCTCATCATCACCGACCCCCGGGCGACCACCGGGGGTGCGCCGCTGCTCGAGGGCAAGAAGGTCGTCCTGGCGGCCGTCCGCGGCGGCGCCTACGGTGCGGGCACTCCCCGCGAGGGCTGGGACCACTCGACCGGCTACCTGCGGCGCATCCTCGCCGACCTCTGGGGTGCCGACCTCACCGTCGTCGAGCGCGAGTTCACCCTCGTCGGGGTCAACCCGGCCCTGGACGAGTTCAAGGACGCCGCCGCGGAACTGCACGCCGGCGCCAAGACGGCCGCCCGTGAGGCGGGCCGCGCCCTGGCGGCCGCCGAGCCGCTGCGCGCGGCCGGCTGAGGGCGTCCCAGGCGCGGCATTTCGCGTACGTGCCGGTAACCCGGATAGTCGGAGGTCCTACTACCTACGGTACCGAAGGTTACAGACAGTGCCTCTGCTCTCCAGCGCACGGCCGTCGTTCACCCGGCTGCTCGGTCTCGGGGCCGCGCGCCCCCGTCGCACGGTCGCGTCGAGTGACGTCGGAGCCGGTTTCGGCAAGGACGCGGGATGGGTCCGGGCCCGCACCGGCATCGAGGGGTACGGCCAGGTGGACGGCGCCGGTGAGCTCGTCGCGCTGGCCCACGAGGCCGGTCGGTCCGCCATCGCCGCCGCCCGTCTGGACGAGAGCGACGTCGACCTCGTCATCACCGCCAGTTGCAGCGCGGCCACCGGCCCGTGGGACGTCAACACCCTCGCGGCCGGGGTCGCGCCCGCGGCGCCGCGGATGCAGCTCAACAGCGCGTGCAGCGGGTTCAGCTACGCGGTGTCGACGGCCGACAACCTGATCCGCGCGGGCGCGGCGCAGCGGGTGCTCGTCGTCGGCGCCGAACACATGCGCTCGCTGGTCGACCCGGCCGACCTGGGCACGTCCGTGATCTTCGGTGACGGGGCGGGCGCGGCGGTCGTCGCGGCGTCCGACCGGCCGGGTATCGGTCCGGCCGTATGGGGAAGCGACGGCGCCGAGCGGGGCCTGATCGACTGCGGTGGCGTCGCCGGCGGACGCATGCGGATGGCCGGGCGGACGGTCTTCCGCTGGGCCGTCGAGAGCATGCCCGCGGTTGCCCGCGAGGCCTGCGCGCGTGCCGGCATCGGGCTCGACGAGCTCGACGTCTTCGTGCCGCACCAGGCGAACCTGCGCATCGTCGACGCGCTGACGCAGAAGCTCGGCCTCACCCGCGCCGTCGTCGCCGACGACATCGTGACCGTGGGCAACACGTCCGCCGCGTCGATCCCGCTGGCCCTGTGCCGGCTGCTCGCCGAGGGACGCGCGCGCAGCGGGCAGCTCGCCCTGCTGCTCGGCTTCGGCGCCGGCCTGGCGTGGTCCGGACAGGTCGTCGAGTTGCCGTAGTCACACGGCCCTTGCGGCGGCGTGAGACTGCCGCGAGGACGGCGTGAATACGCCCGTCCCAGGGCGACATCGGTCCTCGCGCGGACGAACACTGCGAGGCGTGAGTGACTTCTGGGCCGTCCTGGTGACGGTCGCCGCCTTCGTCCTGCTCGGCCTCGTCGCCAAGGGGGCCGAGCGGCTGTGAGCGTTGTGAATGCCGTGGGCCTGGTGCTCGCGGTGCTGTTCGCGATCTTCCTGGTGATCGCGCTGCTGTATCCGGAGAAGTTCTGATGCCGGAGTGGGGCGCGACCGCCGTCTACATCGGGTCGCTGGTCGTGGTGCTGGCGATCGTCCACAAGCCGCTCGGTGACTACATCGCCCGCACGCTGACCAGCACCCGGCATCTCGCCGTCGAGCGGGTCGCCTACCGCCTCTCCGGGGTCGACCCCGACGCCGAACAGGCGACGTCGCGCTACCTGCGCTCGGTGCTCGCCTTCAGCGGCGTCTCGGTGGTCTTCCTCTACGTGTTCCTGCGCGTACAGAACCACCTGCCCGGCCCGTTCGACGTGCCGCAGATGACGGCCGACCAGGCTTTCAACACCGCGGCCAGCTTCGTGACGAACACGAACTGGCAGTCGTACTCGGGGGAGAGCGCGCTCGGTTACGTCGTGCAGATGGCCGGCCTCGCGGTGCAGAACTTCGTGTCCGCCGCCGTCGGCATCTCCGTCGTCGCCGCGCTCGTCCGGGGCTTCTCGCGCAACCGCGCGAGGACGCTCGGCAACTTCTGGGTCGACCTGACGCGCATCAGCTTCCGGGTGCTGCTGCCGATCTCGGTCGTGTTCGCGATCGTGTTCGTCGGCGCCGGCATGGTGCAGAACTTCCACGACTACACGACGGTGACGACGCTGACCGGGGGTTCGCAGACCGTCACCGGTGGTCCGGTCGCGTCGCAGGAGGTCATCAAGGAACTCGGCACCAACGGCGGCGGCTTCTACAACGCCAACTCGGCCCACCCGTTCGAGGACCCGACGGCGTGGACGAGCTGGCTGCAGATCCTGCTGATCTTCTCCATCGCGTTCTCGCTCCCGCGGACGTTCGGCCACCTGATCGGTGACCACCGCCAGGGACGCGCGATCCTCGCCGTCATGGGCGTCATCGCCCTGACCAGCGTGGTGCTGACCGTCGTGCTGCAGGGCATGCATCACGGCACCGTGCCGACCGCGGTCGGTGCGGCGACGGAAGGGACGGAAAGCCGTTTCGGGGTGCAGCAGTCAGGCGTGTTCGCGGCCGCGACGACGCTCACCTCGACCGGCGCGGTCAACAGCTTCCACGACTCGTACACGAGCCTCGGCGGCGCGATGACGCTGCTCAACATGATGCTGGGCGAGATCGCGCCCGGCGGCGTCGGTTCCGGCCTCTACGGCATGCTCGTGCTCGCCGTCGTCACCGTGTTCATCGCGGGCCTCATGGTGGGACGGACTCCCGAGTACCTCGGCAAGAAGCTGGGCGGGCGCGAGATCAAGTTCGCCTCGCTCTACATCCTGACGACCCCGACCGTGGTGCTGGGCGGCACCGCGCTCGCCATGGCGCTGCCCGGGCAGCGTGCCGCGATGCTGAACGGCGGCGCGCACGGGCTGAGCGAGGTGCTCTACGCGTTCACGTCCGCCGGCAACAACAACGGCAGCGCCTTCGCCGGCCTGTCGGTGAACACCGTGTGGTGGAACTACGCCCTCGGCGTCGCGATGCTGCTCGGACGGTTCCTGCCCATCGTGTTCGTGCTCGGCCTCGCCGGCGCGCTCGCCCGGCAACGACCCGTGCCCGCCACCGACGGCACCCTGCCCACCCACCGCACGCTGTTCGTCGGCATGTTGCTGGGCGTCACGGTGATCGTCGTCGCGCTGACCTACTTCCCCTCCCTGGCCCTCGGGCCGCTCGCCGAAGGGCTTCACTGATGACCGCCACCGCGTCCGCCTTCAGCGCGGCGCAACTGATCGCGTCCACCCCGCAGGCCCTGCGCAAACTCGACCCGCGCACCCTCTACCGCAACCCGGTGATGTTCCTCGTCGAGGTCGGCGCCGTCTTCAGCACCGTCATCGCGGTCACCGATCCGTCCGTCTTCGCCTGGCTGATCGTCGTGTGGCTCTGGCTGACCACGCTGTTCGCCAACCTCGCGGAGGCGGTGGCGGAGGGCCGCGGCAAGGCGCAGGCGGACGCGCTGCGCAAGGCGAAGACCGACACCCTGGCGAACCGGCTGCGGCCGGACGGCTCGCTCGAGTCGGTCGGCGCGCCGCAGCTGGCCCGCGGTGACCGGGTGGTGTGCGAGGCGGGTGACGTCATCCCCGGCGACGGCGACGTCGTCGAGGGCATCGCCAGCGTCGACGAGTCGGCGATCACCGGCGAGAGCGCGCCCGTCATCCGCGAGAGCGGTGGTGACCGCAGCGCCGTGACGGGCGGCACCCGGGTGCTCAGCGACCGCATCGTCGTCGAGATCACCCAGGAGCCCGGAAAGAGCTTCATCGACCGCATGATCGGGCTGGTCGAGGGGGCCAGCCGGCAGAAGACGCCGAACGAGATCGCCCTCAACATCCTGCTCGCGTCCCTGACCATCGTGTTCCTTCTCGCAACCGTCACGCTGCAACCGCTGGCCATCTTCTCGAAGGCGCAGCAGCCGGGCCTCGGCGACAGTGCTGCCCTGGACGACAACGGGCTCACCGGCATCGTGCTCGTGTCGCTGCTGGTGTGCCTGATCCCGACGACCATCGGGGCCCTGCTGTCCGCCATCGGCATCGCCGGCATGGACCGGCTCGTGCAGCGCAACGTCCTGGCCATGAGCGGACGCGCGGTCGAGGCGGCCGGCGATGTCGACACCCTGCTGCTCGACAAGACCGGCACGATCACCCTCGGCAACCGGCAGGCGTCCGAATTCGTCCCCGTCGGCGGACGGACCGACGCCGATGTCGCCGAGGCGGCCCAGCTGTCGTCCCTGGCGGACGAGACGCCCGAGGGTCGCTCGGTGGTCGTGCTGGCCAAGGAGCGGTACGGGTTGCGCGAGCGTGCGGCCGGTGAGTTGGACAACGCGACCTTCGTCGCGTTCACGGCGCAGACGCGGATGAGCGGTGTCGACGTCGGCACCCGCGAGATCCGCAAGGGTGCGGCCGGGTCGGTGATGCAATGGGTGCGCGACCACGGCGGTGACGTGCCGACCGAGGCCGGTGACGTCGTCGACGGCATGTCGGCGTCCGGTGGCACCCCGCTCGTCGTCGCCGAACGCGTCGACGGCCGCGCGAGCGTCGTCGGGGTCATCCACCTCAAGGACGTCGTCAAGGCGGGCATGTCCGAGCGGTTCGCCGAACTGCGCCGCATGGGCATCCGCACCGTGATGATCACCGGTGACAACCCGTTGACCGCCAAGGCGATCGCGGACGAGGCCGGCGTGGACGACTTCCTCGCCGAGGCCAAGCCCGAGGACAAGATGGCGCTCATCAAACGCGAGCAGCGGGGCGGCAAGCTCGTCGCGATGACCGGCGACGGCACCAACGACGCACCGGCGCTGGCGCAGGCGGACGTCGGTGTCGCGATGAACTCGGGCACGTCGGCCGCCAAGGAGGCCGGCAACATGGTCGACCTCGACTCGGACCCGACGAAGCTCATCGAGATCGTCGAGATCGGCAAGCAGCTGCTCATCACGCGCGGCGCGCTCACCACGTTCTCGATCGCCAACGACCTCGCCAAGTACTTCGCGATCATCCCCGCGATGTTCGCCGCCGTGTACCCGGGCCTCGACAAGCTCAACATCATGCGGCTGCACTCGCCGCAGTCGGCGATCCTGTCGGCGGTCGTCTTCAACGCGCTCGTCATCGTGGCGCTCATCCCGCTCGCCCTGCGGGGTGTGCGGTACAAGCCGTCCGGAGCCGCGGCCATGCTGCGCCGCAATCTCTGGGTCTACGGCCTGGGCGGGCTGGTGCTGCCGTTCGTCGGCATCAAGCTCGTCGACCTCGTCATCCAGTTCGTCCCCGGGATCGGCTGATCATGCGCAGACTCGCGTCCACCCTCCGCCAGGCCGGCGCCGCACTGCGGCTGCTGCTCGTGTTCACCGTCGTGCTCGGCGTCGTCTATCCACTGGCGATCTGGGCCGTCGCCCAGCTGCCGGGGCTGTCGTCCCGTGCGGACGGCTCGATGCTCGAACGCGACGGCAGGCCGGTCGGCTCCGGGCTCATCGGGCAGAGCTTCACCGACGCCAAGGGCAACCCGCTGAAGCAGTACCTGCAGTCACGTCCGTCGGCGGGTGGCTACGACCCGCTCGCCACGGGGGCGTCCAACCTCGGTCCGGAGTCGATCGTCGACGCGCCCGACAAGCCCAGCCTGCTCACGCAGGTCTGCCAGCGCAGCGTCGCGGTCGGCACGCTCGAGAAGGTCTCCGGCGCGCGGCCGTACTGCGCCGACGGGGTCGGGGCGGTGCTCGCGGTCGTGTACACCGAACCCGGTTACCGCGGCGCGATCGAGCGGGTGGTCAGCGTGAACCAGCCCTGCCCGGCGACGCCGTTCGTCGGCAGCTACCGCGGCGTGACGGTGCAGTGCGCGAAGGCGGGGGAGGACGTCTCCGCCGCGAAGGTGGTGCCGGTGCGCGGTGACGCCCCGGCCCACCCCGCGGTGCCCGCCGACGCGGTGACCGCGAGCGGTTCCGGCATCGATCCCGAGATCTCGCTCGCCTATGCCCGGCTGCAGGAGCCACGGATCGCCGCCACCCGCGGCATCACCCGGGCGCAGGTTGCCGCGGTGATCGACTCGATCGCCACCGGCCGGGACCTCGGCTTCATCGGGACCTCGAAGGTCAACGTGCTGAAGGTGAACCTGGAGCTGGACCGCAAGTACCCGTACCGGGGCTGAACTCAGGCCGTCGATTGCCGGTCGTCACCCCGGGGTAGGGCCCGGGTGTGACGGCCGACGACGTGCAGGGCTCAGCGGGCCAGCGCCGCCATCCGGCCGGCCGCGCGCTGCAGCGTGGCGGCCACGACGTCGGGGCGTTCGGCGTAGAACTCCAGCTGCGTCGCGACCAGTTCGGCGTCGGGTACCGCGGCGCCGTCGATCACCCACTGCGGGCGAACCGTGTCGTGCGCCCAGCCGAGCGCCGTGGCCACGTCGGCGTCGATCGGGGCGCGGCGCTGCCCGAGGTACTCGCGCTCGGGGACGTCGACCGTGCCGTCGAGGCCGAGGTGGTCGAGCACGCGGCGGGCCACGCGGGCGAGGAACGCGTTCGTGGGGTGCGTCATCGTCCACAACGCGTCGGGCGCCCCGACGAGGTCCGAGACGGGCACGTCCAGCCCGGCCTCGCGCCGTCGCAGCTCGGCGGTCGACGCCTGCGCGACCGCGCGCACGGCGTCGCCTGCGATCGCCCATCCGTCGAGAGTGCGTTGGACATCCCAACCTCGTCGAGCGGCGAGAACGATGCGCAGGTCGTGGTAGTCGGTCAGCGGAGCGTTCACGCGCTCGCCGTCGCCTGCGTACCCGCGCGCCTGGGCGGGGAACGGCCCCACGTGGTAGGTCACCGGCCAGCGCACCGTCCGCGCGCCACGGGGGAGCAGGGCGCCGAGCGTGCCGGAGCCGCAGCCGGCGACGCGGTAGTCGTCACCGACCGGCTGCGTGATCAGCAGCGCGCTGCGGCGCACCTCGTCGTGCACCCGCGCGACGTCCGCCTCGTCGGCGAGGTAGACCGGAGGCACGGACACCACCCGCAGACCGTGCGCGGCGAGCGGGGCCGCCAGCAGGTCGCCCAGCGGAGCGGCCTGGCAGTTACCCCACACGACCACGCGGTCGTGACCGTCGTTCATCGATCCCCTTCCGAACAGGAGAGCCAGCCGTGCCCATGAGTTCGTCCGAAGGCAAGCAGTGGACCCACGAGCGGGTGTCGGCGCTCGCCGGCGGCCTCCGCGGGGACGAGCTGCTCACGGTTCTCGACATCGGCCCGGGCGTGGGCACGTACGCCAAGTTGTTCGCCGACCTGCCGGTGCACATGACCGGGCTCGAGGTGTGGGAGCCGTACGTGACGACGTACCGGCTGCACGACTACTACGACGAGATCCTCCTGGGTGACGTGCGCACCGCCGAGCTGCCTCCGGCCGACGTGGTCGTGCTGGGCGACGTGGTCGAGCACATGACCCGCGCCGAGGGCCTCGCCGTCTGGGACCGGTGCGCCGCCGTCGCCCGCCGCGCGGTGTACCTGTCGATCCCGATCGTCCACTACCCGCAGCACGAGATCGAGGGCAATCCGTACGAGGTGCACGTCGAGGAGGACTGGTCGCACGCCGAGGTGCTGGCCACGTTCGCCGGCGTGGGGGAGTGGTGGCAGGGCGACGTCGTGGGCGTGTACGAGCGACTGACCGGCTGAGCGTTCATCGTCGGCCCCGCAGCCACGAGGCGAGGTCGCCCACCGGGGCCGGTGCCGGGCCGGGACGGTCCTGACGGCCGAACAGCAGATCGGCGGTGGCGTCCGCCCCGGGCGCTGCCCCGCCCGCCGTCCAGCGCCCGGCGCGCGCCAGGGACCGGGACGAGCGGACGGACACGCCCGGGGTGTCGACGCGGCCGATGCGCTCGGCCTGCGTCGCCAGCTCGCCCAGTGTCCCGAGATCGGACGGGCCGTGCAGCCGGGCCCGGCACCAGGCCCGGCGCAGCACGTCGTCGGGCGGGTCGCCCAGCCGGACGGCCGGGTCGGCGAGCACGAGTTCGCGCCGGGGTCCCGTGACGTCCGCGAACCAGAAGGCGCAGTCGACGTCCAGCGCCGAGCGCACCGTGGCCAGGGCGTCGACGTCGCACATGGCGGGGGCCTGCACGACCACGGAGGGGTACGGCGCCCAGCGTCCCGGCCCGCGGGCGTCCGGGTCGGGCAGCAGCACGGCCAGGGCCGCGGTCTCGGCGTTCTTCGTGCGGGCACGCTCGGTCTCGTCACCGCGCCCGGCCCAGTCGGGCCCGTCGTGCCACGCCACGGCGGACGGCACGTGGGCCAGCACCGCGCCGCCGGTGCGCAACCGGTGGGCGAGTTCCCAGTCCTCGCCGCCGTAGCCGACGAAACGCTCGTCGAACCCGCCGACGGCGTGGAACAGCGCACGGGGGACGGCCAGCACGGCGCTGATCACGTACCGGTAGCTGCGGCGGTCGGCGCGCAGCAGGTCGGCCGAGTCGCGGTAGGCGTCGCGCAGCCACGCCGGTTCGTCGAGCTCGGTGCCGTCGGGCGCGCGGTGCCGCCGCCGGCCGACCGTCACCGCGTCGGGGCAGCGCCCGGGCAGGTCGGTGAGGGCGGCGAGGTACCCGGGTTCGGGCACGGTGTCGCCGTCGAGGAACGCGAGCACGTCGCCGGTCGCCGCGGCCGCGCCGAGGTTGCGTGCCCGTGCCGCGCGGAAGCCGAGGTCGTCCTGCCGCAGCACGCGCACGGGCAGCGAACCGGCGCACGAAATGTCCGGCGGCTGTGGCGATCCGTCGTCCACGACGACGACCTCGAGCGGTGGTCCCGACTGGCGGGTGAGCGCCGAGAGCACGCGGTCGAGCTGCGGCTGCGCGTCGAAGTAGGGGATCACGACGCTGACCGTCGCCGGAGCAGCGGGCTCACCCGCCGGCACGAGATCCCATCGGTTGTCGGGCACGAGCACGCCGTGGTCGGTGACGAGGGCGCGCGGCGGTGCGCAGGACGCGAGGTGCCGGCGGTACTCGGCCGCGACCTCGGAGAGCCCCGGGCCGCGGTGCACGCCGTCGGCCAGCTCGGTACGGGCGGGGTCGGCGAGCGCGGCGGCGATCGCCGTGGCCAGGCACGCGGGGTGGCCGGGCGCGGCGTCCGGGTCGTAGAGCGCGACCGCGTCCGGACGCTCGTCGAGAAGCTCGCGTGCGTAGGGCGAGTCGGGCACGAGCGGACGCCGGCCGTGCTGGATCCAGGTGTTGATCGAGGCGGACGCGGTGACCCGCCGGTTCGGTGCGACGGGCACCGCCGCCGCCGCGAGCACGCCCGCGAGCGCGTCATCGGGCACGTAGCCGGTGCAGCGCCAACGTCCGGTCACCGCGTACCGCTCGAGCAGGTCGTCGTGACCGTCGGCGGGCCGCCCGACGGCGAGCAACGTCTCGTCGACGCCGAGGGAGTCCAGCGCGGCGAGGACGTCCTCGTACCCGCGGTCGGGGTAGACGAAGCCGAGCACGGCCACACCGGAGCGTCCGGGGCGGCTCGATGTGGGTACGGCGGCGTGCACCGGCAGCGGGATGCGCCGCAGCGAGTGCGCGCCGTCGGCCGCGCCCGCCAGCAGCGCGAGTTCGAGCCCGCTGTTCACGACCACGCCGCGGGCGGCCGCGACGACCTCGTCGTAGACGCGCCGACGGCGCTTCTGCAGCGGACTGTCGTCGTGCGGCACGTCGTGCAGGGTGACCGACAACGACGAACCGGCCGCGGCGACGCGGTCGGCGAAGGCCAGGAAGGTCTCGAGTGCGGACTCGGCGTCGGGCCCGAACAGGCGATCGGTGAAGGGCACGTGCACGACGCCGTCGGTGGGCAGGTGCGCCACCTCGATCGCCCCGGACCCGGACCCGGCCCCGACCCCGGCGGCCCCGGCGGCCCCGGCGGCCCCGGCGGCCCCGGCGGCGGCCGTCGCCACCGCCTCGGGTTGCGGCGCGCGTACCCACTGCTGGCCGGCGGCCTGCGCGATCTCCAGTCCGTGACGGACCACGCCGTGCCCGTCGGGGCCGACGATCACGTGCAGGACGTCGGCCGCGGGGAATGACGGCGCGGCGGAACCGCGCGTGGTGCGGCTGGTGACAGGACGACGGGGCACAGAGGTCCGTTCGGGGAGACGGCACCGTCGGCTTGATGCGCGCTGTGACAACTGCTGGCCCCAGCCAAGCAGAGACGTCCGACGACGCGCACCGCGGCGGCCCGGACACCCCCTTCCGCGAATCTGTAATACACGCGGATCTGCGTGTAATACAGATTTCGAGAAGGGGGTGGTCGGGCCGCCGTCAGGCCGCCGTCAGCCCAGGCGTCAGGGTGTGGCCGGACGCTCGGACGCAGCGGACGGGGCCGACGGGAGTGCCGGAGAACCGGTGCCGTCGGATCCGGACTGGGGGCTGCTTCCGGTTGCGGGGCCGCCGTCGGGATCGGCTGCCGGGCCGCCTCCCGGTCCGCCCGCCCGTTGGCGCGGGGGGCCGCCAGCGGGGCCGCCAGCGGGGCCGCCAGCGGGGCCGCCAGCGGGGCCGCTGGCCGGGCCGCCGGCCGGGCCCGGCCCGCCGGCAGGTCCCGCGGGCACGTCCGACGGCCCGTTCCCGTCACGTCCGGATCCCGCGCCGGGGGTGTGGGCGTGCCTGCCGCGGGCCGGTGCCTGCGGCCGGTCCGAACCCGCTTCCTGCGATGGCGCCGCGGACGAACCCGACGACCCAGCCGTGGCTGGTGCGGACGCCGTGCCGGACGACGTCGACGTGCCCGTCCCGCGACCTGTGTCGTCCGCGCCGAGGATGCCGCCCACCGGGACGACCCCGGTCGCGGCGAGCGCGCTCACGACGAGCGCCGCGCCGAGCAGCCCGAGCCCCGTCAGCGCCGCCCCGCCGGGGCGGCGGCGGTGTCGCCGCCGCCCCGAATCGGGACCCGGGTCGGGTTCCAGCGGTTCGTCGAGCGGCACGGCCGGGAACTCCCGCGTTGCGTCCGCGCCGCGCCAGGCCCGCCAGCGGGCGAGCTGCTCGGTGGGGTCGTCGTCGCGGCGTCCGGGCACGCGGTCGTCAGGACCCACTCGACGCCCCGCCCGACGGCGCTCCCGACGGCGCACCGGACGGCGCTCCTGACGGCGCACCGGACGGCGCACCGGACGGCGCTCCGGACGGCGCTCCGGACGGCGCTCCGGACGTCATCGAGCCGCCCTTGCCGGGCGCACCACCGGGACCGCCCTGACCGCCCTGACCGCCCTGACCGCCGTGACCCCCGAGGCGCCCCGGGCCGCCCGGGCCGAGGGGTCCGCCCGGTCCGCCGTGCCCGCCCGGGCCGTGGCCGGCAGGCCCACCGGGGCCTCCCCGGCCGCCGGAACCGGCAGCCTTGGTGAGGATGTCGACCGACGACGCGTCCAGGGTGGTGCCGTCGGAGGCGACCGTGCCCTCGGTGTGCACGACGCTGCCCTGCTCCACCGCCCCGGCCGTGGACGAGGCGCCGTCCTTCGTGTACTTCGTGGCGCTCGACGTGGCCACGGTGCGGGTGAAGCCGTCCATGTCCGTGACGGTGAGCGTGCCGCTGCCGACGCTCTTCACGACGCCGTCGATGTGCGCGAGGCGCACGTCGATGTCGGTCGCCTTGTAGGTCGCGCTCGACCCGGACCCCGACTTCGTGCCGCCGACGCCCACGCGGTCGCCGACCGCCAGGGACGAGACGGTGGTCTTCGTCGGACCGCGGTGCACCGTGGTGGCGCTGGTGATCGCGTAGGTGCGGCTCGCGCCGAAGAGGTCGCGCACGGTGATCGAGTCGCTCGAGATCGCGGTCACGGTGCCGTCGATGCGCTCGCCGCCGGCCATCGGCGGGCGGACCGCCGGCCGGGCGCCCGACGGGGCGCCGTTCGCCGTGCCGGGAACGGCACTCGGTGCGCCGCCCGAGGCGAACGACGTCTGCGCGAGCGCGATGCCGCCCGCCGTGAGGCCGAGCGCGGCGACGGTCGCGACGGTGATCCGCTTGCCGCGGGACGCCGTCCGCGCCGCGGCGGCAGGGACCGCCGCTGGGGCAGCAGGGTCCGTCGGCGGGACGGGAGTGTGGTCGGACATGGGATTCCCCTTTCGTGGGTTGTTCTTTCCAACTGATGAGGCACGGCCGGGTGGCCGGAGCCGGGTTCAGGAGCAGCTCTGCGCTGGGACCGCGGTCGTACGTCCGGCCGCTGTCTGCAGTGCGCCGCGCAGTTCGTCGACGGAGATGGCGTAGCCGTAGCGCCCCGAGCTGCCGGTGAGCGCGTTCACCACACCGACCACGCGACCGGACGTGTCGAGCAGCGGGCTGCCGCTGTTGCCGTGGGCGATCGGGGCCCGGAGCAGGTACGCCTCGTGCAGGGCGATGCCGTCGGCGAGCCCGGGGTTGGGCACGGGCGAGCGCTGCACGACGGTCGCGCCGACGGCGGTGCGCGGTCCGCCCTCCGGGTAGCCGACGACCACGAGGCCGTCGCCGTTGGCGGCATCGGTCCTGGCGAGCGGCAGCGGCGCGGCGGAGAGCGACGGCACGCGCAGCACGGCCAGGTCGGCGCGCCGGTTCAGGTACACGACGGTGGCGGGACGGTCGGCCACGCGAGCACCGCCACCGCCGGCGACGTGCGCGTTCGTCACGACGATCGCGGCGTCGCCGTCCGTGCCCGCCACGAAGCCGGTTCCGGTGACGCCACCGGTGCACCCGCTCGCGGTGACCCGCAGGACGGACATGCGGACGCGGCGCTCGACAGCGTCGATGACGGTCGCGGACGGAGCGGCGTCACCGACGGACGGCACGAGGGCCGCCAGGTCCGACGGCGCGACCTCCTGCAGCATCCCGCCGACCCCGTGCCAGACCTCGCCGGCCACGGGGACGTCGTCCGGCGAGTCGGGTGCGACCGATCCGGCACGGACGGCCGCTGCCAGCGCGGGTGGTCCGGCCGCCACCGCGACGCTCGCCAGCAGACCGCACACCAGGGCGCCGACCGCACCGCCGACGACGGCGCCGGCGAGGCGGTCCGGCAGCAGCGGGCGGTGCCGCGCGAGCGGGGCGGCGAGGCGCCGGCCGAGGGACAGGCCGAGCAGCACCCCGCCCAGGGCGCACGCGACGCCGAGCAGCACGTGCGCGACCGGCGGGAGCGCCGCGCTGAGCAGCCCGGCGACGACCAGGCCCATCGCCAGGCCCGCGACACCTCCGCCGAGGCGGACGAGCGAGGCCAGGCCACCGCGCCGGTAGCCGCGCACGGCGGCGAGTACGACCACGGCGATCACGGCGACGTCCACGAGGACGGCGGCGAACGGGGAGGTGGTGGGGTTGACCGGCACGGAACAGACGGTTGTCCCCGTCTCTGAAGCCAGCCTGAATCGGCGGGCCGTCCGGCGGTTCTTCAGGATCGCTTCAGACCGAGGCACGAGACTCGGTGCGGTGAGTTCCGCAGCCGAGACCGCGCGCCCCGACGGCTCCCGCGCATCCAGCCCCCGAGCCTCCGGCGCGCGCGTGATCGTCGTCGAGGACGAGCACGCGATCCGTGACTCGCTCGCGGCCGCGTTCCGCTCCGAGGGGTACGACGTGCTCGCGATGGCCGACGGCGCCGACTTCGAACGGCAGGTCGACGCGTTCCGTCCCGACCTCGTGGTTCTCGACGTGATGCTGCCCGACCGGGACGGCTTCGTGCTGGCCGAGGCGCTGCGTGCCCGCACCGACGCGGCCGTGGTGTTCCTCACCGCCCGCGACGACCTGGACGACCGTTTGCGCGGCTTCGCGCTGGGCGCGGACGACTACGTGCCCAAGCCGTTCGCGATCAGCGAGGTACTGGCCCGCTCGGCCGCGGCGCTGCGCCGGCTCGGGCGCGTCCCGAGCACGCTGCAGGTCGGTGACCTCGTCATCGACCAGGGCGCGGCCGTCGCCAGCCGTGCGGGCACGCCGCTCGACCTGACCGCGACGGAGTTCCGGCTGCTCGGCTACCTCGCCACCAACCGCGGTCGCACCCTGTCGAAGACGCAGATCCTCACCCAGGTGTGGGGGTACGAGGACTACGACCCCAACCTCGTCGAGGTGCACGTCAGCGCCCTGCGGCGCAAGACCGAGTCCGCCGGACCGCGCCTGATCCACACGGTGCGCGGCCTGGGTTACGTGCTGCGCCCGTGAGGCGCTCATGGCGCGTGCCGCGGCCGCGCTCGCTGCGCGGCCGGGTGGTGCTCGGGGTGCTCGCGCTGCTGGCGGTGCTGCTGACGGCGTTGTTCGTCGTGGTCGACGCGGTGCTGTCGTCACGGCTGCACTCCGACCTCCGCACGCGGCTCACCGATCGGGTCGCCCTCGCCGACCAGCTCGACGGCGCGCTCTCGCCGCAGCAGCTGGTCGACCGGTTGCGGGGCGACGGCGTGGTCGCCCTGCTCTGCGAACCGGAATCGACCAGCCGGCCCAGCTCGTCGTCGTCGCAGCGCCTGCAATGCGTGCAGTCGGAGGCCGCGCCGCAGGCGCCCGGCCCCGGCGCCAACCGCCCGAGCGCGGGTTCCGGCCGCGGGCCGGGACGGGGCTTCCCCGGAGGGAGGCCGTCGGGCGCTCCGGCGCCCCCGGCGCGGACGGGCGGCGCGGACGTGCAGACGTCGGGCTCGCTGCTCTACCTGCGCACCACGCTGCCGTCGACGAGGCAGGTGCTGACGCTGTCGGTCGACAGCAGCCAGGTCGGCGACACGTTGCGGCGACTCGTGCTGCTCGAAGTGATCGGCGGCCTGGTCGCGCTCGCGCTGGCCTGGGTACTGCTGCGCCGCATCGTGCGGGTGGCGCTGCGCCCGCTGGACGACATGACCGCGGTCGCGCGCACCATCGCGGCCGGCGACCGCGGACGTCGCCTGGGCACCGGCCGTCCCGACACCGAGCTGGGCCGCACCGCCACCGCCTTCGACGCGATGCTCGACGAACTCGAGTCGGCGCTGGCCGGCGCCGCGGCGGCCGAGGCGCGGCTGCGCGGGTTCCTCGGCGACGTGTCGCACGAGCTGCGCTCGCCGCTGACCGGTATCGCCACCACCACCGAGACGCTGCTGCGCGACGAGCCCGACCGCGCCGACCGCGAGCACGCGTACGTGACGCTGGTACGCGAGACCCGCCGGCTCGACCGGCTCGTCGACGACCTGCTCACCATGGCTCGGCTCGACACCGGAACCGCGTTGACGTCCGAGCGGGTCGACCTCGTCGAGATCGCATCCCACGAGCTCGAGCGTCTCCGCGCGCTCGCGCCCGACCTTGCCGTCACCCTCGCGGCACCCGGCAGCGCGCCGGTGCACGGTGACCCCACCCGGCTCGGACAAGTGCTCGGCAACGTGCTCGCCAACGCCCGGACCGCCGCCGGTCCGACCGGACGCATCGGCGTCACCCTGACGTCGGCGGACGGGCACTGGCGCGTCGACGTCACCGACTCCGGTCCGGGCGTCGACCCGGCGGACGCCGAACGGATCTTCGAGCGGCTCGTGCGGCTCGACCGATCGCGCAGCCGCGACCGGGGTGGGTTCGGGCTCGGCCTGCCGATCGCCCGCGCGCTGGCCCGCGCCCACGGGGGCGACCTGGTGTGCCTGCCGCAACCCGCCGGGCAGGGTGCCTGCTTCCGGCTGACCGTTCCGGCCGCGACGTCAGCGCCCGCGGGTCAGCGGGAGCACTCGAACGTCGACTCGGCACCGGTCACGTCGAAGCGTCCCCACACCGTCTTGTGACCGTCGCCGGCCGACTCGACACCCCACGCCGACGTGACCGCCTCGACGATCGCGAGGCCGCGTCCGCTGGGTTGCGAGTCGGGGGGTGAACTGACCACCGGCACGCCGGGTGCGTCGTCGGTCGCCGCGACCGTGATCTCGCTGCGGTGCGCGGTCAGCGACACCGACAGGTCGTGACCGTCGGCCCGCACGCAATTGGTGACCAACTCGGACACCGTCAGCCCGACGTCGTCGGCCACCAGCCCGTCGAGGTCGGGAAACAGCTGCTCGAGCTGATCACGCACCCAGCGGCGCGCCTCGCCGACCGCCTCGGGTTCGCACACGAAGGAGGCGTCGATGGTGCGGCACATCGTCCTCCCCCTTCGCCGTCGTCGCCCCGATCGCCAAGGGAGTACCCACGCGATCACGGCTCGTCACCGTCACCGCCGATCGGTGCCCGAAAGCACGACCGGCGCACCCGGACGGAGGCCGGGACGGGCAGAGTGGCGCACGTGCACGTCCTCGCCGCGCCGGACAAGTTCAAGGGCACCGCCACCGCGGTCGAGGTCGCCCGGGCGATGGCCGGCGGCGCGCGGGAGGCCGGTGCGACCGCGTCGACGGTGCCCATGTCGGACGGCGGCGACGGCCTGCTCGAGGTGCTCGGTGGCGCGAACCGGGAGAGCGTCGTGACCGGCCCGGCGGGCACGCCCGTGCGCGCCGCCTGGCGCCTCGCCGACGGAGTGGCCGTCGTCGAGAGCGCCTGTGCCAGCGGACTGGTGCTCGCCGGCGGACGTGACGCGAACGACCCCATGACGGCGACCTCCGCCGGTACCGGGGAACTGCTCACCGCCGCGGTCGAGGCGGGCGCCCGTCGCGTGCTCCTCGGGCTCGGTGGCAGCGCGTGTACCGACGGCGGGCTGCCCGCCATGGACGCCGTCCCCGCGCACGTCCGTGACGCGATCGCGAACGGCAGCGTCGAGCTCGTCGTGTGCTGCGACGTCACCACGCGCTACACGGATGCCGCCGTCGAGTTCGCGCCGCAGAAGGGTGCGGACGCCGACCAGGTGCGCGCGCTCAGCGAGCGACTCGTCATGGCACGGAGACGGGTACGCGATCGCTTCGGGTTCGACGTGCAGTCGGTTGCCGGTTCGGGGGCGGCCGGTGGCCTCGGCGGTGCGTTGGCCGCACTCGGCGGACGGCTGCGCCCGGGATTCGACGTCGTCGCCGCACAGCAGGATCTGCGCGCGCACGTGGTCGCGTCCGACCTCGTCGTCACGGGTGAGGGGCGGGTCGATCGCACGTCGTTCGCGGGCAAGGTCGTCGGTGGCGTGACCGCCTTGGCGCGTGAGTGCGGAGTCGAAGTCGAGGTGGTCGCGGGTGACATCGCCGGTGACATCGTGGATGACCGTGCAGGTGACGTCATCGCGGGCGTGACCATGCACTCGTTGGTGCGACGGCACGGTGTGCGGCGGGCGCACGACGACGTGCTCGCGTGCGTCACCGAGCTCGTGCGCGAGCTGGTCGTCGCACGCATCACGTGAAGCGAGCGCGCCGGCGGGGTGTGGGATGCGCGACGTTCTTGCGCAGAAATCCTCGAATTGGTTTCCGACGCCCGTAGCGGGTTCGCGCGCTACTGCGCGAACCGAAAGCCCTACGGCGTAGGCGATCTAGCGCGAAGTTGCGCGAAACGACGCCGCCGAGGTGCGCGCCGCCCGCCCGTCGCCCCTGAAAAAGGTCGGCGTGCCGTGTTGACGAAGCCCTATGTTCTTCGTCAACTTTGTTGCAACGACGAGTGTTTCGTCGACAGCCGCCCGAGGAGGCACACCGCATGACCGCACCTGCTGCGAAGAAGGCACCGGCCAGAAAGGCGGCCGCGAAGAAGGCGACGGCTCGCAAGACCGCCGCCAAGAAGTCGCCCGCGAAGAAGGCGGCGAGCACGACGAGCGCCGCGAAGAAGACCGTGGCCAAGAAGGTCACTGCCGCGAAGAAGACCGTGGCGAAGAAGGCGAGCGCTGCCAAGAAGACCGTGGCCAGGAAGGCCGGCGCCGCGAAGAAGACCGTCGCCAAGAAGGCTCCTGCCAAGAAGGCGGCGGCGAAGAAGACGACGGCTCGCAAGACGGCCGCGAAGAAGGCTCCCGCCAAGAAGGCGGCGGCGAAGAAGACGACGGCTCGCAAGACGGCCGCGAAGAAGGCTCCCGCCAAGAAGGCGGCGGCGAAGAAGACGACGGCTCGCAAGACGGCCGCGAAGAAGGCTCCCGCCAGGAAGGCGGCGGCGAAGAAGACGACGGCTCGCAAGACGGCCGCGAAGAAGGCTCCCGCCAAGAAGGCGGCGGCGAAGAAGACGACCGCTCGCAAGACCGCGGCGAAGAAGACCACCGCCCGCAAGACCGCGCGCAAGGCGCCGGCGAAGAAGGCGACCAGCTAGACGGCACCCGTGAACGACGAGGGCCCGGTGACCTGATGGTCACCGGGCCCTCGTCGTCGGGACCTCAGCTGTACTCGTGCTCGGCGGAGGGGTACGTGCCGCCGCGCACCTCGTCGGCGTAGCGCGTCGCGGCGTCACGCAGCGCGTCGCCGATGGCGGCGTACTCCTTGACGAACTTGGCCGGCTTGCCGCCGCCGCGCAGCCCGGCCATGTCCTGCCAGACGAGCACCTGCGCGTCGCACGACGGTCCCGCGCCGATGCCGATCGTCGGGATGTGCAGCGCCGAGGTCACCTCTGCAGCGACGTCGGACGGCACGACCTCCATGACGACCGCGAAGGCGCCGGCCTGCTGGAGCGCTTTCGCGTCCTGCAGCAGGCGGTGCCGGGCCTCGTCCCCGCGACCCTGCACCCGGTAACCCCCGAGCGCGTTGACCGACTGCGGGGTGAGACCGATGTGGGCCATGACGGGAATGCCCGCGGCGGTGAGCAGCTCGACCTGGGGCGCGACCCGCGCTCCACCCTCGAGCTTGACCGCCTGGGCGCCGCCCTCCTTCATGAAGCGCGACGCGGTCTCGAGCGCCTGCTGCGGGGAGGCCTGGTAGGTACCGAACGGCAGGTCGGCGACGACGAGCGCGCGCTGCGCGCCGCGCACGACGCCCCGGACGAGCGGGACCAGTTCGTCGACCGTCACGGGCACGGTCGTGTCGTAGCCGTAGACGACGTTCGCGGCCGAGTCGCCGACGAGCAGCACGGGGATGCCCGCCTCGTCGAAGACGCGGGCGGTGGAGTAGTCGTACGCGGTGAGCATGGCCCACCGCTCGCCGCGGTCCTTCGCCAACTGCAGGTCGCGGATCGTCACGCGGCGGCTGGTGACACCGCCGTACAGGGACTGTTGAGCCATCGGTGCGCCTCACTTCTTCCTCGAGGCCGGCTCGGCCGGTCCCCGGGCGTGTCATGCGGACGACACAATGCTGCAACGTACGGGCCGGTAAGTCAGCCCGAAGCGCGTGAGAGCCCCGTCACCGACCGGCGAACCGTGTCGCGACCGGGACGAACCGGACGTGCTCGATACCTGCCGGTAACCCGGCCGTCGCGCGCTCGTTGGTCCTACCGAGCCGACGTCCACAGGAGCTGCCGTGCCCACGCTGCGCAAACCCATCGCCGCCGCCCTTGCGGTCACCACCGGCCTCGCCCTGTCGGCCGCACTGGCACCACCGGCGCAGGCGGCGCCTGCCTACTCGGTGACGTCCCTGCACTTCGCGGTGTCGGTCGGGCCGGGTCGCACCCAGAAGTGCGACATCGTCGGCGACCTCTACCTGCCCACGGGCGCGTCGGCGGGCAAGCGGGTGCCCGCCGTCCTCACGACGAACGGTTTCGGTGGTTCGGCCGCCGACCAGGCGCCGTTCGCGCAGCAGTACGCCTCGGACGGCTACGCCGTGCTGTCGTACTCCGGCCTGGGCTTCGGCGGGTCGGGCTGCAAGATCACGCTGGACGCGCCCGACTACGACGGCGTGGCCGCGAGCCAACTGGTCAGCTACCTCGGCGGCGCCCCGGGCATCGCGTTCACCGACGCGCAGCACACGAAGCCCGCGCCGCGACTCACCGCGATCGTCCACGACGCGCGCGACCACGCCGGGACGGCGCGGACCTACGACCCGCGGGTCGGCATGTGGGGCGGCAGCTACGGCGGCCAGGTGCAGTTCGCCGCGGCGGCCGTCGATCCGCGCATCGACGCCCTGAACCCGCAGATCACGTGGAACGACCTGTCGTACTCGCTCGGCCCGAACAACGCGACGCCGTCCGGCACCGTCACGACGACCACGCCCGGCGCCACGAAGATCGCGTGGGGGCTGCTCTTCTCGAGCGTCGGCGTGCTGAACGGCGTGCAGTACGCGGCGAACGACCCGGGACGCCTCGTCGGATGCCCGAACTTCGCCGACTTCGTGTGCCCGGCGCTCGTGACCGCCGGCACGACGGGGTACTTCCAGCCGGACGCGATCGCGGCGCTGCGGCACGCGTCCGTGAGCAGCTACATGGCGAGGATCCGGGTTCCGGTGCTGCTCGACCAGGGCCAGACCGACACCCTGTTCAACCTGAACGAGGCCGTCGCCACCTACACGATGTTGAAGAGGCAGGGCACGCCGGTCGCCATGCTCTGGCGCGAGCAGGGCCACTCCGGTGGCACGCCGTCCGCGGCAGGGAGGGCGTACGAGGACGCGCGCATCAAGGCCTGGTTCGACCGCTACCTCAAGAACAAGGCCGTCGGCACCGGGCCCGCCTTCGCGTACTACCGCGACTGGACGGGCACCTGGGCCTCCGCGGCCGCCTACCCGGTCGGGTCCGGCCGCACCTTCACGCTGTCGAGCGGCAACCGCCTCGCGGCCGGGACGTCCGGCGCGCCGGGCAGCCAGACCTTCGTCGTCCCTCCCGCGGGTGCGCCCACGACCATCTCGGAGCCGGACGCGATCGGGTCGCGGCTGCCCGCGGGCACGCCGCTCGACGTGCCGGACGTCAACCTTCCGGGCACCTACGGACAGTGGGACTCGGCGAAGCTCACCACGGCGATGGACGTCGTCGGCGCACCCACCCTCTCGCTGCGGGTGTCCGCACCGGCCGCCGCGGCGACGTCCGCCGTCGGGCCGGCCGGACAGCTGGTGCTGATCCCCAAGCTCTACGACGTCGGTCCGGACGGGAAGGCCTCGCTCATCAAGGGCCTCGTCGCGCCGATCCGCGTCGCCGACCCGGCCGGGCCGGTCCGCGTGACACTGCCGGCCTTCGCGCACCGCTTCGCCGCCGGCCACTCGGTGCGGCTCGTCGTCGCGGGCGGCGACCCGAACTACCGGGGCGGGCTGGTGCCCGGGCCGGTGACGGTCGCCTCGGGACCCGGCCAGGCGCTGACCCTCCCGGTCGTCGGGGGGTAGTGGCTTATACCGCGTTCGCCGCTGACGCGGTTGTGAAAAGCCTGCGAATCAGCCGAGGTCCGTCCGCTTCGTCCGGCACACTGGCGGGGGCCAAGATCGCGTTTCGGAGGGGTTCTATGCAGCACGTGGGCACGCAGGCGCGAGACGTCCGGACCGTTCGCACGAGTTCGGGACGCCGGCGCACCGCGGCCACCGTGCTCGCCGGGTCCGCCGTCCTGCTCACGCTGGCCGCGTGCACCTCGGGCACGAACGACCCGGGCACGAAGTCAGGCGGTGCCGCCACCGGCGCGAGTGCGGCCCCGTCGGGCAGCGGCTCGTCCTCGTCGGCCACCAGCAGCGCCCCCGCTGCCGCGGCCGCCATCGCGACGTCCGCGGTCGGTGGTCTCACGCACGCCAACCCGGCCGAGCCGGTCGAGGTCAAGGCCACGAACGGCACGCTCACCTCGGTCAAGCTGGTGAACCCGGCCGGCCTGTCCGTCTCGGGTGCGATGGCGGACGACGGCACGAGCTGGCACACCACCGAGGACCTCGCCTACTCCCGCACCTACACGCTCGTCGCCCAGGCCAAGAACGCCGACGGCGCGACCGTGACGAAGCGTGAGCACGTCACCACGCTGCAGCCGAACAACATGACCATGCCCTCGTTCGTGACGATTGCGGGCGACGCCATGACCAAGGGCGGCCTCTACGGCGTCGGCATGGTGGTCGGCGTCCACTTCGACGAGCCGATCCCCGACAAGGTGGCCGCCGAGAAGATCCTCGAGGTCAAGACCAGCCCGTCCGTGCAGGGCGCGTGGTACTGGCTCGACGACCAGACCGCGCACTGGCGACCGAAGAACTACTACGCGCCGGGCACCAAGGTCCAGGTCACCGCGAAGGACTACGGCCACGACTTCGGCGGCGGCCTCTACGGCCAGTCCGACATCGCCACCTCGTTCACGATCGGCCAGAAGCGGGTCTCGATCGCCGACGCCTCGACCCACCAGGTCAAGGTGTACTTCGGCGACAAGCTGGTGCGCACCATGCCGACGTCCATGGGCCAGGGCGGCATCGTGCCGGGCAAGACCGGTCCGATCTATCTCTGGACGATGCCGGGCACGTACACCGTCATCGCGCACGAGAACCCCGCGACCATGTCGTCCGACAGCTACGGCCTGCCGGCCAGCTCGCCGTACGGCTACGCCGCCGAGAAGGTGCCGTGGGCGACGAAGATCAGCACCGACGGCATCTACCTGCACGAGCTCGACACCACGGTGTGGGCGCAGGGCAACCAGAACGTGTCCCACGGCTGCCTGAACCTCAACCAGGCCAACGCACAGTGGTACTTCCAGAACGCCCGCGTCGGCGACATCGTCAAGGTCGTGCACTCCGGCGGGCCCGCCATCCAGGTCTGGCAGGGCGGCGACTGGAGTGTCCCGTGGGCGACGTGGGCCAAGGGCGGCGCGGCGGCCTGACCGCCCGCGCCACCTACGTCCCGTAACACTCCGCCCGTAGGCTGCGCACATGGACCGTCAGCAGGAATTCGTGCTGCGCACGATCGAGGAACGCAACATCCGCTTCGTGCGGCTGTGGTTCACCGACGTGCTGGGAACGCTGAAGTCCGTCGCCGTGGCCCCGGCAGAACTCGACGGCGCCTTCGAGGAGGGCATCGGGTTCGACGGCTCGGCGATCGAGGGCTTCAGCCGTGCGTTCGAGAGCGACATGCTCGCCCGCCCCGACCCGGGCACGTTCCAGGTGCTGCCCGAGAGCGACGGCGGCACCACCGACTCGGCGCGCATGTTCTGCGACATCCAGATGCCCGACGGCTCGCCGTCGTGGGCCGACCCGCGCTACGTGCTGCGGCGCGGGCTGTCGAAGGCGGCCGAGCGCGGGTTCACGTTCTACACGCACCCCGAGATCGAGTTCTTCCTGCTGAAGAACCGTCCGACCGACGGCAGCGAGCCGCTGCCGATCGACAACGGCGGCTACTTCGACATGACCAGCCACGATGTCGCGCACGACTTCCGCCGCGCGGCCGTCGGTGCGCTCGAGGGGCTGGGTATCTCGGTCGAGTTCAGCCACCACGAGGTCGCGCCCGGCCAGCAGGAGATCGACCTGCGCTACGCCGACGCGCTGTCGATGGCCGACAACCTGATGACCTTCCGCCACGTCATCAAGGAGGTCGGGCTCGCACACGGCGCGCACGCGACCTTCATGCCGAAGCCCTTCATGCACCAGCCGGGCAGCGGCATGCACACCCACCTGTCGCTGTTCGAGGGCGACCAGAACGCCTTCCACGACCCGGACGACCCGCTGAACCTGTCGAAGACGGCGCGCGCGTTCATTGCCGGGCTGCTCGTGCACGCCCGCGAGATCACCGCGGTGACGAACCAGTGGGTCAACTCGTACAAGCGGCTGTGGGGCTTCGGTGCACCGGGCTCGGTCGTCGAGGCCCCGACCTTCGTGTGCTGGGGCCACGCCAACCGCTCGGCGCTCGTGCGGGTGCCGCGCTACAAGCCGGGCAAGGCCAACTCGACCCGCGTCGAGCTGCGGTCGCCCGACACCGCCTGCAACCCCTACCTGGCGTTCGCGGTCATCCTCGCCGCCGGCATGAAGGGCATCGAGGCCGGCTACGAGCTGCCCCCGGGCGCCGAGGACGACGTGTGGTCGCTGTCGGACATCGAGCGCCGCGCCCTCGGCTACGACGAGCTGCCGCACAACCTCAGCGAGGCGTTGCGGGCGATGGAGCAGAGCGAGCTGGTCGCCGAGACCCTCGGCGAGCACGTCTTCGACTTCTTCCTGCGCAACAAGCGCGAGGAGTGGACCGACTACCGCTCCGAGGTCAGCCCGTTCGAGCTGCGGCGCTACCTGCCGATGCTCTGAGCCCGGCGGGCCTGCGATGATCCGCGGGTGACCGACTTCGAGGACGTGACCGGGGCGCTCTACCTGTGGGCGCAGGGCGTCGACACGCGCGACTGGCCGCTGGTCGCGTCCGTGCTGCTGGACGAGTTCGAGTACGACTACAGCTCGCACCGTCCGGACTCGAAGGGCCCGACGACGTCCGCGGCGTGGATCGAGCACGCGAGCAAGCGGTTCGCGACGATGCGGGCGACGCAGCACTCGATGTCCAACCCGCGGGTCGAGTTCGACGGCGACCGCGCGACGTGCCGCATGTACGTCACCGCGTGGCACGTCGCCGACGTCGACGGCCGCGAGGAGTTCTGCACCATCGGCGGCGAGTACCAGGACGAGCTCGTCCGCGTCGACGGACGCTGGCGCATCGCCCTGCTCAAGCTCGACCGGCGCTGGACCGTCGGCAACCCGGCGGTGCTGAACCTGCCGACGGCCTAACGCTTCGGCGGCCCCGCGGCGGTGAACGCCGTGCCGGGCGGGTCGAGCGCCCACGGCGGGGGCTGGTCCCACCCGTCCGCGTAGACGAGTTCGGACAGAGGTCGGCGCCGCACCGGTCCGTGGTGACCGGCCGGGCGGCCGAGCGTGATCGTGGCGCACACCGCGGTGCCGTCGGGGATGCCGAGCAGCTCGCGCAGCTGCGGTTCGACCGAGCGGTGGATCATCGTCATCACGCCGCCGTAGCCGTACGCCCGGGCGGCGACGAGCAGGTTCTGGCACGCCGGGTAGACGTTCGCCCCCTCGGACGGTTCCGGGTCGCGGTAGCGGTTGAGGCACGGCAGCACCACGACCGGCACGCGGGGGACGGACCCGACCCACTCGTCCATGCTCGCGGCCATCCGCGCCTTCGGTGATCCCGCGACCGCGCCCGAACCACGCGCGAAGCCGTCGCGGTCGACCTTGCCCGCCCACAACGTGCGCGCGCCCTCGGCGAGCAGCGCCTTGGCCGCGGCGGCGTTCGGTCCGTCGGTGAGGACGACGAAGCGGAACGGCTGCCGGTTCGACCCGCTCGGCGCCCGCGTGGCCGCGAACAGGATGTCGCGCAGCACGGCCTCGGGCACGGGCTCGGCGGTGTAGCGGCGGATCGCGCGGGTCGTGGTCAGCGCCTCGATCGCGCTGATGTCCGTCGGGTGCAGTGGTTCGCTCATCGGTCCTCCACGCTGCGTCCCCCGTCGCGCCCGCCACTGACCAGCAGGTTCTGTCCCGTCACCCACGACGCGGCCGGCGAGCAGAAGTAGAGCACGGCGGCGGCGATGTCCTCGGGAGTGCCGAGCCGCCCGAGCGGCACGGTGGTGGCCAGCGCGTCCAGCTGCTCGTCGGTGAAGTCGAGCACGCGCCGGAACGCCTCGGTCGGCACGGGTCCGGGCGAGACGGCGTTGACGCGGACACCGGCCTTCGCGAGTTCGGCCGCCATCGTCATGGTCAGGTTCAGCACCCCCGCCTTGGCGGCGCCGTACGCGCCGGTGTTGGGCGCCGCCCGCATGCCGGCCCCGGAACAGATGTTGACGATCGACCCGCCGCGCCCCATGCGCGTCGCCGCGGCACGCATTCCCTGGAACGCCGCCGTCAGGTTCAGCTCGACGACGCGCCGGAACACCTCGTCCGAGGTCTCCGTCAGCGGCGCGACCGTCTTCTCGTCCGACCCTCCGGCGTTGTTGACCCAGATGTCGAGCCGTCCGAACTCGCGGACGGCGAGCTCGGCGAGCTCGTCGTTCACGCCCTCGTCGAGCAGGTCGGCCGGGTGCGCGACCGCACGCCGGCCGAGCGCGGTCACCTCGGCGGCGACCGCGGTGAGCTCGTCGGTGCGGCGTCCGGTCACGACGACGTCGGCGCCGGCCCGCGCGAGCGTGAGGGCGATGCCACGGCCGATGCCGCGGCCCGACCCGGTGACGACAGCGGCGGTGCCGTCGAGGCGGAAGAGATCAAGCATTTTCTTACTGTATTCGCCGTACAGTAACTGGGATAGGGTGCGGCGATGGTCGACTACAACGCGGGGCTGTACCACGTCGGGGTCCGCGTCCCCGATCTCGAGAAGGCGATGGCCGAGCTGGGGGCCGGGCTGGGCATCACGTGGGCCGGGATCATCGAGCGCGAGCAGTCCGCGTGGACGCCCGCACTCGGTTACTTCACGACCCCGCTGCGGTTCACCTATTCGTGCGAGGGCCCTCAGCACGTCGAGCTGTTGCAGGGTGCGCCGGGCTCGCTCTGGGACGGCAACGACGCCCCCGGGGTGCACCACCACGGTGTATGGGTCGACGACGTGGCCGCCGAGACCGAGGCGCTGCTCGCGGCCGGATGGTCGCTCGAGATGTCGCAGAAGTCGCCCGAGGACGGGTACGGCTCGATGACCTACGTCCGCGCGCCGAGCGGGTTCCTGCTCGAGCCGGTGACCAACGCCGTCCGCCCGCGCTTCGAGCGCTGGTTCGCCGGGGGAGAGTTCGCATGAGCCGCCTGGCGGTGGTGTCCGGAGGCGGCACCGGTATCGGCCTGGCGGTCGCCGAGGCGCTCCTGCGCGACGGCGACGAGGTGTTGCTCGTCGGGCGCCGGCAGCAGGTGCTCGACGCGGCCGTCGAGACGTTGTCGCCGCTCGGCACGGTCTCGTCCGTGGCGGCGGACGCGTCCGACCCGGTGTCCGTCGCCGCGGTGCGCGACGCCGTCGACGGGCGCACGGTCGACGTCGTGATCGCCAACGCCGGCGCCGCGGCCGTGAAGCCTGGTCCGGACCTCGGCGAGATCGCCGCCGCGTGGGAGGGCGCGTTCCGCGCGAACGTCCTCTCCGCCGTCCTGCTCGTGGAGGCGCTGCAGCCGGTGCTCGCGCGTCCCGGCGGACGGGTCGTGCTCGTCGGCTCGGCCGCAGCGCTGCGGGGCAACTCGACCGCGTCGTACGCCGCCATGAAGGCGTCGCTGCACGGCTGGGTCAAGGTGCTCGCCGACAAGCTCGGGCCCGACGGCATCACGGCCAACGTGGTGGCCCCGGGCTGGACGGAGGGCACCGAGATCACGTCCGGGCGCATCCCGCCGGAGCGCCGCGCGTCGCTGCTCTCGTTCATCGCGGCCGGACGCTCCGCGGCAGCCGACGAGATCGCCCACGTGGTGCGAGCGGTGGCCGCGCCCGAGGCGTCGTACCTGAACGGTCAGGTCGTGGCCGTCGACGGCGGGTTCAAGTCGACCTGACCGACCGCGTCAGTAACCGACCCGCAGCGTGAACGAGCCGTCGACCACGAGGTTCTGACCGGTCACCCACGACGCCCTCGGGCTGGCGAAGAAGGCGACCACGTCGGCGACCTCGTCGGCGCGGCCGAAGCGCCCGGACGGGTGGCGCGCCTTGTTCGACTCGTAGTAGTCCGGCTTCTTCTGCCGGATGCGGTCCCACGAGCCACCGTCGATGTAGATCGGTCCCGGCGAGACCGCGTTCGCGCGGATGCCGTCGGGCCCGAGCTCCTTCGCGAGCTGGCTCATGTAGTTGATGACCGCGGCCTTCATCGGGCCGTAGCTGAGGCCGCCGCCCGGGTAGTAGTGGTTCTCGACCGCGGTGATCGTGCCGATCTGCACGATGCTGCCGGCGTCGCTGCGGCGCAGGTACGGCACCGCCGCGTCGACGACGGTGACGGCCGACATGACGTCGACCTCGAAGTTGCGGCGCCAGCCCTCGGGCGTGTGGGGGATGCCGCCGAGGGCGCTCGCGTTCGACACGAGCACGTCCACCCCGCCGAGGCGCTCGGCGTACTCGTCGACCCACGCCGCGAGCGCGGCGTGATCGCTCGCGTCGACGGACGCGCCGACGACCTCGCCGTTCGGGCCGAGAGCCTCACAGGCCGCCCGGACGCCGTCGGCGTCGCGGGCGCAGATCGCCACCCGCATGCCCTCGGCGACCAGGCGTTCGACGACGGCGCGTCCGATACCGCGGCTGCCCGCGGTGACCAGTGCGGTCCGTCCGGCAAGTCCGAGATCCATGCGTCCTCCGGTGTGCAACAAGTGATGTACACCGGATGGTGCGGACCGTTGCTACGGTCTGTCAATGCCCGCGCGCGGAGACCACGAGCAGCACCGCCGCGACATCGTGCGCATCGCCGGGGATCTCATCGCCGAGGGTGGCCTCGCCGCAGCGACGCATCGGCGCATCGCCGAGGCGAGCGGCGCCAGCACCACCGTGGTGAGCCACTACTTCCACGACAAGCGCGACCTGGTGATGGCGACGTACCGCCAGGTCGGCGAGCGCGTCGCCGAGCGGCTGCAAGTGGCGGCCGACTCGCCGCACCCGCTGCGGCCGACGCTCGACGCCCTGCTGCCGCTGGACCGGCAGCGAGTCCGTGACTGGCGGGTGCTGTTCGCCTTTCTCGGACCGGCCGCGACGGACGTCGACCTCACCGCCGAGGAGCGCGTGCGGCTGCGGGCGGCGCGGGCGCGCGTCCGGTCGGCGCTCGCGGTCGAGGTCGCGGCCGGGTGCCTCCCGGCGGGCACCGACGCCGACGCCGTGGCCCGCGGCCTGCTCGCCGTCGTCCTCGGGACCGGCATGCAGGCCTTGTTCGACCCGTCGCAGTGGAGCCGTCGGCGCATCGACGCCGTCGTGGGCCGGGCGCTCGCCGACACCGGCCTCGATCACTGCTCCGGCTGAACCGTCCCGTCCAGGGCGCCGGCCGGCCGCATCGCCGCCCGGCGCGGCAGCTCGAGGGCGAACGACGTACGGCCGACGTGCGACAGGATGAGCGACGCCCCGTGCAGCCGGGCGTTCTCCTGGGCGATGGACAGCCCGAGGCCGCTGTGCGCACCGGCCGACGCGCGGGACTCGTCGGCCCGCACGAACCGGTCGAAGACGGTCGGCGCGACGTGCGGCGGCACCCCCGGGCCGTCGTCGGCGACGCTGACGGTCACGGTGTCGCGTCCGCTGCCGTCGACCACGATGTCGACGGGCGGCCGGCCGTGCTGGAACGCGTTGGCCACGAGATTGCGCAGGACGGTGTGGACGCGCCGCACGTCGACCTCGGCCGTCGTGTCGCCGAGCCGGGTGATGCGCACGTCCTCGGCGACGGCGACCGTGGTGACGACGTCGGACGCGAGCGCGGCGACGTCGACCGGTTCGTACTCGAGGCTGGTCTGGCCGGCGTCGAAGCGCGACATCTCGAGCAGGTCGTCGACGAGCTTGCCCAGCCGCCGCGTCTGGCCGCGCACGAGTTCGACCGCGCGCGAGCGGGCCTGTTCGTCCGCCGCGTCGAGGCCTTCGGCAGCGGCGATCACGGCGGCCAGCGGGGTGCGCAGCTCGTGGGAGACGTCGGCGACGAAGCGTTGCTGGAGCGTCTGTGACTCGTGCAGGTCGCGCAGGGTGTCGGCCAGCCGACCCGCCATCGCGTTGAACGCCCGGCCGAGTTCGGCGAGTTCCGTCGCGCCGCCGGTGGGCAGGCGTACGTCGAGCTCGCCCGACCCGAAGCGCCGGGCGGCCTCGATGGTGCGGCGGACGGGGCGCGTGATCGCGACCGCCGCCGCCACCCCGACCGCGATCGCCGCGACGAGGCCCACGATGCCGATCAGCCACGCCGAGCGGTGGAGCTTGTCGACGTCGCCGTAGGACTGCTGGCGGGTGGCCGCGACGATCATGGCGCCCGAGACGGCCGCGACCGTCACGACGACGAGCGCCGCGATGCGCACCGGCAATCGATCGCGCAGCCGCCTCACGGCAGTTCCAGCCGGTAGCCGACACCACGGACGGTGTGGATGAGCGTCGGTCGGGACGGGTTCTGCTCGACCTTCGCTCGCAACCGTTGCACGCAGGCGTCGACCAGACGGGTGTCGCCCACGTACCCGTATTCCCACACGCGCTCGAGCAGGGCACGGCGGGTGAGGGCCTGACCGGGGTGCTGCACCAGCTCGAGCAGCAACCGCAACTCGGTCGGTGTCAGCTGCACCGGCTCGCCGTCGCGCGTCACCCGCATCGCGCCCTCGTCGACGACCAAGGACCCGAGCCGCGTGACGGTCGAGCGCGGTGCCGTCTCGGTGGCGGTCCGCCGCAGCACCGCCTTGATGCGGGCGTCGAGGACCCGCGGTTCGACCGGCTTCGTCACGTAGTCGTCCGCGCCGCACTCGAGACCGACGACGATGTCGATCGGGTCGCTGCGGGCGGTCAGCAGCACCAGGGGCAACGCCCGCGTCGCACTGACCCGGCGGCACAGCTCGAACCCGTCCATGCCCGGCAGCATGACGTCGACGATCGCGAGGTCGGTCGGGGTGCCGTCGTCGAGCATCGCGAGACCGAGCTCGGCCGACGCCGCCGTCCGCACGCCGTGGCCCAGCTGGGTGAGCGACAGCTGCAACGCCTCGGCCACCGCGTCGTCGTCCTCGATCACGAGCAGGCGGGGCACAACACTCCTTCGTCATCGTCGGGTCCATCGTGCGCCGGTTTCGTCGCCGTGACGTCCCGACATCGTCACAGGACGTCGACAGGGCGCCGCCGACGACCGTAGCGAGGCGTCGGACGACCGGGACGCGGTGGTCGCGCGGTGGTGACCCTGCCGGACGAACGTGCCCGTCGTGCTCATCGACACCCGTCCACGGCGCGCTGTCGCCACCGCCGTCATCGTCCTGGCGGTGGTGGCCGCGCTCGCGGTCGCCCTGCCGACCGCGCGTCTCGGCGACGTCGGCGTGTACCGCGCCGGGGGACGGGCGGTGTTCGGCGGCGACCTGTACGGGCTGCGCGTCGGAGGCTTCGGCTTCACCTATCCGCCGTTCGCCGCAGCCCTGTTCGCGCCGCTCGCCCGCCTGACGGTGCCGGCGATG
The DNA here is from genome assembly GCF_054781375.1 of Jatrophihabitans fulvus. NCBI lineage: Bacteria > Bacillati > Actinomycetota > Actinomycetes > Jatrophihabitantales > Jatrophihabitantaceae > Jatrophihabitans > Jatrophihabitans fulvus. Next base: position 696,424 of record NZ_BAAGUN010000001.1, read on the forward strand.
TTCGCGGCGCTGACCGCGGTGTCGGCGCTCGCGCTGGCGGTCGTCCTGCGTCGGTCGGTTCCGGCCGGGTGCGGGTCCGGCTGGGCGACCGCGCTGCGCATCGCGCCATGGGCGCTCGCCCAGCCGGTCGTCGCGACCCTGCAGTGGGGCCAGGTCAACCTGCTGCTCGCCGCGGTGGTGATGCACGACCTGCTGGTGCGCCGCAGCGGCGTGCTCGTCGGCCTCGCCGCAGCGGTCAAGCTGACGCCGGCCGTGTTCGTCGTGTACCTGCTGCTGTGCGGACGGACGCGGGAGGCACGGACCGCGACGGTCACCTTCGTCGCCGCGACGGGTGCCGGGGTGCTGGTCGCACCCTCGGCGTCGTGGCGGTACTGGACCCACGACGTGGTCGCCGGAACCGGGTTCGGCGGTGTCGACCACACCGCCAACCAGTCGGTGCGCGGGCTGGCCGAACGCCTGCTCGGGCACGGCACGGGGGTGGCCGTGTGGATCGCCCTCGCCGGACCGGTGCTGACGGCAGGGGTGCTGCTGGCGCGGCGCGTGGCCCGCGCGGGCGGGGAGATCGCCGCGGTCGGCGTCGTGGGGCTCACGGCCTGTCTGGTGTCGCCGGTGGCGTGGAACCACCACTGGGTCTGGTTCGTGCCGTGCCTGGCCGGGTTGCCCGTGGCGGCCCGGCTCGTTCCGGGCGCGCTCGTGCTCAGCCCGTTCGAGTTCGGACCGGTGCTCGGCCACGCCTACGCGGTCGTCGCGTTCGCGACGTTCGCCGTCGTGGGGCGCCGCTACCGGTGTCCGGCGGACGTCACCGTGCTTGCCGGACCCCGCGGGGAGGGCCACCATCCGTCCATGACCCCGACCGGGACGGGCTGAGCGGTGCTGGCCGCCGCGGTGGCGATCGTGCTGCTGATCTTCGCGGTCGCCGCCGTCATCGAGGTGCGCGACCGCCGGCGCCACCGTGTCCGGTCGTGGGCGGTCATCGACGCCGAACGCCACGACCTGCACGCCGATCTGGCCTCGACGCAGCACCGCGGCATCGCCATCCCGATCGGTGACATCTGCCGCGACCGGCAACGGCACCGCTGAGGGTTCACTCCAGCCGGAGGATCTCCGCGGGCCTCGTGCGCTCGGCCAGCGCCTGCACCGCGAGCGTCGCGACGAGCACGACGACGGCGACGAGCACGGCGGTCACCACGAGGGGGGTGCCCGGCACGGTGAACGCGGGCGGCGGCGGCAGCGACGGGTACATGTCGAGCCGGTCGACGATCAACCCGAACGATCCGATGCCCAGCGACGAGCCGGCGACCCAGCCGAGCCCGAGGACGACCCCGAGTTCGACGACGAGGCTGGCGACGTGCGTGCGCCGGCGCATGCCCATGCGGCGGGCGAGCACGTACGAGACCCGGCGCGCGCGGGTGCGGGCGGCGAGCCCGAACACCAACCCGGCCAGCGCGACGAAGCCCACGAGCAGCGCCAGCGCCTGCAGGTAGCCGAACACCCACGTCACCGGCAGCAGGCCGGTGGTGTCGATGACCACCTTGGACGTCAGCTCGTACAGCACGTTCAACCGGGTGTCGGACGCGACGAGCCGGCGGGCGGGGCCGTAGTGCGCGTCGTCGGTCCAGAGTTGCGTGTTGCGTTCGGCGTTCGGGTCGACTCCGCGCAGGAAGCGCTCGTTCACGATCACGAGGGGGGACGACCCGTCGCGCAGGCCGGGGAAGACGGCCGGCCGTGCGACCGGGTCGACGGGGATGGACGTCCGTCCGACGTGCAGCGTGCGGGCGAGCGGGCCGCTCGCGTTGGCGACGACGACGGGTGCCGGTCCGTCGGCCGGGGCGGTCACCCGGGCGAGATCGGCGCGCTGCGACCCGGTCAGGAACGCGAACCGGCCGAACATCGCGGGGTCGACCCCGAGCACGGTGACCTGGTTGCCGAGGTCGGCGATGTCGCTGGTGGCGCCGAGCGCGGCGTCCTGGTCGTAGACGGTCACCTGGGCCCCGGTGCCGCGCAGGTCGAGCTGCCGCCCGCGTACGCCGTAGACCGCGAGCACGTGCGGCGCGCCGAGGTTGGTCTGGTACTTCGACCTGACCTCGTCCGACACGCTCGCGCGCACCGTGCTGCCGTACATCAGCAGGCAGCACGGCAGCGCGGTGCCGATCAGCAGGCCGACCGCGACGGCCCGCGAGCGGGACATGCGCCGGAAGGCGAGGTACAGCGTCGAGGGTCCCCGTCCGGCCGCCCGCCCGGTGAGCGGCAGCAGCAGGCCGACGGCCCGGCCGAGCAGCAGCAGCACGCCGGTCACGCCCAGCAGCGGATAGAGGATCACCAGCGGGCTGATGCGCACGATCGCGTTCTCGACCGTCACCGCGGAGTCGTCGAGCCTGGTCGCTGCGATGACCACCGCCGCGGCGACGAGCAGCAGTTCCCACGGGATCCGCGCGGCCCACGAGGCCGAACGTCCGGACGTCCGCTCCCGTCCGGCGACGGCGCCGACCGCCGCTATCAGCAGCAGACCGGCAGCGAGGACGGCCCCCACGAGACCGAGCGCGCCGAACACCGCGCCGGGTTCGAAGACGTCGGCCGGGCCGACCGCACGCACCAGGTACGCCGACACCGCCCACCCGGCGAGCCCGCCGACGACGGCCGGCGGCAGCGTCTCGAGCACGGCCTTGCCGGCGAGCGCACCCGGCCCCACGCCGCGCGCGACGAGCAGCCGGATCTCGCGGCGGCGGGCGTTGGCCCAGAACAGTCCGGCACCGGCCACCAGCAGGCCGGCGATCACGACGCCGGCCACCTCGATCGGCACGATCGAGCCGGCGAGACCGTTGCGCGCGGTCTCGGCGCGCGCGATCACGCGCGGCAGGTGGTCGTCGGCCTCGGCGTACGGCGCCAGCCCCGGGGTGGCGGCGGCCAGCGCGGCACGGTCGGCGGCGGTCCGGAAGCGGCCGAGCGCGTTCGTCTGCGGCGACAACGGCGAGTGCAGCGAGACGCGGACCGGGGTGGCGGCCGCGCGGGCGACCGTCGCGGGGTCGGTGATCAGCAGCGGGGCCGCGGTCAGCGCGAGCGAGCTCGGACCGGGGCCGGATTCGGACGGCACGCCCGGCACGATCGCGTTCGACCAGCTGCAGAAGAAGCGCGGCAGGTTGGCGAGCTTGAACGGGTCCGGGGCGAGGTCGCGGTAGATCCCGGCGACCGGCAGGGCGGTTCCCGCGCCGGTCGTCACGCTGCCGCCCGGACGCAGGCCCAGCTTGGCCGCGAAGGTGTCCGGCACCCAGACGCCGGACGCGCCGCGGGGCGTGAGCGTGCGCACGTGATCAAGCGCGCCCGCGGCGGCGAACACGTGGACGAACGAGCGCTGCACCCTGGCCTCGGCGATGCTGACGACGCGGGGCGTGGCCAGTCCCTGCCGGCGCAGCGCCTGCTCGCCCCGGCCGGTCATGATGGCGGCGCGCGCGCCCGGCACCGTGACCGTCATGCCCGGCTCGCTGTTCTCCGGGCAGGTCTGCCCGGCCTGCGAGGCCAGGCTGGCGGTGCCGACGGTCGAGAGGAACAGCGGGCCGGACGCGGCCGCGATACCGAGCACCGCGGTGGCCGCGACGATCGCGACGAAGACGGCGGGACGGCGCAGCAACAGCAGCGGTGCGCGCCGCCAGGGCAGGGTGGCCAGCGCGCCGCCGCGCGCAGGGCTGGTGCCGCGATGCCGCGCGCTCATCGGACGCCGTCCCGGGTCAGGCGCCCGTCGCGCATGGTCAGCACCACGTCGGCGGCGTCGAGCGCCTGCTGGTGGTGGCTCACCAGCACGCAGCCGCCCCCTCCGTCGACGAACTCGCGCAGCAGGCGGAGGACGTCGAGGGCGTTGCGGGCGTCCTGGTGGGCGGTCGGCTCGTCGGCGAGCACGAGCTGCGGTTCGAGCAGCAGCGCGCGGGCGACCGCGACCCGCTGCTGCTCCCCGAGCGACATCTGGTCGCTGAACCGCGCGGCCAGGTGGTCGACCGACAGCGCGGCCATCAGCGCGTCGGCGCGGGCGTGGAACTCGCGCTCGCGGCGGGCCAGCCGCGCGGGCAGCAGCACGTTCTCGCGTGCGGGCAGGTCGTCGAGCAGGCCGAGGGTCTGCGGCAGCAGCGACAACCTCGACCAGGTGAGGTCCAGGGGGGTGCCCGTGCCGACGACCTCGACGTCACCGGAGTCGGGACGCTCCCACCCGCACAGCACCGCGAGCAACGTCGACTTGCCCGACCCGGACGATCCCGCGATGCCGACGAGCTCACCGGCGCCGACCGTGAGGTCCGCGCCGCGCAACGCGTGCACCGTCTCGGGGCCACGACGGAAGGTCTTCACCACGTCGCGCACGCGGACGACGGCGGTGGTGCTGGGCGCGCTCACCACGTCTCCACCACCCGTCCGCGTTCGAGACGCAACAGGTGGTCGGCGCGTTCGATCATGCGCGGATCGTGGGACGCGATCGCGAACGACGCGCCCTGGTCGCACAGCGCCCGCACCCCGTCCAGGACGCTGTCGGCCGAGCGGGAGTCGAGCTCGGCCGTGGGCTCGTCGGCGACCACGAGCGCGGGGGAGCCGACCATGGCCGTGGCCACCGCGACCCGTTGCTGCTCACCGCCCGACAACTGCTGCGGACGGTGGTCACGACGGCCCTCGAGGTGCAGTGACCCCAGCAGCCGCTCGATCTCCGCGTCGTCGACGCGGACGCCCCGCAGCCGTCCCGCCGTGCGCAATTGCTCATCAGCGCTCAAATACTCGACCAGGTTGTCGATCGGGTCCTGGAAGATGTAGCCGATGCGCCGCCGGCGCAGCCTGCGCCGCCGCCGGGTACCGGCCTCGGCGACCGACTGGCCGTCGATCTCCAGCACCCCCGAGTCGGGCCGCTCGACGCAGGCGAGGATGCGCAGCATCGACGACTTGCCCGACCCGGACGGCCCGGCGATGACGGTCAGCGCACCGGAGACGAAGTCCATGTCGACGTCGGCGAGCGCCTGCACGGTGCGGCGGCCCAGCCGGTAGGAACGATGCAGGCCGCGGACCCGCGCACTGATCGGCATGGTGTGCACCTTATTGCCACATTCCTGCGCAGGAAGGGGGTCCGTAGGCTTGACACGTGTCGCGGAACCGGGTGCTGGTCGTCGAGCTCGATCCCTCCGACCCGGTCGGTCGGCTGGGGGAGTGGCTGGCCGGAGCCGGCGCCGACCTCGACGTCCGCCGGGTGCACGCCGGTGACCCGTTGCCCGGCGTCGACGAGGTCGATGCCGTCGTCGTCATGGGCGGCGGCATGGGCGCGAACGACGACGCCCGGCACCCGTACCTGCGCGACGTGAAGGCCCTGCTGCGCGACGCGATCGCCGCCCCCCGCCCGGTGCTGGGCGTGTGCCTCGGCGGACAGCTGCTGGCCGCGGCCAACGGCGGCCGCGTCGAGGTCAACCCCGAGGGACCCGAGATCGGCGCCGGACTGGTCGCCAAGCGCTCGGCCGCGGCCGGCGACCCGCTGTTCGACTCGCTGCCGATCACCCCGGACGTCGTGCAGTGGCACTACGACGCGGTGACCAGGCTGCCGCCCGGTGCGGTGCAGCTGGCCAGCTCGCCGGTCTGCGAGAACCAGGCCTTCCGGCTCGGCGGTCTCGCGTGGGGACTGCAGTTCCACATCGAGACCACGCCGGAGGTGGTGGCGTCGTGGGCCCGGCAGGACGCCGCGTCGCTCACCGACGACTACCCGCAGATCGACCTCGACCGCATCGTCGCGCGGGCGTCCGCGGTGCACGACGACGTCGCCGAGGTGTGGGCGCCGTTCGCGGCGGCCTTCATGGCCGTGGTGGCCGACCCCGACTCCGCGGCCGACCCGGCACCGACCGCGGGCCCGGCCGACCCGGTCGCCGCCGCCCGGGCCGCCCTCGCCGCCGAGGCGAGTGCGGCTCGCGACCTGCCCGGCCCCGCGTTCCTGCCGATGCCGACCCGCCGTCCCGACGGTGACTGACACCGTCCCCGCCGGTCCCGCGCGCAGCGCCGAGGCGGCGTCCGGACCGGCGCGCAGCAGCGCCCGGCTGTCGCGCCTGTCGTTCGCCGAACCCGAGGCGGCCGCGCGGCTGCTGTCGGCCGATCCGCCTGCCTGGTGGGACCTCGCCGCCGCCGCGCCGGCGGGCCAGGACGCCGGCGCCGTCGTCGCGGCGCTGTCGCGCACCGCCGACCCCGACGCCGCGGTCGGCGCGCTCGCCCGCATGCTGGGGGCACCGGGCGCCGACGGCCTGCAACAGGCGCTCGAGCTGCGTCCCGAGCTGCGGGCCCGCCTGCTGGGCCTGCTCGGGGTGTCGGACGAGATCGCGCACCACCTGGGCGACCACGCCGGGCACTGGCGGGTGCTGCTCGACGACCCGAAGGACCCGGCGGCGGACGTCGACCCGTTGCGCACCGCGCAGCGGCTGCACGCCGCGGTCGGTGCCGACGCCGAGCGTCCGGTCACGGGCACCGGCGGCACCCGCGCGACCGTCACCGGTGCCGACGGCATCGTCGCGCTGCGCACCGCCTACCGCCGCGAGGTCGTCGCCATCGCCGGCCGCGACCTGGCCGGTGACCTCGACGTCCGCGCCGTCACCGAGCTGTTGGCCGACCTCGCCGGGCACACGCTGCAGGCCGCCCTCGCGCTGGCCGCCGCGGAGCTGCCGTCCGACGCCGCGCCCTGCCGGCTCGCGGTGATCGCGATGGGCAAGACGGGCTCGCGCGAGCTCAACTACGTCTCGGACGTCGACGTGGTCTTCGTCGCCGGGCCCGAGGCGGACGCCGGGCCCGACGCCGACACCGAGCCCGCCCTCGCCACCGCGTCGAAACTGGCCGGCGCCCTGATGCGCGTCTGCCGTGCCGTCGCGTGGGAGGTCGACGCCAACCTGCGTCCGGAGGGCAAGGACGGGCCGCTCGTGCGCACCCTCGCCAGCCACCAGGCCTACTACGACCGCTGGGCCAAGACGTGGGAGTTCCAGGCCCTGCTCAAGGCCCGTCCGGTCGCGGGCGACGCGGCGCTCGGCGCGGCGTATCGGGACGTGATCACCCCCCTGGTCTGGACGGCTGCCGAGCGTCCCGATTTCGTCGCCGACGTGCGCGCGATGCGCAAGCGGGTCGTCGACCACATCCCGGTGTCGCACGCCGAGCGCGACGTCAAGCTCGGCCGCGGCGGCATCCGCGACGTCGAGTTCTCGGTGCAGCTGCTGCAGCTCGTGCACGGCCGCGGCGACGAGACGCTGCGCTCGCCCGAGACGCTGCCCGCGCTCGACGCGCTGCAGCACGGCGGGTACGTGGGGCGCGACGACGCGGTGAGCCTGCGCGACGCCTACCGCTTCCTGCGGACGGTCGAGCACCGCCTGCAGCTGCGGCGGCTGCGGCGCACGCACATCCTGCCCGCGGACGAGGCCGACCTCGGCTGGCTGGCCCGGGCCATGGGCTACCGCCCCGACCACCGCGGCAGCGCCAAGGACGTCTTCGAGGCCGAGTGGAAGCTGCACGTGCGCGAGGTGCGCCGGCTGCACGAGAAGCTGTTCTACCGTCCGCTGCTCGAGGCGGTGGCCCGCGTGCCCGCCGCCGGGCTGCGCCTGACCACGGACGAGGCCGGCCGGCGCCTGGCCGCGCTCGGCTTCGACAACCCGGACGCCGCCCTGCGGCACATCGAGGCGCTCACCGCGGGCGTGAGCCGGCGGGCGGCGTTGCAGCGGGCGCTGCTGCCGGTGCTGCTGGAGGAGTTCGCCGAGGCGCCCGCCCCCGACACCGGGCTGCTGGCCTACCGCCGGTTGTCCGACCAGCTCGGCACCACGCCGTGGTACCTGCGGCTGCTGCGCGACGGTGACGCGGTCGCGCCCAATCTCGCGCGGGTGCTGGGCACGAGCCGTTACGTGGCGCCGATGCTGGGACGTGCGCCGGAGGCCGTCCGGCTGCTGGGCGGCGAGGGCAGCCTGGCGCCGCGCGACCCCGCCGAGGTGTTGGCGGCCATGCACGAGTCGGCCGCGCGGCACCCGGACCCGGCGGCGGCCGTGCGCAGCGTGCGCGCGCTGCGCCGGGTCGAGCTGCTGCGCACCGCCTTCGCCGACCTGCTCGGCCGGGCGGACGTCGGGCAGGTGTGCGCGGCGCTGAGCGACACGCTGACCTCGACGATCGACGCGGTGCTGAGGGTGGCCGTCCGTACGGTCGCGGCCGACCGCGCCCTCCAGGACCTGCCGATCCACTTCGCGGTGATCGCCGTGGGCCGTCTCGGCGGTGCGGAGGTCGGCTACGGCTCCGACGCGGACGTCATGTTCGTCTACGAGAACGCGGGCGAGGCGACCTCGGCGGGCGACGAGCTGGCCGCCAAGTGCGCGGCCGACCTCGCCGGACGGTTACGTGCGCTGCTCGGCGCTCCGTCGTCGGTCGACCCACCTCTGACGCTGGACGCCGGCCTGCGTCCCGAGGGTCGCAACGGGCCGCTGGCACGGACCCTCGCCTCGTACGGCGCCTACTACGCGCGCTGGTCCTCGGCGTGGGAGGCGCAGGCCCTGCTGCGGGCCCGTCCGGTCGCCGGCGACGCCGAGCTCGGCCGGCGGTTCGTGGCCCTCATCGACCCGGTGCGCTACCCCGAGGGCGGTGTGTCGGCGGACGATCTCTTCGAGATCCGGCGGCTCAAGGGCCGCATCGACGCCGAGCGACTGCCTCGGGGCGCGGACCCGACGACCCACACGAAGCTGGGCCGCGGTGGCCTCGGCGACATCGAGTGGACCGTGCAACTGCTGCAGCTGGGCCACGGTCACGCCGTGCCGGGGCTGCGCACCACCCGCACGCTCGAGGCCCTCACGGCGCTGGCCGAGGCGCACCTGCTCGAGCCGGGGCAGGCCGAGACGTTGGCCGACGCGTGGCGGCTGGCGACCCGGGTGCGCAACGCCCTCGCGCTGGTGCGCGACAAGCCCACAGACCAGCTGCCCGCCCTGGGACCGGAACTGGTGGCGGTGAACCGGGTGCTCGGCTATCCGGCCGAGACCGACCCCGGGCAGCTCGTCGACGACTACCGGCGCGCCGCGCGGCGGGCGCGCCGGGTCGTCGAGGACGTCTTCTACGGGGTGCGGCCCGACTGACGCGCGGTCAGCGCGTCGGGTAGCTGCCCATGTAGCGGCCGGTCTTGGCCATGTTCAGGGCCCGGGCGAGGTTGAACGGGTGCGACTGCATCGTCAGCCACGACCGTCCCGACCACACGTAGCCGTCGACGCGCATCGCGGCACGCAGTGCCACGACCTTCGACAGGCCCCAGGTGCTCTTGGCGACGTTCGTGGTGGCGGGGATGCCGAGCGTGACGCAGCCGCGCTGGGCGGCGGTGCTGCAAGTGGGCGCGTTGTCGTACGGTGCGCTGCGCTTCTTGGAGTAGTACCAGGCGTGGGTGAAGCCCCAGGCGTTGTTCGAGGTGTTCAGCACGAAGTGCTTGGTGCCGAAGCCGGCCCGCGCGAGGGCCTTCGTCAGCGCGTAACCGTGGTTGATGTTGTCGGTCGTGCTCGTGTAGTGCGTGTTGTTCAGGATGAAGCCGCGGGTGTACCTGATGCCCGATCCCTTGAGCAGCGACACGGCCTGCGACACCGAACGCCAGTCGGACGCTCCCGCGTCGATGTAGACGGACGTGTTCTTGGCCGCCTCCAGCACGCGGGCCGAGTAGGCCGTCATGCTGCGGTGCTTCGCGCCGCGCGGCGAGCACTCCCAGTGCGGCAGGTCGGGCTCGAGGTCGATCATCATGCGGGCGTCGCCGATGTGGGCGTTGATCGCCCGCGCGAACGCGGTGATCCACGACTGGTAGGCGCTGACCTCGGCGGAGGTCGCGACGCGGCCGCACGACTGGGCCTCGTTCGGCACGAGCCGGAAGACCGCGGCCTGCACGACGGTCTTCGAGCCGCCGTCGGCCTTCGCCGCGGCGATGTACTTGCCGACCAGGCTGTTGAGCGAGGACGCCTTCTGCCAGGCGCCGAACCAGCGCACCCGCGGGGTGAGCGCGATGCGGGCCAGGCGCTGCTTCGTCAGGCCGCGCGCGTTCTGGTAGTGCGGATACACCTGGTCGGCGGAGTCCTTCGCGACGCCCCAGGTGCGACCGGCCAGCGGGTTGGTGCGGTTGTACTTGTTCACGGGCTGCACGGTCTTGCCGGACGTGGTGCGGGGTGCGGCGGCGGTGGCGGCCGACGCGCGGACGGTCGGCGAGGCGGTCGCGCCGGGGGTGGCGGACGAGAGGGCGAGGACGGCGCAGACGGTGGCGGCACCGAGGACGACGGCGCGGCGACCGACCCGGGGGGAGGTCGAGGTCATGGCACGGACTGTACGGAACGGCACGTCCGGATGTGTAGCGGCTGTTCGGTTTTCGGGACTTCCGGTCCGCGAACGTCCGCTTCGATGGGGCTTAGGCGGATTTGTGTCCTGGCAGGGGAGGGTCGGGTCGGCCGAAGTCGGGGGCGTCGACCGGCGCGGTGAACGCCCCCCGTCCCGACAGCAGGAACTGCACCCCGAAGCCGGCCGCGACGACCACCGCGCCGCCCACGGCGTCGAGCAGGAAGTGGTTGGCGGTGCCGACGATGACCACGAGGGTGCCCAGCGGGTAGACGGCGCCGAGCACGCGCACCCAGCGGCGACGGGCCAGCCGGACGATCGTGATGCCGGCCCACAGCGCCCAGCCGATGTGCAGGCTCGGCATCGCGGCGAACTGGTTGGACGCGCTCTGCACCGCGGGGCTGGCGAACGAGCCCCACGTGTGGAAGACGACCAGCGTGTCGACGTACCCGAACTCGGGCATGAGCCGCGGCGGGGCGAGCGGGTAGAGCGCGAACCCGGCCAGGGCGATCAGCGTCGTGGCGAACAGCACCGTGCGCACCCCGCGGTACAGGTGCGAGAACTTCACGAACAGCCAGATCAGCACGCCGGGCGTGACGATGAAGTGCAACGTCGCGTAGTAGTAGTTCAGCGGCTGCGCGAGCCATTCGTGGGCGGCGACGAAGCCGTTGAACGACCGCTCGAAGTTGAGGTGCAGCACGTCCTGCACGTGCTGGATGCTGCGCGCGTGGCGGGTCGCGATCGACTCGTGCTCGGGGATCGCGTTGCGCACGAGCGAGTAGAGCCAGTAGCCGATCGCGATGATCGCGATCTCCTGGTACCAGCGGGGCCGGCGCCACCGCGTGAAGCGGCGGGGCAGCAGGCCGGTGAACGACCGGTGCGCCGGACCGGCGGCGTCGGCAGCATCACCTGCGGAGGCGACCTCCGATTCCCGCACCGCGACCATCAGGACATCATGGCATCGAGGGGCCGCCCGGCCGCGTCCGCCACACGGCTCGCGCTCAGGGGCGGGTGTGTCGGCGTCACGGGCAGGCGCCGCCGAAGGCGGAGGTTCCGGCCGGCAGGCTGCCCAGCGGCGCCGGAGTTCCCGGCGCGCCGGACGCCGAGAGGGTGACCAGGCCGAGGGTGCGGCCGCGGGCGACGACCAGCCGTCCGGACGGTCCGGAGTCCTGCCAGCACAGCGGCGTCCACCCGGTGGCGAGCGGCCGGGTGCGTCCGGTCGCGAGGTCGACGACCACGGCGCCGTCCGAGGTCTGCACGGTCGCGGAGCGCCGGTTCGCGGTGACCACGAGGTCGGGGGAGTCGGCCACCCGCGTGACGTCGCGGACCCGTCCCCGGCCGTCGACGGTGACCAGCCGGGTCGCCTGGCCCTCCTCGACGGGGACGACGAGCAGGTCCCCGGACCACGCGAGCGACCCGACCGACGTGCGGAAGGTCGCGAGCTTCCGCGTCGCGCCGGTGACGGACGGGCGCGCGAACACGGTGAAGCCGGCGGGCTTCGAGATGCCGGGGCCGCCGCTGCCCCGGGCGAGCTGCGCCCAGGCCAGCCGTCCCGTGCCCGAGAGCGCGGGGGAGAACGCGTCGCCCAGGCCGATGTCGAGGAGCCTGTCGTTGCGCAGTTCCTGCACCTGCTCGCCGCCGGCGCTGCGGCGGGACACCACGACGGTGCTGCCGCGCACGGTCACGCCGGTGAAGCCGTTGGTGGCGGTCACCCGGTCGACGGCGTCGGGCGCGACCCGGTAGATGCGGGCGGTGTCGGCGGTGGGCCCGGCGAGCAGGTACGTGCCGGCGAGCGCGGCCAGCCCGTCGCCCGACGGCGTCGTGCTCCCGGACGGGGCGGACGGCGACCCCGACGACCCCGACGTGACCGTGGGCGGCGGGCCGGACGTCGGGCCGTCGTCGCCGTCCGACGTGCAGCCGGCGAGCACACCCCCCGCCACGCAGAGGACGGCGACGGCGCGAACGGCGCCGGGGACACGAGCCGCACAGGCGATCATTCGCACCATCATGGTGCAGACCGGGTACGAGACCGGCATGACACAAGTGGAACGCACCTTCGAGGTCACCCCGCCGCCGGCCGTCGTCGTCCCGTACCTCGCCGACTTCGGCAACGCCACCGAGTGGGACCCGGGCACGGAGGAGTGCACGCGCAACGACAGCGGCCCGATCGCCGTGGGTGCCAACTGGCACAACGTCTCGAAGATCATGGGCTTGAAGACGGAGCTGACCTACACGCTCGACACGCTCACCGACGACACGATCGTGCTGGTGGGCAAGAACGACACGGCCACGTCGATCGACACGATCACCGTCCGCCCGTCGGGCACCGGATCCGAGATCACGTACCACGTCGACCTCGAGATGCACGGCGCCGCGAAGCTCGGCACACCGGTGATGAAGCTGGTCTTCGAGAAGCTCGGTGGCGACACCGAGGACCAGATGACCGAGGTGCTGAACAAGCTGGGAGCGAGTGCCTGAGGGCGACACCGTCTTCGCGCTCGCGGCGCGGCTACGGCGCGACCTCGACGGGCGGACGGTCGTCCGCTCGTCGTTCCGCGTCCCGGCGCACGCGACCGCCGACGTCGCCGGATCGGTGGTGCTCGGCCACGAGACCCACGGCAAGCACCTGCTCACCCGCTTCGGCGACGGCCGCACCCTGCACACGCACCTGCGCATGGACGGGTCGTGGACGGTCACCCGGCAGGGCCGCCGCCTGCCGCGCCGGCTGCTCCCGGACGTCCGCCTGCTGCTCGAGGTCGACGGCGGCTCGACGGCCTACGGCCTGCGGCTGCCGGTCGTGGACCTGGTCGCCACCGCCGACGAACGGGACGTGATCGGCCACCTCGGGCCCGACCCGCTGCGCGCCGACTGGGATGCCGCCGAGGCCGTCCGGCGACTGTGCTGCGACCCGTCGCGCGCCGTGGCGGACGCCCTGCTCGACCAGCGGCTCGTCGCCGGTTTCGGCAACCTCTGGGCGAACGAGCTCTGCTTCCTGCGCGGGCTCGACCCGCGGACGCCGGTCGGCGAGGTCGACCTGCCCGCGCTGGTCGCGCTCGGCGCGCGGGCGCTGCACGCGTCGGCCCACCGGCCGGGTCAGATGCAGGTGACCACCGGCGTCCGGCGCCGCGGCGAGCAGCACTGGGTCACCGGACGGGCGGGACGGCCGTGCCTGCGCTGCGGCACCGTCGTGCGGGTGGTCGACGGCGTCGACAGCCCGTCCGGACGGCGCACCTGGTGGTGCCCGAGCTGTCAGCCCGCGCGCGTGGTCACCACGTGAACCCGTGCGTGGCCAGTTCCATCTCGGCCTCCAGCCTCGTCGCCGGCGCGAGCGGCGGTTCCGGCAGGTCGATCTCCAGCACCGCTCCCGCCTGCAGCAGCACGTCGTCGTACGCGAGCTCGACCGCCTTGATCCGCAGCGCCCGCCCGGGCACGTCCGCCCGCATCAACCAGCGGTGTTCGGCCGACAGGCGCCGCAGGTCGTCGCCGATGCGCGGCAGCACCACGGCCGGATCGGGCTTCGGGGTCGGGACGCGGCGTTCGTAGGTGCTGAACCAGTCGAAGGCGCGCGAGAACAACCAGAACGCGAGCGCAGGGCTGAGGCACGCCACGACGAGGACGACGACGGTCACGGGCACTCCACCGGACGGGCGGCCTGAGCGGCCTGGTGCCGAGGGAACGCCGGGCGCCGCCCGAAGTCAACGAGAGCGCGGCAACGGTGCCCGATTCGTCATCGGGCCGCTGCGGCGGCGTGCAGCAGCGCGTCCGGTCCGCGCTCGTGCGGGTCGGCCGCGACGTGACGGAACGGCACCCCGATCGCCTCGCTGCCGCCGTCGGCGCGCGGGCTGTCGCCGACCATCACGCAGTCGTCCGGCTCGAGGCCCAGCGCCGAGCAGGCGTGCTCGAAGATCACCGGGTCCGGCTTCATCACCCCGAGCTCGTAGGACAGCACCAGCTCGTCGACGAGGTCGTCGACGCCGTAGCGCGCGAGCACCGGGCGGGGGTCCCAGCCGATGTTGCTGACGATCGCCACCCGCACCCCGCCGCGGCGCAGCGCGCGGAGGGTCGCGACGGTGCCGTCGTAGGGCAGCCACGCCTCCGGCTGCACCCCTCGCTCGTAGAGCACGGCCGCCTGCTGCTCGCTCAGGCCGCCGTGGACGGCGAGCCCCGAGTAGACGGCCCGGTGCGCGGCCATCGAGAGGTCGCGTCCGTCCCAGTCGCCGGCCAGGTGGTCGGGCAGCTCCTGCGGCTCGGTGGCGCCGTTGATCGCGCCGAGCCGCTCCAGGCCGTCGGCCAGGGGGACGAAACCGGGACCCAGCGCGGCGAGCAGCGCCTGCGCGGGGGACTCGATGCGGAACAGCGTGCCGGAGAAGTCGAACAGCACCCCTCGCGGTCGCGCGGCGAGGTCGGCGAGGTCGGCGCCGGTGCCGCGGGCCTCCTCGGGGCTGCGCGCGGCGGCGGGCGTCGCCGCGATGCGCGCGTACACGTCGCCCGCACCGTCGAACAGGCCCGGGGGCAGCCCGGCGGTGTGCTGGGTCGCGGCGATCTCGCGCATCTCGTCGGCGAACCGCGCGGCCTTGCTCGCGGCGAGGCCGACGTCCGCCGGCCAGCGGGGCACGTCGTGCGGCCAGCGGTGTGCCACGTCGGCGAGGAACGGCTCGAGCACTCCGTGGTGGCGCGCGGTGAGCATCGCCTGCGTCACGAGCGCCGTCGTGCCCTTGTACATCGACGCCGTGCACATCTTCAGCGCGGACGCGCTGCCGGCGGGGCCGTCGAGCACGACGACCTCGACCCCCGGCGCGGGCAGTGCGGCCAGCACCGGCGCGGACGGTCCGGCCAGGTACAGGCGCGTCGTGCCGCCCGGTGCCGGCGGCGGCCCGGACAGCGCGCCGTCGACCAGCTCGTGTCCCGGCAGGGCGGCGGCGATGCGGGCGAGGGTCGGGGGTGAGACGGCGTTGAGGTCGGCGACCACCGGACGGACGCCGGCGGCCGCGGCCGCCGCCGCAACCGTGCGCGCTGCGGCCAGGGCGCTGCCCGGCGGCACGACGGACACGACCACGTCGGCCCGGACGACCTCGACGGCGGGTACGTCGCTGATGCCCGCTGCGGCGGCGAGTGCGCGGCTGCGGGGGCTGCGCGCCGAGAGGTCGGCGACCACCTCGGCGCCGCCGGCGCGCCACGCGGCCGCCAGGGCCGCTCCCATCGCTCCGGTGCCGAGGATTCCGATCGTTGCCGCCACGCCGTCAGCCTGGCACGGGCGGCCGGGGCACGCGCCGCCCCACATCGGGACCTTGGACTGATCGCTGTGCCAGTATTCGGGAAAGACCTGATCGACACTGCTGCGCCCCCGCGGGGTTGAGACCCAGCGATCCGCGCCGGCCCGGGTGGTGGGAGGAGGCCCGTCCTGAGCTCCGACGACGCCACGGGCGTCTCCGATCCGTCGCTGGACCTGCTGCCCCCGGGCACCCCCATCGATCTCGACAACTGCGCGCGCGAGCCCATCCACGTGCCGGGCAGCATCCAGCCACGCGGCGTGCTGCTGGTGCTGCGCGAACCCGAGATGGTCGTCGTCCAGGCGAGCGCCAACCTGCCCGAGGTGCTGGGCGTCGAGGTCGACGCGGTGCTGGGCAACCACCTGTCCAGCGCGCTCGGTGACCGGGCCGGACGCGCGGTCGTCCACTTCGCCTCGTCGTATCCGGACCTGCGTCACCGCAACCCGCTCGAGGTCGTCGTCCACGTGGGCGAGGAGCGTCGCGACTTCGACGCGATCCTGTCGCGCGAACCGGACGGCCTGCTGCTCGTCGAGCTCGAGGACGCCTACGGTCCACGTCCGTTCTCGTTCCCGAACACGTACCAGGCGGTGCGCGGGGCGACCCAGGAACTCAACACGACCGCCGAGATCCAGCAGCTGTACGACGTCACCGCGCGGGCCGTGCGCGAGTTGACCGGTTTCGACCGGGTGATGGTCTACCGCTACGACGAGCAGTACAACGGCGAGGTCGTGGCCGAGGCGAAGCTGGACGACCTCAACTCGTTCCTCGGCCTGCACTACCCGGCCAGTGACATCCCGGCGCAGGCGCGCGCGCTGTACGAGAAGAACTGGATCCGCCTGATCCACGACGTCGACTACACGCCCTCGCCTCTCGTGCCGGCCGTCAACCCGGTGACCGGCGGGTCGATCGACCTGACGAACTCGACGCTGCGCAGCGTGTCGCCGATCCACCTCGAATACCTGCGCAACATGGGCGTGCACGCGTCGATGTCCATCTCGCTGCTGCGCGAGGGCAAGCTCTGGGGCCTCATCGCCTGTCACCACTACTCGGGACCGCACTCGCCGCCCTACGGCACCCGCGCCGCCGCCGAGTTCCTCGGCTCGACGCTGTCGCTGCGTCTCGTCGACCGCGTCGAGGACGACAACTTCCGCGCCCGCATCGCCGCGCAGGCCGTGCTCGCCAAGCTGACCGCGACCACCAACGACGAGCGGACGGCGTTGCCGGACGCCCTGCTCGGCGCGCCCGACCTGCTCGACCTCATCGAGGCCGACGGCGTGGTGGTCGGTCTCGAGGACGAGCTGCGCACCCGCGGCACGGTGCCCGACGAGCGTGCCGTGCTCACCATCGTCGAGTGGGCCCGCTCGCGTGACACGCCGGTGGCCGCGACCGAAAGCCTGCGCGAGACCCTGCCCGAGCTCGACGTCCCCCACGACGTCGCGGCCGGCGCGCTGGTCGTCGTCCTGCCCGACCGCCGCTACCTGCTCTGGACCCGGGCCGAGCAGGCCCAGTCGGTCGACTGGGGCGGCGACCCGTACAACAAGGCGATCGCGACGCGCGAGGGCGACTCGGTGCGCCTGAGCCCGCGCAAGTCGTTCGAGCGCTGGACCGAGACGGTCCGGAACCGGTCCGCGCCGTGGTCGAGCGTCGATCGCGACCACGCCGACCAGTTGCGCCGGGTCGTGGTCGAGGCCATGTTCCAACGGGCCAGCACCGAGCTGCGGCTCGCCGAGACGCTGCAACGCAACCTGCAGCCGCGGATGCCCGACGTCGCCGGTGGCTGGCACCTGAGCGCGCACTACGAACCGGCCGAGGGCGGCCGCGTCGGCGGCGACTGGTACGACGCGCTCTACCTTCCCGACGGACGGCTCGCCGCCGTGCTCGGCGACGTGGCCGGTCACGGCATCGCGGCGGCCGGCACCATGGCGCAGCTGCGCAACGTGCTGCGCGCCTACCTGCACGACGGCGACCCGGTGGCCGAGGCCGTCGCGAAGGCGAACCGGTTCGCCACCCAGCTGTTGCCCGGCGCGTTCGCGACCCTCGCGATCGCCGCCGCCGATCTCGACACCGGCGAGGTCGAGGCCGTCTCGGCAGGACACCCGCTGCCGTTCCTGCTCGCGCCGGGGGCCGAACCGGCCACGCCCGCGATCGTCGTGTCGCCGCCCGTCGGCATCCGGCGGGTCGATTACCGGGCGAGCACGTTCACGATGCAGCCCGGACAGTGGTTGGTGCTGTTCTCCGACGGCCTCATCGAGCGCCGCGGCGAGGTCATCGACGTCGGCCGGCAGCGGTTGTCCGAGGCGCTCGCGTCGCTGAGCACCTGGCAGGCACCCGACATCCGCGAGGCCGTCGACCGGGACGTCGCCGACGACGCGACGATCGTCAGCCTCGGCCGACCGTCCCGGTAGTAGCGGCGATCAGCCGGACTTCGTCCCCGGGGTGTCGTCGTCGTCGAAGGTGAAGTCGAAGTCCCCGCTGCTGTCGTCGGTCGAGCTCGTGGTGCTCGTCGTCGTGTCGTCGTCGAAGGTGAAGTCGAAGTCGCCGCTGCTGCTGTCGTCCGACGAGCTCGTCGTGCTCGTGGTGCTCGTCGTCGTGTCGTCGTCGCCGAAGCTGAAGTCGAAGTCGCTGCTGTCGTCCGACGAGGTCGTCGTGCTCGTCGTCGAGTCGTCGTCGCCGAAGCTGAAGTCGAAGTCGCCGCCGCTGCTGTCGTCCGAGGAACTCGCATCGTCGTCGCCGAAGCTGAAGCCGCCCGAGTCGTCGTCGCCGCCGAAACCGCCGAAGCCGCCGCTGTCGTCGTCCTCGGCGGGCTTCTCGGTGATGACCTCGACGTGCTCGTCGACGTGCACCGACAGCCAGTTGCCCGAGCCGTAGGTGGCGATGAGCTGCGGCATCGCCGAGAGGATGGCCAGGTCACCGTTGTCGATGGTGAATTTGACCCCCGTCGCGTACACCTCTCGCGTCGTGGGTGCGCCGACGTCGTCGCGAGCGATGATCACGGTGATAGACACGGCACGGATACTAGCCACGCGCCGGACCTCCCGGACACCGCTGGTTTCCCGGCGAAAGGCCGAATGTGCGCGAACCGCACGGCCGGTCCGAGCCCCGTCCGCGACCCCGCCCGGCACCGACGACGACACCACCGCGAAGGACGAGCACGTGACTGCTGCGACCGTGATTCCCCCGCCCGCACGGGGGCGGCGCGCGCTCGCCGCCGCGCTGGCGTCGATCGCCCTCACCGCGACGCTCGCCGCCTGCACCGGCGACGACGACAACACGGTGTCGGTGTTCGCGGTGAAGGCGGGGGAGTGCTTCACCGTGCCGAAGTCGGTGAAGGTGCAGCTGTCGACGCTGTCGAGGGTCGGCTGCGACAAGCCGCACTCGCTCGAGGCGTACGCGACGCCGGTCTACCGTCCGGCCGGGTCGGTGAGCAGCCAGCGCCCGAGCACGCCGAAGGTGCCCACCGGGGTCCCGACCGCGGTCCCCACCGCGCTTCCGAGCATCGCGCAGCCGTCGGCCCCGTCGGCGTCCGTCGCGGGACTCGACTACCCCGGTGCGAGCGTGTTGAAGAAGTTCGCCGACGGCGCCTGCGCGCAGGCGTACGGGCCGTACGTGGGTGTCGACTACCTGGAGTCCGACTTCTTCTACACCTACCTGCTGCCGTCGGCGCGCAGTTGGGAGCAGAGCGGCGACCGCAAGGTCATCTGCTTCGTCACCACGACCGGCGGCACCCTGAAGAGCTCGGTCAAGGGCTCGAAGCGCTGACCGGCGGGTCGTCACCCGGCCTGGACATCGAGGGTCGCGAGCGGTAGTACCTCCCCATGCCGCAGAACGTCACGACGACCGCGATGATGACGTGCTCGTTCGGGGTCGCGCCGTCGACGTTGAACGCACTGCCGACCTCGCGCGTGATGATCGAGGGCAAGCCGGCCGCCACCATCACCGACTGCGCGCCCATGGTGAACGTGCCGCCGTTCGGCATGTGCACGACGCTGTCGAACCCGACGGTCGCGTCCGCCACGGCGGCCGCGCTGGGCGTGCTCACGCCCATGCCGTGCGTGCCGGTGACGACCCCGTGGAAGCCCGGCGCGATCAAGACGATGCTCGGCGGCAAGCCGGCCCTGACCTCGTCGTCGACCTGCCAGTGCAGCTGGGGCGGGGTCATCACGATCACGTTCCCCGGCGCCGTGCGCACCCAGTCGAACTGACCCGCGGCACGGGCCTGCAGCCCAGGGTCTTTGGTCCTCCGCAGCGAGTCCGATGCTGTCGTCGGACCGGAAAAAACAGGGACGTTCGGGGCGGTGCCTTTTTGTGAAGGCCCGGTATACCCTTCGGCCGGATCTTCAAAACTTTGCACGGCCCTAACACTCCCTACCGTCCGATCGGAGTAGTTCATGCCCACGTATGCCGCGCCGGGTGTCTACGTCGAAGAGGTCCCCTCTTCGCAGAAGAGCCTCAGTGCGTCCCCGACGGCCATCGCGGCGTTCGTGGGCTTCACCGAGAAGGCACCCACCGACGACCCCAACGACCCGCAGGGTGTCGCGCCCCGCCTGGTGACCAGCTGGTCCCAGTTCGAGGCCCTCTTCGGCGGTTTCGCAGAGAACTGCGTTCTGCCGATGTCCGTCTACGGCTACTTCGCCAACGGCGGCGCCATCGCCTACATCGTCCGCATCCCGAACACCGACCCGTCGGGTGAGCCCGCGCGCCGCGCGCTCCCGGCCTCCGACCGCGCGCTCGGCCAGCCGCTGAAGATCGAGAGCATCGACGCCGACGCCGACATCTCGATCGCCATCGACACCGACGACACCGCCGACGACGACACCGACGGTCCCGCGACCTTCACGCTGACCGTCATCGAGAACGGCCAGGTCGTCGAGCAGTACCCGGGCCTCGGCTTCGGTGGCAGCAACGACGTGAAGTCGACCGTCAACAAGACCTCGACCAAGGTGAAGGTCGAGCTCGACCTCGACAAGAACGCCGACGTCTCGAACCAGCTCGAACTGCTCAAGCCGGGCCGCTACGACCTCGAGAAGGCCGCACCCGTCCCGGTGCCGGTCACCGGCCGCAAGTTCGCCGGCTCCGAGTCCTCGCGCGCCGGCATCAACGGCCTCGCGATCGCCGAGGACGTCACCATGGTGATCGTCCCCGACCTGGTCACCGCCGCCACCAAGGACGACGGCTCGCTGGACCTCAACCTCTGGAAAGCCGTCCAGACCGCGCTGATCTCGCACTGCGAGCAGAACGGCAACCGCATGGCCGTCCTCGACGCGCCTCCCGGCATGACGCCGCAGCAGATCAAGGAGTGGCGTTCGGACGTCGCCATGTACGACTCGGCGTACGCGACGCTCTACTACCCCTGGATCAAGGTCGAGAACCCGATCGGCACCAACGGCAACGCCGAGGTCTTCGTGCCGCCGTCGGGCCACGTGGCCGGCGTGTGGGCCCGCACCGACGAGGAGCGCGGTGTGTGGAAGGCCCCGGCCAACGACACCATCCGCGGCGTCCTCGACGTCGAGCGCGCGATCACCCAGAACGAGCAGTCGCTGCTCAACCCGATCGGCATCAACTGCATCCGTCCGTTCGGCACGCGTGGCATCCGCATCTGGGGCGCCCGCACCCTGTCGTCCGACTCCGACTGGCGTTACGTGAACGTCCGCCGGCTGTTCAACATGATCGAGCGGACGATCTCCGAGGGCACGCAGTGGGCCGTCTTCGAGCCGAACGACATGACCCTGTGGGAGGGCGTCAAGCGGACGCTGAACGGCTTCCTGCGCGGCCTGTGGAGCGCCGGCGCCCTCGCGGGTGTCTCGGCCGACCAGGCGTACTACGTGAAGTGCGACGCCGAGACCAACCCGCCGGAGTCGATCGACGAGGGCAAGCTCGTCGTCGAGGTGGGCATCTCGCCGGTCAAGCCGGCCGAGTTCGTCGTGTTCCGCATCAGCCAGCAGAAGCAGGTCGCGGGCTGATCGGCCCGGACGCCCACCACCACCCGAATCTCGGAGAGCAGGAAACATGTCCGGCTACGTCAACGAACTGATCGCGTACGACCCGATCGTCGCGCGCAACTTCTATCTCGACATCCCGAACCTGGACAAGTTCGTCCTCTCGGGTGTGTCCGGCCTCGAGGTCGAGCTCGACGTCGTGTCCGTCGCGCAGAACGGCGCGGGCGCGATCCAGCAGCACATCAAGACCCTCGGTGGCCAGCTGAAGTCGAACGACATCACCATCACCCGCATGGCCCCCCTGAAGGCTCAGGAGGACAAGCTGTGGAAGTGGTTCCTCGACATCCGCAAGCTGGGCATGGTCGGCGGCCGCGCCTCGGCGTTCCGTCGTGACGGCTCGATCGTGCTCTACGACGGCGCGTTCACCGAGGTCGGTCGCTTCAACTTCTTCAAGGGCTGGCCGAGCAAGATCGCGACGGACGCCATGACCACGGACTCGAACGAGCCGATGAAGGAGACGATCACCATGGTCGTCGAGCGCATCGAGCGGGTTCACTAGTCCAACCCGCACGGCACGGCACCGAAGCACACCCAGTCACAGAGGAAGTCACAGAGTCACCGATGACCGGATTGCGCACCAGCTACGAGTTCACGCTGCCCCGCGGCTATGTCGACCACACCGGCCAGCTGCACACCGACGGCACCATGCGGTTGGCGACGGCTCGCGACGAACTCGACCCGTTGCGCGACCCGACCATCTCCGGGCCCGAGGATCCACGTCTCACGATCCTCGTGCTCGCCCGGGTCATCACCCGACTCGGGTCGATGGAGCTCGTCACCGACCACGACATCGAGAACCTGTTCGCGGTCGACCTCGCGTTCCTCCAGGACTTCTACGGCGTGATCAACTTCGGTACCCAGGCCGACTACGAGGAGCTCATGCGCTCCCAGGCGGAGACGTCGCTCGTCGGCGGTGGCGGGGCACCTGCGGGTCGCCCCGCCCCCGCCGCCGAGCCGGAGCCGCCGGCCGAGGAGGAGCCCGAGCCGGACGCGCCGCCCGCGGCCCGTCCGCCGATCCGCGCCGCGATCGAGGAGATCCGGCGCGAGTCGTCCTGATCGGGTAGTCGGCGATGATGCGCTACCCCACGGACGCGATCTGGCAGGAGATCGCGTACCTCGCCTACCACCTGCACTGGCCGCTCGACACCCTGCTCGACCTGGAGCACCTCGACCGGGTGCGCATGGTGCGCGCGGTGGCCAACCTGAACGACCGGGCGTGGCAGACCGTCCGCGAGTACGCCCAGTAGTCACCGCTGAAGTCACCGCACAACCGCACGGAGGACGACGATGATCGGCACCAGCTTCCTGCTGCTGAACGGCGGCGACCCGGCCGTCGCGACGTTCTTCCTGTTCGAGCTCGACGGCCTGGAGATCGGCATCTTCAAGGAGGTCAAGGGCCTCGAGTTCAACATGACCACCATCGACGTCGCCGAGGGTGGCCAGAACCGCTACGTCGAGAAGCTGCCCGGTCGCACCACGTGGAGCAACATCACGCTGCGCCGCGGTCTGACCCACAGCGACGAGATGGCCAAGTGGCTGCAGAAGTACTCCGAGGCCAGGTACACCGCCTCGGGATCCAGCGACTCGAAGCCGAAGACGCAGCGCCTCACCGGGGCCATCACCGCGCTCACCGAGAACTACCGCCGGCTGCGGTCGTGGGAACTCATCGACGCCACCCCGGTGCGCTGGCGCGGCCCCGAGTTCGCCGTCGGCCAGCAGACGCAGCTCGAGGAGGAGCTCGAGATCGCGCACCACGGCCTCGAGTTCAACACCTTCGACACGCCGCGCCCCGGTTTCCTGCCGCGTAACGCGAAGGCCGCCAAGGCGATGTTGCGATGACGGACCCGCAGCCGTCGAGCCTCGGCCCGCGGGCCGCGCACCGGCTGCGGTTGCCCGGCCCGCCCGTCCGTCTCGGCCCCCGCCCGGCTCCCATCGGCAGCCTGGCCTCGGCCACGCGCCGGTTCTCCACCGGCCTCGCCCGTCCCACCGTGACCCGCCGCGCGCTGCGCGGCCCACAGGTGCTGACGGTGCCGTCGTACCGCACCGCCAACACCAGCCCTCCGCGCTGGTGGCACCCCGATCTCGCCCCGGCGGCGCCGGAGCCGCCGCCGGTGCCGAGGCGCGGGCTCGCGCGCGCCGTCCGCCGGGTCGACAACGACCAGAGCTGGACGCCCGGCAGCATCGTCGAGAGCCTCAAGGCGCAGGTCGTGCCCGTGCGCCGCGTCGACGCCGTGCAGGCCGCGGGACCGATGCTCGTGTCCCAGGACCGCACCAAGCTCAACGCCGTCACCATCCGGCGCTCGGCCTCGGCCGCGGCCGCGGCGGCGACGCCGGCCGTGCCGCCGCGCCGCGCGTCGGGCCCCACCGCGTCCGCGTCGTCAGCGCCGTCCGCGTCGTCCGCGCCGTCCGCGCCGCAGGCTTCCGCGCCTGCGGCCGCGCCGCAGGCTCCCGCGCCTGCGGGCGCGCCGTCCGCCCCGCCGGCCCCCGGGCCTGCGGCCACGCCGCCCGTCGCGCAGACCACGCCGGCGCCTCCCGCCGCCCCGCCGGCGCCGCCTCGCCGACGCGCCGAGCGGGTGTCGCGCCTGGCCAGCGCCCGCACGCCCCGCACCGGGCCCGACGGCGGCATGCGGACGGGCGTGCGCCCGCTCGCCCTCGTCGCGCCCGACGCCACCCCGGTCGCCGCCCGCGCGCTCGACGACCGCCGCGGTGCCGCCGAGCCGTTGCGCCGCATGGTCGGCGCCGGCTACACGGTCGCGCCGGCGACGCAGCCGTCCGCGGCGCCCACCCGGCTGTCCGGACCCGTCGTGCCGATGACCCGCGCGGCCCGCGAGGCCGCCCCCGCCCCCGCGGCGCGGGGCCGCCACCGCGCGGCCGCGGCACTGCCGACGGCTTCCTCGCCGGCGGTTCCCTCGCCGACGGCAGCGTCGGCGGCGGCCTCTTCACCGGCGGCAGCTTCGCCGGCGGCAGCGTCGCCGACGGGGCTCCCGTCGGCACCTGCGGCAGCTGCGCCCCGCACGCCGGCCGCCGTCGCGGCGCCGCTGCGGCGGCGTTCGATCGCCCCGACCGGGTTGGCGCTGGCCACCGGACGTCCGCTGCCCGCGCTCGCGAGGGGCGCCGAGGCCGTGCGGCCCGCGCTGGCCACGAGCGTGCTGCCCTCGCTGACCTCCGGTCACGGGTGGCTGCCCGGGGCGCGGCAGCGTCCGGTCGCCGCGGCCCCGCTGCAGAAGCACGGCGGGCCCAAGGCGACCACACGCGCCGGTGCCCCCGAGCGCGCCCGGACGCTCGGCATGACCGACCTGCTCGCCGCACCGGTCGGCGACGACGCGCCCGTGCGGCGCAGCACGGCGCCGCTGGCGACCGCGTTCGCGCCGTCCGACGAGGTCCCGGTGGCCGGGGCGCCCCGTCCGGCAGCGCCGCCGACGACCGTGCCGATCCCGGCCGCGGCGCCGCCGGTGCCCGCCTCGGCCCGCCGCAGCCCGCTGGCCGCGGCGCAGCGCCGCGCCGAGGTGCGCCGCAGTGCCGCTTCGACCGCCCCGGCCACCGCTCCGGCTCCGGCCGCCCGTCGCGAGTCCGCGCCCACCGCGCCGCCGGTCGTGCCCGCGCGGCGTGCCCAGACCGTCGCGAACCCCGCTGCCACCGGGCCCGTGCGCCGTCCGGTGGCGGGCACGCCGGCCTCGGCCGGCTCGCTCGCCGAGGCCTTCGCCCGGCGCTCGCTCATCACGCCCGTCGCGCCGCGGCAGGGCCCGTCGCACCTGCCCGCGCCGCCGCCGGTGAGCATCCGGCGCCCGGAGACCCCGCTGGACCTGCCGTCCTCGTCGGGCGGCCCGGGCATTCCGGACGGCATGGTGCGCAGTTCCACCGGCGCGCTGCGTCGCTCGCTGGTCGACATCGTCCAGGAGATGTCGCAGGCGATCGCACGGTCGCCGGAGTCGGCGACCGCGGCCGAGGCGCCGCCGAGCCAGGAGATCGCGCCGACAGGAGGCGACATGCCCGAAGGTCAGCAGCGACTGCGCATCGTCAAGGACTCGTCATCGCCGGGAGTGCAGCCCGGGCCGGTCGTCGACCCGGTCGACGTCGTCAAGGCACTGCTCAACGACGCGGACGCGATGGAGGTGCTGGCCACCGAGGTGGTCGAGCGTCTCGAGGCGCGCGTCGTCGACGAACTCGAACGCCGCGGCCGCCGCCACAACCCGGGAGTGTTCTGATGAGCGACAACGTGATCAAGGCGTACCTCGAGATCGAGAAGACCAAGAGCAGCGAGAAGAACCAGAAGATCGTCTGCCAGTTCAACCCCGACACCTACAGCGTGTCGAAGTCGAACTCCTTCCAGTCGGCGGCGGCCGCCGCCGACACGGCGCAGATGGGTGCCGACGGCAAGCCCGCCAACACCCACAAGATGAAGACCGTCGAGGAGCAGACGCTCGACAGCACCAAGGCCGCGACGCTGAGCCTCAACCTGCTGTTCGACACGACCGACGAGCGGGACAAGCCGGTCACGAAGTACACGGCGAAGATCTTCGCGGCGATGAAGCCGGTCTCCTACCCGGCGCCGAAGCGCAAGGGCGCCAAGCCGGGGGAGTCGGCGACGATCACCCGCCCGCCCCGCGTGAAGTTCGGCTGGGGCAAGGAGGTGTCGTGGTGGGCGTTCATAGAGAGCGCCACCGTCACCTTCGAGTTCTTCTCGAGCACGGGCGTCCCGCTGCGGGCACGCGTGCAGCTGACGCTGACGCAGGCCGGCCCGGACGACGCGTACACGCGCCAGAACCCCACCTCGGGAACGCCCGCGCCCCACCACATCCACCGCGTGCAGCGAGGCGAGACGCTCGACCGCATCAGCGCGCGCTACTACGGCGACTCGACGCAGTGGCGCACCCTCGCCGTCGCCAACGGCATCGAGGACCCCCTCGGGCTGCGTCCCGGCATGGCCCTGGCGATCCCGGAGCCAGGAGCGTAATGACCAGCGATCTCGACCCGGTCGTCACCTGCGGACGCACCAAGCTCGCCCCGCAGTGGCTCAGCGCGCTGCGCTCGCTGCGCATCGAACGGTCCGTCGGCCTCGTCGGCCGCGCGACGCTGCGCTTCGTCGACCTCGGCTACGGGCTGTCGGCCGGCGACCAGTTCACCCTCGGCAGCGACGTGAAGGTCAGCGAGCCCGGCGGCGGCACCCTCTTCGAGGGCACGGTCACCGGCGTGAACCTCGACCTGGACAGCCAGGCCGCGCCGCAGTTCACCGTCGTCGCCGACGACGCCGCCTTCAAGCTCATGCGCGGCACGCAGGTGACCACGTACCTCAACGGGTCCTACACCGCCGCGCTGCAGCGCGTGTGCAGCCGTCACGGGCTGCGTCCGGAGCTGGGCAGCAGCACGATGACCATGGAGTACCTGCTGCAGGCCGGCACCGACCTCGAGTTCCTCAACTCCGTCTGCGAGCGGCTCGGTTTCAGCTGGTTCGTCGACGAGAACAAGACGCTCGTCGCCAAGAAGCTCAAGCTCGGCTCGCCGGTGGCGACGCTCGACTTCGGCAGCGAGCTCGACTCGTTCACCGTCCGCGCCTCGGGCCTGCGCCCGACCGAGGTGAGCGTGGTCGGGTGGAACCCCGACCAGCAGAAGGACTTCACCGACAAGAACCCGGCGAGCACGACGATGAACCCGCCGGCCTTCGTGGCCGACTACCTCGGCGCCAAGCCCGCCAAAACGCTGACCAAGTCGGCGACGTCCGTCGCCGACCGTCCCGCGCTCACCGCGGGCGAGGCCAAGACCATGGCCGACGCCATGTTCGAGGAGTGGAGCTCCGCCGCGGTCGTCGCCAAGGGGCAGTGCGCGGTCGACAGCCGCCTCAAGCCGGGCGAGACGGTGTCGGTCGCGCAGGCGGGCCCGCTGTCGGGCAAGTACCTGGTCACCGGCGTCGAGCACACCTGGTTCAAGGGGCGGTTCCTGACCAAGTTCGAGTGCGGTCCGCGCCGCCCCGCGGGCCTGGTCGACACGCTGGCGCCCAAGGCCGCCGACCCCGGTTTCGCCGTGTCGGGCCTCGTCGTCGCCGTGGTCACCGACGCCAACGATCCCGACGGTGCCGGCCGGGTGAAGGTCAAGTACGCGGGCATCGACGGTGACGTCGAGAGCCCGTGGGCGCGTGTGGTCACGCTCGGCGGCGGCAAGGCGCGCGGCGCGGTCTTCTACCCCGAGGTCAAGGACGAGGTGCTGGTCGGCTTCGAGCACGGCGACACCCGGCGTCCGGTCGTGCTGGGTGGCCTGTTCAGCAAGTCGAACACCCTGCCCAACGGTGCGAAGTACGTCGCGAACGGCAAGGTCAACTACCGCCGCATCGCCTCGCGCAAGAACCACATCGTCGAGTTCGCCGACGGCGACCAGCCGTCCGAGCAGCACGTCCTGCTCAAACTCGGCACCAAGGAACACCGGATCCGCGTCGGTGCCGACCGCTTCGACATCGAGGTCACCAACGGCACGCCGCTGACCATCAAGGCCGGCGGTTCGAAGTTCGACATCAGCAACAGCGGCGACATCACCATCGAGGGCACCAACGTCACCATCAAGGCCAAGGCGGCCCTGAAGCTCGAGGGCGCGCAGTTGCAGGCGAAGGGCACCGGCACGGCGGCGTTCGAGGGCGCACAGGTGTCGGTGAAGGCCCAGGGTGTCGGATCGGTCGAGGCGAGCGGTCCGCTCACCATCAAGGGAGCGGTGGTGTCGATCAACTGATGAGCGAAGCTTGCGAAGCGAACAGGGGATACAGCGCGCTCGGAGCCTCGTCGGCGCCCGGAGCGGAGCGAGGACGTCGATGAGCGAGAGCAATTTCCCCATCCGCCCGGGGGATCCGGGCAGCATCGAGACGTCCTTCGTCGGCCGCGGGTTCTACTGGCCGATGGAGGTCGACCACACCGGATCGATCCGGCTGACGTCGACGGACGAGGACGTCGAGCGTTCGATGCGCATCATCCTGTCGACCGCGCCCGGTGAGCGGCTGATGCGTCCCCGCTTCGGCTGCGAGATCTGGGACCTGCTGTTCGAGCCGGTCACGCCGGAGCTGTTCGGCCGCATCGCGCACGCCGTGTTCGACGCACTCGGGCAGTGGGAGCCGCGGGTCGAGATCGAGTCGGTGACACCGTTCGGCGACGAGGACGACGCGTCGCTCGTCAACATCCACGTCGCCTACACGATGCGCGACACGAACGAGCCCCACAACCTCGTCTTCCCGTTCTACGTCATTCCGCACGAGGAGTAGGTCGCCATGCCGTTGCCCGCCCCCGATCTCGACGACCGCCGCTTCCAGGACATCGTCGACGAGGCCAAGCGCCTGATCCCGCAGTACTGCCCGGAGTGGACGAACCACAACGTCTCCGACCCGGGCGTCGCGCTGATCGAACTGTTCGCGTGGATGAGCGAGATGGTGCTCTTCCGCGTCAACCAGGTGCCCGAGCGGCTCTACACGCACTTCCTCAACATGATCGGCATCGAGCCGTTCCCGCCGTCGGTGGCGCGCGTCGACATCACCTTCTGGCTGTCGGCCGTGCTCGACACCCCGGTCGTCGTGCC
The DNA here is from genome assembly GCF_054781375.1 of Jatrophihabitans fulvus. Classification (NCBI taxonomy): domain Bacteria; kingdom Bacillati; phylum Actinomycetota; class Actinomycetes; order Jatrophihabitantales; family Jatrophihabitantaceae; genus Jatrophihabitans; species Jatrophihabitans fulvus. The sequence goes on from NZ_BAAGUN010000001.1 coordinate 725,549, forward strand.
GTCGGGCACCCAGGTCATGACGACGGCCGGGGCGAGCAGCGGCAGCCCGGACGCCGTCATCTTCACGACGGCACACGACCTGGTCATCGCGCCGCCGAAGCTGGTCGGCGCCATGACCACCACGGCCGACGGCGGCCGCGCCACCGACGTGTGGGACGAGGTCCGTTACAACCCGCGCGGCGCGGCCTGTTTCGCGTCGCCGCAGCTGACCGCGGGGGACGCGTTCCTGCTGGCCTTCGCCGAGAGCCTCGCCGGGGGCGCGATGCGCCTGTCGTTCGAGGCCGAGGCCGAGGGCATCGGCGTCGACCCGCGCAACCCTCCGCTCGCGTGGGAGGTCTGGAACGGCGAGGCGTGGCTGACGTGCCAGGTCACCGAGGACACCACCGGCGGACTCAACCGCGCCGGCGAGATCGTCCTGCTGATTCCCGTCGAGCACGAGTTGCTGACCGTCGGCAACATGTCCGCCTACTGGCTTCGGGTGCGGCTGCGCAGCTCCCAGCCCGGACAGCCGACGTACGCGATGTCGCCGCGCGTGCGCGCCGTCGAGGCCGAGATGCTGGGCGGCACGGTCCGAGCCGAGCACTCCGAGAACATCGCCGGTGAGCTGCTCGGCGCGAGCGACGGCCGTCCCGCCCAGTCGTTCACCGTCTCGAGCGCGCCGGTGCTGCCGCGCAGCCTCGAGGAGCACGTCGAGGTCGTCGACGGCGAGGCGGTCTTCGCCTGGACCGAGGTCGACGACTTCTCGCAGTCGGGACCCGAGGACCGGCACTACACCTGGGACAACGCCAGCGGTGTCGTCCGCTTCGGCCCGCGGGTGCGCTACCCCGACGGCGCCGTGAAGCAGCACGGCGCGGTGCCGCGCGACGGCGCCGAGATCCGCGTGACCGGCTACCGCCACGGCGGGGGAGCGGCCGGCAACGTCGGTGCCCGCACCCTCACGGTCATGCGCTCGACGGTGCCGTTCGTGCGCAGCGCGGTGAACCTCGCGAACGCGACCGGCGGCGTCGATGCCGAGACCGTCGGCGAGGCGAAGGTCCGTGCGCCGCTGACGCTGCGCACCGGGCAGCGCGCCGTCACCGCCGGCGACTACGAGCGGCTCACCCTGGAGTCGTCCGTCGAGGTCGCCCGGGCCCGGTGCCTGCCGGCGTCGCGCGACCACGGGTCGGTGCGCATGCTGGTCGTGCCGCAGGTGCGCGGCGACGCCGTCCGCCACACCATCGACGACTTCGCGCTGTCGGCGCCGCTGCTGCGCCACATCGGCGAGCACCTGGACGAGCACCGCCTGGTCGGCACCGCCGTCGAGGTCGGCACGCCGTACTACCAGGGCGTCTCGGTCGTCGCCCTCGTGCACGCCTCGCCCGGCCGTCCGACCGCGCTCGTGCAGCAGCGCATCGTCGACGCGCTGCACCGCTACGTCAACCCGCTCACCGGCGGTCCGGACGGCACCGGGTGGCCGTTCGACGTCGACATCACCAGCGCCCGCGTGTCGCAGCTGGTCGAGTCCGTCGAAGGCGTCGAGCGGGTCGACGAGCTGTTGCTGTTCGAGTACGACCTGCGCACCGAGCAGCGCCTCGGCGCGGCCAAGGACGTCATCAGGCTCGACCGCCACTCGCTGTTCATGTCGGCCCCGCACCAGGTGGTCGTGCGATGAACTCGCTCGTTCCCCGCGGCGGCCGCGCGCCGGTGCCGACGAGCCGCCCGCGCGCCCGGCGCAGCGAGTCGTGGATGCTCGACCAGCTGCCCGTCGGCATGCTCGACAGCGACTTCTTCGTGCGCTTCGTCCGCATCTTCCAGGACCTCGGCAGCACGCTGCTCGAGGACGCCGACAACGTCGACAACATCCTCGACGTCGCGGTCGCGCCCGACGCGCTCGTGCGCTACCTGGGTTCGTGGATCGGCAGCGCGTCGGTCGACCCGGAACTGCCCGTCGAGCTGCAGCGGCGCATCGTGCGCAGCGCGGCCGAGACGCTCACCTGGCGCGGCACCCCGCAGGGACTCGCACGCTTCCTCGAGCTCGCCAGCGGCGGTCCGGTCAGCGTCCGCGACGGCGGGGGAGTGTGGGTCGACGGCGACGCGCCCGACAACACGGCGTGGGTCGTGATGTCGGTGCGCTCGACCGGCTGGATGCCCGAGAAGGACTTCGTCGAGCTGGTGCGCGACGAGGTGCCCGCTCACGTGCGCGCCGTGCTGTACGTGGGCGAGCGGATCGTGTGGCGGTCGAACGAGGACGCGGAGGACGCGTGATGAACGACATTGATCGGACGGACGTCTGGGGCACGTCGGACACGTACGCCGACCGGCCGCCGACGGAGTCGGCCCGGGCGCTGCCGCAGCCGCGGGAGGAGGAGCAGCCGTCCAGCTACGGCGCGCTCATGGACTACCCGCCGTACGCGACCGAGCAGGCGCCGATGTCCGTCGAGGTTCCGCAGCAGCCGTCCGGCTGGCGGCCCACGCCGGGTCCGGACGCGACGCAGGCCGACCTGTTCGCCGCGCGCACGGCCGCGTCCGACTTCGAGGGCCGGCACGAGCGCATCACCTGCCCCGAGTGCGGAGCGCAGCAGTCGGTGAACCTGAACCGGCGCGACGCGGAGGACTTCTGCTCCCGCTGCGACTACCCCCTGTTCTGGACGCCCAGCCGCTACGAGCGCGACCGCAACGAGGCGGCCGCCGACACGTTGCGCCGGCTGCCCGGCACCGGGGGCAGCACGAAGCTCGCGCACAGCGCCTGCCCGCACTGCGCCGAGCTGAACCTCGTCAGCGCCGAGACCTGCGCCCGCTGCGGCAGCCCGATGCGGGTGATCGCGCCACCGCCGCCCCCGGCGCCCGCGCCCTACCTGCCGCCGCCGCCCCCCGAGCCCGAGGTGCCGCGGGACATCGCCTGGTGGGCGATCTGGCTCGCGGTCGGCTCGCTCGCGGTGGTCGGCGTGCTGCTCACCCTGTTCCTGACGGGTGTCATCCACACCTGATCGGCGCACCGACGTACGACGAAGGCCCGGCGGGATCTCCCCGCCGGGCCTTCGTCACATCCGCGGTGCGACTACTTCGCGTCGACCGTCTGGTCGTCCGGACTCGTGGTCGGCATCGAGAACTGCTGGGTGCCCGTCAGCGTCGTGGTCGTCTTGGTCGTCGTGCCGGTGGTGCAGGACATCGTCACCTCGACGGTGTACTTCGAGGTGTCGCTCGCGGTCAGCCAGAGGTTGTTCAGGGTGAACGTGTACGTGCCGTCCGCCTTCACCGTGAGGTTCACGGCCGACGACACCGTGCCGGCGGGGTCGGTCACCTTGTACGTCGCCGCCGAGTAGGTCGGGTTCGTGCCCGCGGACGGGGTCGCGGTGCCGGTGAACTTCTGCGAACCCTTCTGCTCGGTCAGCGTGATCGCGCCGCCGGGCGTGTTCATGAAGGTGAGGCCGCTCGCCGTGAACGCGGGATAGTCGGGCAGCTCGGCGGTGTACGTGGTCGACTTACGTCCCCAGAAGGCGGGCGTCGTCGACGTGACCCCCGGCGTCACCGAGCCGCTGAACACCGTGGTGCCGGCGCCGTCGGTGATCGTGACCGGAACGGTCGTCGGGGGCGCGGGGGCGAAGCCCGGCCGGGTGCCCGACGCGGCGGTGACCGCGACGTTCACCGGGAAGCCGACCTCGGTGAGGGTGTAGGCCTCTGACGTGTCGCTGCCCTTGGGGTCGCCGCTCACCACGATGCCGTCGTCGGTGCAGAGCACCTGCTTGCCGGTGCCGGACGGGCTGGCGGCCTGCGGGCACGCGTCCAGGGACTTGCCGCCGCTCAGCGCGCCGTAGTGGCCCACCGGGAGCCGTACCTTCAGCGACCACGTGCCGCTGAGGACCTGCGCCCACGTGTAGGTGAGCTTGCCGGTGGCACCGGACGCCGGGCCGCTGGTCGGCGCCAGCGTGCCGTCGACGGACGACACCAGGCTGACGTCGGTGATCGGCACCGGTGTCGAGCCGACGTCGATCGAGATGCTGACCGCATGCTTGACGCGCTGCAGCGTCACGGGCGGCACGGTGACGGGAACGCCGCTGCCGCCGGTCGACACGACCGCGTACGTGTCCGGTTGCAGGTAACCGGGAAGCGCGTCGTACTTGCCGTTGTCGCTCTTGGGCGCGTTGTAGCGAACCACGTACGAGCCGGACGTCACGTTGTCGAACCGGAAGTTGCCCGGCGCGCCGCTGGAACTGCTGGTCCTGGTCACCAGCGGGTCGCCGTTGTTGTCCTCCGCGACGGTGAACTTGTCGACGGAGCCGTCGGCCTTGAGGGTCAGCTTGCCGATCTCGACCGGAACGTCGTTCAGGGGGATCGTCTGGGAGCCCTTGGGCCCCAGGACCGATCCCTGCAGCATGTTCGCCGTCGGGGTGACGGTCATGTTGAGGGTGGCCGTCGCCGTCGATGCGGCAGGAACCAGCGTGTAGCTGCGCTGCGTGGTGGTGTCGATCAGCGGCCCCTTGACCGTGACCTCGTACTCGCCGGGGATCAGCGAGCTGAACGTCGCCGGTGTCGTGTTCGCGTAGGCCACCGGTCCCGCGAGGACGTTCGTGACGATGCGCCGGACCGTGACGGTGCAACCCTGGTCGGGCTGTCCGGCCGGGGCGGCGTCGCACTGGTAGTTGACCGCCGAGGTGCCCTTGGCGACCTGCAGCTGGACCTTCAGACCGGTCGCCGTCGCGTACAGGGTGTAGTCGGAGCTCGTGGCGCCGGGCACGAGGTTGATGTACGACGGCACGACGGGATCGACGGTGGGGTCGGTCGAGGTCGTGCCGAAGCCGGTCGCCGTGACGGCCAACGACCAGTACCCGGGCGTCAGGTTCGTGCCGAAGTCGAACGATCCCGGGACGACGTTGTTTCCCCCGGCCTTCGTCTTGACGGTGAGGGCATTGCCCACCGTGCACTTGTCCGCGATCAGCGTGGTGAGCGCAGCACCCGTGACGCCCGTCGGATCGAAGTCGTTGGAGCACTTCCTGATGCTCACCGAGGCGTTGGCGAGCCGGTTGGACGGGTAGTTGTTGTTCGGGTTGCCCTCGATCGTCCGCTGCTGACCGAGCACGCCCGTCACCGTGCCGGAGAAGGTCGCCTTTCTCACCAGCTCGATGGTCAGCGGGGTGCAGCTCGCGGCGCTGAAGGGGCACCTGAAGTAGATGGGGTCGCTGCTCTTGAGTTCGTAGCCGGACGGGGGAGTCACCGAGATGAGATAGGTGCCCGACGCCGCGCGTTCGGAACCGTCCGTCACCTTGGGGTCGGTCCACGACACGCCGCCCTTGCCGCTGGCCACCTGCAGGGTGATGCCCGAGACGCCCGAGGCGGCCACGGCGTGATCGAAGGACGTCGTGTCGTCCGGCCCCTGGAAGACCTTGTTCGCGGTCAGCTTCACCTTCGTCGCGTCGTCGGACTCCACGGCCTGGCCGTTGGCGGTGAGCGACACCCGCAGCGCCGAGCTGGTGCCCGTCGTCTGATTCGGCGGGGTCACGAACTTGCCGCGCGGCGTCAGCTCGATGGTCTTGGTGGCGCCGACGGTGAACTGCACCGACTGGGAGTAGGGCTGCACGCCCGAGGCGAGGTCGCCGGTGACGGACACGGTGACGTAGCGCTTCGCCAACGTCAGGTTGCCGGGGTCCGAGGCATTCGCCGTGGTCGGCAGGACCCAGGTCGCGGCCGCGCTGCAGGGGCTGTTCAGCGGCGGATAGACGCCGTTGACGGGCGTCCCCTGTTTGACGATCGCGAAGCAGCCGGCCGAGTCGGTCGTCAGCGTCTTCTGCGTGGGCGCGATCTGCCCCGAGGACGAGTCGCGCAGTCGCGCGGTGACGGTCACCTGGACGCCGGCGAACGGGTCGTTGGCCTTCGACTCCCGGTCGACGATCAGCGCGCCCGACACGGCGCCGACGCTCTGGGTGAGGTCCATCGAACCGGAGGCGGTCTTGTTCACCTGCACCGGAAGTCCGCGCAGCACCCCGTCGAGGGTGGGGACCGCCGACTGGGCCGTGTTCGGACGGGTGCTGACGAAACAGTTCGTCTGCCCGCCCGGGGGCACGGGCACGCCGTCGACCGTGACCGTGTTGCCCGCCAGCGTCGCCCTCGTGGCTCGCACCGTGGTGCGGTCGGCGCTCGTGACGTCGCAGTACGCCTTCCAGTCGCTGCCCTTCGGCAGGTACGACTGCAGGGTCCCGGTGGAGGTGTCGAGGTCGGTGTCGGGATCGATCACGCGAACGGTGAGCACGACCGTCGCGTTGCGCGGGAAGTCGAGGGGCACGTCGGCCGTCTGCCCGCGTGCCACCGTCTGCTCGGCCGGCTTCTGCGGGGTGTACCAGGGGTTGTTCGTCACGACGTACACGTCGTAGGTGCCGTCGCACAGGCCGGAGATCGACCACGAGTTCGTGGTGGGGTCGACCACCTTGTAACCCGCCTGGGCCTTGCCGATCGCGACACAGGTGCCCGTGTCGGCCGGCTTCTTGCACCCGTCGAGGTTCGGCCGCTTCGCGAGGGTGGAGGGCACCACGTACACGCAGGTGACGTACTGGTCGGTCGTCGTCGCCGCGTCGGGGTTGGTGGTGTCCGCGTGGGTCACCTTGGCCGGGTCCGTGTAGTTGTTCGGGCCGACGTCGATGCTGCCGCTGGTCGCCAGGGTTCCGGAGAGCTTGTTGGCCCGGATCAGCGCGACGGGCGGCACGGCCGCGGGCGCGTTGGCCGGTACCCGCACCGTCACCGACGCGGGAAGGTACCCGTTGGCGCCGATGATGAGGCGGTACTGGCCGGGCGGCAACCCGTTGTCGTCGGTCTTGATCGTGTACGGGGTGGGACCGTCCGACGCCGGGTTCTTCGTCGCGGGCGAGGAGAACATGCTGTCGTCCGCGCCGGCGTTGATGGGCACGTAGTACTTCGCGGCACGCGGGTCGTTCTGCGCGATCTCGGCGGCCGGTGGCGGCTGGCTGGTGTCGATGAGGGTGAAGCTCAGCTGGCACCCCGGCGTGTCCGAGGTCGAGCAGTCGATCTGCCCGCTCGGGCTCTGCGAGTCGGTGACGACGCCGCTGATCGTCGAGTTGTCCTCGAGCGGCAGCACGTCCAGTTGCAGCGAACCGTCCGGGACCTGGGCGGCCTTGCCGGACCCGGCCTTGACCGTCACCGACGAATAGGCGGTGGCGAGGTTCGCGTACTCGGCGCTGACGGTGTAGTCACCGGGCGCGACGCCGGTGACCGTGAACGTGCCGTTGTCGGTGGTCGCCTTGTACTTGTTGCTGCCGGACTGCAGGATCACGCCGGCGCCGTTGAGCGGTACGTACTTCTGGCCGTCGACGAGGACGGGGTCGCCCTGGTCGTTCAGGGTCACACCCGTGACGGTGCCGGTGACGATGCCGGCGGACGCGGACAGCTCACCGTTCTGGGGCACGAGGCGGCCACCGAGCGTCACCTCGACCTGCTTGGTCTGATCGAGGTAGCCCGGGGCGCTGAACGTGAACACGTACTTGCCCGACGGCAGCGCCGGAAGGATGTAGGTGCCGCGGACGTCGGCGTCGGTGAGCGTCGTCGAGGTGCGCACGATGTCGTTGCCGCTGGCGGTCACCGTCACGCCGCCGACCGGGATGAACCCGTCGGACAGCCCGGACAGGTCCTGACCGGTCACCTTGCCGGTGACGGTCGTGGCGTCGCGCGACAGGGTGAGGTCGATGCGACCCTCACCGCCCGCGCCGATCTTCTGCAGCGCCGACGCGGTGCCGTACCCCGGCGCGGAGGCGGTCACCAGGTAGGTCGAGGGCGTGGTCAGTCCCGTGACCGTCCAGGCACCGCGGTCGCTCTGCGAGTTCGAGCTGGTCGACAGGGTCGTGGTGCCGTCGGTGATCGTGATCGTGGCGCCGGGGATCGGGCCGGTGGGTCCGTTCACCTTGCCGCGAAGCTTGCCCTGTCCGGGCAGCAGCGTGACCTTCATCGGCTGGGTCGCGGCCTCGCTGGTCGAGTCCAGGACGTAACGCTGCGCCTGGAACCCGGGCTTGGAGAACGTCAGCAGGTAGAAGCCGGGCGCGCTGACCCGGGCGAACGCCCATGCGCCGTCGCTGGTGGTGCGCGTGACGCGCTCGCCGGACGGCTGCCGGTTGCTGCCGGCCGCCGCGGGCCGCGACGACGTCGTGGTGACGCTCGACGGGACCGCCAGCGCCTGCTCGGGGATCTTGCCGGCACCGTCGAACACGGCGGGGTCGACGCCGACGCCGTTCGCGCCCTGCAGCTGGTCGTCGACCAGCGAGGTGCGGCGCATCGAGACGGTCACGCCGTCGGGGTTGCTGCCGGCCAGCGTGCCGCTGAACTGCACCTTCGGCGTCGCCGAGGCGGTGGCGGCGTCGTTGCCGCCGTTGCCGCCGTTGCCGCCGTTGCCGCCGTTGCCGGAGCCGTTCTTCTTGTCACCGCCGCCCTGCTGCGCGCCGCCGCCGTCCGACCCACCGCCGGGCCCGCCGTCCTTCGTGCCGTCGGCGGACTTCGTGCTCGTCGCCGACTTCGTGACCCGCAGCTTGTCCCTGCCCTTCTCCGCCAGCGCGCTGGCGGAGTTCGCGGCGTCGTCGGGACTGCTGAAGGTGTTGGAGATGCGGGGGATGAAGGTGACGGCCAGGACGACCCACATCGCGATGATCGCGACGAAGGCGATGACCTTGGGACCGGTGCGACCGAAGATGGGCTTGCCGGTGACGGCTCCGTCGACGCTCTTCACCGCACCGGATCCGCGCGCGGTGACGGTGTAGACGTGTCGGGCCGCCTCGCCGATCATGCGGTGGCGGACCCGCACCGGCGTCGTGACCACGCGGGTCTGGCCCGGGCCCACCTGCACCGAGCGCGGCAGGCGGAAGCGCAGTGACGTGCTGGAGTGCACGTCGAGCGCGACGTCCTCGGGCGTGCCGCCGGTGTTGGTGACCGCGACGCTGAGCCGTCCCTTGAGCCGTCGCTGCTGCTCGGCGGGACGGATGGCGACCTCGACGCGTCCGGGCGCGTCGACGACGAGCGTGCCGTCGGCGATGGCCGCGGGGGACATCGCACGCCCGGTCACCGGGTCCAGCGCCTGCACGGTCACGGCGAACGCGTAACCGCCGGGCATGCTGCCCGCCGCCGGCTCGAGGGCGAACTCGGCGGTCACCGAGTCGCCCGGCAGGACGACGCCGGTGCGGATCGGGGCGGGCAGCCACGACGCGTCGACACCCATGACCGCGACGGCGATGACGCGGGGTTCCGGCGAACGGTTGACGACGACGACACCGGCGCCGGCCGGTGTGCCGGCGGAGGTGCGCACGACACCGTCGCGGGCGAGGAGGCGGACGCCCGGCGGCAGCTCGGCCGGCTCGCGCATGATCAACGAGCCGGTCATCGGTTCACCTTCACCGTGATGGTTGACGTGGTGCTCGGACGGACGGTGACCCGCTTGTAGGTCACGGCGTCACCGGGGTCGGGCGTGGGCGACACCGCCACCACGTACTGGCCTGCCTCGACGTCGTTGACGGCGAATGCGCCGGTCCGCCCGTCCGTGAGCTTGCTGCGGTACACGATCCCGGGGTACTGGTCGCGCTGGTACAGGAAGACGGTCCAGTTCGGCAGTGGCTTGTTCTTGCCGTCGACGACCGTGCCGGTGACCGACGCGGGGTCGTTGAGCACGATGTCGGCGAGGCTCGCCGGCACCGACTCGCCCGCGACGACGGTGACGCTGCGCGAGGTGGGCGTCGTGCCGGTGCTCGTGCTGGCGGACAGGGTGTAGGTGCCGGGCGGGATGGCGTCGAAGACGTACCGGCCGCAGTCGCCCACCGAGGCGGACGTGACCGCGAACGACGACGACCCGGAACTCAGGGTCACGCTGGCCTCGCCGAGCCGCGCGCCGGAGCCGCAGTGGCGGGTGCCCTTCACCTGGCTGATGTAGCCCGCTACGCGTCCGGTGGCGGTACGCATGACGACCGGGATGCCCTGCGCGGTGAGCGTCCCGGACCCGGCGGTGACGACACCGCTCGCGTCGACGGCGACGGCGATGGTCTGGGTCTCGAGGTCGCTGCGGGAGAAGGTCGCGGTGTAGGAACCCGGACGGGGCAGGCCGCGGATCTGCCACGTGCCCACGCCGGCGCCCGAGCTCGCGCTCGTCGTCTGGCGCACGATGGTGCCGTCGGTGATCGTCACGCTGACGCCGCCGAGCTCGTTGGAGTCGCCGGGCGAGCCCGCCTGCGGGAGCGACGACGTGCCCGTGGCGAGGGTGACGATGCCCTGGACGGTGGCCGACGACTTGCTCAACGAGATGTCGACGCCCTGCAGGTGCTGGCCCTGCGTCAGGCTGAGGCTGAGCGTCTGTGCGCCGAAGCCCTTCGCACTCACGACGACCGTGTAGGTCGCCGGCGTGGCGAGCGCGCGCAGGGCGAACGTGCCGGTGCCGGTCACCGACACGGTGCTGGCGGTCGACGACCCCGACGTCGCGACGAGGCTCGCCCCGCCGAGCCTGCGGCCCTCGCCCGTCACGGTGCCGCTGATGAGACCGTCGCCCTTGACCAGTTGGACCTGCACGCCCTTGCGGTCCTCGCCGGCGCCGACGTCGACGCGCTGGACGGCGGTGGCGTAGCCGGCCTTGACGACCACGAGCCGGTACACGCTGGGCGAGGGCACGTTGCTGAGCGTGAAGGTCCCGTCCGAACCGATGGGGACCTGCTGGACGACCGCGCCGGCGCCCGGGGCCGCGGCGCCGGAGGTCGTCGGCGAGCCCGGGGTGGCGGGCGCGTTCAGCCGGGTGCGGGAGCCGGCGTCGGGCCCGGTGCCGGACGCCGAGCCGACCGCCGGGAGCGAGCCGGACTCGAGGTACAGCGTCGCCGCACCCACGTCGTCGCCGCTCACCGTGCCGCTGATCTTCGCCGGGACGCCGCTGACCGTGACGTTGATGTTCTGGGTGACCTTGCCGTCCTCGAGCGTGACGTCCGAGGCGTTGTCCGGGGTCGCCGAGGCGGGGTACCAGACCGCGGTGAGGCCGGCCCCGCGGAAGGAGAGCTTGTAGCTGCCCGCCGCCAGGCCGCTCACGGCGTAGGTGCCGTCCGGCTTCGTCGTCGTCGACGCGATCGCGTTCTGGGCGTCCGAGGCGTCGTACACGTTCACTGTGACGCTGCGGGCGCCCGCTCCGGTGGTGAGCTGGCGGACGGTGCCGGACACCCCCGAGCTGCCGGACCCGTCGTTCTGGGAGTCCTGGGCGGCGGCGACCTGCAGCGCGAGGTTGCGGTCGGCCGCGCTCTGCGCGACCAGCTTGGTCAGCGCGAGCGAGATGAGCAGGGCGAAGACCGTCGCCGCGGCCAGCAACCCCATGAGGGCCAGGGCCCCGCGCGCGAAGATCGGTTTCTGGATGAACGTGGCGCCCGCGAGGGCCTGCCGTTCGTTCTCGTCGTCGGTGGCCGCCGGGAGGACGACGGCGGCGGCCGGCGCGTCGTCGACGAAGACCGACAGCGAGCGGACGGCGGGCGAGCCGAAGAACGGCCGCTTCGCCCGCGCGCGCATCTCGACGACGGCGTGCTGTCCGGGAGCGAGCACGAGACGGTCCGGTTCGAACTCGAACTGGACCTCGCTCTCCGGGTCGGAGGCGCTGAGGTAGCCGTCGAGCTCGGTGTTGCCGGTGTTCTCGACGAGCAGGCTGAAGCTCGAGCGCTTGCCGCCCTCGAAGACGAGCGGGTCGACGCGCAGCTGCGAGTCGGGAACCGCCGGCACCACGAGGTCGATGTCGGCGACGACGCTGTCGTAGGGCTCGGTGAGCTCGCGCACCTGCACGGCGAGGCGCCGGGTGCCCGCCGTGAGGCCCGGCGGCGGCTCGACGGTGAGCTGGACGGCCCGCACCTCGTCCGGGAAGAGCGACAGCGAGTCCTCGGACAGCGTCACCCAGCCGGGGTCGGCGCCGAGCACGCGCAGCGCGTAGCCGCCGATGATGTCGGCCGTGTTCGTGACGGTGACGATCACCGTCGTCTCGCGGCCCGGAGCGACGTCGATGACGTCCGGTGTCACATCGACGCGCATGTCACCGCTCCGGTTTCGGCAGCACGAGACGCCCGGCGGTGGCCCGGCCGCCGCTCTCGAGCGTCACGATCGCGGTGCTCTGCTGGTAACCGGCCAGGGTGGCGGTGACGCTGTACGTGCCGCCCGGCAATCCCGACAGCGTGTACCGCCCGTCGGAGGAGTTCGCCGTGGTCGTGTACGTCGTGAGCCCGTTGGTCGCCCTGATGGCCGCGCCGGCGGCCGGGTTCCCTCCTGCGCGGACGATGCCCGTCAGCGTCCCCGAGGCCTGCCGCAGCACGATGGGCGGAGTCGGACCGGACCCCGTCGTCACCACCGTCGCCGACTCGTAGTTCGGCGCGCTGGCCGTGATGGTGAGGCTCCCGCCGGACGCGCCGTTGATGATGAAGCTGCCCTTGTCCGTGCCGCCGGTGAGGGTGGATGTCGACAGCGCCGGACCGCCGGAGCTGTCGGTGACCGTGACCGTCGCACCGCCGATGCCGTCGCCGTTCGTGTCCTTGACCGACCCGAGCAGGCTGTTGTCGCCCGCCCGCAGCGCGACCGTCAGGTCGGCCGACTGCTGGCCGGCCTTCAGCGCCACGACGCGCGTGACCGTTCCGCGCTTGGGGCTGGAGACGGTGACGACGTAGGTGTCGGGGGTGCGCAGCCCGCTGATGACGAACCGGCCGACCTGGCCCGTCGTCGGCGTGCCGACGGTGATCTTGCGGCCGTCGACGGTGGTGCTCACCGTCGCGCCGCCCAGCGGTTGGCCGCCGGAGGTCACCAGGCCGGTGATGCTGCCCTGGTTCGCGCCGAGCAGCACGGTCGGCTCGATGCGGCGGTCGCCGCCGGAGACCGTCTCGGTCAGCGTGCTGGGCTGGTAACCGGGCGTCTGGAAGGTGAGCTCGTAGCTCGCCGGCGCGGCGAGGCCGACCAGCTTGTAGGCGCCGGCGGCGTTCGTCGTCGCCGACGCCGCGACCGTGCCCGTCGACGCGCCCAGCAGCGGCCGCGCGGTCACCTTCGTGCGCGGCGGAACGGACGAACTGCCGTCGTCGACGAGCCCCGAGATGGTGGCCTTGTGACCCGTCATGACGGCGTTGACGCCGGCCTTGGTGGCCTGCGGGTCGGCCGCGACCCACTGCGCCTGCGCCTGTGCCGTGCGGCCCGGGAACCAGACGGTGTCGAAGCCGTCGCGGCTGAACTTGATGCGGTACTGGGTCGGGAACAGCCCGGCCAGCGCGTAGGTGCCGTCGCTCTGCGTCGCCGCGCTGCTGGCGGCGACCAGCTTGCCGTCGCGGCCGAGTCGGTAGGCGGTCACCAGGATGCGGCCGACCGGACGGCTGTCCGCCTTGCCCACGACCCGGCCCTTCACCGTCGCGCCCGTGCCCGGGGGCATCTGGCCGGACTTGTCGAGGGCGCCGGCGGGGGCGACGTCGGCACCGGCCGCGCCGGCGCCGTTGCCCGCGGCACCGCCGGCGCCGCCCTTGCCGCCGTCCTTCTCGGGCAGGCTGGCGAAGAACGAGGCCGGCGCCTGCTTGGTCACCGGGTCGTCGGCGAACACCTTGAGCAGGCCGAACAGGAACGCGCCCGCCCAGAGGGCGAGGATGCCCATGAGGATCAGGATCGTCAGCAGGCCGCGGCCGATGAGGGCGCGTTGCTTGAGGCGGACGACGACGGTGCGCTTCAGCTCGCCGGCTGCGATCGGCTCCGCCGGCAGGACGGGATCGTTCTCGGCGGGCTCGTCGGGCACGAAGCTGCTGACCCAGCGGTCGGCGAGCTCCTCCTGGGTCGGCTCGGCCGGCGGGAGCGCGGGTGCGACGCCCGGCAGCAGTTGCCGTGCCAGGGCCTCGACGCTGACCGCACGCTCGGTCTCGGAGCCGAAGATCATGCGCGGGCCCTTGACCCGCACCAGGATCGGCACGATCGTGCCCGGCTCGACCCGGCGCCGCTCGGGGGTGAACGTCACCTCGGTGCGGCGGTCGACGTCGACGCCCTTCAGCGTGACGTCGAGCGGGACGTTGCCGGTGTTGACGAGCTCGAGCACGTAGCGGGCGCTGCGGCGGGCGCGGGCCACGCGGGGGCGCGCGGTGAGGCGCAGCCCCGGATCGGCGGCGACGTCGAGGTCGACGTCCAGGTAGTCGGGCGGTCCGGCGGTGCCGTGCGACACGAGCTCGACGGTGAGGGAGTGGCGTCCGGCCGGGTGCGCGCGCGGCACGGCGAGGTCGACCCGCAGCGTGCCGGACGAGTCGGGGAACAGCGGCAGCATCCGCGGTTCGGAGGTCACGTGCTCGGTGGCGAGGCCGATCACGTTCGCGCTGACACCGGCGATGACGTCGTCGGTGTTGCGGACGTCGATCGTCAGCGCCGTCGACTCGCCGGGGCTGACCGCGAGCGACGTGGACTCGGAGGAGACGCGCATGGTCAGTCGGATCCCGCGGGGACCGTCGGGGCCGCTCCGGCCTGGATCATGGTCACGCCGCGGGGCTCGAGGGTCCAGCCGAACGTGTCGGCGGGGACGGTGACGTGCATCGAGAACCCGGCCTGCAGCGAGTTGTTGGCGCCGTTCCAGATGTCGCGGGCGCGGTGCCGGTCGTCCTCGACGAACGAGATGAGGATCGGCGCCTCGAGTTCGGGGGCGACGTACTCGGCCGGCAGCGCGTCACGGGCGGCGAAGCGGCTGAGCACCTCGCCGAGCAGCTGGTGCGACTCGCGCGGGTCGTTGCCCACCCAGGCGCTGATCATGTAGTTCAGCTCGATCATCGGCTGCGGCTTGCGGCGCTCGGTGCGGCCGTCCTCGGCGGACGCGCGACGGGTGAAGCGGTTGGGCTGCGAGCTGCGGGAGATGTCGAACAGGAACAGGTTCACGGTGGGGCGCGTGACCGAACCGGCCCACGCCGAACTCGGCACGTCGAAACTCACGTCACCGGCTTCTTCGGGGAAGGGCAGCTCCGCGCGGAGCATGTGCTCCAGGCTGTCGTCCACCAAGCGGATGAACATCGCTGCGAGTCCCTCGATCCCGCTCCCGCGACGGCTTCGGGGCCGCCCGGGAGCATCACGCACCCCGGCCCGAATCCGGATGCTCACGCAGTCTTTCCGAGCGTGGTTTAGCGGTCAACACACACGGGCACAATGCCCGATTTACAGGTCCTTCCGCGCTCAGTCGGGGCCCTTTTCACCCCGAATCGGGACTTTCGGCGGCGGGGTGCTCTCAGCCCCGCGCTACCCGATGCCGGTTTCGGTCACCGCCCACAGCAGGTCCTCGCGGTGGCCGGCGGCCCGCGTCCCCAGGGTGATGCCCGCGGGCGACGAACCAGGTGCCCGCACGAGCCGCTCGGGCGCGGAGCGCCGGCGCGACCCGCGACGACATGACCTCAGGCGGCCGCGACCCGGGCCAGCGCGTCGCGGTACGCGGGACTCTGCATGACGCGGTCGGGCAGGGTCAGTGCCGTGCGCCGGACCACCCGGCCGGCCAGGCTCGCCACCGGATCGGTGGTGGGCAGCGCGGGCAACCCGTAGAGCCGCCGTGCCCACGGCGGCAGCATCGCACCGGCGACGGCAACCATCGAGGCCCAGGCCGGACGGGCCGGCGTGGCGAGCGAGACCCAGCGCGGCATCGGGGGAGCGAACCCCCACAGCACGTTGCGGCGGGCGACCCGGGTGACCCGCAGCGACGGACGGACCCGGTCGTAGTAGTCGGCGATCTCCCGCTCGGACCGGGGGACGTCGGCCGGGTCGAGTCCGACCTGAGCCGCGCTGGCGCGCATCTCGTCGACGTAGCGGTCACCGTCGCCCGGGCCGAGCGTGCCGCCGCTGCGCCGGTAGGTCGACAGGAACGACTCGACCTCGGTGCAGTGCACCCACAGCAGCAGGTCCGGGTCGTCGACCCGGTAGGGCTCGCCCGACTCCGGTTCGACGCCGGGAGCCAGCGAGGCGTGCAGCCGGCGCAGGCCGGCCCCGGCCTGCTGCGCGTCCGCGGTGGTGCCGTAGGTGATCGTCGCGACCCACTCGCCGGTGCGGCGCAGCCGTCCCCACGGGTCGCCGCGGAAGAACGAGTTGTCGTCGAAGCCGGCCATCACGAGCGGATGGACCGCCTGCAGCATCAGCGCCCGGAAGCCCGCGAGGAGCATCGACGGATCGCCGTGCACGCGCCACGTCACCGAGTCGGGTCCGAACAGGCCGACGTCCGCGGTGTCGCCCGACGGCGCGATCTCCATCCGTCCATGGTGCGCCGCGGGTGGTAACGAGGCGCGGCGCGCAGACGCTACCTCCCCAAGGGTGTGGTCGGCCGGTCGTGACGCTCCTAGCGTCGGACGGGGCCGCATCGACCAACCGGGGGAGCACACCGTGCCGCAGGACGACGACGTCCCGACCGTGGCCGCGCTCGAGGACCGTCTGCGCGAGCGTGACCTCGTCATCGCGGGCCTGCGCGCCGAACTGCGCCAGGCCCGCGAGGTCGGTATCGCCATCGGGGTGCTGCTCGCGCGCTCGCCCGGCTGGACCGAGCTCGAGGCCACCGAGGCCTGGGAGCGCGCCTGCGACGAACTGACCCGTGACGGCCACGTCGAGGCGCTCGCGTCCTACGTCGTGCAGACCGGCGCCCTGCCGGGCCACGGGGTCGAGGCGCCGGGCTGACCACCGCGAGGCGGCGTCCCCCTGCCCGATCCGCGCGCCGGGGCTGACGCGCACCGCGCGAGCGCCCATGCTGCCGTGATGACGAGCGCCGCGGGGTGGTACGACTCGATGCCCGGTCATTACGACCGCTGCCTGGGGCCCTCGCTGTTCGCGCCGTGGGCCGGTGTCATGAGCGACGCCGTCGCCGGGTACGCGCCGAGTGACGTGCTCGAACTCGCCGCCGGCAGCGGGGTGCTCACCGCCGAACTCGTCCGCCGAGTGCCCGCCGCGCGCCTCGTCGCGACGGACCTCAACGCCGACATGGTGTCGTTCGGATCGTCCAGGGTCGGTGCGGCCGAGTGGACGACCGCCGACGCGCAGGCGCTGCCCCTGCCGTCCGACGCGTTCGACGTCGTCGCGTGCCAGTTCGGGTGGATGTTCTTCCCCGACCGCCCGGCAGCGGTCAGGGAGGCGGCGCGGGTGCTGCGACCCGGCGGGCACCTGGTGTTCTGCGTCTGGGACGACGTGGCGGCCTCGCCCTTTCCGGCCGCCCTCGTCGCGGCACTGCACGACCTGTTCGGCAGCCAGGCGCCGCGTTTCGTCGAACAGGTGCCGCACGGCTATCACGATGCCGGTCTCATCCGGTCCGACGTCGTCGCCGGCGGCCTCGAGTGCGAGCAGATCCGGCGGCACGTGGTGCGGGGGACGGCCGCGTCCGCCGACGACCTGGCGGTCGGGTTCTGTCTCGGGACACCGCTGCGCTTCGGCCTCGAGCGACTCGGACCGCTCGACGAGCTGACCCGGGCGGTGGGTGAGCGGATGACGCACCACCTCGGGCCGGGACGGGTGACCGGGGACCTCGCCGGTCTGGTCGTGGTCGCGCACCGACCGGACGGGGTTGCTCCAGCAGGATGAGCGGATGAGCACCGCCGACGACACCGCGGACGACACCGCTGACGACACCGCCGCCCGCAGCCTCGAGCACTGGAGCGAGGCCGGCCGCGCCGAGATGGAGGACTTCTACGTCCTCGCGATCGAGGACTACCGGCAGCTCGCGCTCGCCGACGACTGGCCGGCCACGCTCGGCGCGCTCGCCCGCCCGGGCTGGCGACTGCTGGACGTCGCGTGCGGGTCGGGCAAGTTCCCGTCCGCGCTGCAGCGGTACTGCGACCTGTCGGACCTGCCCGAGCTCACGTACGACCTGCTCGACCCGTCCGCGTTCAGCCTCGCCGAGGCCCGCGCGCAGTTGCGTCCGCCGTTCCGGGCGGGGGACGAGCACCAGGTCACGCTGCAGGACCTGCCGGCCGGCGCCGGGCCGTACGACGTGGTGTGGGCGACGCATGCGCTGTACGCCCTGCCGCCGGACGAACTCGCCCGCGGCGCCGCGCGCTTCGTCGCCGCGCTGCGACCCGGTGGCCTCGGCTTCGTCGCCCAGGCCACAGCGCGCTCGCACTACCTTGCGTTCTACGACGCGTTCCGCGCCGGCGTCCGTGCCGCGACGCCGTACACGACGGCCGAGCAGGTCGCGGACGCGCTCGGCGCCGCAGGCGCGAACGTCCGCACCCGCACCGTCATATACACGAGCGGGACGGACGACCGCGCCGTCGCCGAGGGCTTCCTGCAGCGGTGCGCCTTCGACGACACCGTCGGACTCGACGAGATGGAGGCCGCGCCCGTGCTCGGCGACTACCTCGCCGGCTGCCGCACCGACACCGGCGGGTACGTGTTCGAGCACGAGGTCATGCTGATCACGATCTGATCGTCACGCAGGCGGTGCGTAGAGCTGCAGGTCGTTGCCCTCGCTGTCGCGGAAGGGCGCGATGCGTCCCCACGGGTGGTCGCTGATCTCGCCGGTGAACTCGACGCCGGCCTCGCGCAGCCGCGAGACCTCGTCCTCGATGTCGCCGTCCGGACGGAACGAGATCACCGCGCCGCCGTGCCCGCCCTCGGCCGCCGTCTCGCGTCCGTTGAGCCCGATCGTCAGGCCGTCCGCCTCGATCTCCGACCAGTCGTCGCCCTCCCGGCTCTTCACCGACAACCCGAGCGTGCCCTCGTAGAACCGCACCGCACGGTCCATGTCGGTCACCGGGACCCACACCGTCGCCACTCCAGAAGCCATGTCGTCCTCCGATCCACGGACGGCGTTCGCCGTCGCTCACCAAGGACGTGCCCGAACGCCGGACCGGCAAACAGCCCCCCGGCACGACGAAGGCCCCGGGACAGGTCCCGGGGCCGCCGCCGAACAACGATCAGACGTCGTAGATCAGACGTCGTAGTACAGCTCGAACTCGTGCGGGTGCGGGCGCAAGCGGATCGGGT
This sequence comes from Jatrophihabitans fulvus, assembly GCF_054781375.1. Taxonomy (NCBI): domain Bacteria; kingdom Bacillati; phylum Actinomycetota; class Actinomycetes; order Jatrophihabitantales; family Jatrophihabitantaceae; genus Jatrophihabitans; species Jatrophihabitans fulvus. The sequence goes on from NZ_BAAGUN010000001.1 coordinate 744,455, forward strand.
CGATCTCGTTGGCGCGCTTGTACCCGATCCAGGCCTCGATGAGGTCCTCGGTGAAGACGCCGCCCTCGGTGAGGTACTCGTGGTCGGCCTCGAGCCGGTCGAGCACCGCATTGAGCGAACCCGGCACCTGCGCGATGGAGGCCAGCTCGTCCGGCGGGAGCTCGTAGAGGTCCTTGTCGACGGGCGCGGCCGGCTCGATCTTGTTCTTGATGCCGTCCAGGCCGGCCATCAGCATCGCCGAGAACGCCAGGTACGGGTTCGCCGACGGGTCGGGCACGCGGAACTCGATGCGCTTCGCCTTCGGCGACGTGCCGGTGATGGGAACGCGGATGCAGGCGGAACGGTTGCCGGCCGAGTAGACCAGGTTGACCGGCGCCTCGAAGCCCGGCACCAGGCGGTGGTAGCTGTTCACCGTCGGGTTGGTGAAGGCGAGCAGCGACGGCGCGTGGTGCAGCAGGCCGCCGATGTAGTAGCGCGCCGTGTCGGACAGGCCGGCGTAGCCGAGCTCGTCGTAGAACAGCGGCGAGCCGTCCTTCCACAGCGACTGGTGGCAGTGCATGCCCGAGCCGTTGTCGCCGAACAGCGGCTTCGGCATGAAGGTGGCCGTCTTGCCCGCGGCCCAGGCGACGTTCTTGATGATGTACTTGAACTTCTGGACGTCGTCCGCGGCCTTCTGCAGCGTGTTGAACTCGTAGTTGATCTCGGCCTGGCCGGCGGTGCCCACCTCGTGGTGCGCCCGCTCCAGCTTCAAACCGGCGTTGATGAGCGCGGTGCTCATCTCGTCGCGCAGGTCGGCGTAGTGGTCGACCGGGGGCACCGGGAAGTAGCCGCCCTTGTAGCGCGTCTTGTAGCCGCGGTTGCCGCCCTCCTCGACGCGACCGGTGTTCCAGGCGCCCTCGATCGAGTCGATGTGGTAGTACCCGCGGTTCTGCGCGGTCTCGAAGCGGACGTCGTCGAAGACGTAGAACTCCGCCTCGGGACCGAAGTACGACGTGTCGGCGATGCCGGTCGTCTTCAGGTACTCCTCGGCCTTCTTGGCCACCTGGCGCGGGTCGCGCTCGTAGGGCTCACCCGTGCGCGGCTCGACGATCGAGAAGTTCAGGTTGAGCGTCTTGGCGCGGCGGAACGGGTCGACGAAGGCGGTCTCGGGGTCCGGGATCAGCTTCATGTCGGACTTGTGGATCGCGGCGAAGCCACGGATCGAGGAGCCGTCGAACATGGCGCCCTCGGTGAAGAAGTCCTCGGGCAAGGTGGCCGCGGGCACGTTGAAGTGCTGCTGCTGGCCGGGGAGATCCGTGAAGCGGACGTCGATGAACTCGACGTTCTCGTTCTTCACGAAGCTCAGGACCTCGTCGGGGCTGGTGAACATCAGACCTCCGGATAGGCGATTGGGGAATCGGCGGCGACGCTACGTCCGGATTGTTTCAGGGAGGTGACCGGGACGGTCCCCGACCCCGCAAATCCGGCGATCCGGACGGGTGGTGCGGGTCACTTGCCGCGGACGACCGCGGTGTCGGTGAAGCGGTCGTGCAGGCCCCGGTTGTCGCGGTCGAAGATCACGGCGGGGACGAGCAGGAACAGCAGCAGCGTGCGCAACAGGATGCGGCCCGGCCCGACCGCCTCGTTGCGGTCGACGCGGATGAGCCGCAGCCCGAACAGGTACATGCCGAGCGTCCGCCCGAAGAACAGGCAGCCGACCACGTAGTCGACCGCCAGTGGCAGCAGGCTCCAGGAGCGGGGGAGCTGGTCGGCGAACCCGCCGCCCCCGCCGCCGCGCACGAACAGTGCGGCGATCACGGTCGCGATCAGCGCGTCGACGAGGAACGCGAGCACCCGCGGGCCGGTGGGGGCGAGCGAACCGACGCCTGCGTCGGGCAGGCCGAGGCGCTCGCCCTTGTACTTCTGCGGCTGGTGGGAGGGTGAGGTCACGGCCGCCTCAGGTGCGACGGCGGACGGTGCGCTGCACGTTGCGCATCTTCGCGCCCTGCGGCATCGGGCCCTGCGGCAGCGGGGACTTCGCGCCGCCCAGTGCCTGCAGCCGCTTCTCGAGGGCGTTGACCTGCTCCTTTGAGAGGTTCGCCGGAAGCTTCAGCAGGTGCCGGTTGAGCTTCGACAGCGGGATCTCGCCCTCGCCCGAGCCGACGGTGACGTCGTAGATCGGGGTGTCGCCGACGATGCGGGCGGTGCGCTTCTTCTCCTGCGCGATGAGCCCGCGCAGCCGGTGCGGCGCGCCCTCGGCGACCAGCACGACGCCCGGCCGTCCGACCAGGCGGTGGATCGCGTCGAGGTGCGTGGTGCCGGCGACGGCCTGGGTCAGCCGCCAGTCACCGCGCAGGTTCTGCTGCAGCATCCAGCCGGCGGCGCCCGCCTGTCCCTCGGCCTGCGCGAACATCGAGCGTTGCGCCCGGCGCGAGAACACCAGCATGCCGACGAAGATCGCGAGCAGCAGCGCGATCGGGATCGGCACCACCACGGAGTCGGTGATGATCAGGCCCAGCGCGTAGACGACCGCCGCCGTCACGACGGTGAAGCCGATCAGGTAGGGCAGGAACTTCGGGTCCTGCTGACGGGTCAGCGTGAAGGCCTGCTTGAGGTTGCTGAAGGTCTCGCGCCGCTTCTGCTTCTTCGCCGCGCGCAGCGCCGACTTCTGCTCCTTGGTGAGCTTCGGTTTCGCTGCCTTCTTGCCGGACGCTGCCATGGCTCCGATCGTAGTTGCCGCCGCGAACGCCCCAAGGGCGCGGGCGTGGGATCCGTGTTAGCTCTGCGTTTGCCTCGTCACCGTTCCGTTATGCATACTCGGACCTTCGTGCCGCCGCCGGCGTGTTCGACTCCGTCCCCCACCCGGAGGTTGTCCGTGCTCCGTCGTGCCGTCGCCCTGATGGGCGCAGCCGCCGCCACCACCACCGTCCTCGTCGCGGGCGCGCCCGTCGCGTCCGCCGCCGGGGGTCCCCGCGGGGACGTCACCGTCGCGGTGCAGAACCAGTCGGCGCACCGGCTGTCCGTCCGCGGCTGGGCCTACGACTCGCGCGACCGCAGCCGCACGATCGGCGTCCGCATCTACGCCGGAGGCGTCTACCTCGGACGGGCGATCGCGAACCTGCCGAACCACCGCTTCCAGCACACCTTCACGGTGACGCGCAAGGTCGCGTCGGTGCAGGCGAAGAGCTTCGGCATCGGACGGACGAAGACCGCCCTGTCGGGCCAGGCGGTGAAGCAGTACACCCCGCCGTCGGGCTCGCAGATCGTCAGCATCGCCAAGCGCTACGTCGGCAAGGCGCGCTACGTCGACGGCGGCGCGTCGCCGCGCCGGGGCTTCGACTGCTCGGGCTTCACCAAGTACGTCTACGGCGTGGCCAAGGTCGCGACGCTGCCCCACAACACGAACTCGCAGGCCGCCATGCGCGGCATGCGCAAGGTGTCGGCCGCTGCCGCCCGTCCGGGCGATCTGGTCTTCTACCACGGTGGCGGCGGCATCTTCCACGTCGCGATCTACGCCGGCGGCCACAAGCAGGTCGCCGCCGCGACCCCGCGCGACGGCATCGTCTACCAGAACATCTGGTCCTCGAACGTCACCTACGGCCACTACGTCGGCTGACGCCGCGTCCGGCCCCGGCCGCCGACTGGCAGGGTCGCGCAATGACTGGCGACGTCCACTCATGACTGGACGACCAAAGGTCGCCAGTCAGCGAGGGAACGTGCCAGTCAGCCCGGCGGGAGGGGGAGGGTCAGCCGCGGGCGGCCATCGCCTGGTCGTAAAGCCGTCCGGCGCGGTAGGACGAGCGGACGAGCGGCCCGCTCATGACGCCGGCGAAGCCGAGCTCCTCGGCCTCCTCGCGCAGCTCGACGAACTCCTGGGGCTTGACCCAGCGCTCGACCGGGTGGTGCCGCGGCGAGGGGCGCAGGTACTGCGTGATCGTGATGAGCTCGCACCCGGCCTCGACGAGCTGGGCCAGCGCCTCGCTGATCTCCTCGCGGGTCTCGCCCATGCCGAGGATCAGGTTCGACTTGGTGACCAGGCCGTCCGCCCGCGCCGCGCGGATGACGTCCAACGAGCGCTCGTAGCGGAAGCCCGGGCGGATGCGCTTGAAGATGCGCGGCACGGTCTCGACGTTGTGCGCGAACACCTCGGGGCGGGAGGAGAAGACCTCGGCCAACAGCTCGGGGATCGCGTTGAAGTCGGGGGCGAGCAGCTCGACGCCGGTGCCCTCGTTCAGCTCGTGGATCTGCCGGACGGTCTCGGCGTACAGCCACGCGCCCCCGTCGGCGAGGTCGTCACGCGCGACGCCGGTGATGGTCGCGTAGCGCAGTTGCATCGTGCGGACGCTCTCGGCGACGCGGCGCGGCTCGTCGCGGTCGAGCGGCTGCGGACGGCCGGTGTCGATCTGGCAGAAGTCGCAGCGCCGGGTGCACTGGTCGCCGCCGATGAGGAACGTGGCCTCGCGGTCCTCCCAGCACTCGTAGATGTTGGGGCAGCCCGCCTCCTGGCAGACGGTGTGCAGGCCCTCGTTCTTCACCAGCGCCTTGAGCTCGGTGTACTCGGGACCCATGCGGGCCCGGGTCTTGATCCACTCGGGCTTGCGCTCGATCGGCGTCTCGGCGTTGCGCTGCTCGATACGGAGCATGCGGCGCCCGTCCGGCTGTACTGCGGTCACGAGTCCACGGTACTCAGCAGCGCGGGCAGGCGGCGCTCGACGGCCGGCAGCACCTCGGCGACCGTGACGTCACGTCCGGTCTCCTGGCTCAGCGACGTGACCGCGGCGTCGGGGATGCCGCAGGGCACCATGTTGGCGAAGTAGCTCATGTCGGGGTCGCAGTTGAGCGCGAACCCGTGCAGCGTCACCCCGCGGGCGACCCGGATGCCGATCTGGCCGAGCTTGCGGTCGGGACCGTCCGTGCCCTTCACCCACGCACCCGAGCGGCCCTCGACCCGTCCGGCCGTGACGCCGAACTCGGCGCAGACCGCGATGAGCAGGTCCTCGACGCGGCGCACGTAGGCGACGACGTCGACCGGGTCGGCCAGCTTCAGGATGGGGTAGCCGACCAGCTGTCCCGGGCCGTGCCAGGTGATCTTGCCGCCGCGGTCGACGTCGATGACCGGCGTGCCGTCGAACGGCCGCTCGTGCGGCTCGGTGCGCTTGCCGGCGGTGTAGACGGACGGGTGCTCCAGCAGCAGGACCGTGCCGGGACGGGTGCCGTCGGCCACCGCCTCGTGGATCTCGCGCTGCTGCCTCCAGGCCTGCTCGTACGGGACGAGGCCGGCGCGGACGATCTGCAGGGTGCCGGCGTCGGTCGTGCTGGTCGCGGTCACGTGCTCCACGGTAGTCCGCACCCCTGCCCGGGCTGCCCCCAGACGAATGTCAGGGGTCATTCAGGGCTTAAACCCATCGAGACGTGTCCGGAGGTCCCGATACCTTTTGCTCGGCCCGGACGGCAACCCTCCGTTCGGGCAGCAGCCCCCGTGCCGAGAACCCGACCCGGAGACGACGTGACCATCACCCAGCCGGCCCCCACCACGCGGCCCGACCCACCCCGACAACGCCGACCGTGGGGCGTGTGGGTGGTGCTCGCCCTCGGCGTCCTGTTCTTCCTGCTGGCCGGCCCCGGAGGCACCGCCGAGGGCAAGCTCGGCGACGTCCAGAAGAACGACAGCTCGTCGTTCCTGCCCGAGTCGGCCGACTCGACCAAGGTCGCCGACGCGTCCGACGCGTTCACCGGCGCGCAGTCGATCCCCGGTTTCGTCGTCTACAAGAAGGACGCCGGGCTCACGCAGGACGACTACGCCAAGATCGTCGGCGACATCCGCAAGTTCGCGGACGTCAAGGGCGTCTCGGCGGACGAATTGCGCCCCGTGCCGTCGCTCAGTGCCGACGGCACGGCGGTGGCGAGCTTCGCGAAGTGTGACGGGAAGTGTGACGTCGCCGCGGTGTCCGTCCCGCTGGTCGGCAAGGAGAACGGCAAGACGGTCGAGGGACCCCAGCTGGTCGACCGCGAGAACGAGATCCTCGACATCGCGAAGAAGGGCAACTCCGACGGCGTCGTGGTCAACCCGGCCGGCGCCACCGGCCTGCTCACCGCGTTCATCGACGCCTTCGAGGGCCTCGACACCAGCCTGCTGCTCGCGGCCGGCCTCGTGGTCATCGTGATCCTGCTGTTCGTCTACCGCAGCCCGATCCTCTGGTTCTTCCCGCTGTTCAGTGCGGTCACGGCGCTCGGCATCTCCGCTCTGGTGATCTACCCCCTGGCCGACAACGAGGTCATCACCCTCGACGGCCAGAGCCAGGGCATCCTGTCGGTCCTCGTCATCGGTGCCGGCACCGACTACGCGTTGCTGTTCATCAGCCGGTTCCGTGAGGAGCTGCACGTCATCCAGAACCCCGTCGACGCGATGATCGCGGCGTGGAAGGGCACCGTGCAGCCGATCGCCGCGTCCGCCGCGACCGTCATCGTCGGCCTGCTGTGCCTGTCGCTCGCCGATCTGAACTCGACCGCGGGGCTCGGTCCGGTGTGTGCGATCGGCATCGGGGCCACCGTGCTGGTGATGCTCACCCTGCTGCCGCTGTCGATGCTGTTCGTCGGACGGTTCGTGCACTGGCTGACGCCCATCGGGTGGGTGCTGCTCGCGCTCGACTTCCGCAAGCGCCGCATCAGCGACGGACGGTGGCTGTTCTGGCCGAAGCGTCCCGAGTTCGACCACCGCACCGACGTCATGGCCAACCATGGCCTGTGGGGACGCTTCGCGAAGGCGCTCTCGAACAACTCCCGGCGCAGCTGGATCGGCGCCGGAGTCGTGCTGGTCGCCTGCGCCGTCGCGGTGATCACCCTGAAGACCGACGGCCTGTCGACCCAGGACGGCTTCACCACCAAGCCCGACGCCGTGGTCGGGCAGGAGACCTACGACGCCGCCTTCCCGCAGGGCAAGGGCGCGGGCGCGCCGGCGCAGATCCTCGCGAACGCGGACGCCGCCGACGCCGTCATCGCGGCGGCCAAGTCGGTCGACGGGGTGTCGTCCGCGCCGAACGGGGTGTGCCGAGCCCTCAACTACGGCGCCATTGCAGACCTGTCGCCCGACGAGCTCGCGCAGTTCCGGCAGAGCGTCACCGCCGGGCAGTGCCCGCCGTCGTTCGTGTCGGCGACGCCGAAGAACGGCAAGATCCTCATCGACGCGACGCTGACGTCGAGCTTCGACTCCACCCAGGCCTACGACACCGTCAAGGCACTGCGAGCGAAGCTCGACACCGTCGACGGCGCCGACGCGCTGGTCGGTGGCCAGTCGGCGGCGAACCTCGACGTGCAGGACGCGTCCCGCCACGACCGCAACCTGATCATCCCGATCGTCCTGATCGTCATTTTGATCATTCTTGCGCTGTTGCTGCGGGCGCTGGTGGCACCGCTCATCCTGATCGCGACCGTCGTGCTGTCGTTCTTCGCGTCCCTCGGGGTCAGCGCGCTGTTCTTCAACCACGTCTTCGACTTCGTGAATGCCGATCCCGGTTACCCGTTGTTCGCCTTCGTGTTCCTCGTGGCGCTGGGCATCGACTACAACATCTTCCTCATGACCCGGGTGCGTGAGGAGACCGTCGAACACGGCACCCGCGAAGGTGTCGTCCGTGGTCTCGCCGTGACCGGCGGCGTGATCACCTCCGCGGGGCTCGTCCTCGCCGCCACGTTCGTGGTGCTGGGTGTGCTGCCGATCGTCTTCCTGGCCCAGATCGGGTTCACGGTCGCGTTCGGCGTGCTGCTCGACACCGTGGTCGTGCGTTCCATCCTGGTGCCGGCCCTGGCCACCGACATCGGCAAGAAGATCTGGTGGCCCTCGAAGCTGGCGTCCGCCGCCGCGAAGGACTGAGGAGTTCAAGCAATGAAGACGATCGCCGAGTTCGCGATCCGCCGCCGCTGGCTGGTGCTGGTCGGGTGGCTGGTGCTCATCGTGGCCGTGCAGGGCCTCGCGAGCGCCGCCGGGGGAGCGTCCTACAAGGACACGTTCAGCCTGCCCGACACCGAGACCGCCACGGTCACGCAACTGCTCAAGGACGCGAAGCTCGAGAACCAGACGGGCGCGTCCGGCACCATGGTGCTGAAGAACGAGAAGGGCGCCTTCACGGGGGCGCCGGCGTCGCTGTCACCGGCGCTGAGCAAGCTGTGCGACGCCAAGATCGACGTCACGCTCATCGCGACGCCGTGGCGCTCGTACTCCTGCGCCGACGGGAAGACGGGGCCGGGCAACCCGAAGCTGCTCAACTCGGGCAAGGACTCGTCCACGGCCCTCGCGATCATCACGTGGAAGAGCGGCCAGTACGACCAGTCCGAGTTCAAGAAGGCGTACGAGCAGCTCAAGAGCCTCGGCACCGCCGACCTGCGCGTCGAGTTCACCGGCCAGGCGTTCCAGGGCATCGGGCAGAGCGAGGGCTCCGGGCTGTCCGTCCTCATCGGTTTCGGCGCGGCGCTCGTCATCCTCGCGCTGGTGTTCCGCACCGTCGCGGCCACGGTGCTTCCGCTCGCGAGTGCGCTGGTCGCGCTGGTCGGCGGGCTGGGTGTCATCTACCTGCTCAGCCACGCCATCAACGTCTCGAACATCACCCCCTACCTCGCCGAACTGATGGTCATCGGTGTCGGCGTCGACTACGCGCTGTTCATCGTCACGCGGCATCGGCGCAATCTCAGGCGTGGCATGCCGGTCGAGCAGTCGATCGTGTCGGCCATCAACACGTCCGGCCGGGCCGTGCTCTTCGCGGGCACCACCGTCTGCATCGCGATCCTCGGCCTCATCGCGCTCGGGGTCAGCTTCTTCAACGGCATGGCCGTCGCCACCGCGCTGGCGGTCGCGTTCACGATGGCCGCCTCGCTGACCCTGCTGCCGGCCCTGCTCAGCCTGTTCGGGCTGAAGGTGCTGCCCCGCAAGCAGCGGGCGGCGGTGCGCGAGGGCCGTTTCATCGACGACACCCCGGTCGGCTTCTGGGCGCGGTGGTCGAAGTTCATCGAGCGTCGCCGCGTGCTGGTCGCCCTCGGCTCGGGGCTGGTGATGATCGCGCTGGTCGTTCCGTTCTTCTCGCTGAACCTCGGGTCCAGCGACCAGGGCAGCGACCCGAAGAGCTCGACGACCCGCGCCGGCTACGACCTCATCAGCAGCGAGTTCGGCGTCGGCTACAACTCGACGCTCGAGGCCGTCATCGACGGTCCGGGTGCGTCCGACCGCCAGTTCCTGCAGCGGGTGGAACAGCGGCTGAAGCAGACCGACGGGGTCGACGACTCGAGCGTCGCGGCACAACCGCTCGGCAAGGAGATCGCGTTCGTCACCTTCAAGACGACGACCGCGCCCGAGTCGGAGAAGACCTACCAGCTCGTCCGCGATCTGCGCGACGACGTGTTCCCACCGCTGTACGACGGCACGCAGAACAAGATCTACGCCTACGGGTCGACCGCGATCAACGTCGACTTCGCCGAGGTGCTCGGCCGCAAGATGCCGCTGTTCATCGGCGTCGTCGTCGGCCTGTCGTTCCTGTTGCTGATGATCGCGTTCCGCAGCCTCGTCGTCCCGCTCACGGCGGCGGTGATGAACCTGCTCGCCGCGGGCGGGTCGTTCGGCATCGTCGTCGCGATCTTCCAGTGGGGTTGGTGGTCGGACGCCATCGGCGCCGGGCCGGGCGGTCCGATCGACGCGTGGATCCCGGTGATGCTCTTCGCGATCCTCTTCGGCCTATCGATGGACTACCAGGTGTTCCTCGTCAGCCGCATGCACGAGGAGTGGGTGCACACCCGCGACAACCGCCGCTCGGTGACCGTCGGCCAGGCCGAGACCGGCGGCATCATCACGGCGGCGGCGCTCATCATGATCGCGGTCTTCCTCGGCTTCCTGCTGACGCCCGGGCGTCCGATCAAGATCTTCGGCAGCGGCCTGGCCATCGCGGTGTTCCTCGACGCGTTCGTGCTGCGCACGATGCTGGTGCCCTCGCTGATGCAGATCTTCGGCAAGCGCAACTGGTTCTTCCCGAGGTGGCTCGAGAAGGTGACGCCGAAGCTGTCGGTCGAGCCGCCCGAGACCGAGCCGACGCCGCGCGAGCCCGCGCTCAGCGGCCGCTAGTCACAGCAGGCGCGTCTCCAGCGGGGTCTCGACGGCAGTGCCGTCGGGACCCCGTTCGACGTGGTACGCACGCTTTCCCTCGCGCTCGGTCACGGCCTCGGCGAACTCGGTGCCGCGGTACAGCACCCCGGCTCCGTCGTCAGTCGCGTAGCCGGACGGCAACGTGCCGTCGGCGATGAGCTGCTGGAACAGCGGACGGCGCTGCTCCTCGGAGTCGTAGTGCACGCCGTTGCTGAACGGCACCAGCGCGAGCCCGTTCGTCACGGGGCGCAGGTCGGGACCGAACGAGTCGGTGGTGCCGCCGACGTGCCAGCAGATCGAGCCGGCGCTGACGCCGGTGAGCACGACCCCCGCCTCCCAGGCGGCGCGCATCGCGGCGTCGACGCCGTGCAGCCGCCACATCGCGAGCAGTCCGGCGACGCTGCCGCCCCACACCCAGACGACGTCCTGGGCGAGCAGATGCTCGGTGACGTCCGCGACGTTCGGCATCGGGAACAGGCGCAGGTGCGTCGCCTCGACCTTCGCCACCCGCGCGGCGTCGTAGAAGTCGCCGATCGTCGTCCACTCGTCACCGAGCGCGGTGTTCAGGAAGCACACCCGCGGCGCGCGTCCGGTCACGCCCGCCAGCTCGATGGCGTGGTGCGTCAGCGGACCGAACTCCCAGCGGATGCGGTCGGACAAAACGCGTCCGCCGGAGGTGGCGAGGATGGTCGGGGCGTCGGCAGGCATGGTCCCGAGCCTACGAAGCGGCCCGCCGCCGGCTCACCGCAAGGTCAACAGACCGAGCTCGCCGCGGTGCAGCGTGCCACGTGCCAGCGCATAGCTCGTGAAGACGAAGTACCGGTGGCCCGACAGCAAGGGCGTGCGCACGACGGCACTGTGCAGGGGCCCGACCTGCGTCGGCAGGAGTTGCGGGCCGTCGTACCGCACCGACAACCGCCGCACCGTCGCGAAGTCCGGCTGGCTGACCGCCCGACGCAGCTGTGCGCCCGTTGCCGAGCGGGCGACCTCGCGCACGTACACGTTCATGAACTTCGTGCTGCTGCGGTTGACCAGGCGCAGCGTGCGTCCAGCTGTCGTCGACGCCGGCAGGTGCGCCGATTTGTCCTGGGTGACGGTCGTCGACCTCGGCCTGGCCGCGTCGAGCGGTGCCCCGGTGACACGGATCGTGCGGACGTCCTGCCGCCGTACCGTGTCGGTCGACGACCCGTCGAGGACGAAGTAGCTCCCGCGCGGAAGGAACACCCAGACGTTCGCGCCGGGAGCCACGTAATCGACGTAGTCGAACAGCCGCTTGCGGGTCGCGACGGACGACGGCGACTGATCGTTGACGTAGCGCAGGAACGTGGTCAGCCGGTGCCCCTTCGCGCGGACGAGGAGCGCGCCGCCGTAGGACAGCGCCGACACCCGCAGGTGCGCTCCGGGAGCGTGCTGTGCGTCGCCCCTGCGGCCACGTCGGCGCAACACTAGGGGTTGACGTTCGACGACACCATGCCTCGGCGATTCCGGGGATCCGTCCTGTGGACAACCCCGGACACCGGTGTCGGCGGGCTTAGCGTCGGGACATGACCCGGTCCGAACGCCCCGCCTTCCGCCTGCGCGGCTACGAGGTCGAGCGGCTGCTCGGGCGCGGGGCGTCGGGCGAGGTGTGGCGGGCCCGGGCGACGGCCAGCGGTCACGCCGTGGCCCTGAAGCGCCTGTCGCTCGAGCCGGGGTCGGACGTCGAAGCGCAGGCCCGCCGGGCGCGGGCCGAGGCCGCGGTGCTGACGGTGCTCGACCACCCCAACCTGGTGCGGCTGCACGACGTCGTGCGGGCGGACGACGCCGTCGTGCTCGTGCTCGACCTCGCCGACGGCGGCTCGCTGGCCGACCTGCTGCGTGCCCGCGGACGGCTGTCGCCCGGCGAGGTGATCACCGCGATCGCGCCGGTGGCTGCCGCGCTCGCGTACGTGCACCGGCAGGGCGTGGTGCACGGTGACATCAGCCCCGCGAACGTGCTGTTCACCCCCGGCGGTGTGGCGCTGCTCGCCGACCTCGGCACGGCCCGGCTGCTCGGCGACGACATCGACGCCGAGAGCACGCCCGCCTACGTCGATCCGGCGGTGGCGCTCGGGGGAGTGCCGGCCCCGCCGAGCGACGTGTTCATGCTCGGTGCGGTGGCGCTGCACGCCCTGACGGGTCGCCCGCCCTGGACGGGTCGCGATGCCGAGGCGGCGCTCGCCGCGGCCCGGCTCGGCCGGCTCGAAGGCGTGGCCGACGCGATCGTCGCGGCCGGGGCACCGCCGGACATGGCGGCCGTCGTCGCCGGCGCGCTCGCGGTGCAACCGTGGCGCCGCTGCAGCGCCGCCGACCTCGCCCTCGATCTGCGGCACAGCGGCACCCCCGTCGCGGTCGAACTGTCGGCGGGACGGCCTCGGCAGCACGTCGCGCAGCCGCCCGTCCCCGAACCGCGCGCGCCCGTCCGCGACGCGCCCTCGGCAGGCAACGACGCCCACGTCCGGGCCGTCGCCGACGAGGACGACCGGCTCGCCGACCCGTTCGCCACCCCGCGGCGCGCGCCGTTCGCCGGCGTCGGGCATCCGGCGACCGCCGACGATCGGCGCGGCGAGTGCGGTGCCCCCGGGGCGGCCGACCGCGCTGCCGATCGCGTCGAGGTGGCTCGGGCCGGTCGCGCGGCGGTGGCCGGCGCCCGGCGCGGCAGTGGCCGCCGCGCCGATCGGCGCGAGGTCTACGGTCCGCGTCACGCGGCGCTGCCGAATGCCTACGGGGCGAGGCCGGGTGCCGACGGCATGCCGCCGACGAGGTACGGCGTGGCGTCCGGTGCCGACGGCGTGGCGTCCGGTGCCGACGGCGTGGCACCGACTGCTTACGGGGTGCCGCCGACCCGGGCGGTCTGCCCGCGCCCCCGGCCGCAGCTGCCCCACGTGCCCGACCGCGGCGCGAACCTGTGGTCGCCGGTCGCGGCGGCGCTGCGCCGTTCCCGCCGCCCGCTCGCGGTCGGTTCCGCGTTGCTCGTGGCCGCGGCCTGCGGGGCCGCGATCGCCGTGGGCGTGACCGAACCCTTCGACGCCGCCGCCGAACCCGGTGCGCGGTCGGCGCCCGTCGCGTCCGCCCCGCACACCACGACGTCGCGTGAGGCGACGCGGCCCGGGCCTGCCACGTCGCGTCCCGCACCGGCAGGGTCGCGGACCGCCGCGCCGTCGCCGTCCGCGTCGCCGTCCTCACGGACGGTTCCGGGACCGCAAGGTCCCGTCCCGGCGCAGGGCAGTTGGTGGCAGGCGTTGCGCACGCTCGACGCCACCCGGGCCCGCGCCTACGCGACCCGCGACCTCGCGCTGCTGGCCGACGTCTACGGTTCGCCGCGCCTGCTGGCGACCGACGCGGCGACCCTGCGCCGGACCGTCCCCGCGGGATGCGGGCTCGAGGGAGCGGTCACCCGCTACAACCGGGTGCGGGTGCGGGTGGTCACGTCCGCACGCGCAGCCGTCACGGCGCGGGCGGCGATCCCGTCGACCCGGCTGCGCTGCGGCACGGCCGGCGACCGGGTGGTGGCCCCGGTGCCGCCCACCACGGTGCGTCTCGAGCTGGCCCGCGGCGCGCGTGGCGTCCGCATCGTCGCCCAGACGGTGGGCGGCACGACGTGACGACCGGTGTCAGCGTCCGAGTTCGGCGCGCAGGGCGGTCTCGATGTCCGCGTGGGCGAACGTGAACCCGGCGTCGAGCAGCACCTGCGGCACGGCGCGCTGGCCGGTCAGGGTGTTCCACGCGAACTCACCCAGCGCGATCTTCGCAGCGAACGCCGGAACCGGGAACACGGTCGGACGGTGCAGCACGGTGCCCAGCGCCTTGGTCAGCTCGGCGTTCGTGACCGGTTCGGGCCCGGTGAGGTTCACCGGGCCGGTGATCTCCGGGTGCTCGACGAGGAACCCGATCGCGGCGAGCTCGTCGGTCAGCGAGATCCACGGCATGTACTGCTTGCCCGAGCCGAGCTTGCCGCCGATTCCTGCCTTCACCACGAGCGACAGCGGCTTGAGCAGGCCGCCGCCCTTCGCGAGCACGAGCCCGGTGCGCAGGTGCGCGACCGAGACGCCGGCCTCGACCGCGGGTCGGGCGGCGTCCTCCCAGAGCTGGCACACGCCGGCGAGGAAGTCGTCGCCGTTCGGCGCCGACTCGTCGATGCGGCGGTCGCCGGTGTCGCCGTAGTAGCCGACCGCCGACGCGACCACGAACCGGCGGGGTCCGCCGTGCTCGGCCAACGACCGTGACAGCGTGCCCACGCTGTCGACGCGTGACTGCACGATCTGCTGCTTGTAGCTCTGCGTCCAGCGTCGTCCGACGTTGACGCCCGACAGGCAGATCAGGACGTCCGCGCCGGCGAGGAACTGCGGGTCGACACGTCCGGCCGCCGGGTCCCACCGGTCGGTGCCCGGTTCGGACGTCTCGTGGCGCACCAGGACGTCGACCTGGTGCCCGGCCTCACGCAGCTGCCGTTTCAGCGGCGCCCCGATGAGGCCGGACGCCCCGGCCACGACGATGCGCACCTACAGGCCCAGGTCCTGCTCGAACGCGCCCGCCTCGAGCCGCTCCTTCATCGTCACGAGGAAGCGCGCGGCGTCGGCGCCGTCGACCACGCGGTGGTCGTACGACAGCGCCAGGTACACCATCGAGCGCACCGCGATCGTTTCGCCCAACTCGTCGTCGGTGACGACGACGGGCCGCTTCACGACCGCCCCGGTGCCCAGGATGCCGACCTGCGGCTGGTTGATGATCGGGGTGTCGAACAGCGCGCCGCGGCTGCCGGTGTTGGTCAGCGTGAACGTGCCGCCGCCCAGCTCGTCCGGAGCCACCTTGTTGTCGCGCGTGCGGGCCGCGAGATCGGCGATCTTGCGGGCCAGCCCGGCCAGGTTCAGGTCACCGGCGTCGTGGATCACCGGCACCAGCAGACCCCGGTCGGTGTCGACGGCGATGCCCAGGTGCTCCGAGTCGTGGAAGGTGATCGTCTTCTCGTCCATGTCGACGGAGGAGTTCACCGTCGGGTGCGCCTTGAGCGCCTCGATCGCCGCGACCGCGAAGAACGGCAGGAACGACAGCTTGACGCCCTCGCGGGCCTCGAAGTCCTTCTTCGCCCGGTCGCGCAACCGCGCGATGCGGGTGACGTCGACCTCGACGACCGTGGTCAGCTGCGCGGAGATCTGCAGCGACTCGACCATGCGGGTCGCGATGACCTGCCGCATCCGCGACATCTTCTCGACCTTGCCGCGCTGCTGCGTGACGGTGGCCGCCGCGGTCGCCGCCGCGTCCGGACGGTCGGTGCCGCCCTGGGCGGCCGCGGTCGTCGGCGTGGGAGCGGACGACGCGGCCGCGGCCTTGTCCTTCGCCGCCTCGGCCGCGGCGAGGACGTCGGACTTGCGGATGCGTCCGCCCACGCCGGTGCCCTGGACGGACGCGAGGTCGACGTCGTGCTCGCTCGCGAGCTTGCGCACCAACGGGGTCACGTACGTGCCGGCCGGCTCGTCCTCGTCGTCGGACGACGACTGCGCCGGGGCCTGCTGCGGGGCGGGTGCCTGCGGGGCGGGTGCCTGCGCCGGCGGCGCGGACTCCTGCTTCGGCGGCTCGGCGCTGGCAGGCGCGGACGCCTGCACGGGCTCGGGCTCCGGCTCGGGCTCCGGCTCGGGCTCCGGCTCGGGCTCGGGCTGCGGCTCGGGCTCGGGTTCCGGCTCGGGCTCCGGCTCGGCCTGCGCCTCGGCCTGGCCGCCGGACGAGTCGTCCGACGAACCGCCGTCCTCACCGGCCTCGCCGATGATCGCCAGCTCGACGCCGATCTCGACCGTCTCGTCCTCCTGGACCTTGATCGAGAGCAGGGTGCCCGAGGCGGGCGACGGGACCTCGGTGTCGACCTTGTCCGTCGAGACCTCGAGCAACGGCTCGTCGGCGTCGACGTGGTCGCCCTCGGCCTTGAGCCAGCGGGTCACGGTGCCCTCGGTGACGCTCTCACCGAGGCGCGGCATGGTCACGGACGTCGACATCGCTGTCTGGTACTCCCTGGCTCTCGAAGGCGGTGGGACGGGCAAGGCGGTGGGACGGGAAAGGCGGTGGGACGGGAAAGGCGGTGGGACGGGAAAGGCGTGGGGTCGAGAAGGATCAGTCGTGGACGTGGAGGGGCTTACCCGCGAGCAGCAGGTGAGCCTCACCGATCGCCTCGGACTGGGTCGGGTGCGGGTGGATGAGCTGCGCGACCTCGCCGGGCAGCGCCTCCCAGTTGTAGATCAGCTGGGCCTCGGCGATGAGCTCACCGACGCGGTCGCCGACGATGTGGACGCCCACGACGGGGCCGTCCTTCTCGGCGATCAGCTTGACCGCGCCCTTGGTGTTGAGGATCGCCGACTTGCCGTTGCCGGACAGGTCGTACGTGACCGTCTTGATGCCGTCCTGGCCGTACTTCTCGGCCGCCTGCGCCTCGGTCAGGCCGACGGAGGCGACCTCGGGCTGGCAGTAGGTGATGCGCGGGACGCCGGCGTAGTCGATCGGCACCACCGGCAGGCCGGCGATGTGCTCGGCGGCCAGGATGCCTTCGGCGAAACCGACGTGGGCCAGCTGCAGGTGCGGCTCGCCGCCGATGGAGATGAGGTCGCCGACGGCGTAGACGCCGTCCACGGACGTCCGCAGGAACTCGTCGGTGATGACGAAGCCGCGCTCGATGCGGACGCCCTGCTCCTCGTAGCCGAGGTTCTGCGACACCGGTCCGCGGCCGACGGACACGAGCAGGATCTCGGCCTCGAGGGTCTCGCCACCCTCGAGCGTGACGGTCACGCCGGAGTCGGTCGACTCGACCTTCTCGAAGCGCTTGCCCAGCTTGAAGTCGATCTTGCGGCGGCGGTAGGCGCGCTCGAGCAGCTTGGAGCTGGACTCGTCCTCGAGGGGCACGAGGTGGGGCAGCGCCTCGACGATGGTGACCTTGGTGCCGAACGACGTCCACGCGGACGCGAACTCGCAGCCGATGACGCCGCCGCCCAGCACGATGGCCGACTCGGGCACGTGGTCGAGCTGCAGCGCGCTCTCGCTGGTGAGCACGCGGCGGTGGTCGATCTCGAGACCGGGCAGCGAGCGGGAGTACGAGCCGGTGGCCAGGATGACGTTCGCGCCGGTGTACGTGTCGTCCCCGACCTGCACGGTCTTGGGGCCGACGAGCTTGCCCTCGCCCTCGACGGTCTCGATGCCGCGCGCCTTGATCAGGCCGGCGAGCCCCTTGTGGTTCTTGGAGATGACGCCGTCCTTGTACTTGTTCACCCCCGCCATGTCGATGCCCTCGAGCGTGGCGTTGACGCCGAACTGGGCGCTCTCGCGGGTGTTGTCGGCGATCTCGCCGGCGTGCAGCAGCGCCTTGGTCGGGATGCAGCCGCGGTGCAGGCAGGTGCCCCCGACCTTGTCCTTCTCGATGAGCACGACGGACTTGCCGAGTTCGGCCGAGCGCAGCGCTGCGGCGTACCCACCGCTGCCGCCACCGAGAACGACCAGATCGACCTGCTTGTCAGCCACTTCGTTGCACCTCTTCGGAACGGGACCGGCGTCTGCACCCCATCCTTCCACCCCGGCCGTTTCATTGCGCACACCCGGGTTTGGGCTGACAGGATGCCGTCCGTGGGTCTCTTCACGCGCAAGCGGCGTCCGGGCATCCAGCGCACCGGGTCGTCGGACGACCTGCGCCATCTCGCCGAGTTCCTCGAGACGCGCTCGGGCGTCGAGGCCTACGTCGAGCCGCGCACCAGCCTCACCGACACCACCGTGGTGCTCGTGGCCGCCGACGGCGAGTGGACCCGCCGCCGCGTCGACGGGCCGGACGGCGCCCACGCGTTCGCGAAGAAGCACAAGATCCCGCTGTACGACGCCGCCGTGGTCGGCTACCCCCGGCGCATGCGCGAGTGGACGGCCCGCCAGAAGGCGCAGAAGTCGGGCGGCCCGTCCGTCTGACCGCCCGCCACGTCAGCGGCCGGCGAGCTCCTCGCCGACCGCGATCATGGTGCGGACGGCGGCGCCGGTGCCGCCCTTGGGCGTGTAGCCGTGGGGGCCGCCGAGGTTCCAGGCCGGTCCGGCGATGTCGAGGTGCACCCACGGTAGGCCGGCGGGCACGAACTCCTTGAGGAACAGCCCGGCGACGAGCATCCCGCCCCAGCGCTCGGTGGGGGAGTTGACCAGGTCGGCGACGGGGGAGTCGAGGCCCGGGCGCAGGTCCTCGGGCAGCGGCATCGCCCACGCCGACTCGCCCGCGCGCCCGGCGGCGGCGACGACGGTGTCGCGCCAGGCCGGCTCGCCCATGGCGCCGATGACCTTGCTGCCCAGGGACACGAGCTGGGCGCCGGTGAGGGTCGACGCCTCGACCAGGAAGTCGGGGTCGTCCTCGCCCGCGCGGACGATGGCGTCGGCCAGGATCAGCCGTCCCTCGGCGTCGGTGTTGTCGATCTCGACGGTGCGGCCGCCGTACATGTGCAGCACGTCCGAGGGCCGGTACGCCGATCCGGACGGCATGTTCTCGGCCATCGGGACGGTCGCGGTGACGTCGACCTTCACCTTGAGCTCGGCCAGCGCGGCGATCGCGGCGACGGCGGCGGCCGCGCCGCCCATGTCGGACTTCATCCACGTGAGGTTCGCGGTCTTGAGGTTCACGCCACCGGTGTCGAAGGTGATGCCCTTGCCGACGAGCGCGAGGTGCTGCTTGGCCCGCGCCGGACGGTAGGTGATGCGCACCAGCCGGGGCGGACGGACGCTGCCCTGACCGACGCCGAGGATGCCGCCGAACCCGCGCCGCTTCAGCGCCTTCTCGTCGAGCACCTCGACGTCGAGTCCCTGCGCGGACGCCAGCTCGCGGGCGCGCTCGGCGAACACCTGCGGATACAGGTCGTTCGGCGGGGTGTTCACCAGGTCGCGGGCGGCGGTGACCGCCTTGGCGACGGCGGTCGCCCGCTTCACCTCGGCCCGGGCGGACGACCCGCCGGCCACGGTGACCGTCTTCAGCCTGCGGGTCGCGGGCTGGGACTTGTAGTCGGTGAAGGCGTAGCTGCCGAGCAGGGCGCCGAGCGCGAGCACGCCGGGCTCGGCATCGATCGCGATGTGCACCCGCGCGTGGGCGCCGAGCCCCCGCAGGGCCGCGCCGACCGCGCGCCGCAGCGCCTCGTCCGACGCCTCGTCGCCGACGCCGGCGGCCACGACGAGCGGGAAGTCGGCCCGGCCGAGGGTGGGGATGCGCGAGATCTCGTCCGCACGTCCGCCGGCGCCCAGCGTCTTCAGCGCTTCGAGCAGCCGTCCGCCGAGGGCCTTGTCGACGTCCTGCGCGCCGGGCACGAGCTCCGGCCCGTCCTTCGTCCGCCTCACGCCGACGACGACGGCGTCGGCCTTGTCGGCGGTGGCGATCGAGACGGTGGGTAGCTGGGTCGGCATGGGAAGCACTCTAGGTCGATAGGTTGACCGGCATGACCGACCTGCTCCGTTCCCCCGTGCACGACCGGCACGTCGCCCTCGGCGCGAAGCTCGCCGACTTCGGTGGGTGGGAGATGCCGATCGAGTACCCCGGCGGCGGCGTCCTCAAGGAGCACGCGGCGGTCCGGGACTCCGTCGGGGTGTTCGACGTGTCGCACCTGGGCAAGGCGTCCGTCACCGGGCCGGGGGCGGCGTCGTTCGTGAACGCCTGCCTGACGAACGACCTGGGACGGATCGCGCCGGGCAAGGCGCAGTACACGCTGGCGTGCGACGGGACCGGCGGTGTCGTCGACGACCTGATCGCGTACCTCGTGTCGGACGACGCCGTGTTCCTGATCCCGAACGCCGCGAACACCGCCGAGGTCGTGCGCCGGCTGCAGGCGGCCGCCCCCGAGGGCGTCACCGTCACGGGGCAGCACCACGACTACGGGGTGCTGGCCGTGCAGGGGCCCCGCTCGCTCGAGGTGCTCGCCCGATTGGGGCTGCCTGCCGAGCTCGACTACATGGCGTGGGCGGACGCCGAGTGGGACGGCCGTCCGGTGCGCATCTGCCGCACCGGCTACACCGGCGAGCACGGGTACGAGCTGGTGCCCGCCTGGGACGTGACCGCCGAGCTGTGGGACGCACTTGTCGCGCAGGTGCGCGAATTCGGCGGGCTACCCGCCGGCCTCGGTGCACGCGACACGCTGCGCACCGAGATGGGCTACCCGCTGCACGGACAGGACCTCTCGCTCGACATCTCGCCGGTGCAGGCGCGCTCGACGTGGGCGGTGGGCTGGAAGAAGGACGCGTTCTGGGGACGGGACGCCCTGCTCGCCGAACGCGAGGCCGGCGCGGCGCGGACGCTGCGC
This sequence comes from Jatrophihabitans fulvus, assembly GCF_054781375.1. Lineage (NCBI taxonomy): Bacteria > Bacillati > Actinomycetota > Actinomycetes > Jatrophihabitantales > Jatrophihabitantaceae > Jatrophihabitans > Jatrophihabitans fulvus. The sequence continues at coordinate 764,855 of NZ_BAAGUN010000001.1, forward strand.
GGCCTGGTGGCGCTCGACCGCGGCATCCCGCGCGCGCACATGCCGGTGCTCGACGCGGACGGCGCCACCGTCGGCGAGGTCACCAGCGGCACGTTCTCGCCGTCGCTGCGCAAGGGCATCGGGCTGGCGTTGATCGACTCGTCCGCCGGGGTCGAGGACGGTGCCGAGCTGGCGCTGGACGTCCGCGGACGCCGCAGCGCGGTGCAGGTGACGGCCCCGCCGTTCGTGCCGTCGCACGTGCGTTAGGCGCTGTCGCCGTCGTGGCGTTGCTCGAGCACCTCGGCGTCCCGCGGGTGGTCCTCGGCGAGGTCGACGGGGTCGCCGTCGGGTGACGCCCGTCCGGTCACGGGGAATCCGCCGTCACCGGTCGGCAGCGCGGGACTGTCGCGCAGCGCGTGGATGGTCGAGTTCAGGAAGGCGACGAGGGGCACGGCGAGCAGCGCGCCGACGATGCCGGCGAGCACGGTGCCGGTCAGCACCGCCAACGCGATTGCGAGCGGGTGCACCTCGACGCTGCGGCTCATGATGTAGGGCTGCAGCAGGTGCGCCTCGACCTGCACGAGCACGATGATCGAGATCGCGACGACCAGCGCGGCGCCGAATCCGTGCTCCAGCAGCGCGACCGCCACGCACAGCGCACCGGTGACGGTGAGGCCGACCAGTGGCACGAACGAGCCGAGGAAGATCAGCACGCCCAGCGCCCCGGCCAGCGGGACGCGCAGGATCAGCAGCAGCACCGTGACGGACACGCCGTGGAACAGCGCGATCAGCACCTGGCCGCGCATGTAGCCGCCGAACGTCCGCCAGCCGACCCGTCCGGCGCGGTCGAGCCGGAACTGCGAGGCGCGCGGGAACAGCCGCAGCACCCAGTTCCAGATCTGCTCGCCGTCGCGCAGCAGGAAGAACGTCGAGAGCAGGATCAGCAGCAGCGCGCCGAGCACCTCGACGACGGTGCGGACGGTCTCGATGGCGCCGCTGATCAACTCGCCCTGGTGTTCCTGCACCGCCTTCTGGAACTCGTCGGTGAGGCGGTTGAGGTCCTTGGACTTCAGGTTCAGCGGGCCGTTCTGCAACCAGTCACGGGTCTCGTCGACGAACTCGGAGATCTGGTCGCCCAGCTGCGCCGAGTGGGCACTGATCTGCCAGGCCACGAAGTAACCGACGCCGCCGAGCACCGCCAGGCCGATGAGCAGAGCCAGCGCCGCCGAGACCGACCGGGAACCCGGTAGGCGCCGCAGCGAGCGCTCCAGCGGGTGCAGCACGGCGGTGAAGAACAGCGCGATGATGAACGAGAACGCGACGAGCTCGATGCGGAAGAAGATCTGCGTCAGCACGTACAGGCCGAGCCCGATGACCAGCAGGCGCCACGTCCAGGCCGCGGCGATGCGGACGGACGGGGTCACGGCGTCGGCGGCGTCCGAGGTCTCGGGACGCGGCCGCACGGGTCCGCTCACGAGGGCGTCCCCGCGGCGGCGTGCTCGGCGGACGCCCGCAGCACCGGCACGCACAGCACTGCGGCGGTCCCGTCGCCGCGGCGGTCGAGCCTCAGCACCGGTTCGTGCTCGAGTTCGGAGACCGCGCGCGTGTGCACGGGGTCGTCGTCGGTGTCGGCGACGAGCCACCACCGCGTCGCCCGCCTGGCCACGTCCGCGACCAGCAGGGCCGCGACGACGGCGCTCGCGCCGTCGAGCACAACGGGGGTGCGCCGCGCGGTGGCAGCGGCCAGCAGCCCGGTCACGCCCGCGAGGCCCGGGTCCTGCAGGTGACGCAGCAGGGCGTCGGGATCGGTGCGCAGGTCGGCCGCCGCGTGGCGCGCGTCGCGCAGCGTCCCCGCCCGGCGGATCCACCCGGCGGTGTCGACAGCCCGCCCCCCGCGCGGGAGCAGCGCGGTCGGCTCGACGGCGCAGAGCAGGCTGACCACGACGGCGTTCGCGACCTCGTCCGGCGCGGACGCGGTGACCAGCAGCAGGTCGACCCCCGACTCGGCCGCGTCGTCGGCCGCGGCGACGCCGGCCTCGAAGGCGGCGCCGGCGTCGTGCGGAGGTTCGAGGTCGCGGACGGTCACGTCGAGCGACGCGGCCAGCGTGCGGACGGTCTCGCTCACGCCGCCGACGGCGGCGAGGCGCACCCGCGACGGCGGGCGGGGCGGGTGGACGCCCTGTGTGCCGGCCAGCCACTCGGCGAACTCGGCCGTCCGGCCCGCGGTGGCGGAGGCGACAGCGCGCGTGTTCGCAGCGGCCTCGGCGTCCGGCCAGTCGACCTGTGCGCCGAGGCCCGCGATATCGGTCGCCGCGCGCGTCACGTCCCGAAGTATGCCCCGCGACCACGACCGCATGGCCGTCATCGCCCGGTTGCCCGGGCCGCGCCGGGTGTTACCGTTCCTCCGCCCGGGCCTCCGGGCAGCTTCACCCGGTCCGTGCAGGGGAAGCCGGTGCGAAACCGGCACTGACCCGCAGCCGTGAGCCGTTCCCGGGACACCGGGTCCGGCGAGTCGGAATGCCTGTCCGATCGGGTCGGCCAGTGCCTCGTCGCGGTACGCGAGGCGGTGCCCGGTCCGTCCGTCGGCCGAGTCCCGCCCGCTCGCCGCGTGTGCTCGACACGGATGGACCCACATGCTCCCAGCGCGCGCCCGCCTCACGGCTGCGGCCACCATCGCCCTGCTCGCCTCCGGCGCGCTCGTCACCGCAGCCCCCGCCGGCGCTGCCGCGCTGAAGTCGACGCGGACGACCGTCGCCGCCGCCGCGCCCGTGGCCGGACGCCCGGTGACGTTGCAGGCCCGCGTGTCCCCCCGTCCGGGCGGAGGCGTGGTGCGGTTCTCGGTGGCGGGCAGGACCCTCGCCGGGTGCGGGGCCCGTCCGCTGTCGGCCGGTGTCGCGTCGTGCCGGGCGACCTTCCCGAGCACCGGCACGCGCATCGTCGCCGCCACCTACTCCGGCCGCGCGAAGATCTACCGCAGCTCGATCGGCCGCCGCGCGATAACGGTGAAGGCACCGACGATCGTCGGCAGCACCGGGTCGTGCACGACGACCACGGGTGCGCTCGTCGCGGTCAGCTTCGGCGCCTGGGGCGGCGCGGTCGTCCGCGGCTGCGACACCACCCCCACCACCGGCGCCGACCTGCTGAAGACGGCCAGATTCACGACGACCCCGGTGCAGCGGCAACCGGCCTTCATCTGCCGCATCGGACACCCGCTGTTCAAGAGCGGCACCCGCTACCCCACCGCGGACAAGTGCGTGAACACGCCCTCGTCGTCCGCCTACTGGTCGTACTGGGTCGCCGCCAAGGGCGCCACGACCTGGAAGTACGCGGCGAGCAGCGCGGCCGGCCAGAAGGCCACCGCCGGATCGGTCCAGGCCTGGACCTTCGGCCGGACGGACGTCAGCGGCGCCGGCGGCAAGCCGGTGTTCACGCCCGCGCAGGTGCGCAAGGGATTGCCGTCCGCGTCCGCGATGCGGTCGGCGCAGCGCCGCGCGACGGCCGCGGCTCCGGCCACCGCGAACGCGAGCGCCGCGGCCGACTACCTCGTCGGACGGCTGGTCGGCGGCACCCATTACGACACCGAGGGCATGCCGGGCACGCCCGACTACGGACTCACGGTCGACGCCGCCCTCGCGCTCGCCGCGGCAGGCGGCCACGACGCCGTCGTCGACGACATCGTCGATTACCTCGCCACGCGCGTGAACGCGTACACGTTCGTGAAGTCCCCGCCCGGTGACGCCGGCCGCGCCGCCAAGCTCGCGCTGCTCGCCGAGGTCACCGGCCGCAACCCGCGCGCCTTCGGGGGCGTCAACCTGATCGCGGCGGTGCGCTCGCTGCAGTGCACCCGCGCCACGTCCGACTGCGCGGGCCGCGGCGCCTACCGGGGCGTGACCTCCACGTTCGGACAGGCGCTGGCCGTGCTCGCGTTGCAGCGGGCGGGCGTCGACGCCGGCGTGCCGGCCGCGTTCCTCGAGTCGCTGCAGACCGCCACAGGCGGCGTGGGCAGCAACACCGACGGCTCGGTCGTCGACGTCGACAGCACCGCCCTTGGCGCGATGGCGCTCGCCCTTGTGCCCGGCACGAGGGCCCGGGACTCGGTCACCTCGGCGCTGCGCTGGATCGCCGACCGGCAGCGTGCCGGTGGCGGTTTCACAGGCGCGTCCGGCACGTCTGTGAACTCGACCGCCCTCGCCGTCCAAGCGCTGTCGCTCGACGCCCGTCGGTACGCGTCGGCGATCGCGACGGGTCAGCAGTTCCTCGCCGCGGCGCAGAACGGGGACGGTGGGTTCGACAAGGCGCTGGGCGACAACGGTTCGGATGTCCGCGCCTCGGCGCAGGCGCTCAGCGGTGTTGCGCGCGTCCCGTTCGGGTCGGTGCTCGACGACCTCGGCAGCAGGACCGACGCGGGAGCTGGCGCCGATTTCGTGGTGTCGCAGCTCGTCGACGCCAATCACCTGACCAGCAGCTACGTCGACGAGAACGGCGACACCCAGGTCTACGACGACCAGGGGCTCACGGCGGACGGCGTCTTCGCGCTGCTCGCGGCCGGTGGCCACGATCAGACCGTTGCGGCGATGGTCACGTGGCTCGAGGGACAGATCGACGCCTACGCGGACCCGAACGGCGGTAAGGAGCAGTACCGCGGCCCGTACTCGGGTGGCCTCGCGAAGCTTGCGCTCGTCGCGCTGGCGACGGGCCGCGACCCGCATGCCTTCAACGGGGTCGATCTGCTCAAGGTGCTGCGTGACAACGTCTGCACGGCAGCGACGACAGACGCGACGCAGTGCAGCGCCAAGGGCGACTTCTTCCAGGCCTACAGCGGCATCACCCAGGCTCTCGGTGTCCTCGCGCTCAACGCGTCGACGCGGGCGTCCGACCACGTGGCGTTCACGAGCCCGGTCGTCGTCCGGCTGCGTCAGCTGCAGTGCGCCGACGGCGGCTTCAGCAGTGAGCTGCCCACGAAGGCGTCCGACTGCACGTCCGATGTCGATGCGACCGGCTTCGCGATCCAGGCGCTGAGCACCGTGCCGGGCGCCGACGCGGCCCTGGGCAAGGCGCAGCACTTCCTCGAGACGAGGCAGCGGACAGGCGGCGTGTTCGCGGGCGCGGCGGGCGAGAACTCGAACTCGACCGCGCTGGCCGCCGTCGGGCTGCAGTCCCTGGTCACGGCCCTGCACTCCTCGACCGTGCCCCAGGCGGGCCCGAGGACGATCGCCCCGATCACGCGATGGCAGGCGGCGTTGCGCGGACTCGCCACCTTCGCGCTGCCGAACAGCGGCTACGCCGTCAGCCGCGGGAGCGCCGACGCCGACGTCCGGTCGACCACGCAGGCCGTGCTCGCCGCCGCGCAACGCACGCTCGTCTCGCTCACCGGCGCGACGATCCTGGCGGTCCCGCGCGACGCCGTCGTGGTGCAGCCGCCGAACCCCGCCCCGACCCCGACGCCGACTCCGAGTGCGCCGACGTCCGGCTCCGCCGCGCCGGCGAAGGGCGCGGCGACGGAGGTCGCCGACACCGGCGTCACGTCCGACGCGCAACTCGCCTGGGCGCTCGCGCTGTTGCTCGTCGGCGCCGGATGCCTGGCGCTCGGCCGCCGTCGGACCGCCACGCGAGAGCGGTGAGCTCATCGGCGATCCGGGCCGCGACCACGTTCCTCGTGGCCGCGGCCCTCGCCGTCGCCGCAGTCGTCGTTCCCCCGAGCGTGCCGGCGACGGCGGCGCCTGCGTGCTCGTCCGGCGTTCTCGTCGCGGTCGACTTCCGGCCGTTCGGCGGCGGGCTGCAGAGCGGCTGCGACGCCGACCCGAGCACCGGACGCGCCGCCCTGAACCACGCCGGGTTCGCCACCGTCGACGTGACCCGACAGCCCGGCTTCGTGTGCCGCATCAACGGCCGTCCCGGCCCGGCGGCGGACAACTGCGTCAACACCCCGCCCGCGTCGGCGTACTGGTCCTACTGGTTCGCGCACGCGGGGCAGAACCGGTGGACGTACAGCCCCGAGGGCGCCGGAACGCGCAAGCCCTCGCCGGGCGACGTCGACGCCTGGGTGTTCGGCCGTACGAACGTCAGCGGGACGACCGGGCAGCCCTGCTTCAGCCCGGCGGACGCGCGCGCCGGGCGCAGCCGGTCGTGCCCCGTCGCTGCTCCGCCGCGGCGCACGTCGGCGCCCCGCACGACGTCGTCGCGCCCGTCGCCGCCCCGGACGTCGCGGCCGGTCACGCGCTCGACACCAGCCGGCCGGCCCACCACGGCGGCCGAGCCGACCTCGACCGGCGCGGCGACCCCGGCCCGGCGCTCCGCCACGACGCCGGCCACCCGGTCGGCGGCGCCCACGACGGCCACCGCGTCGGGACCGGCCCCGACCGCCTCGTCGTCCGGCGCGGTGGCGGTACCGTTCGAGCGTCCGAGCCCGGCGGCCGCGGACCAGGGCGGGTCCGACTCGGCGCTCCCGCTCGTCATCGTCCTGATCGTCGTCGCAGCGCTGGGCGCGGGAGCGGGCGTCACCGTCCTGCGTCGTCGCCGGCTCAGCGAGTAGGAAAGCCCAACCCATGACCATCCCGACGAGCGGCAGGCGCATCCCGCGCGCGCTGCACCCCGTCGCGTGGTGGGTCTGGGCGATCGGGCTGGCGGTCGCGGCGAACCGCACGACCAACCCGCTGCTGCTCGCGCTGTTGCTGGCCGTCCTGGGCTTCGTCATCGCCAACCGGCGCGGTGACTCGCCGTGGGCCCGGGCGTTCAAGTTCTACCTGCTCATGGCGCTGACGGTGATCGCGATCAGGGTGGTGTTCCGGTCGGTCTTCGCCACGGGCGTCACCCCGGCCGACCACGTGCTGTTCTCGCTGCCGCGGCTGACGACGCCCGACTGGTACGCGGGCGTCACCATCGGCGGCCCGGTGTCGCTGGAGGCGACGATGTCGGCGGCGTTCGACGGACTGCGGCTGGGCACCCTGCTGTGCTGCGTCGGCGCGGCCAACGTGCTCGCGAACCCCAAGCGCGCGCTGCGGGTGCTGCCCGGGGCGCTCTACGAGCTCGGCGTCGCCGTGGTGGTGGCGCTCAGCGTCGCGCCGCAGCTGGTCGAGAGCGCGCAGCGCGTCAACCGGGCGCGGCGGTTGCGCGGCGGCTCCGGCAAGGGGTTGCGGGTGCTGCGCGCGGTGGTCATCCCCGTCCTCGAGGACGCCTTCGAACGCTCGCTGCGGCTCGCGGCCGGCATGGATTCACGCGGGTACGGACGGACGGGCCGGGCCACGAAGGGCAGCCGCCGGCTCACCGCCGGCCTGATGCTGCTCGGCATGTCGGGACTGTGCGTCGGCGTCTACGGGCTGCTCGACGGCAGCACGCCGTGGGTGCTGGGCGTCCCGATGCTCGCCGTGGGGGCCGGGTCGTGCCTCACCGGCTTCGTCGTCGGCAGCCGCCGCATCGTGCGCACCAGCTACCGTCCCGACCCGGTCGAACTGCCCGAGTTCGTGGTCGCCGGCAGCGGCGTGCTGTGCGCGGCGGTCATGTTCGTGACGGTCGGGTACGACCCCGGGCAGCTGAACCCGTCGCTGTACCCGATCCGGTGGCCGCAGCTGCCGCTGCTGCCGGCGCTGGCGATCCTGGTCGCGGGCGTCGGCGCCCTGGCCGCCCCGCCCCCGGTGCGGCGCCGGCCGCCCACCCGTCCCGTCCGCCCCGAACCCACCGCCGCACGACCCGTCCGCGAGGAGGTGACCGTCGCATGATCGAGTTCGACCACGTCACGGTCACCTACGCCGACGCCGACGCACCCGTCCTGCGCGACGTCACCCTGACGATCGACGAGGGCGAGCTGTGCCTCGTCGTCGGGCGCACCGGGTCGGGCAAGTCGACCCTGCTCGGCGCGATCAACGGTCTCGTCCCGCACTTCACCGGCGGCACGCTCGCCGGTGCCGTGCGGGTCGACGGGCGCAGCACCGCCGATCACCCGCCGCGCGAGCTCGCCGACCTGGTGGGCGTCGTCGGGCAGGACCCGCTCGCGGGCTTCGTCACCGACACCGTCGAGGAGGAGCTCGCGTACTCGATGGAGCAGCTCGCGGTGCCGCCGGAGGTCATGCGCAAGCGGGTCGAGGAGATGCTCGTGCTGCTCGACCTCACCGACCTGCGGCACCGGGCGCTGCACGAGCTGTCGGGCGGCCAGCAGCAGCGTGTCGCGATCGGCGCCGCGCTCACCGCCAACCCGCGGGTGCTCGTGCTCGACGAACCGACCTCGGCGCTCGACCCCACCGCCGCCGAGGGCGTGCTCGCGGCGGTCACCCGGCTGGTGCACGACCTGGGCATCACCGTCGTCGTCGCCGAGCACCGGCTCGAGCGCGTCGTGCAGTACGCCGACACCGTGCTGCACGTGCACGGCGACGGCACCGTCACCCGCGGCGAGCCGCAGCGCATGTTCGAGACGACGTCCGTCGCGCCGCCGGTCGTCGAACTCGGGCGGCTCGCCAGGTGGGAGCCGCTGCCGCTGTCGGTTCGCGACGCCCGCCGCCGTGCCCTGCCGCTGCGCGAGGAGCTGCGCGAACGGCCGCTACCGGCCGTCCGCCGAACCCCCGAGCGCAGCGCGACGCCGTGTCTTCCCGCCGCGCCCGTGCTCACAGCCCGCAACGTCGTGGTCCGGTACTCGGACGTCGTCGCCGTCCGCGGTGTCGACCTCACCCTGAGCCCCGGACGGGTGGTGGCCCTCATGGGCCACAACGGGTCGGGCAAGTCGTCGCTGCTGTGGGCACTGCAGGGCTCCGGCCCGCGCCAGGACGGCAGCGTCGACGTGGGCGGACGGGACCCGAAACAGCTCAAGCCCGCCGAGGCACGCACCCGCGTCGGGCTGGTGCCGCAGACGCCCGCGGACCTGCTCTACCTCGGCAGCGTCGACACCGAGCTGGCGCAGGCGGACGCCGAGTCCGAGGGCGTGGCAGGGCCCTCCGCGCGCGAGCTGCTCGACCGCATCGCCCCCGGTGTCGACGGACGGCTGCACCCGCGCGACCTGTCCGAGGGGCAGCGCCTGTCACTGGTGCTCGCGATCGCGCTGCGGGCCGCGCCGCCCGTCGTGCTGCTCGACGAGCCGACCCGCGGTCTCGACTACGCCGCCAAGGCGGCCCTGACCGACATCGTCGACGAGCTCGCCGCCGAGGGTCGCAGCGTCGTGGTCTCGACTCACGACGTCGAGTTCGTCGCCGCGGCGGCCGACCGGGTGATCGTGCTCGCCGAGGGCGAGATCGTGGCGGACGGGCCGACGTCCGAGGTGGTCGTCGCGTCACCGGCGTTCGCCCCGCAGACCGCGAAGATCCTCGCGCCGCTGCCGTACCTGACGGTGGCGCAGGTCGAGGCGGCGCTGGCGTCATGAGGGCGATCGGCATCCCGAACCGCAGCGTGGTGTCGCTCGTGCTCGCCACGTTCGTCGGCGTCGTCGCGTTCGTGTGGCCGTTCGTGGTCGACCCCGGTCGGTTGGACAACCGGACCCTCGCCCCGATCATGTTCGGCGGGTTGCTGGTACTCGTGCTCGCGGTGGTCTTCAGCGAGATCGCCGACCACGGCATCGACGCGAAGGCCCTGGCCATGCTGGGCGTGCTGTCGGCGGTGAACGCCGCCCTGCGCCCGCTGGGGGCGGGCACCGCCGGCGTCGAGACCGTGTTCTTCGTGCTCGTGCTCGCCGGACGGGTCTTCGGCCCCGGTTTCGGGTTCGCGCTCGGCTGCACGTCGCTGTTCGCGTCGGCGCTGCTGACCGGCGGCGTCGGACCGTGGCTGCCGTACCAGATGTTCGGCTGCGCCTGGGTCGGCCTGTTCGCCGGACTGCTGCCCCGCGCCCGCGGCAGGGCCGAGATCGTCATGCTCGCCGTCTACGGCGCGGTGTCGGGCTACGTGTTCGGCTTTCTGCTCAACCTGTCGTTCTGGCCGTTCTCCGTCGACCCGAACAGCTCGATCGCCTACCTGCCGGGCGCGGGCTTCACCGAGCAGCTGCACCGCTACCTCGTCTTCGACGCGACGACCTCGCTGGGCTGGGACACCGGCCGGGCCGTCACCAACTTCCTCGCCATCGTGATCGTCGGGCCCGCCGCGCTCGCCACCTTCCGCCGCGCCGCCCGCAAGGCCGCCTTCCAGGCCCCGGTGCGCTTCGACCCGGTTACCGTCGAGCGATGACCCGCATCGTCTCGCTGCTGCCGTCGGCCACCGAGATCGTCCACGCGCTCGGTCTCGGCGACCAGCTCGTCGGCGTGACGTTCGAGTGCGACGAACCGCCGTCGGCGCGCACCGACGCCACCGTCGTCGTCGGCGGCAAGGACACCTCGGGCATGACGCCGGGCGAGATCGACGCGTACGTCCGCGCGCAGGCGGCCGCCGGTGCCGACCTCTACCACCTGCACCAGGACGCGCTCGCCGGCCTCGACCCCGAGCTCGTGCTCACCCAGGACCTCTGCTGGGTGTGCGCGCTGCCGTCCGGCAAGGTCGACGAGGCGCTGGAGTTCCTCGGGTGCAGCGCGGAGGTGGTCGCGCTCGACCCGTACTCGCTCGACGACGTGCTCGCCACGATCGGCACGGTGGCGAAGGCCGCCGGCGTCGACGACACCGTCACGCCCGTGCTGCGCGGACGTCTCGACGCGGTGGCCGCGGCGGTGTCCGGGCGCGAGCGTCCGCGGGTGGCCGTCGTCGAGTGGGTCGACCCCCCGTTCACCGCGGGTCACTGGATCCCCGATCTCGTCCGCGCGGCCGGGGGCGAGCCGGTCGCCGCGACCGGCGGCGAACGCTCGGTGCCCACGACCTGGGACGCGATCGCGGACGCCCGTCCCGACCTGGTGCTCGTCTCGCCGTGCGGTTACCACCTCGACGGCGCGGCCGCCCAGGCCGAGGTCGTGTGCGCGGCACTGCCCGACGTGCCGGTGTGGGCGATCGACGGCGACGGGCTGGTCGTCCGTCCGGGACCGCGCGTGGTCGACGGCGTCGAGGCGATCGCCGGGGTGCTCCATCCCGAGGCCGTGGCCGGCCGTCCGGCCTCCGTCCGCCGGGTGCGGTAGTGGTCCCGTTCAGTTCGAGGTGGTGACGACCGTCGTGCTCGCCACGACGGCCGCCATCACCGCCGCCTGGGTGGCCTGCACCGCCTGCGACACCGCGGCCGAGACGATCCGTCCCTCCTTGGCGTCCTTGGTGATCTGCTTCGCCCGCTTGCGGGCCGCGCCGCGGTCGTCCTTCTCGACGAGCTTCGGAATGAGGTCCTGCGTGGTCAGCAGGGGCACGAGCAGACCCTGGTGCTCCGTGGGCGTCACGCCCCGGGCGAGCACGTCGGCCAGGCCGGCGCGCAGTGCCCGCTCGGGCGCGGGATCGCTTTCGGGCCAGCGGACGGTCGTGAACAGTCCCAGCGTCTTGCGCTCCTCGCGCCCGAGGATGCCCCGGTCGACGAGCGACCGGCCCACCCGCTGGTCGATCTTCTTCAGCTTGTAGGGCAGGCGGCCGACCCAGTGCGACACCGACCGCGGCTTGTCGTCCGCCCCGATCACCGCCTGCGCCTCGTCGAGCAGCGGGTGCCCGCACGGTTCGCCCGTCACGAGCACCCGCTTGCGGTCGTCGACCTTCATCACCCCGGCCTCGGCGAGGTCGAGCAGCAGCGCACCCGCCACGGCCTCGTTCGGCGTGAGCCCGCGCGCCTTGCCGGACTCGTCGTCGTGGGTGAGCAGGAACAGCTCCTCGGCGATCAGCAGCGGCGTCGTCATGCCGTCCATGGTTCCCACGGCGGGGTCGTTACCCTCGGGCCCATGGCGTGGACCTGGCGACTCGAACGACCCGACGGCTCCGAGATCACCGACGGTCCGGCGGTGGCACCGCAGTCGAACCAGTCGGACGCCGAGAGCTGGTTGGGCGAGAACTGGCGCGACCTCGCCGACGCCGGCGTCGCGCAGGTGACGCTGTACGACGTCGACGACAAGGTCTACGGCCCGATGCCGCTGTCGGAGCAGTAGCTCACACCAGCGCCGGCTCACGGGCCGGCGGGGTGACCCGACGACGGCCCCACGCACGGTCGCCGGCCAGCACCAGCACCGACGGCAGCACCACGCCGCGCACCACCACCGCGTCGATCAGCACCGCGACGGCCAGCCCGACGCCGAACTGCTTCATCTCGACCACGTGCAGTGCGGCGAAGATCGCGAACACCGACACCATGATCAGGGCCGCGCTCGTGATGGTGCCCGCCGAGCCGACGATGCCCTCGCGGACGGCGTCGGGGGCCGGCAGGCCCCGGCGGACGGCCTCGCGGACCCGTCCGAGCACGAACACGTGATAGTCCATCGACAGGCCGAACAGCACCGCGAACATGAACAGCGGGATCCAGTTGACGACCCGCCCGGTCGAGGTGAACCCCAGCAGCGACTCGGCCCACGAGTGCTGGAACACCAGCACCAGCACACCGAACGACGCACCCGCCGAGAGCAGGTTCATGCCGGCGGTCGCCACCGCGAGCAGCGGCGACCGGAACACCCGCCACGTCATCAGCATCGTCAGCAGCACGACGAACCCGATGACCCACGGCAGGCGGTCCGCGAGGTGGGTGTCGGCGTCCAGGGACAGTGCGGCACCTCCGCCGACGGCCCAGCGCGCGCCGTCGGGCAGCGTGCGTGCCACGAGGCCGTCGCGCAGCAGCCGGACACCGTCGCGCGCAGCCGGCGACTCGTCGTCGCCCGTCGCCGTGAGGGTCAGCACCTGCACGGTGCGGTCGGACGATGCCGTCACCTCACCGCCGGGTTGGAAGTACCTCCTGTCGACGGACGACCCGAGGTCGCGCAGCGATGCCGCCGTCTCCGCCGCCCGCGCCGCCGGCGTGCGGACCACCACCGTCGTGGTCGTCCGCTGGTCGGGGAAGGCCGCGTTCAGTCGCTGCAGGGTGTGCTTCTCGGCGAGTGACGACGGCAGGGTGTCGATGCTGCCGGTCTGCAGGTGCAGGCCGAGGGCGGGCAGGGCGAGCAGCAGCAGCGCGAAGGACGAGAGGGCCAGCGTCCGTCCGGGCCGGTGCAGCGACGGGCGCAGCACCGCCGGCCACAACCGCGGTTCGCGCACCTGCGCGGTGAGCCGCCACAGCACCGGCACCCGGGGGCGGTCGACGGCCCGCCCGAGCTTCACCAGCAGCGCGGGCAGCACGGTCAGCGAGCCGATCACCGCGACGGCGACCACGATGATCGACCCCGTGGCGAGGGAGTCGAAGACCGTCGAACCGGCGAGGTACATGCCGAGCATCGACACGATCACCGCGACCCCCGAGACCAGCACGGAGTGGCCGGACGTGCGCGCCGCGATCTCGACCGCGTCGAGGGTGCCGTGCCCGAGGCGGCGTTCCTCCCGCACCCGCCGCACGTAGAACAGTGAGTAGTCGACGCCGACGGCCATGCCCATCAGCAGGATCATCGCCGAGGTCGAGCCCGAGTCGGGCACGAGATGCGACGCCAGTGCCGACAGCCCGGTCGCGGCGCCGACGGCCGAGAGCGCGAGCAGCACCGGCACACCGGCCGCCACGATCGCCCCGAACGCGACCAGCAGGATCAGCAGCGTCACCGGCGTGCTGATGACCGCCGCCGATCCCAGGTCGTCGTCGACGAGCGTATTCATCGCTTCGTCGAGCGATGCGTCGCCGACCTGTTCGACGCGGACGCCCGCGTGGGCGCGCTGCACGGCGGCGGTCTCGTCGAGCAGCGGTTGCACGTCCGCGTCCTTCGCGAGGGTGACGGACACGGTCATGGCCGCGCCGTCGGGGGAGGTGACCGGCCGGCCGACTGCGGTCACCTGCGGCAGCGTCCGCAGGCCGCGTGTCGCGTCGGCGAGCGCCGCCCGGGCCGCGGCGGGGTCGAGCCGACCGCTGCGGGCGCTGACGAGCACGTTCTCGGTGTCGGGCTTCTCGAGCCCGGCGTCGTGCACCCAGCGCGCGGCCTGACCGCTCTGACCGATCGCCTGGTCGAGATCGGTGGCCTGGCGCAGTGTGGTCGTGCTGCCGAGCGCGATGCAGACGGTGACGAACGCGAGCCAGAGGCTGATCGCACGCCACGGGTGGGTCGCGCTCCAGCGGGCGACGCGCACGGTGGCCGGCTCGCGACGGGATGGTCTGGACACGGGCGTTCCTTCCGACGGACGGGACTTGTCGGTGACGACGCTCGCGGTTCGAACCGTCGGACGGAGGTGGGCTGGATCCCCGTCCGCGGTGGACTTTCCTCCACCGTGCGACCGTCCCGGGTGCGTCAGGATGGACGCATGACCAGCTCCTGGCGCCGCCGCGCCGACCTCGTGTGGTGGTCCGTGCGCGCGGTCGTGCAGTCGACGATCAGCATTGTGCTGTTCTGCGTGACGGTGACGGCGGTGCCGCTGGCCGCGGTGTGGGTCGGCATCCCCGTGACGATCGGGACGTCGAAGGCGACCCGTTGGCACGCCGACTCGCGACGCCGCGAGATCGGACGGCGGCGGGCCGGTGCGATCGGGTCGCCGTACCTGCGCGCCGAGGGCAACCTGCTGACGCACTTCGCCGCGATCGTGCGCGATCCGGCGTTCCGCCGGGACCTGCTGTGGCTGTTCGCCGATGCGACGATCGGTCTCGCCCTGGCCATCGTCGCCGTGGTCGAGAGCCTGCTCGACCTGCTGCTGTGGTGGCTGCCGGTGGGGCTCGCGCAGCGGGCTCGCGACGCCCTCGACGCGAACCGGCTGTCGGTGTCGGAGAAGAGTCGCCTGGCGCTGCGGGTGCAGCAACTGTCAGCGTCCCGCGCCGAGACGGTCGACGCCGGTGCCGCCGAGATCCGCCGCATCGAACGCGATCTGCACGACGGCGCGCAGGCCCGGCTGGTGTCGCTGGGCATGACGCTCGCGCTGGCCGAGCAGCTCGTCGCGGAGCATCCCGAACAGGCCGCTGCCCTGCTCGCCGAGGCCCGTGACACCAGCAGCACCGCACTCGGCGAGCTGCGCGACCTCGTGCGCGGCATCCACCCGCCCGTGCTGGCCGACCGCGGCCTCGCCGGGGCGGTCGAGGCACTCGCCCTCGCCGTTCCCGTCCCGGTCGACTGCGTCGTCACCCTGGACGGTCGGCTGTCCGCGCCGCTCGAGTCGGCCGCCTACTTCGCCGTCGCCGAGGCGCTCACGAACGTGGTCAAGCATGCGGACGCCACGCGCGCCGTCGTGTCGATCGAACGGTCCGGTGACACGCTGCGGCTGACCGTGGACGACGACGGGCACGGCGGGGTGGACGAGGCGGCGGGCACCGGGTTGCGTGGCATCCGCCGCAGGTTGTCGGCGTTCGACGGGACGATGCAGGTCACCAGCCCGGTGGGCGGCCCGACGCGTGTTGTGATGACGCTGCCGGTGACGTCCCCGGTCACCACCGCCTGACGGCAGGAGCCAGCACGTCCTCGCACCACTGCCGGAACGTGGTCGGGGTGCGGGCGGCGCGACCGTCGCGCGGGGCGCCGTCGTCCAGGCCGTCGTGCTTCGCCGCCATCATCTGCACCAGGCCGTCGGCGAACGCCTGCTGCGCGAAGTGCAGGGCGTGGGCGGCGAGCTCGTCGAGGGTCTGCTGCCGGTACTCGACCGGGCGACCGAGCACCTCCGCCGTCGTCGCGACGAGTTCTTCGGGCGTGAGGTCCTCGGGTCCGAGCAGCGGCACCTCGCCGGTGCCGTCCCAACCCCGGTCGGTGAGCAGGCCGGCGGCGGTGGCGGCGATGTCGCGGGTGGCCACGTAGGGCAGCGCACGCCCGAGCGGCACGGTGTCGGCGTAGACGCCGGCGTCGCGGATGCCGTCCGTCTGACGCAGCACGTTGTCCATGAACCCGGCGCAGGCGAGCGCGCGGAAGGCCGCGCCGCTGCCGGCGAGCACGTCGTCCATGGCGAGCGAGGCGGTCACCAGACCGGCCCGTCCGGCGTAGGGGGTGCCGCGGCCGAGCGCCGAGACGCCCACCACGTGGCCGACGCGGTGGGCGGCGATCGCCTCGGCTGCCGGCCGGGTGAAGCCGCTGAAGGCGTCGGTGAGCGAGGCGGCGGCCGGGTTCGGTGGAACGACCCAGAACAGCGCGTCCGCCCCGGCGAGCGCGCGGTCGAGCACGTCGGGGTCGCCGTGCGAGCCCTCGACGACGTCGACGCGCCCGCGCACACCGTCGGGCAGCTTCGCGGCGTCGCGGACGACGACGCGGACGGGCTCGTCGCCGGCGGCGAGCGCGGCGAGCAGTTGCGAACCGATGTCCCCCGTGGGGGTGGTGATCACGATCATGCGTTCAGCGTCGGCGCCCGGACGGCAACCGTCCAATACCTTCGTCGTCGGACCGATACCCTCCGGGTATGGATCTCGACCTGCGCAAGCTGCGGTACTTCGCTGCCGTCGCCGAGCACCGCCACTTCGGACGGGCGGCCGAGCAGCTGTTCATCGCGCAGCCCGTGCTGAGCCGGCAGGTGCGGGCGCTCGAGCAGGAGCTGGGGTGCGCGCTGCTCGTCCGCACCACCCGCAGCGTCGAGCTGACGGCCGCGGGGGAGCAGCTGCTGGACGAGTCCCGTGCGCTGTTGCCGTCCGTCGACGCCGCCGTCGCGCGGGTGCTCGAGGCCGACCGCGGCGTCGACCGGCTCGTCGTCGCCTTCGCCAACGGGCTGCACGTGTCCCGGGCGGTGCGCGCGTTCACCGCCGCACACCCCGGCGTCGCCGTCGACCTGCTGCCGGTGACGTACTGGGAGCAGGAGGCGCCGCTGCGCGACGGTCGCGCCCACGTCGCATTCCTCCGGCGGCAGTTCGACGAGGACGGTATGCGGGTGATCCCGATCGGCAGCGATCCGCGGGTGGCGTGCGTGCCCGTCGGCCACCGGCTCGCGCGGCGGCGGGTCATCGGGCTCGCCGACCTCGAGGGCGAGTCGATCCTCGACGCGCACGCCCGGCGGACCTCCACCGTCGAGGAGAAGTTCGAGCTGATCGCGGCCGGTGACGGCATCGCGGTCGTGCCGCGCAGCGTCGCCGAGGCGTACCCGCGGCCCGACCTAGTCACCGTGCGCGTGCGCGACGCCGAACCGATCGCGACCTGCATCGTGCTGCCCAAGGCGCAGCGGCGCCGTCGCGTGCTCGACTTCGTGGCCCTCGCGACCGACGCGCTGACGGACGACCGCCGGTTGCGCGTCGCCCGCTGATCCCGTCGGCGGCGCCGCCCGTGGCGCGGCCCACCGGACGGAACCGCGACCGGGGCATACGGCGAACAGGCAGGGTGACCTCCGCGCTGAGCATGTACGAGCACTCGCTGCGTTCGCGCACGGAGCTGTTCACCCGACCGGCCGCCGGTGGGCGGGTGACCCGCCTCGACACCGCGAGGTACCTGGCCGACGCCGACGACACCGACCGGTCGGTGCTCGACCACTGCGCCGGGCCGGTGCTGGACATCGGGTGCGGCCCGGGCCGCATGCTCGCCGCCTGTGCGCAGCGTGGACTCCCGGCGACGGGCATCGACGTCGCGGCGGGGGCCGTGGCCCACGCCCGATCGCACGGCGGACGGGCGGTGCTGGCGGACGTCTTCGGTGACGTCCCCGACGCCGGCGCGTGGGGCAGCGTGCTGCTGCTCGACGGCAACATCGGTATCGGCGGAGACCCGGTGCGGTTGCTGCGGCGGGTGCGGGACCTGCTCGCGCCGGGTGGCCGCGCCGTGGTCGAGGTGGAGGCCTATGTGGCGGGCGAGTTCCGCGGCGACCTCGTGCTCGTCGACGCCTCCGGCGGCTGCGCCAGCCGCGCGTTCCCCTGGGCGCGGCTCGGCCTGGCGGGATTGGCCGTGGCGGCCGTGTCGGCCGGACTGACCCCCGGCGGGCACTGGACCGCGGACGGCCGCGGGTTCAGCGTGCTCGAGCGTCCGTAGGACATTCCTACGCGGCGTCGAGCCGAAGTCCCGCCCACGCCCGGGCCACCGCGCTGGTGCGAGGCATGAGCGCTGCGACCTCTGTCAGGTCGGCGATCGTGTCGATGTCGGTGAGCGTCGGCAGTGCGCGCACGCGCAGCCCCAGTGCGGCGAGCCGCAGCACCTGGTGGGCACCGGTGTCGTCCTGCGACATGGGCACACCCGGCACCGCCCGCGTACCCGTGGCCGCGTCGCGGAACCCGAGCGCCCAGTAGCCGCCGTCCGGGGCAGCGCCGAATGCGGCGTCGTGCCGGTCCGGGTCGAACGCGAGCAGGTCCGCGGGCTGCAGGTGCGGGGTGTCCATGCCGACGAGCAACGCCGACCCCGCACCCGCCGCGGCGAACGCGGCCGCGATGCGAACGTCCAGGCCGCCCTCGGGTTGCGAATAGTGGTCCCACCCGTCGGGCAGCCATCCGGACGGATCGCCGGCGAAGGCGAGCAGGCGGCGGCGCGCCGGTGTCCGGTCGACCGCCGCGAGCGTGTCGAGCAACGCGGCGCCGGCGACCGATGCGGCCTGCGACGGCGTCAGTGGCGGGGTCAGCCGCGTCTTGACCCGTCCCGGCCGCGGCTGCTTGGCCAGGACGATCAGGGTGTCGATCACGAGGTGGACCCGTCCCGGTTGATGGCCGCGCTCATGTCGCGGACGGCCCGCAGCGTGCCGCGCAGGGTGCCGGTCACCTTGGACTGCCCGATGCGGGGGCGGTACTCGACGTCGAGCTGCGTGATGGTCCAACCGGCGTCCGCGGCCCGCACGACGGTTTCGGCGGGATAGCCGGAACGGCGGTCGGTCAGACCGAGTTCGAGCAGCGGTACGCGGCGCGCCGCGCGCAATGGACCCACGTCCTGTATTCGCGCGCCGGTGCGCTTTCGGATCCGTCGGGCGAGTTCGCGGTTCGCCACGCGGGACGAGAGAGACATCGCGTCCCGACCGACCGGACGGCGTCGTGCCACCACGAGGTCGCTGCCCGCGCGCAGGACGGCCTCGAAGCGAAGTACGTCGGCGAGATCGAGGGATCCGTCGCAGTCGCAGAAGGCGACGATCTCGGCGCTCGCCGCTTCGAGGCCGGCGTGGCATGCGGCGCCGTATCCCCTGACCGCGCAGCGCACGACGGTCGCGCCGAGGTCTGCGGCGATGCGGTCGGATCCGTCCGTCGAGCCGTTGTCGATCACGATCGCGCGCACGCCGTCGGGCAGGCCCGCGAGCACGACCGGCAACGCCCGTGCCTCGTCGAGGCACGGCAGGACGACGTCGACGGGGGGCATCCCCACACGGTAACGACGACGAGACCAGCGTCACGACTTCGATGCAGGGGAACCGGATCGGCGTGGCGCACGAACATCCAGGTACACGGGGCGAGCCACCCGGCCGAACGCGAGCCGACGGAGCGCATCGCCCCTCCCGACCCCGACGGGGCGGGTTCCACCGTTTCCCAAGGAGTTCTGTCATGCGTCGTCTCACCACGAAGCTCGCCGCCGTCGGCGCGGGTGCCGTCATCCTCACCACCGCCGCCGCGTGCGGTGGCGACCCGAGCCCGGTCGCCGAGATCAAGAGCCTCAGCGGCACCTCGACGTCCGTCGCGCTGGACAGCGGTTTCGTCAGCGCCCTGAAGAGCCTGAAGGTCACGCCGGCACCGGTCGGCACCGCCAAGATCTCCTCGGCCGGCGTCGCATCGTTCCCGATCACGGGCGGCGACGTGAAGGTCTACAAGAAGGGCGACGTCACGCCCTACGTGCAGGGCGAGATCGACCACAACGGCAGCGGCCTCTCGCTGACCGCCGGTGGCACCAAGGTGTCGCTGACCAACTTCGTCATCGACCCGGGCAACAACTCGAAGCTCACCGGTGACGTCGCCGTCAACGGCAAGTCGGCCGCCAAGGGCGCGAAGCTGTTCGACCTGAACGGCAACACCCTCAAGACCCCGACCGTGTCGAACGGCGTCGCCACCCTCACCGGCACCGAGGTCAAGTTGTCGAGCGACGCCGCCGCGCTGCTCAACAAGACCTTCAAGATCACCGCTCTCAAGGGCGGCCTGCTGATCGGCATCGCCACCATCAAGGCCAAGTAAGCACCCGGCCCCGTTCCACGTCACACTCGGGCGGTGGCGCCTGCTCTCACGAGCGGGTGTCACCGCCCGAACACGTTCCGTCCCACCCAGCAGGAGGTGATTCCGTGACGCGCACCCCACCCGGACCGTTCCGGCCCGGTTTCTTCCGCAGTCCCGTGCGCGGCGTGTGGCTCACCGCGCTGCTCGGCTCGGTGCTGCTGTTCGGCATCACCGTCGTATTCGTGACGGGGCTGCTCTCGTACGCCGCGTACAACCCGGAGCTGCCGTCCAACGACACGACCGGCGCGACCGGTGGGTTCTTCGGGCTCTTCCTGTTCGACTGGCCGACGCACCCGGCCTGGCTCTACCGGGCCACCCAGGGCGTGCACGTCACCCTCGGGCTCGCGCTCGTGCCGATCGTGCTGGCCAAGCTGTGGTCGGTGATCCCCAAGCTGTTCGCGTGGCCGCCGGTGACGTCGGCGCGGCAGGGGCTCGAACGCCTCTCGCTGCTGCTGCTCGTCGGCGGCATCGTCTTCGAACTCGTCACCGGCATCCTGAACGTCCAGTACTTCTACGCGTTCCCCGGGTCGTTCTACCGCCTGCACTACTACGGCGCCTGGGTCTTCTTCACCGCCTTCATCGCCCACGTGATCCTGAAGTTCCCGGCGATGCGTCGGGCGCTGAAGCGACGCCGGCTGCGCGACGAGCTGCGCGTCGACGCCGCCCACACCGTCCCCGACCCCGATGACGACAGCGGGCTCGTCACCACCGACCCGGTGCCGGCGTCCATCTCACGGCGTGGGGTGCTGGGACTCGCCGGCGCGGGATCGCTCGCCCTCGTCGCCCTGACCGTCGGACAGAGTCTCGGCGGTCCCTTCCGGCGGACGGCGCTGCTCGCGCCCCGCTCCGAGGACCCCGGCACCGGTCCCAACGGCTTCCAGATCAACAAGCGCTTCGACGAGGTCGGGCTCACCGACGAGATGGTCGGCCCCGACTGGCGGCTGACGGTCAGCGGACGACGCGACGTCGTTCTCACCCGCGCTCAGGTGCTCGCCCTGCCGCAGCACACCGCGCACCTGCCGATCGCCTGCGTCGAGGGCTGGTCGACCGACGACCAGGAGTGGACGGGCGTGCGCCTGCGTGACCTCGCCGCGCTCGTCGGCGTCCGCGAACCGTCCCGTGTGCTCGTGCAGTCGCTCGAGAAGGGCGGCTACGGCGAGACGTCGCTTCGGCAGAACCAGATCCTCGACGGCGACAGCCTGCTGGCCCTGCAGGTCAACGGTGCGACGCTGTCGCGCGACCACGGCTACCCGGCGCGGGTGATCGTCCCGGGCAACCCCGGCGTGCACAACACGAAGTGGGTCACGCGGCTGGAGTTCGTCCGATGAGGAGCCTGGTGCGCCGGCACCACCTCGGCGAACCACTGCAGATCCTCGTGCTCGTCTCGAGTCTCGCGCTGTCGGGCTACGCGGCCCTGTCGCTGATCGACGATCGCGCCATTGCCACCGGCGTCTGGTTCGTCGGTGCCGCCCTGGTGCACGACGTGGTGCTGTTGCCGTTGTACGTGCTGCTCGACCGCGTCGCGCTGCGGCGGCGTGCGGACGTCGCGCCGAAGTCGTGGATCAACCACATCCGCTTCCCGGCGGCGATCTCGCTGCTGCTGCTCGTCGTGTTCCTGCCGTCGATCGCCCGGGCGAGCGGCAAGTACAACGCGCTCACCGGCCTCAGCGCCGATCCGTACTTCCTGCGGTGGCTGGCGGTCACCGGTGTGCTCTTCGCGGTGTCGGCAGCGCTCTACGCGGTGACGCTGCTGCGGAGGTCGTGATGCGCATCCTGCTCACCGGCGGCGCCGGCTTCATCGGACGGCACGTGCACCGCGCGCTGTCGGCGGACGGTCACGACGTCGCCGTGCTCGACTCGCTGCGCCCCGACGTGCACGGCCCGGACGCGCGGCCGGACATCGACGGGCTGGTCGTGGGTGACGTGCGCGACGCCGGCATTCTCGACCGAGTGCTGCCCGGCGTCGACACCGTCGTGCACCTCGCCGCGAAGGTCGGGGTGGGCGTCGACGTGCACGACCTGCCCGACTACGCCGACTCGAACATGCACGGCACCGCGTCGCTGCTCGCGGGCATGGCCCGCGCCGGCGTCGGCACGCTCGTGCAGGCGAGCTCGATGGTCGTCTACGGCGAGGGACTGGGGCGCTGCCACGAGCACGGCGCGGTCGGACCCGCGCCGCGGTCGGTCGACGAGCTCGAGGCCGGACGGTTCGAACCGCCGTGCCCCCACTGCGGACGCCCGCTGTCGCCGCAGCTGGTCGGCGAGGACGCACCCATGGACCCGCGCAACGCCTACGCGGTCAGCAAACACGCGCAGGAGCAACTGGCCGGCTCGTGGGTGCGCTCGACCGGCGGCGCCGCGACCTCGCTGCGTTTCCACAACGTCTACGGTCCGGGCATGCCCCGCAACACCCCGTACGCGGGCGTGGCGGCGATCTTCCTGTCTTCGCTGCGTCGCGGCGAGGCGCCGCAGGTCTTCGAGGACGGCGGCCAGCGCCGCGACTTCGTGCACGTGCGTGACGTGGCCGCGGCGGTCACGGCGGCGGCGACCCGCCCGCGCATTGGCGCGCAGGCGCTCAATGTCGGTTCGGGCACGGTGCGGACGGTCGGCGACCTCGCGGCCGCACTCGCCGACGCGGTCGACGGCCCGCCACCGGTGACCACCGGACGCTTCCGGCTCGAGGACGTCCGGCACATCACCGCCGACTCGTCGCGTGCCCGCCACGAGCTGGGCTGGGAGCCGCGCGTCGACTTCGGCGAGGGCACCGCCGAGCTCGTTCGTGACTGACCCGCGCCGCGCCGGAGCCGCGCTGTTCGCGGTCTACGCCGCGCTGTACGCGGTGTTCCTGCACCTCGACTGGCGCCGCGCCGAGCTGGTGCTGTTCGTCGCCGCGGTGCCGGTGTTCGCGGCGCTGGTGTTGCTGCTGCGCCGGGCGCCGTGGACCGCGCGGACCACGCTCGCGGTCGTGTTCGGTGGGGCGGTGCTGCTGCAGGTCGTGGCGCTGACGGCACCGCCGTCGACGTCCGACGACGTCAACCGCTACATCTGGGACGGGCGGGTGCAGTTCGACGGCATCGACCCGTACTCGTACCCGCCGCAGGCGCCGCAGCTCGCCCACCTGCGTGACCCGTCGCTGTTCCCGACCGGCCGCACCGACTGTCCCTGGCCGATCCCGGACGGGTGCACCGTCATCAACCGGCCGTCCGTCCGCACGGTCTACCCGCCCGCCGCGCAGCTGGTGTTCGACGGGACCCGCGCCGTCACATTCGGGCACGGGGGAGTGCGGGCGTTCCAGGTGCTCGCCGTTCTCGGTGTGCTCGCCGTCGCCGGATTGCTCGCGCTGCTGCTGACCCGCACCCGGCGTCCGGTGTGGCCGGTCGCGATCTGGGCGTGGTCACCACTGGCGGTGCTCGACTACGCCAACAACGCGCACCTCGACTGGGCCGCCGCGCTGCTGGGGGTCGGCGCGCTCGCGGTGTCGTCGCGGGGGCGGTCGGCGTCGTCGGGGGTGCTCGTCGCGCTGGCGACGTTGACCAAGCTGTACCCCGCGCTGCTCATCCCGTCGCTGCTGCGCCGCCGTCCCTGGGTGGTGATCGTGGCTGGACTGGCGACGGGGGTGCTGCTGTACCTGCCGCACGTCGTCGCCGTCGGCGCGGACGTCGTCGGCTACCTGCCCGGCTACCTGGGCGAGGAGGGGTACGACTCCGGCTCGCGGTTGCTGCTGCTCGGCCTCGTGCTGCCGCACCCGCTCGACACCGTCGTCGGCGGGCTGCTCGTGGCAGGCACCGCGGTGTGGGCGCTGCGGCGCACCGACCCGGACGCGCCCGAGCAGAGCGCCGTGGTCGTGCTCGGCGTGGCCTTCCTCGTCACCACGCCCGGGTACAGCTGGTACTCCGGGCTGCTGCTCGCCCTGATCGTGCTGGCCCGCCGCTACGAGTGGCTGCCCGTCGCCTTCGCGCCCGGTCTCGCGTATCTACTGGGGCGGGGAATCCCGCTCGCGACCACGGGCTATGCGCTCGCCGGGGTGTCCGTCGCGGCGGTGCTGCTGTGGCGCCGTCGGGTGGGCGAGCCGGTCTAGGGTCGTCGGGTGCGTGTCGTGATCGCCGAGGACCTCGCCCTGCTGCGCGACGGGCTCATCCGGCTGCTCGAGGCGCACGACATCGACGTGGTCGAGGCCGTCGACAACGGACCGTCGCTGCAGCGCGCGCTCGCGCGGCAGCGTCCGGACGTCGCCGTCGTCGACGTACGCCTGCCCCCGACGTTCACCGACGAGGGACTCCGCGCCGCCATCGAGGCGCGCCGCCAGCAGCCGGGCCTCCCGGTGCTGGTGCTGTCGCAGTACGTCGAGCAACTCTACGCCCGTGAACTGCTGGCCGACCGGTCGGGGGGCGTCGGGTACCTGCTCAAGGACCGGGTGTTCGACGTGACACGGTTCGTCGACGCCGTGCGTCAGGTCGCCGCCGGCGGCACCGCCATGGACCCTGAGGTCGTCGCGCAGCTGCTCACCCGCCGCAGTGCGTTCGACGACCCGCTGTCGACGCTCACCCCGCGCGAGCGCGAGGTGCTCGAGCACATGGCGCAGGGTCGCTCGAACGCCGCGATCGCGTCCGCCATGAGCGTCACCGAGAAAGCGATCAGCAAGCACACCAACGCGATCTTCACCAAGCTGGGGCTCGAGCCCTCCGAGGACGACAACCGCCGGGTGCTCGCGGTGCTCGCCTACCTGCAGAACTGAGCCGTACGGCGGGTAGGCCTGATGCATGTCGATGAGCAAGGGTGACCGCGTCAGCTGGAACACCCCACAGGGACGCACGCAGGGCACCGTCGAGGAGAAGAAGACCAAGGACTTCCAGTTCGAGGGGCAGAAGTTCACGGCCGGCGACGACGAGCCGGTCTACATCGTGAAGAGCGAGAAGAGCGGCAGCAAGGCGGCGCACAAGGGCGACGCCCTGCGCAAGCTGCAGAGCTAACTGCCCTCGAGGAACAGGCAGAACATCTGGCCGGACGGGTCGCGCATCACCCGCACGCCGTCCTGCGGCTGGAACGCCTCGAGCGTGGCGCCGAGGTCGCGGGCCCGTGCGACCTCGGCGTCGAGATCGTCGACGAGGACATCGAGGTGAGACTGCAGCTGCACCGGACCGTCCGGCCAGTCGGGACGCACGTGACCCTGCTCGAGCTGGAAGCTCAACCCCGGACGCTCGCGCTCCGGGTCACGCACCCGCACCCATTCCGGGCCTTCGACGACGCTCTCCCAGCCGAGCAGGTCCCGGTAGAACGCGGCGTGCGCGACCGGATCGGGGGAGCTGAGCACGACTGCGGCGAACGAGGCGACCATGCGTCCACCCTTCCCGCGAAGCTCGACCGCCCGCACTCCGTGACGGGTCTGCCCGTCGGGCGGGACGGACGTCCCGCCCGATCGGGCAGACCCCGGCGCGGTGGCCGGATTTCGGCGAAGTTGCCTTCCGTCGGGACCACGTCACGGTCAGGATGCACCTCGACGACCGCCGTCCGGTGTGCGGTCGAGGGGGAGAACTGCGATGTACCGAAAGATCGCTGTGATCGCATGCGGCATCGTCGCAGCGGGATCGGTCGTGACGGCCAGCCAGGCGGCGCCGAGCACCCAGCACGACCCGAGCACGGTGGCCGGCCACCGGAGTTTCGCGCGCAACGTGCCGACGGGTGGTCATGACTCGAGCTACGTGTCGATCGCGCCTTGCCGTGCCGTCGACACCAGCCGGGCCAAGGCCGGCAACCTGAAGAAGAACGGGACTCGCACGTTCAGGGTCGCGGGCGCGAGCAGCCTCGCCGCCCAGGGCGGCGCCGCGACAGGATGCAACGTTCCCACCTGGGCGACCGCCGTGACGGCGAACATCTTCGCGACCAGCGTGACCGGCACCGGCGTGTTGCACGCCTGGGCGGCCGGGACGGCTCGCCCTCTGGCGGTGGCGCTGCTCCTCACCAAGGGCCAGCGGTCGCTCGCCGGCGTGACCGTCGGTACGTCGGCGTCCGGTGTGTCGATCCGACCCGAGGGAGCGAGCGCGCGGTTCGGGATGGACATCACCGGCTACTACGCGCCGTCGATCTACGCCGTCGTCAGCTCGAACGGCACCCTGCTGTACAGCTCGCGGCTGAAGGTGGCCAGCCACACCATCAGCAGCGGTGCGTACACCCTGACCGGCGACACGAGCCTGACCAACTGCAGCATCGTCGCCGCCGCATGGGGAAGCTACGACGCTGCCGCCTACGCGAGTGGGACCAGCATCTCTGTCAACACCCGGTACCTGGGGACCCAGACCGCCGACGCGTACTTCCAGGTGACCGTCACCTGCTGAGGACGGGCCGCCGCGCGCTCCGGACGCGACCGCACGTGTGTGCGCGGGCCGTCCCCTCTCGTACTGCGCCTCCCACGGCGTGTTGGTTGATCAACAGTCCTGTTGATCGACCAACACGCCGTAGGAGGCGCACCCAGGGGGCGCATCGGGGTTGTCCGGCTCGTCCACCGGTGTGATCATCACGCCGTGACCGACACAGCGCAGGTGGACCACGTCGACACGGCCGCTCCGCCCGCGCCGCGCCGACGGCGGCGGCGCCTGTTCGTGCTCGCCGCCGTGGTCGTACTCGTCCTCGCCGCCGGCATCGTCACGGCAACGGTGTGGGTGCGCCACTACTCGGCGGCGCCCGGTCTCGACAACGCCGGCGGTGAGCTGGGCTGGCTCGATCCCACCGCGCGTCCGACCGACCGGACGATCACGGTCGGCGGCTACGACATCTTCCAGACCTACGTGCGCCAGGGCGAGACGCGCGGCTTCGTGGTGTGGGTGCACAACCCGTCCTCGGTCACGCAGACGATCACCGGCCTGCGCTATCCCCGGTCGGCCGCGGACTCCGGCGAGCCGACGCGCCTGCTCATCAGCGACCGCGAGCCCGGCCGGCCCGGCGGGCCCGCGCGGTACTTGCCCGCGCCGGTCGCGGTGCCACCCGGCGCGTTCCGCGCGCTGCACGTCTACGTGACCGAGAACGTGTGCGTCCCCGGGCGCTCGATCACGTTCGACCAGCTCGACCTCACGGTGCGGGTCGGTGCCTTCGACCGGTTCGAGACGATCACCTTCGGCGACCACACCGGCTTCGTCCTGACCGGCGCGAAGCGCGGCTGCTGATCCGCCGTCCGCCGTACGAGGTGCGCCTCGGGTCCTCACCGTGTCACGGGGGGAGCGGCGGTCCCTGGATGACAGGCGGACGGAGGGGCACGCTGGACGCATGGACCGCACCGCCCTCGCCGATCTGCTGCGCAGCCGCCGCGAACGGCTGACCCCCGCGGACGTCGGCCTCCCGCCGGGGCAGCGGCGGCGCACGCCGGGACTGCGGCGCGACGAGGTCGCGTCCCTGGCGGCGATCTCGACGGACTACTACACGCGGCTCGAGCAGCGGCGGGGCCCGCACCCGTCGCCGCCGGTGCTCGCCGCGATCGCCCGGGCGCTGCGCCTGACCGACGACGAGCGCGACCACCTGTTCCACCTCGCCGGGCACCCGGCTCCCGAACGGCATTCGGTCGGCGGCCACGTCAGTCCTGCCGTGCTCTACCTGCTCGACCGGCTCGTCGACACGCCCGCCTTCGTCATCGACGACATCGGCACGACGCTGATGCAGAACCGCATGTCGCAGTTGCTGTCGGGCGATCGCACCGTCGGCACGATGCGCGAACGCAACCACTTCTGGCGCTGGTTCACCGAGCCCGCCAGCCGCGCGAACGTGCCCGAGGACGACTGGCCCGAGCACTCCCGCACCCATGTCGCCGACCTGCGGGCCACGGCCGGCCGGCGCGGCGACGACCCGGACGTCCGCGGGCTCGTCGACGACCTGCTCGTGGCGAGCGACGAGTTCGGTGCGCTGTGGGCCGAGCACGAGGTGGCCGTCCGCCGCGCGATGACCAAACGGCTGCAGCACCCCGAGGTCGGCGTCCTCCAGTTCCTGTGCGAGCACCTCACGAGCGAGGTCGACGGCTCGACGCTGGTGCTGCTGCAACCGCGCCCGGGTACCGACTGCCGCGAGAAGCTGCAGCTGCTGGCGGTCATCGGCACTCAGGACCTGGTCGCGCACGACGGGTAGGTGATCCGCTCAGCCGGCCGGGCTACGGTCGGCCGGTGAGGTTACTGCTGAACATCATCTGGCTCGTGCTGTCGGGCTTCTGGATGGCGATCGGGTACGCGATCGCCGGGGTGGTGTTCTGCATCCTGATCATCACGATCCCGTTCGGCATCGCGTCGTTCCGCATCGCCGGGTACGCGCTGTGGCCGTTCGGCAACACGATCGTGCGGCGCCCGGACGCGGGTGCCGGGTCGGCCATCGGCAACGTGCTGTGGATCGTGCTCGCCGGCATCTGGTTGGCGATCGGCCACGTCGTCACCGGCGCACTGCTGTGCATCACGATCATCGGCATCCCGCTGGGCGTCGCGAACTTCAAGATGGTGCCGGTGTCGCTGACCCCGCTCGGACGGGAGATCGTCCCGCTGCCCTGACGTCGGACGGGCGTGCGAGCATCCGCTGGTGCTCGCCGAACGCCGCATCCCCGTCCGCTCCGACGAGTGGCGCGCGATCGCCGCGCGCATCGACGTCGCGCTGGAGCTCACGTCGCGCCTGAACGTGCTTCCGTGGTCGGACGCGGACGCCCGGCGTGCGCTGCTGGCTGAGCTGTTCGGCGCCCCCGTTCCCGGGAGCGCGGTGATCCACCCGCCGCTCTACACGACGCACGGTCTCGGCATCGCGCTCGCCGACCGGGTGTTCGTCGGCCAGGCGTGCTCGTTCCTCGATCTCGGAGGCATCACCATCGGCGCGCGCTCGATGATCGCGCCGAAGGTCACGCTGGTGACCGAGGGCCATCCGGTTTCACCGGACGAGCGCTACGGCGCCGTCACCGTCGCGCCGATCGTCATCGAGCAGAACGTGTGGATCGGCGCGGCCGCCACCGTGCTGCCGGGCGTCACCATCGGCCACGACTCGATCGTCGGCGCCGGCACCGTCGTCGCGAAGGACGTCCCGCCGATGAGCGTGGTCACGGGTCACGGGCAGATCGAGCGGCGTCGCCTCTAGGGTTCGTGTCATGGACAGGGACACCCTCGTCGCGCGGGCCGAACAACTGGCCGCCCTGCACGCCGAGAACCAGCCGCTCGTGTTGCCGACCGTGTGGGACGTGTGGTCGGCCCGCACCGCCGTGGCCGCCGGTTTCGGCGCCCTGACGATCGGCAGCCATCCGCTCGCCGAGTCGCGCGGCGCCGAGGACAACGAGGGCCAGACGCTCGACGAGGTCGTCGCCGCGGCCCGCACGATCGTCGACGCCGTCGAGGTGCCGGTGTCGGTCGACCTCGAGGCCGGGTACGGGCAGACGCCGGGCGACGTGATCGCCGGGCTCCTCGACGCCGGCGGTGTCGGGCTCAACCTCGAGGACACCGTGCACTCCGAGAACCGCCGCCTGCGCAGCGCCCAGGAGCACGCCGAGTACATCGGCGGCCTGCGCTCGGCCGCCGACGACGCCGGAGTGCCGATCTGGATCAACGGCCGCACCGACGTCTTCCTGCACGCGGACGACAGGTCCGCCGTGCTCGACGACGCCATCGCCCGGCTGAACGGGCTGGTCGAGGCCGGCGCGAACAGCGTGTATCCCGTCCGCATCCAGGACGACGACGACCTCATCGCCGCCGTCGTCCAGGGGGTGTCCGTGCCCGTCAACTGCACGGCGCACCCGGTCAAGCACGACCTCGCGCGCTTCCGCCGGCTCGGCGTCGGGCGCATCACCTTCGGCCCGCTGCTGATGTCCGCCCTCACCGACTCGATGACCGACATGATCGAGGCGTGGCGCTGACATGGAGACCTACACGCGCAACGGCCTGACCTTCGACGTGTCGGACTCGGGCCCGTCCGACGGCGAGGTCGTCGTGCTGCTGCACGGCTTCCCGCAGAACCGTCACGAGTGGCGCTCGGTGACGCCGCACCTCACGGCGTCCGGGCTGCGCGTGCTCGCGCCCGACCAGCGCGGCTACTCCCCGGGCGCGCGGCCGGAGGGCCGGAGGGCGTACGTGATCTCCGAACTGGTCGACGACGTCGTCGCGCTCATCGACGCCGCCGGGGTCGAGAAGGCGCACGTGGTCGGGCACGACTGGGGCGCCCAGGTGGCGTGGTCGCTCGCGTCCAAGCACCCGGAGCGGGTGCACACCCTTACCGCGGTGAGCGTGCCGCACCCGCAGGCCTTCACGTGGGCGCTGAAGCACGGGCAGGCGCTGAAGTCCTGGTACATGCTGTTCTTCCAGCTGCCCGTCCTGCCCGAGCGGCTGCTCCCCACCACGCGGGTCGAGAAGCTCCTCGGCGGGTCGGGACTGACGCCCGAGCAGGTGCGCTCGTACATCGCGCCGCTCGGACGCGACGGCCTCACCACCGCGCTCAACTGGTACCGCGCGCTGCCGTTCTCGCAGGGCGAGCACGGGTACGGCCGGCGCACGACCGTCCCGACGACGTACGTCTGGAGCGACGGCGACGCCGCTCTCGGCCGCGCCGGGGCCGAGGCCACCGAGCGGTTCGTCAAAGGCCCGTACCGGTTCGAGGTGCTGCCCGGGCTCAGCCACTGGATCCCGGACGAGGCGCCCGACCGTCTCGCCGAGCTGATCCTGGACCGTGTTCGCGGCGACTAAGCGTAGATTCGCGCAAAAGCGGCGTCGATCAGACGCCGCTTGACCCGGCCGGTCGGACGGAACCGGGTGAGCGCGCCGCGGGCGGCGATCGCGCCCGGCCCGCCGTGCACCCCGCCGCCGGGGTGGGCGGACGACGACGCCAGGTACAGCCCGTCCAGCGGCGTCTCGCTGCGACCCAGCCCCGGGGTCGGACGGAAGAACAGCTGCTGGTGGATGCTCGACGTGCCGCCGCCGATGGCGCCCGCGACCAGGTTGGCGTCGGCGGCGTTGAGGTCGCCGGGCGACTCGACGCGCCGGGCCACGATCGAGGCGCGGAAGCCGGGGGCGTGCCGTTCGATCAGCGCCTCGACCCGTTCGGCCTGCTGCTCGATCGTGCCGGCGTCGTGGTCGATGCCACTGGGCAGGTGCGTGTACGCCCATGCCGACTCGGTGCCGGCGGGGGAGCGGGTCGCGTCCGCCACCGTCATCTGGCCGAAGAGCACGAACGGGTCGCGGGGCACGGTGCCTGTCGCCAGGTCGGCCGCGTAGCGGGTCAGCCCGTCGAGGTCGACGCCCAGGTGCACGGTGCCCGCGCCGCGGGCGTCGTCGGCCGTCCACGGCACGGGTGCCGACAGTGCCCAGTCGAGCTTCATCGTCTGGCTGTCCCACTGGAACCGGTCGAGGTCGTCGACGAGCCGTCGCGGCAGGTGCGCCTCGCCGACGAGCCTGCGGTACAGCGTCGGGGCGTCGACGTCGGCGAGCACGGCGCGGGCGCGGATCGTCTCGCCGCCGGCGGTGCGCACCCCCACCGCCCGTCCGCCCTCGACGAGCACCCGGTCGACGCGGGTGCTCGTCCGCACGACACCGCCGTTCGCCGTCAGGCGACGTTCGAGCGCGAGCGCGAGCTCGCCGGCACCGCCGACCGGCACGGGAAACCCCACCGTCTGCCCCAGCATCGCGAGCAGCCATCCGTACAGGGCGCTGCCGGCGTTCTCCGGCGCGAGGTCGGTGTGCAGGGCGTTGCCGGCGAGCAGCAGCGTGCCGCCGACTCCCTCGAACAGCTCGTCGCCCGCGCGCCGCACCGGCTGCACGCCGAAGCGCAGGAAGCGCAGGCCGTCCGCCACTCCGAGCCGGCGTGCGATCGACGCCGCCGAGCGCAGTGGCGGGAACGGCGTGAACAGCGCGGTCAGCAACGGCTCGCGGATCGACTCGAACTGCTCCGTCAGCACCCGCCACGTGTCACCGTCGCCGGGCGCGAAACCGTCGAGCGAGCGGGCCGTCGTGTCGAGGTCGCGCGACAGCACCGCGCAGCGGTCGTCGGGCAGCACGTGCGCGAGCACCGCCGGCGCGTGCGTCCAGTGCAGGCCGTGCGGGCCGAGCTCGAGACCCTGCAGCACCGGCGACGCGTAGCCCAGCGGGTAGAACGCGCTGAACCGGTCGGTGACGTAGTCGGGATGCAGGGTGCGGTCCGAGCGCACGGCACCGCCGACCACGTCGGCGGCCTCGAGCACGACGACGTCCCACCCGGCGTCGCGCAGCAGGTTCGCGGCCACGAGGCCGTTGTGGCCGGCGCCGACGACGACGGCGTCGACGTCCATCAGGCCAGCTCCCGGCCGATCAGCGCGGACGAGGCCGCGATGGCGGCGCTGAGCAGCGCCGCCCGCCGGAACCGCGTCACCGCGAACGGCAGCATGCTCGCCGCGTGCGCGCTGTCGACGGCGGCACCGAGCCACAGGACGTCCGCGCTCGGGCTCACGAGCGTCACCGCGCCCTGCGCGAGCTGCCGAAGTCCCAGCACGCGGACGATGCCCGGGTGCGGACGTGCGCCGGGACGCCCCGCCGCGTGGGCGACCGCCTGCGGACGGGCGGCCATCACGGCGCCGGCGATCAGGTTCGCGACGCCCAGGGCGCGGGCGGATGCGGTCGTCACGGGGGAGTCGTGCCCACGACGCAGCAGCGCGTCCCTGCCTGATTCGTCTCGATAGTCCTTGCTGCGGGTCGGGGACCGTCGCGACACGGACCGCTTTGACCGCTACGCCGAAGGAACCCGCATGAAGGCACTGACCTGGCAAGGCAACCAGAACGTCGACGTGACGGACGTGGCCGATCCGCGTATCGAACAGCCGACGGACGCGATCATCCGCGTCACCTCCACCGCGATCTGCGGCTCGGACCTGCATCTGTACGGGGTGCTGGGGCCGTTCCTGAAGCCCGGTGACGTGCTCGGGCACGAGGCGATGGGTGTCGTCGAGGAGGTCGGGCCCGAGGCGTCGCCGCACCTCTCGGTCGGCGACCGCGTCGTCGTACCGTTCAACATCTCCTGCGGTCACTGCTGGATGTGCTCGCGCGGCCTGTTCGCGCAGTGCGAGACCACACAGGTGAAGAGCCAGGGCAAGGGCGCGACGCTGTTCGGCTACACGTCGCTCTACGGCTCCGTGCCCGGCGGGCAGGCCGAGTACCTGCGCGTCCCGCAGGCGCAGTTCGGGCCGATCAAGATCCCCGAGGGCACGCCGGACGAGCAGTTCCTGTTCCTCTCGGACGTGCTGCCCACCGCGTGGCAGGCGGTCGCCTACGCGGACGTCCCCGAGGGCGGCAGCGTCGCGGTGTTCGGCCTCGGGCCGATCGGCCAGATGTGCGTCCGCATCGCTCGTCATCTCGGCGCGGGACGGGTGATCGGCATCGACTCCGTGCACGAGCGCCTCGCGCTGGCCGAGAAGTACGGCGCCGAGCCGCTGGACCTGTCGACCGTCGACGACGTGTCGGCCACGCTGCTCGACCTCGTCGACGGACGGGGTCCCGACAGCACCATCGACGCGGTCGGCATGGAGAGCCACGGCGGAGTTCCGGGCGGCAAACTGGCGTCCATCGCGCAGAAGGCCACCGGGCTGCTGCCCGACCCCATCGCGCAGAAGCTGACGGACAAGATCGCGGTCGACCGGCTCGACGCGCTCGTCGCCGCCATCAAGGGCGTGCGGCGCGGCGGCACCGTGTCGATCAGCGGCGTCTACGGCGGCGAGGTCGACCCGCTGCCCATGATGGAGATGTTCGACCGCGGCGTGCAGTTGCGCATGGGCCAGGCGCACGTGCGCCGGTGGACGGACGACATCGTGCCGCTGTGCCAGGACCCGTCCGACCCGCTGGGCACCCTCGACCTGACCACGCACCAGTTGCCGCTCGCCGATGCGCCCGGTGCTTATGAGATGTTCCGCGCAAAGGACGACGGCTGCATCAAGGTGGTGCTGAAGCCGTGAGCCGGGTGACCGTCGTGATCGGCGGTACGAGTGGCATCGGCCTCGCGGCCGCCGAACACCTCGCCCCCAAGGGCGACCGCATCGTGCTCGTCGCGCGCGAGGGCGGTTCGTTCGACGACGCCGTGCGGGCGGTGAAGGCCGCGGGCGCGGGTGACGTGCGCACGATTGCGGCCGACGTCAACTCGCTCGAGGACATGCAGCGCGTCGTCGAGCAGGTGCGCGCCGACCACGGGCGCATCGATGCCGTGATCCACACCGCCACCGTGATGGGCTACGGCACCGTCGAGCAGATGCCGCCGGAGGTGTTCGAGACGGTGGTAAACACCGCCGTCCACGGCACCGCCAACATCGCCCGCGCCGTGCTGCCCGTCCTGCGCGAGCAGGGCCGCGGAGTCGTCGTCTTCGTCAACTCGCTGCTCGGATCGATCACGGTGCCCAACATGGGCGCGTACGCGACGTCGAAGTGGGCGCAGCGCGCGGTCGTCCGCACCCTGCAGCAGGAGACGCGTGACGCCAAGGGCGTCAAGATCTGCATGGTCAGCCCCGGCAGCATCAACACGCCGATCTACTACCAGGGCGCGAACTACACCGGGCGCAACGCCCGTCCGCCGGTGCCGGTGCTGCAGCCCGACCAGGCCGGACGGGTCATCGCCCGCCTGCTCGACCACCCGCGGCACCACGTGTCGGTGCCGGTGGGGCCGGTGAACCCGCTCGCGATCTTCGGCTACCGCTTCCTGCCGGCCGTGTACGACGCACTGGTGAACCCGCTGTTCCGGCTGGCGGCGCTCACCTCGCCGGCGGAGCCGGAGGACGGCAACGTCCGCGGGCCGCGTCCGTCGTTCGAGGAGAAGACCGGCCGCTGGCCGGGGGTGCTGCGCTGACACACCGACCCTGAAAACAATTGAACCCGCTTCACGAGAGCCTCTCGTGAAGCGGGTTCAATTGTTTCGACCAGGGGCCCTGCCGGTCTCAGCTGCGGAAGAACGCGAGCAGGTCCGCGTTGATCACCTCGTGGTGCGTGGTCGGCATGCCGTGCGGGAAGTCGGGGTAGAGCTTCAGCTCCCCGTTCTGCACGAGATCGGCCGACCTCACGCCGGTGATCTCGTAGGGCACGACCTGGTCGTCCTGCCCGTGCATGACGAGCACGGGGACGGAGATGCTGCGCAGGTCGTCGGTGAAGTCGGTCTGCGAGAACGCGGGCACGCCCTCGTAGTGCGCCTGCGCGCTGCCGGTCATGCCCTGCCGCCACCAGTTCTGGATGATCGCCTCGACCGGCTCCACGCCGGGCCGGTTGAAGTTGTAGAACGCGGTGGCCGCGAAGTCGCGGAAGAACGCCGACCGGTTGGTCGCCACCTGCGTCTGGATGTCGTCGAACACGCTCTTCGGGACGCCGTCGGGGTTGCTGTCGGTCTGCACCATCAGCGGCGGGACGGCGCTGATCAGCACCGCCTTGGCGACCCGCTCCTCACCGTGACGTGCGATGTAGTGCGCGACCTCGCCGCCGCCGGTGGAGTGGCCGACGTGGATCGCGTCGTGCAGGTCGAGGTGCTGCACGACCGCGGCCAGGTCGTCCGCGTAGTGGTCCATGTCGTGCCCGGTACCCACCTGCTCGGAACGGCCGTGCCCGCGCCGGTCGGCGGCGACGACGCGATAGCCCTGCGCCAGGAAGAACATCAACTGTGCGTCCCAGTCGTCGGACGACAGCGGCCAGCCGTGGCTGAACACGATCGGCTGCCCGGACCCCCAGTCCTTGTAGAAGATCTCGACGCCGTCGTTGGTCGTGACCGTGCCCATCCGTCCGCCTCTCGTGAAGGGTCCGGACGGCTCCGGACCCGATGATCCGAGTGTCACGGCGCGCGGCGTGCGCCGCCCCACGGCAGCGGTCACCGACACCAGACTTTCGGCCAGGTTCCGGCGTCAGTGACGAGCGGGTGACGACCCGGTGGACGTGAACCGCTGCTGATAGGCGCGGGGCGGGATGCCGAGCCGGGCGACGAACGCGCGGCGCATCGACTCGCTGCTGCCGTAGCCCGCCGCGACCGCGGCGTCGGTCACGGACATGCCGGCGTCCAGCTTGTCGCGCGCGTGGTCGAACCGGATCGTCGCGAGGTACTCGGTCGGCGACACCGCGAGCTCGGCGCGGAACATGCGGGTCAGGCTGCGGGTGCTCACCCGGGCGTGGGCGGCCAGGTCCGCCACGGTGCGGTCGTCCGTGGGGTCGGCGTGGATGAGTTCGACCACCGAGCGCACGGCGTCGCTCTTCGGTGACGGCCCGCGCAACGGTGCGGAGAACTGCGACTGCCCGCCGGCGCGCTGCATGTGGACCAGCAGGGTGCGGGCGACGCGGCGGGCGGTGTCGGCGCCGAAGTCCTCCTCGACCAGGGCGAGGGCCAGATCCACCCCGGCCGCGACCCCGGCGGAGGAGTAGACGTCACCGTCCTTGACCCAGATCGAGTCCGGCTCGACGGCGATCGACGGGTACCGGCGGGCGAGTTCGGCCGTGTGTTTCCAGTGCGTCGTCGCGCGGCGGCCGTCCAACAGGCCGAGGCCAGCAAGCACGAACGCGCCGCTGCAGATCGACACCTGCCGGCGGCTCTCGTGCGTCATGGCCTTGGCCGCGTCGAGCACGTCGGGCGTGACGAAGCGGACGGGCACGGCGTCGCTGCCGGGGATGACGACGGTGTCGCACGGCCCGACGTCCGCGGCGGCGGCCTGCACCCCGATCCGCGCGCCGACCGACGACACGACGTCCCGCCCGTCGGGAGAGGCGAACACGACCTCGTACCCACCGGCGTCGGTCGTCGCCTCGGTGAACACCTCGGCAGGCCCGGCGAGGTCGAGCAACTTCACGCCGTCGAAGGCGAGCACGCCGACACGGCGGCGCTCTCCGGGGCGGGCGGGCACGACCATCGCCGCATCATGGTCCAGGGCGGGGTCGTGATCAATGTCCGGGGGGCTGTGAATCGCCCCGGTGCGGGTGCGCCGGCCGGGGGAGCCGGCGCACCCGCGGGCGTCCGCGTCAGTGGCGGACGGTGTGCCGCTTGCCCATCCGGGTGTAGATGAGCAGCACGATGACGGCGCCGATGATCGAGCCGATGATGCCGGCGGGCTGCAGGAACCCGCCCTTCGAGTCCTTGTGGAAGATCAGGTAGCCGAGGAAGCCGCCGACGAACGAGCCGACGATGCCGAGCACGATCGTCATGAGGATGCCGATGTCCTGCTTGCCGGGCACGAGCAGCCGTGCGACCGCGCCGGCGATCAGGCCGATCACGACGATGCCGATGATGAGTCCGAGCATGGGTACGCACCTTTCGCTGGTCGCCCGTCGCGAGGACGGGCGTCCCGGTTTGGTCCGAACCGGGGCGGTTGTGCCGTAGGTCCAACGGTCACACCCCTAGGGCTGGTGCGTTACACCCCTGGGGGTGGTTTGGTGGAGGCATGCCGCCGATCCTCATCGCGCTCATCGACGACTACGACGTCGTGCTCACCGGCGTCGCGACGATGCTCGACGACTACCGCGACCGCGTGCTCGTCGCCGAGATCGACACCAACAAGGGCCTGCACGACACCGTCGACATCGCGCTCTACGACTCGTTCGCGCAGCCCGAGAGCGACCACGAGGAGATAGACGTGCTCGTGGCGAGCCCGCGGGCCCGCAAGGTCGTCGTCTACACCTGGAACTTCCACCAGCAACTGCTCGACCGCGCCGAACGCGCCGGCGTCGACGGCTACCTGTCCAAGACGCTCACCGCCCGCGAGCTCGTCGAGGCCCTCGAGGCCGTGCACGCGGGCGAGAACGTCGTCAGCCCCGCGCCCGCCCGCACGCGCAGCGCGCCGTTCCTCGACTGGCCCGGCCGCCGCCACGGCCTCACCGACCGCGAGGCCGAGATCCTCGCGTTCATCACGCAGGGCAAGAGCAACGCCGAGATCGCGAAACTGACGTACCTGAGCCCGAACACGATCAAGAGCTACATCCGCTCGGTCTACCGCAAGATCGAGGTCGACAGCCGCACCCAGGCCGTCCTCTGGGGCGTCGAGCACGGGTTCTCGCCCGACCACCACCGCATCGACCACTGGAAGGGCGGGCCCTGACACCAGCTGTCAGTGCCTGTCACTGCCTGTCAGCGCCCGTCACCCCGTGCCAGTGGCGTGAACGCCTGCTGACAGCGGGTCGGACGAATCTCTGGGTCGAGCAACCGCTCCTGCCCGGAGGTAACCATGACCGAAACCCTCGCCCCGTCCCTGGTGAAGGCCGTCGCCCGCAACCCGCTGCGCTGGCTGGTGTTCACCGTCGTCGTCATCGCCAACGTGATGGACCTGATGGACGCCACCATCGTCAACATCGCCGGACCGTCGATCCGCTCCGAACTCGGGGGCAGCGACTCGACGCTGCAGTGGCTCAGCGCCGGCTACACACTCGCCTTCGCCGTCTTCCTCGTCACCGGCGCCCGCCTCGGCGACATGTTCGGCCGGCGACGGCTGTTCCTGATCGGCTCGGCCGGGTTCACGTTGATGTCCGCGGCGTGCGCCGCCGCGCCGACCACCGGCTCCCTGATCGCGTTCCGGGTGCTGCAGGGCGCGTTCGGCGCGCTGCTCATCCCGCAGGGGGTCGGCATGCTCAAGGAGAGCTTCGAGGACGACGAGATGGGCAAGGTGTTCGGCGTCTTCGGACCCATGCTCGGCCTCACTGCCCTCGTCGCCCCGATCCTCGCCGGCGTGCTCATCGAGGCCGACCTGTTCTCGACCGGCTGGCGGCTCGTGTTCCTGATCAACGTCCCGGTCGGGCTCGTCTGCTTCGCGCTGGCCGTGAAGGTCCTGCCCCGCACGGTGTCGCACCCCGGCATGCGGCTCGACGTCCCCGGCATGCTGCTGGTCGGCGGCGCCCTGACCGCGATCATCTACCCGCTCATCCAGGGTCAGACCGAGGGCTGGCCCGCGTGGACGTTCGTGCTGCTCGGCCTCGGCGCCGTGCTGCTCGTCGCCTTCGCGCTCTACGAGCGGCGCCGCCGCAGCGACGCCCTGATCGAGCGGACGCTGCTCGCCAACCGCCAGTACGTCAGTGGCGTCCTCGTCCTGCTCGCCTTCTTCGGCGCGTTCGGCGGCCTCATCCTCTGCGTCGGGCTCTTCGCCCAGCTCGGCATGGGCTTCGGCCCGATCCACGCGGGGCTCACGCTGATGGCCATGGTCGTCGGCATGATCGCCGGAATGGGCGCCTCGATGGCGCTCGTCGCCCGGCTCGGACGCCACCTGCTGCACATCGGCATGGTGCTCGTCGCGATCGGCATCGTGGTGCTCGCGACCACCGTCACCGGGGCGGTCACCGTCTCGACGATGGGCCTCGCACCGGGCCTGTTCCTCATCGGGCTCGGCGCCGGCACCAGCATGGGCCAGCTGTTCGACTTCATCATCTCGTCGGTGGGCGAGAAGGAGGTCGGCTCGGCGTCGGGCGTGCTCGAGGCCGTGCAGCAGCTGGCCACCGCGATCGGCGTCGCCGCGCTCGGCACGGTCTTCTTCGCCGCCTTCGACGACCACACCGTCACTCACTCGACCCACGCCCTGGCCGTCACCGCCTGGGCCTGCCTGATCCCGGTCGCGCTCGGCTTCGCGCTGATCTTCCGGCTGCCGATGCGGGCCCGCGCCACGGCCGAGTAGGACGGGCGGACGGCAGAACGCCGAGGACGCATCTGCGTCCTCGGCGTTCTGGTGTTCCGGGGGGTTGGTGACGAGGTCAGCCGCCGATGGGGGTCGGGTCGAGCGGCGGCGGCGGGACGGGCAGCGAGCCGCGCACCTGGTTCTGCGCCTGGCAGTTGCTGGTGCAGTTGGTGGCGCCGGCCGACAGTTCGATCGCGTCCTCGCCGAGCACGCCACCCATCCGTCCGCCCGACTGGACCGTCCAGCGGGTGGTCGTGCCGTCCTGGTAGGTCTTGGTCGCGACCTGCGGGCTGTCCTTGCCCAGCAGCATCTGGTGCGCACCCGGTCCGGACGTCACCGGGTCCTTCCCGTCCCCGAAGTTGATCTTGTTGGTGTACGGGTTGACGAAGTAGAACAGTCCGGCGCCGAGCACGTGCGTGATCGAGACCGGCGTCGCGAACTCCGGCTCCATCTGGAAGATGCCGCCGGCGGGCGCGTCCTTGGCCTGCACCTTGAACTTGCCCGCGGACGTCGTGAGGATCGCGACGAGCGAGTCGTCCTTGATCTCGAGCTGCGACAGCTTCGGGTTGGCGAGCTGTGTGGCGGAGAGCGAAGGGACCTTGGACGCGAAGATCACCGTCGGCGAGGTGACCATCCGGTCGGCGGACGGCGCGCCGGTCAGCGTGTAGTCGTAGACGCCGAGGGTGGCCGGGTCGATGTCGAAGCCGACGTTCACGCCGCGCACGGCGATACGGCTCTTGGGCGTGAGGTTCTGCAGCTTCACGTCCTTGCCGGACGCGGGGTTGTAGGTGGTGCCGTTGACGGTGACGGCGAAGTCACCGGTCGGGGCGGCCTTGGCCTGTGCGACGGACGGCGTGAGCAGGGCGGTGGCGGCGAGCGCGGCGCCGAGGGTGACGGCGGACGCGGTGCGGATGCTGGGCATGCGATTGACCTTCGGGACGGGGGGATCGGTGGTGATCACCGGCGAAGATCAATCTGCAGGCTGCGCGGTACTGCCCGCCATTGCCCATCAGTACTAGTACCGGCGGACGCCCGCGCGCGGCTAGGGTCCGGACATGGCGCAACGACAGCTCCGGACGGTGTTCGAGGGTGGCGGGTTCTTCGAGGGCCCGCGCTGGCACGACGGCAGCTGGTGGGTGTCGGACTTCTACCGCCACACCGTCAGCCGGCTCGACGGGTCGGGTGGCGAGCAGGTGATCACCGAGGTCGAGCAGCAACCGTCCGGGCTCGGATGGCTGCCGGACGGGTCGATGCTGATCGTGTCCATGAAGGACCACCGCCTGCTGCGCTTCGCCGACGGGTCGCTGACCACCCACGCCGACCTCGACGCGCACTGCGGCGGGCACCTCAACGACGTCGTCGTCGACGCTTCGGGACGGGCCTACGTCGGCGATTTCGGTTTCGACCTCATGGGCGGTGGCGACGCGGCCACGGCCACGCTCAAGCGGGTCGACCCCGACGGCACGGTCTCGATCGCCGCCGAGGGGCTGCAGTTCCCGAACGGCTCGGTGATCACCCCGGACGGCTCGACCCTGATCGTCGGCGAGACGCTCGGCAACCGTTACAGCGCATTCGACGTCGCCGCGGACGGGTCGCTGTCGAACCGGCGGACGTGGGCACAGCTGGGCCCCGAGGTCACCGGCACGACGGTCGACGAGGTGCTCGGTCAGGTCACCGTCGCCCCCGACGGCTGCGCCCTCGACGCCGAGGGACGCATCTGGGCCGCCGACGCCGTGGGCGGACGGGTCGTGCGCGTCGCCGAGGGCGGCGAGATCGTCGACGAGATCGCGGCTCCCCAGGGCCTCGGCGTGTTCGCCTGCATGCTCGGCGGTGACGACGGCAAGGCCCTGCTCATGTGCGCCGCCCCGGACTTCTACGAGCACAACCGCGCGCCCGTCCGCGAGGCCGTGCTGCTCGAGACGACGGTCGACGTCCCGCACGCGGGGCGTCCGTAGTCCGCCCCACCGCGGGGTTCAGCCGGTTGCCATCGTCACCAGGTCGGCGAGCGTGAAGTGTCCTGCGGCCGCGGACGGCAGGTTCGGGCGCCACAACGGATCCACCTGCAGGTAGCCCATCGGGTCGGCGGCGAGCAGCCCGATGAGGGTCTCGGCGACGATCCGTCCGCCGACGGGGCCGAGGTGCGCCCCGCCGGTCAGCACCTCGGCCTCGCGCAGCACGTAGTACCAGAGCGGGGCCCGTCCCTCGAGGTCCGCCCGCGCGGACGCCGACAGGTCCTTGCCCTCGATCTCGCGGGCCGGGTCCGCGCCGTACAGCTCGTCCTCCGTCAGCGGCGTGATGCCCATGGCGCGCGCGACGTCCTGCCCGCCGGGCAGGCCGAGCCGCTTGCCGCGCAGCAGGTTGCGAGCGGCGAGGATCTGCGCGACCGACGGCGCGCGGCCGGGGGAGACCAGCTCCGGTTCGGCGACCGAGCGCGGCAGCGCGCCGAGCGGGTGCGCGAGCGTCGAATCGATCTTGTAGCTGGGTTGCGGCAGCCCGCCGGACGCGCCGTCGACGGGCAGGAAGAACTTCCACTGCACGCCCCAGAAGGGCGGCAGCGGACGGAACCCGTTCAGGTTCTGCAGCTCGCCCGTCTGCTGCGTGAAGACGGGGATGCGGTGAACGCCGCTCACCGGTGGGTTCGTCTTCGCGACGTCGTTGATGTCGTAGCTCGGCCGCACCATCGAGTGCCCGAACCGGTACGCCGCGACCGAGAACTCGACGGGCATGAAGGGTTGGTTTCTCCAACGGTAGAAGCGCAGGTCCGGACGGACGGTCGTCCCGGTGCCCCCCGGCGCCGCGTACGACGACGTGCCGAGGATGGACTCGACGACGCCCTCGCCGACGAGCCGCGCGAGATAGTCGTGGACCACAACCCACTGGTAGTGCCAGCGCACCTGCTGTTGCGCGAACTTGAACAGATCGGACGGTGACAGCGTCGGGTGCTGCACCTTCGTGGCGGCGACGACCGCGTTGTGAAAGCGCAGCACGGTCGACTGCAACTGCGACACGATGAGGTTCTCGTCGTTGCGCGGGTCGCCGATGATCGCGCGACCGCTCGCCGCGCGGGGCAGGTCCGGTCCCGCGAACTTCGGGTCGGGCGCCACGGTGTTCCCGAGCGCCAGGCGGACGCCGTCCGTCTCGTACAGGTACGGCTGGTCGGACGGTCCGCGCCCGTACACCGAGTCGAGGTCGAAGCGCGGGGTGCGGAAGTCGACGAGCGCGTCGACGTCGTCCTGCCGGGCCAGGCTCGACACCGGGTCGAACGTGATGTCGTGATCGACGAACTGGCCGAAGTACGTGTAGCCGGCCGGCAGGCGCAGCTCGCCGCTCGGCAGCGTGCTGGTGTTCTCGTCCTCGTCCGGGGTGCCGATGGGCTTGTCGGGTTCGGCGTCCTGGATCATCGCGCGCGCCAGGGCGATGAGGCTGCCATCGGCCACGTCGTAGACCGGTAGATGACGGAACATGCGGCCGAAGCGTCCGGTGGTCGTCGGGGACGCCGGTGTGGTGCCGAGTCCGCGGGGCATGGTCCCGTGGCCGGCGGCGGCGGTCGGCGTGGTCATCGGCAGGCCGGCCGGTGCGAGCGGGACGCTCTCCATCGACACGATGTGCGTCGCGGTGGTGGCGTTCTCGGTGGTGGTCAACGGGGGTCACCTCGGGCAGGTCGTGGCCCGGCCGGGGCGCGGGCGCTCGGACCGCGTCACCCCGGCAACGCCGTGTGCTGCCCTTACGGTGCCGTCGAAGCTAGCCCTGGTTCGCCTACGGCGCGATGGGTCGAAAGCCCTATTGCTCGTGCAGTCCGGGCGCACCGTACGGACACGAAATGCGCACGCCGTGTCACGGGAACCCGGTGCCACGATGGCGGCATGAATGGATTCGAGGCCGTCGTGGGTGCGGGATCGCTGTCGTTGTCCGGTGACGGCGTGGTGCGGTTCCCGCACCCGTGGACGGACGCCGGCGTCACCGTCGCGACCACGTTCACCGGGGCGCACCTGCTGCACCTCTCGGTCGCCGGGTGCGTGCTGAACGACGTCCACCGCGAGGCCGCGCGCCTCGGCGTCGTCGTCGACGGCGTCCGAGTCAGCGCCTCGGGCGGCTTCGACACCGACACGTGGACGTCGACGGGCATCACCTACACGGTCGAGATCGACAGCCCGGACGACACCACGTCGGTGCTTGCCGCGGTGGACGCGGTCGCGGAGATCCCGAAGGCCGTGCGTGCGGGCGCGCCGGTGAGCCGTTTCCTCGATGGGTGACGTGCTGCGGGCGTCCCGGTGTCACTCAGCGAGGAAACGCAGCGGCCTTTCTTCGTTGGGTGACGCCGGCGGGCGCATCCAGCGTCGCTGAGCGAGGAACGCTCACCGCCCGGCTGGCTCAGGTTTGCACCCCAGGTTGCCGGTTCGGTCACCTCGAAGCGGTCACCCGGCGCGCAGACCCGATCACAGCGCCTGTCGTGACGGCGTCCGAACCGATGGGGAAGGCTCACGGCATGGAATACCGACTTCTGGGCAACAGCGGCTGCGCCGTGTCGAACCTCGCGCTGGGGACGATGACGTTCGGCGCCGAATCGGACGA
This sequence comes from Jatrophihabitans fulvus, assembly GCF_054781375.1. Classification (NCBI taxonomy): domain Bacteria; kingdom Bacillati; phylum Actinomycetota; class Actinomycetes; order Jatrophihabitantales; family Jatrophihabitantaceae; genus Jatrophihabitans; species Jatrophihabitans fulvus. Next base: position 808,942 of record NZ_BAAGUN010000001.1, read on the forward strand.
GCAGGTGTCGCACGCGCAGCTCGACCGCTTCGTCGAGGCGGGCGGCAACCTCGTCGACACCGCGGACGTGTACTCGTCCGGCACGTCCGAGGAGATCATCGGACGCTGGTTCAAGGACCGTCCGGCGGACGTGACCGAGGGGGTCGTGCTCGCGACCAAGGGCCGGTTCCCGATGGACAGGACCGCCAACGGCCTCGGGCTGTCGTCGCGCCACCTCACCCGCGCGCTCGACGCGTCGCTGCGGCGGCTGCAGCTCGACAGCGTCGACCTCTACCAGTGCCACGCGTGGGATCCGCTGACCCCGATCGAGGAGACGCTGCGGACGCTGGACGGTTTCGTCCGCGCCGGCAAGATCCGCTACTACGGCTTCTCGAACTTCACCGGCTGGCAGCTGACCAAGGCGGTGCACCTGGCCAAGGCGATGAACCTGGCCGCGCCGGTCACGCTGCAGCCGCAGTACAACCTGCTCGTCCGCGAGATCGAGTGGGAGGTCGTGCCGGCCTCGCTCGACGCGAACATCGGGCTGCTGCCGTGGTCGCCGCTCGGCGGCGGCTGGCTGTCGGGCAAGTACAAGCGCGACCAGCGGCCGTCCGGCGCGACGCGGCTGGGGGAGGACCCGAACCGCGGCATGGAGGCGTTCGACAAGCGCAACGACGAGGCGTTCACCTGGGACGTCATCGAGGCAGTGCAGCAGATCGCCGAGCAGCGCGGAGTGTCGATGGCGCAGCTGGCGCTGGCGTGGGTGACCGACCGTCCGGCCGTCACCTCGACCATCCTCGGCGCGCGGACGATGGAGCAGCTCGAGGACAACCTCGCCGCCGGCGACCTGCACCTGACGGACGAGGAGACCGCCACGCTTACCGAGGTCAGCGAGCCGGTCGTCCACGACTACCCGTACGGCGTCATGGGCCGCGAGCAGCGGGACCGCAAGATCACCGGCGGACGGGGTTGACAGAAGTTGTGAGTGCTCACTAACTTAGCGGACATGTCGCCACGAGGGGTCCGCGGAAGCGCCGACGAGCGTCGAGAGGACGTGCTGGTGGCCGCCATGATCGAGTTCTCGCAGGGCGGCCTGGCCGGCACGTCGACCGAGGCGATCGCGAAGCGGGCCGGCATCAGCCAGCCGTACCTGTTCCGCCTGTACCCGACCAAGAAGGCGTTGTTCGTCGCCGCGATCGAGCGGACGTTCGCGGAGGTCATCGAGTCGTTCAAGAAGGCGTCGGACGGCCTGACCGGTGTCGAGGCCAAGCACGCGATGGGCGCGGCGTACAACACCCTCCTCGCCGAGAACCGCACCGTGCTCGGCATGCAGATGCAGGCTTACGCGGCGTGCGGGGGAGACGACGAGGTCCGCGCCGTCACCCGCCGGCAGTTCGCCCGGCTATGGGAGGGCGTGATCACCTGGGGCGGCATGTCCGAGGAGCTCGCGCAGGCGTTCGTCGCCCACGGCATGCTCTGCAACCTGACTGCCGTCTTCGGCATCGACGAGTCGGACGACGACACCCTGTCCCGCCGCATGACGGCCACGCCGGCGATGATCGACCACCTCATCGCCGACGCCCAACCAGCCTGACCGAAGCGCCCGTCCGCGGGCGTTTCTTTTTGCCCGTAGTTGCTAGTGACCGATCACAACTAACAAGGAGTCCTGATGTCCCGATCCGTGGTGTGGACCTTCGTCGTGACTGCGGTCGCGGCGTTCATGGTCGCCCTCGACAACCTCGTGGTGACGATGGCGCTGCCGTCGATCCGCGCCGACCTGAACGCCTCGATCGACCAGCTCGAGTGGACGGTCAATGCGTACACGCTCACGTTCGCCGTCCTGCTGCTGCCGGCCGCGGTGGTCGGCGACCGGCTCGGACGCCGGCAGGTGTTCGTCGCCGGGCTCGCGCTGTTCACGGTGGCCAGCGCAGGGGCGGCGCTCGCGCCGAACATCGAGCTGCTCGTCGCCGCCCGAGCACTGCAGGGCGTCGGCGGGGCAGCGGTGCTGCCGCTGTCGCTCACGCTGCTGACGGCAGCCGTGCCCGCGGAACGTCGCGGTGCCGCGCTCGGCATCTGGGGTGCGAGCAGCGGACTCGCCGTCGCGCTCGGTCCGCTGCTCGGCGGCGCCATCACGCAGGGCGGGTCGTGGCAGTGGATCTTCTGGCTCAACGTGCCGATCGGCATCGCCCTCGCGCCGCTGGCCCTGCGCCGTCTGGGTGAGTCGCACGGTCCGGCCAAGCGGCTCGACCCCGTGGGCCTCGCGCTCGTCAGTGGTGGACTGTTCGCGCTGGTGCTCGGACTTGTGCGCAGCAACGCCCACGGCTGGACGAGCCCCACGCAGCTGCTCGCGCTGATTGGCGGCGGTGTGCTGCTGGTCGGGTTCGTGGTGTGGGAGAGCCGGACGGCCGCGCCGATGCTGCCGCTGCGCCTCTTCCGGTCACGCGGGTTCAGCGCGGTCAACGCCGCGTCGCTCGTCATGAGCCTCGGCATGTTCGGTTCGATTTTCCTCCTCGCTCAGTTCCTGCAGAACGTCCAGGGTTACGACCCGCTCGCGGCCGGTCTGCGGACGCTGCCGTGGACGGCGATGCCGGTGCTCGTCGCGCCGCTGGCCGGCCCGCTCTCGGACCGCATCGGCGGACGTCCGCTGCTCGTCGTCGGACTGATCCTGCAGGGCGTCGGCCTCGGCTGGCTCGGACTCGAGATCGCCGTCGACACGAGCTACACCTCGATGCTGCTGCCGTTCATCCTGTCCGGCATCGGCATGGGACTGTTCTTCGTCCCCGTCGCCTCGATCGTCATGGGCAGCGTTCCGGCGGAGATGCAGGGTGTCGCGAGCGGTGCGAACAACGGCATCCGCGAGGTCGGGGGAGTGCTCGGCATCGCCGTGCTCGGCGCGATCTTCACCGCCCGCGGCGGGTTCACGAGCGGACAAGCCTTCGTGGACGGATTGCAGCCCGCGATGATCGTCGGCGGACTCGCGGTGATCGGCGGCGCCGTCGCCGCCGCGCTCATCCCGCGGGCCCGCCGGGCGAAGCCGGTCGTTGAGGGTCCCACTCCCACGCCGGAGTTGGTCGCGGCCTGATCTGCTCGTCCTCGTCGGCCGGGAGCCTCGCGCTCCCGGCTGACGGCTAAGTGCAGAGGACGAGGATGGGCACCGGCAGCACGCCGCCGTCGAGCGCGATCCCGGCCCCGCGGCGCGCGCAACGCGTGCCGGCAGTGGACTGCCCCACCCATTCGCGCACCACAAAACGGTCCCCTGCGGAACGTCATCCTGGTTGACGCTCTGACCTATTCGCGCGCCGAGCCGTCGATCTTCGTGCATCAGCCTTGCAATTCGCGTGGTGCAGATTAATCGCCCGGCTCGTCGAAATCTGCGGGTACTTTCCGCGCGCGGTAACCGTCGCGCTCGAGCGTGCGTAGAAGCAGTCGGTTGCGTGGATCGCGGGCGGCGACGGTGCGAACGAAGGCTGCGCCCTCGCCGCTAGGTAGGAGCCCGAGCGCGAACACGCGGAGGAGTAACGGGCTTGTGGTTTGGTCGAGCCGGTCGCGTACCGCTTCACGGACTGCGTCAGGGGCCGTGCGTCCTAGGCGGTGAATGGCAACTGCGACCTGTTGCAGATCATCGGACTCGGAGATCCAATCGCGATATAGAGCGTCAAAGCGTTGCTGCGAGTCCTGCCGCGACCCAAGGGAAAGTGCAAGTTGGCCAGCTACCCACGGAAGCGTGGGCCAACTAGATTTGACGAAATCGGAGAACCATTCGCCGAGTTCGCCCTGGGACAGTGACGCGTCGTTGTCAGACGCCGCGTCGCGTAGGTAACGGCCAATTAGATCGGCGTGCTGGGGCATGCGATGAGCCATGTCGCGCCACTCGGCCCATCGGGTGAAAAGTTGTTGATCCCGGACGCCTCGTAGCACCAGTCGAACGACTGGCCGATCAAAGCCGACGGAGGCGCCAGCGAGAATCTCCGATTCCATTTCGGAGAGCCAAGATGGGTCAATTTGCGCTTTGCGACGGCGACCGGGTCCACTAGCCGCCCCTGCCGGAGGCAGTTGCCCTCTCGGTACGTCCCTCATGCCAACGTGGCGGAAGTGTCTGTCGAAATCGCCGGCTTCCATGAGGTGGCTTTTTGAGGCGTTCAGCTCGAGTCCGAGCTGACGGGCCCTATCGTGGAGTTCTAAGTTAAGAGCATAGAGGGCACTATCCCTGCCGACGATGTAAATATCGTCCATCCATCTGGCTGCTCGCCAAATGGGGCCGTTGGTTTGGACGTTCCGTCCGACGACTTGGTCGAGCGGCCACAGATAGCGGTTCGCCAACACCGCGGACGCCCAACTTCGTTGCGGTAGTCCGCCAAAAGCCGCCATGCGATCGTGGGCTCGCACTAAGTCGTCAAACACGTGAAGGGCGGTGCCATCTCCAATCAGGCGATTCGTGTCGTCCAGCAGTTCATCGACACGGACAGAGGCGAAGAACGAGGTCACATCAGTTGCAAGAACAGAATCCCAAGGCGGCACAGCATCATTTAGCGAACCGACGTATTGGTCCCACTCATCGTCGTTGGGTGCGAGGCCAGGTCCTTGCCGCATTCTCCATCCGAACACCCACTCCGGCAGATTGGCGTGAAGCCGAGGTGCCGTCGTTGCTGCCGCCGCCAAGTACAGGAGCCGAGCATCAACGGACATCACGACCGCCGGTCGAACACCGAGCATGCTCTTCGGAACTTGTAAGGGCTTGAACTCGGCCTGTTCGCGCGGACGCCGCTTATTGCCGTCTCGAACTAGCAGTTCGTCGAGCACGTCGTCCGCGTCTGGCTCGCGTTCCAGCGCAGTGACTTCCGGCCATCCCCACGGGTCCCGGTACCAGTCCCCGTACATCTCGGCGCGAAAGAGGCCGACCGCCGCGCGCAGATTCAGGCCGTACCTCACGACGAGACCTTCTGAGCAGCAGCCACGCCGCCCGACGCTACCTGTCCTGAGCTCTCGCAGGTCGACTGGTGGCGGACGCTAGTCCTGCGGCTTCGTGCTGCGATTCCGCGCGCACCAATTGTTCTCGCTGCAGGGGCTGGTGAGGGCGCGAGAGTCTCACCTGGTCACAAACGCAGCCAATGGCTGGTCCGAAAGTCTCGTCTTGGCCGCCGGGCCGTTCGCAGCACTAACCTCCCGCTGCAAACCAGATCGCACGACCGCGGTCGAGCGTGACTCAGTCCTCGAGCGGCTCGCGGCGCCGCTCTCAGCGACCCGCCGAAGTGAATTGGATGCCCCGTCTCGCGAGTGCATATTTAGCGATCTGGGCGGCCGCCAAGCGCCCTGGGGGGCTCTACTGTGGCAGCACCCGCGCTAGCGACTCCTGCAGCGAGTCAGGATTCGACGCCCGGTACGCGTCCACGGTCGCCTGCGTCCCGTCCGTGAAGACGATGGTGAACCGCCGGAAGATCTTGCCGGGCTTGATGACGACGTTCTGGACCGTTGAGATCGGAGCCTCGCCGGCGTACTTCTTCGGGCCCGACGTGAGCGCGCCGACCGAGAAGTAGATCAGCCGCAGGTTGGTGACGGCGATCCAGAACACCTTCACCTGCGGCACGGCCGCGCCGTAACCACCCGAACCCGCACCAGAACCCAGGGCCGAACCGGCGACATCACCGATCACCCCGCCACCGGCCGACAACCCCGCCTTGAGCGCGGCGTTCATCCCGGCGCACTTGCAGCCGCCGAGCAGGGTCTCGCCCGGCTGCAGCAGCGGCCCGACGACCGGCTCGAGCTTGCCGAGGACGTCGGCCACCTACTTCGTCCGCTCCACGGTGAGTACGCCGTCCGCGTGCTGGGCGCGGATGACCTTCTTGTCGAACTTGCCGACGGTCGTCTTCGGCACCTCGTCGACGAACGTCCAGTTCTCGGGCACCTGCCACGCGGCGACCTTGCCCTCGAGGAACTGGGCCAGCTCCTCGGCAGTCACGTCCGACGAGCGGACGACGGTGGCGAGCGGGCGCTCCGTCCACTTCTCGTCGGGGATGCCGATGACGGCGGCCTCGGCGACGGCGGGGTGGGCCATGAGCAGGTTCTCGAGCTCGACGGAGCTGATCCACTCGCCACCGCTCTTGATGACGTCCTTCGAACGGTCGGTGATCTGGAAGTACCCGCGGCGGTCGATGGTGCCGATGTCGCCGGTGCGCAGCCAGCCGTCGTGGAACTTCTCAGGGACGTCGGCGCGGTAGTACGAGCCCGTGATCCACGGACCGCGCACCTCCATCTCGCCGACGGCCTTGCCGTCCCACGGCAGTTCAGAACCGTCGTCGGACACGATGCGCATCTGCACACCCGGGATGATCCGTCCGGACTTCATGCGGAACGGGATCTCCTCGTCCGACCCGATTTCCACGTCGGCCGGCGGGTGCGCCATGCCGCCGACGGGCGAGGTCTCGGTCATGCCCCAGCCCTGGATGACGCGCACGCCGAACTCGTTCTGCAGCGCCTCGAGCATCGCCTGCGGGATGGCCGCGCCACCGGACGTGCCCATGCGCAGGGAGGAAAGATCGACGTCCTTCTTGGCGCGGGCGTACTGCAGGATGCCGCCCCAGATCGTCGGGACCGCCGCGGCCAGGGTCGACTGCTCGGCCTTGATGAAGTCGCACACCGGCTCGGGGGTCATGTGCGGGCCGGGGAAGTGCAGCGTCGCGCCGCACAGGAACGCCCCGAACGGGATGCCCCACGCGTTGACGTGGAACATCGGCACGAACGTCAGGATGCGGTCGCGCTCGGTGAAGCCGGTGACGCCCGTGGCGATGGTGGCCAGCGCGTGCAGGTACGTCGAGCGGTGCGAGTAGACGACGCCCTTCGGGTCGCCGGTGGTGCCGCTCGTGTAACACATCGATGCGGCCGACCGCTCGTCCAGCTCGGGCCAGTCGTAGCCCGGCTCCTCGGCCGAGACGATGTCCTCGTAGCGGACGACCGTCGCGCCGCCGGCGCCCAGCGCGGACGCGTCCGCATCGCCGATGACGACGAACGTCTCGACCGTCTTCAGCTCGGCGGCGATCGGCGCGAGCAGCCCGACGAGGGTGCCGTCGACGATGATCACGCGGTCCTCGGCGTGGCCGACGATGTGCACGACCTGCTCGGGCGTCAGCCGGATGTTCAGCGTGTGCAGCACCGCGCCCATGCACGGCACCGCGTAGTAGGCCTCGAGGTGCTCCTGGTTGTTCCAGCAGAACGTGCCGACGCGGTCGCCCGACGACACGCCCAGCTTCGCCAGCGCAGACGCCAGCTTCTCGGCGTTAACCGCGACCTCGGCGTACGTGGCCCGGCGGGCACCGCCGCCCGTCCAGGTGACGACCTCGCTGTCGGGATAGATGCGCGACCCGTGCTGCAGGATCGAGGTGAGGGTGAGCGGGAAGTCGTCCTGCATCGTGCTCTGCACGTCGAAGGTCATGCCCGCATCCTTACTCAGATCTCGTCGCCCCGCTCGACCTGGGGCCCGGGCAGTCGCCAGCGGCGCGGCATGTACGCGCGGCTGCCGGCGTAGAAGCCGATCGACATGTTGCCGCCGTCCGCCTCGCCGTAGCGCTCCATCGCCAGCGCACGCACCCGCTTGCCGGTGATGTACCACTCGCCGATCAGCACGACCAGCGCGAACAGCACCACGATCTGCACGGCGGCGAGCGCGGGCACGAACGACGCGATGATCATGATGGGGAAGATCAGCAGCAGGTAGTTCGAGAGCATGCGCCGCGAGTCGACCCAGTCGCGGGCCAGCTTGCGCGTCTTGCCCTGGTCGCGGCGGGGGAGCGCGTCGGGGTCGCCGCGCTTGAGCGCCGCCCGCTGCTCGGCCACCGAACGCGGCTTGGCCGACTTCGCGGCCGACCGCTGCTCCTTGGCCTGCGCCTTCTGCCGGGCGTAGGCCTCCTTGCGCGTCTTCGGCGCGGTGACGGGGCCACGCTTGCCCTGCGAGTCGCGGCGCTTCGGCGTCGGACGGCCCTTGGCCGTGGACGCCTTGGCCGTGACCTCCTCCGACCCCGCCGTCGACTCCTTCGTGATGTCGACGGTCTCGGACTCGGCGGCAGCGTTGTCGCGGCGGGAGAGCTTCACGCCGGGCAGTCTACGTCCCGGAAATCAGGGCAGCGCGAGCATCCGGTCGAGCGCCAGCCGGGCGTTCGCGGCGACGGTCGGGTCGACGGTGATGCGGTTGCGCACCTCGCCCGCGGCGAGGGTCTCGAGCTGGCGCACCAGGTGCGGCAGATCGATGCGGTTCATCGTCGAGCAGTAGCAGACCGTCTTCTCGAGGAACGCGATCTTCTTGTCCGGATGCGCGTTGGCCAGCCGGCGGACGAGGTTGAGCTCGGTGCCGACCGCCCAGGACGAGCCCGCCGGGGCCGCGTCCAGCGTCTTGATGATGAATTCCGTCGACCCGACGAGGTCGGCGCCCAGGACGACGTCGTGGCGGCACTCCGGGTGCACGAGCACGTTCACGTCGGGCATGCGGCGCCGCACCTCGGCCACGTTCTCGGCGGTGAAACGTCCGTGGACGGAGCAGTGGCCCCGCCACAGGATCATCGTCGCGTCGCGTAGCTGCTGGGTGGTCAGCCCGCCGTTCGGCTTGTGCGGGTTGTAGACGACGCAGTCGCCGAGCTCGAGGCCCAGCTGCAGCACCGCGGTGTTCCGTCCGAGGTGCTGGTCGGGCATGAACAGCACCTTCTGCCCCTGGTCGAACGCCCAGCGCAACGCCTTCTCGGCGTTGGACGACGTGCAGACCGCCCCGCCGCGCTCGCCCGTGAACGCCTTGATGGCGGCGGTCGAGTTCATGTAGGTGATCGGCACGGTCACGTCGGCGACGCCCGCCTCGGTGAGCACGTCCCAGCACTCGAGCACCTGCTCGATCTCGGCCATGTCGGCCATCGAGCACCCGGCGGCCAGGTCGGGCAGCACGACCTGTTGCTCGTCCGTGGTGAGGATGTCGGCCGACTCGGCCATGAAGTGGACGCCGCAGAAGACGATGTACTCGGCGGACGGCCGGGCCGCGGCGTCGCGGGCGAGCTTGAACGAGTCGCCGGTGACGTCGGCGAACCGGATGACCTCGTCGCGCTGGTAGTGGTGGCCGAGCACGAACGCCCGGTCGCCGAGCGCGGCGCGAGCGGCCTCGGCACGCTCGACCAGCCGCGGGTCGGACGCCGGCGGCAACTCGCCGGGGCAGTCGACACCCCGCTCGGAGTCGGCGTCGCTGCCGTGCCCGAGCAGCAGCAGGGCCGTGGCCGACGGGGCGGGCTCGACGAAGGTCACCCCCTCAGGATAGGCCGCAGGCCCCCAAATCCGGGCCCTGGGTTCGTCACATCGCACGGTGCGACGATGAGGCGATGAGCCGCGTCTCCTGGTTCGCCCGGGTCACCGCCGTGGTGGCGTTCGTCGGCGTGCTCGTCATCGTGGCCGCGCCGTTCGTCGCCGGGGTCGTCCTGTTCGGCCACAAGGTCGGGGCGGGCGAGACCGCCGTCATCGGAATCGCACTGCTGGTCGGTTTCGGCGCGGTCACCGTCCTCGAGTTGCGTCACGGCACATCGGACGACGCGCGGTTACAGTAGAGAGGTACGGAATGCCGGTCGGCCCTCACAGGTTGACCCGTCCGAAAGCAGTAGCCGAACCGCTGGGAGCGACATGACCACCGAGACGCCCGTCGAGCTGACCACCACCCCGACCGAGGCCCCGAGCAGCGACGTCACGCTGACGGAGCACGCCGCCGTCAAGGTGCGCGCCCTGCTCGACCAGGAGGGTCGCGACGACCTGCGCCTGCGCATCGCCGTGCAGCCCGGTGGCTGCTCGGGCATGCAGTACCAGCTCTTCTTCGACGAGCGCGCCCTCGACGGCGACGTGATGCTCGAGCCGCACGGCGTGCCGCTCGTCATCGATCGCATGAGCGCCCCCTACCTCGGCGGGGCCGTCGTCGACTTCACCGACACGATCGAGCAGCAGGGCTTCACCATCGACAACCCCAACGCCCAGGGCGGTTGCGCCTGCGGCAACAGCTTCTGCGGCTGAGACCCAGACCCTTCCGAAAGCCGCGTCCGGTGTTGCACCGGACGCGGCTTTCGGCCGTTTCCGTGACCTCCCGTTAGGCTCCCGTTCATGCCGACTCTCGTCGCCGGATCCATCGCGTCCGACCACCTGATGCACTTCCCGGGCAAGTTCTCCGACCAGCTGCTGGCCGAGCACCTGCACAAGATCTCGCTGTCGTTCCTCGTCGACGCGCTCGACGTCAAGCGCGGTGGCGTGGGCGCGAACATCAGCTACGGCATGGCCCAGCTCGGCGGCTCTCCGGTGCTCGTCGGCAACGTCGGCAAGGACTTCGACGAGTACCGCGCGTTCCTCGAGGGCGCCGGCGTCGACACCAAACACGTGCTCGTCTCCGACACCAAGCACACCGCCCGTTTCGTCTGCACCACCGACGAGGAGCTGTGCCAGATCGGGTCCTTCTACGCCGGCGCCATGAGCGAGGCGGCGCAGATCGAGATCGAGCCCATCTGGTCGGCCACCGGCGCCGAGCTCGTCATCATCAGCGCCTACGACCCGGCAGCGATGGTGCAGCACAGCGCCGAGTGCCGCGAGAAGGGGCTGCGCTTCGTCGCCGACCCGTCGCAGCAGGTCACCCGCATGGACGGTGACGACCTCAAGCAGCTCATCGAGGGCGCCGACCTCATGTTCACCAACGACTACGAGCGCCAGCTGCTCGAGTCGAAGACCGGCTACTCGACCGCCGACATCGACGCGCAGGTCAACGTCCGCGTCACCACGCTCGGCTCGAAGGGCGTCGAGATCGTCGGCGACTTCGGCACCATCCACGTCCCTGTTGCCAAGGAGCGCGCCAAGGTCGACCCGACCGGCGTCGGCGACGCGTTCCGCGGCGGCTTCCTCACCTCGCTCGAGTGGGGACTCGACTGGGAGCAGGCCGCCGAGGTCGGCAGCCTGCTCGCCACCCTCGTGCTCGAGAGCAACGGGCCGCAGGAGTACGCGGTCGACAAGAACGACTTCCAGGCCCGCCTCGCCGAGTCCTACGGCGACGAGGCCGCCGCGCGCATCGAGCCGCACCTCGTCTGAGCCACGTCTCCGTCGTCGACCGCTTCCCGGCCGGACCGGTTGCGACACGCCGGCGTGTCCGCAGCCGATCGAGCCGGGAAGCGCTCAGAGGCGGACGGGATACACCGGCTCCGGCGGCGTGATCGCGATGCGCTGCTCGACGAAGATGCCGTGCCAGATGAGGAACACCAGCAGGGTCCAGATCTTGCGCGAGTAGTCGTGCGGGCCGGCGCGGTGCGCGTCGAGCAGCGTGAGCGCGGCACCCTTGTCGATCAGGTCGTCGGCCTGCGACTCGGTGATGATCGTGCGCGCCCAGTCGTACATGACGTCCTTCAACCAGTGCCGGATCGGCACCGGGAAGCCCAGCTTCGGACGGTTGATCACGTGCGCGGGGACGATGAGCTCCAGCGCGCGCCGCAGCGCGTACTTGGTCGTCTCCTTCGTCAGCTTCAGATCGACCGGGATCGACGAGCCCACCCGGTAGACCTCGGTGTCGAGGAACGGCACCCGCAGTTCGAGCGAGTTCGCCATCGTCATCTTGTCGGCCTTGACGAGGATGTCGCCGCGCAGCCACGTGAACAGGTCGACGTACTGCATGCGCGTCGAGTCGTCGAGGTGGGTCGTGCGCGCGTAGAGATCGCGCGTCACGTCCATGTACGAGACGGACGGGTCGTACGTCTTGAGCAGGCCCTGCATCTCGTCCGGACGGAATATGCGCGCGTTTCCGTAATACCGCTCCTCGATGCCGATCGAGCCGCGGCGCAGCAGGTCCTTGCCGCGCTTGCCCTCGGGGATGCGGGTCGACAGCTTGCCGAGACCCCGGCGCAGGGGAGCGGGCACCTTCTCGAAACCGCGCAGCGAGATCGGTTCCTTGTAGATGGTGTAGCCACCGAACAGTTCGTCCGCCCCCTCGCCCGAGAGCACCACCTTCACGTGCTTGCGGGCCTCGCGGGCGATGAAGTACAGCGGCACCAGTGCCGGGTCGGCCACCGGGTCGTCGAGGTACCAGACGATCAGCGGCAGGGTCGTCATCATCTCCTCGGGCGTGACGACCTTGGTGATGTGCTCGACACCGATCGCGGCGGCCGACTCGGCGGCGACGTCGATCTCGCTGAAGCCCTCGCGCTCGAAACCGGTCGTGAACGTCAGCAGCTTGGGGTTGTGCTTCTTCGCCAGCGCCGCGACGGCGGTCGAGTCGATGCCGCCCGACAGGAACGAGCCGACGGTGACATCGGCGCGCATGTGCTTGGCGACGGAGTCCTCGAGCGCCTCGGCGACCTCGCGGAACAGCTTCGTCTCGTCGCTGACCGGACGGATCTCGAAGTCGGGGTGGAAGTACCGGTGGGTCTTGAGCTGCTCACCCGGACGCATCGTGAAGTACGTGCCCGACTCGACCCGCCGGATGCTCTCGTGCATCGTCGCGGGCTCGGGCACGTACTGCAGCGTGAGGTAGTGCTGCAGCGACGTCGTGTCGACGTCCGTCACGTCGGAGGGGTCCGACACCGCCAGCAGCGATTTCTTCTCGCTCGCGAAGAACGTGCCGCGGGCGTCGGTCATCGTGAACAGCGGCTTGATGCCGAACCAGTCGCGGGCGCCGAACAGCACGTGCTCCTGCGAGTCCCAGATCAGGAACGAGAACATGCCGCGCAGCTCGCGGACGATCTTGGGGCCGAGGTGGTGGTAGCCGGCGACGATCGCCTCCCCGTCACCGTCCGTCTCGAAGGTGGCGCCGAAGTCGCGGGCGAGCCGCTCGCGCAGTTCGAGGTAGTTGTAGATCTCGCCGTTGAAGATCAGCTGGTAGCGGCCGGCCAGCCACGGCAGCGGCTGGTGCGAGTGGTCGATGTCGATGATCGACAGCCGGCGGAAGCCGATCGCGACGTCGTCGTCGTGCCACACGCCGCCCTCGTCGGGACCGCGGTGGCGCATCTGGGAGATCGACCCGTCCAGGGCCGGCGCCACGGCAGCCGCGTCCGCGTTCGCCGACAGGAATCCGATGAGACCGCACACGCCGACCAGTATCCCGTCCGGGTCAGGTGAGGCGGCGGACGACGTAGCCGGGCGTGCCGTCCGCCGCAGCCCGCTCGCCCACGTACTCGTGCCCGCGCATGCGGCACCACGCCTGCACGTCCGGACGGGCGGCGGGGTCGTCCGCCTCGACGGCGACCGTGGCGCCGACCTCGACGTCGCCGATGTGGCGGGCCAGGTCGAGGATCGGCAGCGGGCACCGGCGCCCCCGGCAGTCGAGGATCACGCGAGGTCCCCGGGTTTGCACCCGGCAAGGTCGCCAACTCCGGCGCGGGCGGCCCGTTGACGACCTCGGCAGGTGCAAACCCGCGCTCCGAGCCCGGTCACAGCCCCGCCGCACCCAGCTCGGCGCGGACCTCGGCCACCACCTCGGGCAGCGCGGCCAGGAAGGCGTCGATCTCCTCGTCCGACGTGTCGTGGTGCAGCGAGACCCGCACGTTGCCGGACGTCAGCGCCCCCATGGCCACCAGCACGTGCGACGGCTCGAGGGTCGACGACGTGCACGACGAGCCGGACGACACCGCGAACCCGCGCCGGTCGAGGCCGGTGAGCAGCGCCTCGCCGTCGACGTAGAGGAAGGAGAAGGTGGCCAGGTGGGGGAGGCGGTCGTCCGGGTCGCCCTGGACGTCGACGTCCGCGATCGTGGCGGCGACCGTCCGCCGGATGCGCTCGATCTGCGCCCGGTGCCGCGCCCCGACCTCGTCGCGCGTGGCCAGCACCGCCCGCAGCGACGCCGCGGCGGCGACGATCGCAGGGATGTCGGGCACCCCGGGCGCCAGCCCGCGCTCGTGCTCGTCCGCCGGGTAGGGCGAGCGGAACCGGGTGCCGGTGCGGACGGCCAGCAACCCGGCCGGCCCGCCGCCCCAGATGCGGGCGTCGGCGGCGAGCACGGCCCACCCGTCCGGGAGCTCGTCGTGGCCGAGGGTCTGGGTCGCGTCGACGACGAGCGGGACGTCGGAGCCCGGAGCCACCGCGCTCACGGGCTGGCGCGTGCCCACCTCGTGGTTGGCCGCCTGCAGGACGATCGCGGCGGTGTCGTCGGTGACGGCGGCGAGCAGCTCGTCCGCGTCGACCCGGGCGAGCCGGTCGACCCCGACGGCCACCGCCCGTCCGCCGTCCGCGACGTGCCGGGCGACGGCCGCGAGCACCGCCGAGTGCTCGACGGCCGAATGCACGACCGTGCGGCGGCGCGGACGGCCGGCGAGGGTTCCGAGCACCGCGGTGTGCAGGGCCTGCGTGCCCGAACCGGTGAACACCGCCTCGTCCGGACGGACCCCCAGACACGCCGCCGCCGACTCCCGCGCGGCGTCGAGCAGGACGGCCGCCCGGCGGCCCGCGCCGTAGATCTTGCGGGGGTCGGCCCAGCCGTCGTCCAGGGCCGCGAACAGGGCCTCGCGGGCGACCGGATGAAGGGGGCAACCGGCGGCGGCGTCCAGGTTCGACAACCGGTGGGGCGACACGAGTTGCAGGGTAGGCGGCAGGTACTCTCGGCCTCGTGAGTCGATGGGCACGAAAGAGCCGCATTGCGTTGCTGCTCGTCGCCGGGACGTTCTTGCTCGCCGGCTGTTCCGCGCAGGACTGGGAGCGCAATCTGCGCTTCGGCTGGCCCACCGGTGTGACCGAGCAGGCCACGCGCATGCGCGTGCTGTGGACGTGGGCCGGTGTGGCCGCGCTCGCGCTCGGCGTCATCGTGTGGGGCCTGATCTTCTGGGCCTGCATCCGCTACCGCAAGCGCGACGACGTCCTGCCGCGGCAGACGAAGTACAACTTCCTGGTCGAGGCGGTCTGCTTCACGTTCCCGTTCATCGTCATCGCGGTGCTGTTCTGGCGCACCGTCGTGGTCGAGGACTACGTGAACAAGACCACCGCCAACCCGGACGTCGTCGTCCAGGTCGACGCGTTCAAGTGGAACTGGGAGTTCGAGTACCACTCCTACCGCGGCGTCGAGGCGAACAAGGGCAACGCGCAGGAGACCGTCTACACCGACGCGTCCGGCAAGGCCCGCCCCGACCCCCAGCACGACGGCATCCCGTACTACCTGTCGACCGTCGGCGACTCGAACACCATCCCGATCCTGGTCATCCCGGTCGGTCAGTCGGTGCAGATCCGCGAGCACTCCTTCGACGTCATCCACTCGTTCTGGGTGCCGGAGTTCCTGTTCAAGCGCGACGTGATCCCGTACGCCAAGCCGAGTGCCAAGGAAGGCATCGACAAGTACGAGACCGACCGCGACAACAAGTTCGAGTTCACCGCCACGAAGGTCGGCAGCTACGTCGGCCGCTGCGCGGAGCTCTGCGGCACCTACCACGCGCAGATGAACTTCGAGGTCCGCGTCGTGCCGCAGCAGACCTTCACCGCCTACCTCGAGGCGCTCAAGACCATCGGTCCGGACAACCCGAACCGGCAGGCGCTGGCGCTGCGCAAGGCCATGCCGAACCAGAGCCCGTACGCCACCACGACGCACCCCTTCGAGACGGAGCGGGACTACAAGGCCCCGTCCCAGCCGCAGGGAGAGGGGAACTGACGTGAGGGTCGAAGCCAGGCTCTTCCTCGGTGTCGCCGTCTTCTGCTGGATCGCCGCCATCGGCTACGGCATCTGGACGGACCTGCCGAACAGCTTCAGCAACGGCCACCTCGAGTGGGTCGGCGTCTCGGCGCTGGTGCTCTCGGGCGGTCTGCTGGGCATCCCGGGGTCGTTCTTCTACTTCATCTCGCGGCGCATCGACCTGCGTCCCGAGGACCGCAACGACGGTGAGATCGCCGAGATGGCGGGCGACTACGGCTTCTTCAGCCCGAGCAGCTACTGGCCGCTCGGTCTCGCCGCCGCCGCCACGCTCGCCGGCCTCGCTCTCGCCTTCGTGCAGGTGTGGCTGCTGATCGTGGCCGCCATCGTGCTGCTGTACATGATCGGCGGCCTGCTGTTCGAGTACTACACCGGCGGCAAGCGCGAGGCCCCGTCGCGCGGCGCCTGACTCCAGCCCGTCCTCGAAGCCCGTCCGGTCACCCGACCGGGCGGGCTTCGTCGTCGTCGGCGGCCCGGCGGGCCCGCACGCGACGCACGACCCACACCACGACCGCGACGACGAGGGCGACGAGAACGGCCTTGCTGATCGTTCCCGCGTAGGGCTCGATGCGGTGCCACTGGTCGCCGAGGCCGTAACCGGCGAGCACGAACGCGGTGTTCCAGATGCCGCTGCCCAGCGCGGTGAGCAGCACGAACCGGGGCAGCGGCATGCGCGAGACCCCCGCCGGGATCGAGATCATGCTGCGGACGAGCGGCACCATCCGTCCGAAGAAGACGTACGCGCTGCCGTGCCGCTCGAACGCGGCGTCCGCCTTGTCGATGTCCGTGGCCGACAGCAGCGGGATGCGGTCGGCGATGCGGCGCAGCCGCTCGAGTCCGAGCCAGGCGCCGAGCAGGTGGAGCAGCACGGCGCCCGCGGTCGAGCCGGCGGTGGTCCAGACGATGGCCTCGAGCACGCTGAAGCGACCCTGGCCGGCGGCGAACCCCGCCAGGGGCAACACTGCCTCGCTCGGGATCGGCGGGAACAGGTTCTCGAGGCCGACGACGAGCCCGGCGCCGGGCGCCCCGACCGTCTCCATCACCGACAGGGCCCAGCCGACGATGCCGCCGGGGTCCGATGCGCTCACGTGCGCCCACGCTAGATGCGGCCGCTGGGTGGCTGCTCGGCGCTCGCTGGGAGCGAGCCCGGTGGGCGTTCGGTGCACGTTAGGCTCCCGCGGTGACGACCGCAGGACGCCTCCGGCAGCGGGTGGGCCCGGGCGCGCTGCAGGCCGTGGCGCTCGCGCTGGCCGTCCGCGTCGTGGGGGTGCTCGGGCTGGTCGTCGGCGCGTCGCGCACCGGACGGGACGCCCACGCCCGGCTGACCCGCTGGGACGCCGACTGGTACGTGCGCATCGCCGCCCACGGCTACGGCACCGTCGTGACCGCGCCGGACGGCCGCGCGCTGGCCGACTACGCGTTCTTCCCGCTCTACCCGCTGCTCGAGCGGTGGCTGCACGCCGTCTCGCCCCTCGGTTACGCGGACGCCGGGCTGCTCATCGCGTGGCTGTCGACCGCCGTCGCCGCAGCCGGCGTGTACGCGGTGGGGGAGCGGGTGTCCGGGCGCGGACCCGCGCTGCTGCTCGTCGGTCTCTGGGCGGCGCTGCCCGTGGCCGACGTGCTGTCGATGGCGTACTCCGAGGCGCTGTTCACGGCGCTGGCCGCGTGGTCGCTGCACGCGACGCTGACCCGGCGCTGGCTGCTCGCGGGCGTGCTCGCCGCGCTGGCCGGACTCACCCGTCCGCTCGGGGTGGCCGTCGCCGCCGCGGTGATCGTCGCGGCCGTGCTCGAGTGGCGGCGGGTGCGCGGCCCGGCACCGCTCGCGGGGGCCGTGATCGCCCCGCTCGGACCGGTCGGCTACCTGGGGTGGGTCGCCCTGCGCCGTCACGACGTCGGCGGGTATCTCGAGGTCACCCGGGGTTGGCACAACGGGCTCGACGGCGGACGGGCGTTCGCCGCCTGGGTCGGTCGGTTCTTCGCGGACGGTTCGTGGCCGATCGGTGTGCTGCTGGTGCTCGCCGTCGCGGCGCTGGTGGGGCTGTTCGTGCTCGGCGTGCGCGACCGGCAACCTCCCGCGCTGCTGGTCTACACCGGCGTCCTGGTCGCGATGGCCTTCGGCACGTCGGGCTACTTCGGCTCGAAGCCGCGCTACCTGCTGCCGGCGTTCGCGCTGCTGCTGCCCCTGGCCGTCCGCCTGGCAGGTTCGCGGTGGCGGTGGGTGGTCGTGGGCGGTCTCGCGGTGGTGTCCAGCGTCTACGGGGCGGTCTGGCTGCTGGGGTCCGGCCCGCCGTGAGCAGGGGGCGGTCGTCCGGCGGGCAGGGGTCGTCACCGCTTGGCCCCATCCCCGGGTCGCGGCGGAGATCGACTGATGACGCTGCGATGGGGCCAAGCCATCCGGGTAGAGGCCCGACAACGACTCGGGCCGCCGCTCCCGGTGGGGGAGCGACGGCCCGGAGGTCGTGCGGACGAGCGTCAGTCGGTGAGCTGCTTGCGCTGCTCACGCGCCTCGACGTCGGCGTGCGCGTCACGCTCGGCCGCTTCGATGGCGTCGAGCTGCGCCTGGATGTCGTCCTTCTCCTTGACCGGCCAGAGGAACCCGCGCACGGCCTTGACCGGGTTCGCCGAACCCAGGTGGTTCATGCGCTTGGGCACCGGGGTGCCGGCGTAGCTGAGCAGACCGTGGCCGTGGTCGTCGACCGGGCCGAGCGGCTGGTGCACCTCGATGAACTCGCCGTTCGGCAACACCTTGATGACGCCGGTCTCGATGCCGTGCTCGAGCACCTCGCGGTCGTGCCGCTGCAGGCCGAGGCAGATGCGGTACGCGACCAGGTACGCCAGCGGCGGCAGCACGAGCAGCGTGATGCGGCCACCCCACGTCATCGCGTTCAGCGAGATGTGGAACGCCTTGGCGATGATGTCGTTCGCGCCCGAGAGCAGCAGCACGACGTAGAACGTGATCGCCATGGCGCCGAGCGAGGTGCGGACGGGAACGTCACGCGGCCGTTGCAGCAGGTGGTGTCTCGCCCTGTCCTTGGTCAGCTTGGCCTCGATGAACGGATAGGCGCCGGCGAGCGTGAACAGGATGCCCGGTAGCACCACCGTGGGCCAGAACAGGGCCGGCACCGTGTGCCCGAACAGCCTGATCTCCCAGGACGGGAACAGACGGGTCGAGCCGTCGAGGAACATCATGTACCAGTCGGGCTGCGAGCCCGCCGACACCTGGTAGGCCTTGTATGGGCCGAACAGCCACACCGGGTTGATCTGCGCGAGACCACCCAGGGCGCAGGTGATGCCCGCGACCACGAAGAAGAAGCCACCGGCCTTCGCGGCGTAGACGGGGAAGACCCGCTCGCCGGAGACGGTGTTCTCGGTGCGCCCGGCGCCCGGGAACTGGGTGTGCTTCTGGCGCACCACCAGCGCGAGGTGGGCGCCGATCAGCGCCGCCAGGATCGCCGGGATCAGCAGGACGTGGGCGATGTAGAGCCGCCCGATGATCAACTCGCCTGGGAACTCGCCACCGAAGACGAGGAACGACACCCAGGTGCCGATCACCGGGATCGACAGCATGATCGCCTCGGCGATGCGCAGGCCGGTGCCGGACAGGCCGTCGTCGGGCAGCGAGTAACCGGCGAAGCCCTCGACGATGCCCAGGGCGATCAGGCCGAGGCCGATCAGCCAGTTGAGCTCGCGCGGCTTGCGGAACGCTCCGGTGAAGAACACCCGGAACATGTGGACGATCATCGCCGCCAGGAACAGCAGCGCCGCCCAGTGGTGGATCTGCCGGACGATGAGGCCGCCGCGCACGTCGAAGGTGATGTTCAGCGTCGACTCGTACGCCTTCGACATCTCGACGCCCTGCATCGGGATGTAGCGGCCGTCGTAGGTCGTCTCGGCCATCGACGGGTCGTAGAAGAACGTCAGGTACGTGCCCGAGAGCAGCAGGATGACGAACGAGTAGAGCGCGATCTCGCCCATCATGAAGGACCAGTGGTCCGGGAAGACCTTGTTCAGCTGCTTGCGGATGGGGCCCGCCATGTTGAGCCGGTCGTCGGCCCACGCACCGGCCTTGCCCTGAGGCGTTCGCGGCGCGCCGGGACGGCGCGCTGCCTGCTTCGTCGGACTCATGCGCGTCCTCGCTTCAGTGCTGTGAGTGCGCGCGTGGCTTGACGCACCCGGTGTCCATTATGCGCCGAGATACTCACCGAACTCACGGCCGTTCCCAGAATGCGGGACCGACGGCCTCCTGGTAGTCGGAGCGCGCGACGAAGAACTGCCGGCCGTTCTCGTCCGTGCGCACGTCGAGCGGCAGCTTCGGCAGCGACCGCGACGCGGGCCCGAAGACCGGCTTGGCGTCCTGGAGCACCTCGAACTGCGACTGGTGGCACGGGCACAGCAGGCGGGTCGTCTGCTGCTCGTACAGCGACGCCGGGCAGCCGGCGTGGGTGCAGATCTTGGAGAACGCGACGAACTCGGGGTTCTCCTGCGGCCAGCCGTAGTTGGCCTGACCCTTGCGCGCCTTGACCGTCTGGCCGGGACGCAGCCGGATCAGCAGCGTGGGGGAGGAGGCGGTGTTCACGCCGTCCTTGCCCTCGACCTTCTCTCGGACGCCGGGGAAGACGGTCAGCAGGCCACCGGGCTCGAGATCGTTCGGCCCGACGAGCGAGAAGTCCTCACGCACGAGCGGCACCCGGTCGAGACCCTTCGGCGCCCACTTCTTGTCGAACAGGGTGTGGAACAGCGCGTTGCCCGGCTTCTTGATCATCGCGCCGACGACCGCGACCAGCGGCACGGTGGCGATCGCGCCACCGGCGAGGCCGAGCGTCTTGAGGATGAGCGAGCGACGGGGCAGGCCGGTGTCCTCGAGGCCGCTGAGCAGCGTGGCCTCGGTCATCAGCTTGTCCTCCTCGGTGGAGGGGTCGTCGTGCCGTTCCTGGACCGCCTCCTCCTCGGGCATCAGCCACTTGGCCCACAGCACCATGCCGATGCCCATGAAGGTGAGCAGCGTGGCGAGCAGGATGCCCAGCGCCGGGGTGAAGAAGCGGAAGTCCTGCGGGGTGCCGGGCAGGTGCCATTTGAAGGGGATCGCGACGAACGCGACGATGAACCCCACGCCCGAGAGCGCCGAGATGACGAAGCAGGCGGCGACCGCGCGCTCGGCCCGCTTCTCGGCCTTGGTGCCCGGGATGGGGAAGCGGTTGCGCCGGTGGACGATGCGGATGTCGTCGGCCTCGGCGCCGGCGATCATGGCGTCCTCGGCGGACATGCCGCGCAGTTCGTCGGCGGTCAGCGGCTCGCTGGTGCCGTGCTCGGCCGACTTGTCGGTGGTGGTCATCGAGACCGGGCTCCGATCCACAGGATGGCGATCATCAGGGCGCCGACGCCGGCGACCCAGATCACGATGCCCTCGGACACCGGCCCGATGCGGGCCAGGCCCGCGCCGCCCGGGTCCTGGGAGGCCTTGAGGGTCTGGATGTAGCTGATGATCTGGTGCTTCTCGCTCGGAGTGAGCGTGTTGTCGCTGAACACCGGCATGTTCTCGGGACCCGAGAGCATCGCGGTGTAGATCTCCTTGTCCGTCGATTCGTGCAGCGACGGGGCGACCTTGCCGGCGGACAGCGGCGCACCCGCGCCGGTGTTGCCGTGGCAGGACGCGCAGTTGGTGCGGAACAGCTCGCCGCCCTTGCCCATCTCCTTGTTGGAGGAGCGCAGGTTGCCGGACGGCACGTCGGGACCGCCACCGACGGACTCGACGTAGGCCGCGAGCTGGCGCGTCTGCTCCTCGTCGAACTTCGGCTCCTTGCGGTCGATGTACGCGCCCTGGGCGGCCACCGGCATGCGGCCGGTGATCACCTGGAAGTACGTCGCCGCGCCGCCGGTGCCGATGAGGGACGGGCCGTTGCCCTTGACGCCCTCGAGGTTCGCGCCGTGGCAGCTGATGCAGCTGTTCTGGAAGATCGCCTTGCCGCGCGCGATGTCCTCGGAGCTGTTCGCCTGGCTCTCGGCGCCCGAGGACGTCGCGAACGCGGAGTACAGCGTGCCCATCGCGCCGAGCGCGGCCAGCAGCACGACGGAGCCGGTGAGCCGGCGGCGGAAGCCCGCCCGGCTGCGGCGCACGCGCGCGGCCCGGGGCGTGGCGGTGGTGACCGCGGGCTCGAAACCGAGCTCGTCGTCGGAGTCGCCGACGGCGATGTCGCGGGTGGAGTCGTCCTTCACGCGGTGCCCCTTGCTCATCTGATGATGTAGATGACGGCGAACAGCCCGATCCAGACGACGTCGACGAAGTGCCAGTAGTACGACACCACGATCGCCGCTGTCGCCTGCGCGGGCGTGAATTTCCCGAGCGCCGTCCGGATCAAGTAGAAGACGAACGCGACCAGGCCGCCGATGACGTGCAGGCCGTGGAAGCCGGTCGTGAGGTAGAAGACCGAGCCGTAGCCGGTCGCCGAGATGGTGTTGCCCTCGTGCACCTGGATGCGGTACTCGTTCGCCTGCCCGAGCACGAAGATCAGGCCCATGATGAAGGTGATCACGAACCAGCGACGGAGCTTGAACACGTCGCCGCGCTCGGCCGCGAACACACCCCACTGGCAGGTGAAGCTCGAGGCCACCAGGATCACGGTGAACGGCGTGGCGTAGGCCAGGCTGATCTCGATGGGGTTGCCGTCGGGCAGCGTCATCGGCCAGTCGGACCCGTGCACGGCGCGCACGGTGAAGTACATGGCGAACAGTCCGGCGAAGAACATGAGCTCGCTGGACAGCCACACGATGGTGCCGACGCTGACGATGTTGGGCCGCGTCAGCGAGTGCACCTTGCTCGACTCGAAGCCGGGCACAGCTGCTGTCGATGTCACGTTCGTATTGTGCCTCGGCGGACGGACAACCCGGTCGCCGGGGTGGGTCGTGTTGCGGGTTCGTTGCGCAACGCACGAGGGCGGCCGACGCCGTACCGGTACCGGGCGCCCGGAGCCGACACGGCGCGTCGATACGATCAGGCGGCAGGTACTCCAGCGCCGTCCTCCGGGGAGCCATCCGATGTCCGTCGTGCCCGACCGGGTCACCGTGCTCGTCTACAGCAACCACGCGGACGTGCGCGCTGCGGTCCGCACCGCTGTCGGGCGGCGTCCGGCCCCCGACACCGGGCGCATCGACTGGGTCGAGTGCGAGACCAACGCCGAGGTCGTCAAGGAACTCGACCGCGGTGACATCGACGTCGCGATCCTCGACGGCGAGGCCCAGCCGACCGGCGGCATGGGCCTGGCCCGGCAGTTCAAGTTCGAGCTGGACGACTGCCCGCCGATCGTGGTGCTGATCGCCCGCCGGCAGGACGGCTGGCTGGCCAGCTGGTCGCTCGCCGACGCCGTCATCAACACGCCGATCGACCCGGTGGAGAGCGCCGCGGTGGTGGCCGAGCAGCTGCGCAAGCGGCACACCGGCATCCCCGTCGTGCGGTGACCGCGGGCGAGTCGCGCACCTGGCCCCAGGTGCTGTCCGTCCTCGCGTCCGGATCGGGCCTCACGGCCGACGACACCGCGTGGGCGATGGGCGAGATCATGGCCGGCGACGCCTCGCCGGCGCAGCTGGCGGCGTTCGCGGTGCTCATGCGCGCCAAGGGCGAGACGCCCGACGAGCTGGCCGGGCTCGTCCGCGCGATGCTCGAGCGCGCGACCCCGCTGCCGGTCGCCGGCCCGGCCGTCGACGTCGTCGGCACCGGTGCCGACCGCGCCCACACCGTCAACATCTCCACGATGGCCGCGCTCGTGGTGGCCGGGTCCGGACGGCGCGTGGTCAAGCACGGCAACCGGGCGGCGACATCCGCCTGCGGGGCCGCCGACGTGCTCGAACGGCTGGGCGTCGTCATCGACCTGCCGCCGGCAGGCATCGTCCGCACGGTCGACGAGGTGGGCATCGGGTTCTGCTTCGCGCGGGTCTTCCACCCCGGCATGCGGCACGCCGGGCCCGTCCGCGCCGAACTCGGCATCCCCACCGCGTTCAACTTCCTCGGCCCGCTCACCAACCCCGGACGCGTCAGCGCGTCGGCGATCGGCTGCGCCGACCCGCGCATGGCCCCGGTCATGGCGCAGGTGCTGGCCGGACGGGGCGACACCGCGCTGGTGTTCCGCGGCGACGACGGCCTCGACGAGCTGACGACGACCACCACCTCGCGGGTGTGGATCGCCGCGCAGGGCTCGGTGAGCGAGACCACGCTCGACCCGGCCGCGTTCGGCGTCACACCCGTGCCGCCCGAGGCCCTGCGCGGCGGTGACGCCACCTTCAACGCCGAGGTCGTGCGCGAGGTGCTCGCCGGCCGGGGCGCGGGCGCCCGCGACGCGGTGCTGCTGAACGCCGCCGCCGCGATCGCCGCCCACGACGGGGTCGACCACGACGAGCTGGACGTCGCGGTCGGGCGGGGACTGCAGGTCGCGACCGAGGCCGTCGACTCCGGCGCCGCCGCGCGCCTGCTCGACGCGTGGATCTCCTCGAGCCGCGCCGCCGCCGCACAGGTCACCTGACCCGCGCCACCGCGGGGCAGGTCGCCTCGAGCGGCACAGCCGCGGGGCGCACAATCGAGGGGTGACCCGCAAGCGAATCCCGCGCCTCGCGCTCGTCGCCTGGGCGCTGGCCGTCGCCGTGTTCGCGGTGCTCGCGGTCGCGGTGGCGCGGTACCTGTCGTCGGGCAGCGGCCACATGCACACCGCGAACGCGCTCACCCGCGGCGGTGAGTCGGCCTCGGACCTGTCCCGTCCGCTGCACGAGGTGCTCTTCAGCGCCTGGCACCTGGACGCGACCGCGGTCGCGGTACTGGTCGTCGTCGCCGCCCTCTACCTGACCGGCGCGGCGCTGGTGCCCGTCCGCACGCCGGGTGCGCGCTGGCCCGTGCGCAACACACTGTTCTTCCTCGCCGGCCTCGGGGTGACCGCGTTCGCGACCAACGGGTCGATCGCGGTCTACGACCAGGTGTTGTTCAGCGCCCACATGGCGGGTCACCTCGCGCTCGTCATGGTCGCCCCGGCGTTGCTGATGTGGGGACGTCCGCTGCGGCTGCTGCTCGAGTCGTCCACGCCCGCGCGCCGGGCGCGGTGGGAGCGGGTGCTCACCGGACGGGTCGTCTCGCTGCTGACCGCGCCGCCGGTGACGCTGGCGACGTACACGGCCGTCATCGTGGGCAGCCACCTGACCGGCCTGATGGACACGATCATGGCCTCGACGTGGGCCGGGCAGATCGAGCACCTCGTCTACCTGGTGGCCGGTTGCCAGTTCTTCGTGCTCATCGTCGGCGACGAGCCGATCCGCTGGAAGCTGAGCTCACCGGCCCGCTGGCTGCTGCTCGCGCTCGGCATGGCCGTCGACACCTTCACCGGCATCGTGCTGATGCAGGGCACCGATCCGATCGGGCTGCTGCCCTCGGACGTCGCCGTGAACGCGCTGGACGACACCCGCACCGGCGGCGCGATCATGTGGTTCGCCGGCGACGGCATCATGGCCGTGATCATGATCGGGCTGGTGATCACCTGGCTGCGTCAGGTCGAGACCGGGCCGGTCGAGCGTGGTTGGCTGGAGCAGGCCCGTTCGGCCACCTTCGCCCAGCACACCGGCTCGGACGACGACGCGGCCGACGGCATCGACGACGAGGACGAGCGCGCCCGCGAGGCCTACAACCGGTGGCTGGAGAAGATCAACAGCCACTAGTCGGCTAGTCGATGCCGAGGCTGAACGTCGACTCGAGGTCGTGGCGGCTGTAGGCCCGGAAGGCCACGTGGGTGTCGGTGGCGATGACGCCGGGCACCTTGGACAGCCGCCCGGCGATCACCTCGGCGATCTTCTCGAACTCGCGCACCCGGACGATCGCGATCAGGTCGACGTCGCCGGCGACGGAGTAGACCTCGCTGACGCCGTCGATGCCCGCGATGGTCTCGGCGACCTCGGGGATCTTGTCGGACTCGACCGACACCATGACGATGGTCGTGATCACCCGCCGAGATTAGCGTGCGGCGCGGGCCGGCTGCGCGGTCATGGGCAGCCGACGCCGGTCGGCGAACGGGTCGGTGCGTCCCGACCCCGCCCCGCCGGCGAGATAGGTGGTCAGTGACCCGGCGCCGTAGGCGGGCATCACCCACGGCTGCGAGGTGTCGACCAGCCGCGTGCCCGGCTGTTCGAGCCAGCTCAGGATGCACTCGGTCTCCTCGGCCAGCGGGCCCTCGCTGGGGCTTCGCGCCGGATCGACGACGTCGGCGGTGGCGCGCAGCGCGTCGATGACCGGCCAGGGCGCGATGCCCCGTGTGGCGACGCCGGCGGCGACCAACCGTCCGGACCTCACGACCGACAGTTCCCAGCCGCCGTCGCCGTCGGGGCGGGCGGCGACGAGCTCGGTGACGGCCCGCAGCGACGACAGCCGCTGCATGCGCGCCGCGGCACGCACGACGGTCATGATGCGGTCGCGGACGGTGCCCGCCTGCTCGTAGCGCTGCTGCCCGGCCAGCGCCGCCAGCTTGGCCTCGAGCGGCGCGACGAGCGGACGGACGTCACCGGTCCAGGCCTGGGCGACCAGGCCGACGAGCGCGTCGTACTGCTCGGGGCTGGTGCCGCCCTCGCAGGGCGCGGAGCACTTGCCGATGCCCGCCAGCAGGCACGCGGCCCGCACGACCCGCCGCAGCGACAGCTTGTCGGTGCACTGCCGCAGCGGCACCGCGTCGTGGATCGCATCGCGCACCACCTCGGCCTGCCGCTGCGTGCGCAGCGGCCCGAGGTAGGGGGCACCGTCGGCGCGGACCTGCCGCACCACCGACAACCGGGGGAACGGCTCGACGGTGAGCTTCAGCCACACCGAGCGCTCGGGGAACTTCGAGCGCTTGTTGTACCGCGGTTTGTGGGCGGCGATGAGCCGCAGCTCGCGCACCTGCGCCTCGAGAGCGTGCGCGCAGGGGATGGGGTCGACCCGCTCGGCGATGCCGATCATCTCGCCGATGCGGGACCGGGTCTCGCTGGCGACGAAGTACTGCCGCACCCGGGTGCGCAGGTTGCGGCTGGTGCCGACATAGAGCGGACGGCCCTGCGCGTCGCGGAAGATGTAGACCCCCGGCCCGGTGGGCATGCCGTCGGCGAGGTGCCGCTTGCGCCGCTGCGCCTCGCTGACCTGAGCGGTGAACGAGCGCAGCTCGGTGAGCGAGTGCACGCCCAGCGGCCCGAGCCGTTCGAGCAGGCCGTGCAGCACGTCGACGGTGGCGCGGGCGTCGTCGAGCGCCCGGTGGGTGGGCGTGGTCGTCGCCCGGAAGAACGGTGCCAGCGTGCCCAGCTTGCAGTTGGGCACCTCGTCGCGGGTGAGCACCCGGCGGGCCAGCACCGCCGTGTCGACGACGGCGTGCGAGGGCCACGGCGTCGCCAGCTCGGCGCACGCGGCCTTGAGGAACCCGATGTCGAACGGCGCGTTGTGGGCCACGAGCACCGCCCCACGGGCGAACTCGAGGAACGACGGGACGGCGCTGTCGATGGTGGGGGCCTGCACGACCATCGAGTCGGTGATGCCGGTGAGCACGCTGACGAACGCCGGGATCGAGCGCTGCGGGTTCACGAGGGTCTGGAACTCGCCGAGGACCTGACCGCCGCGCACCTTGACCGCACCGATCTCGGTGATGCCGTCGCTGTTCGCCGCGCCGCCGGTGGTCTCGAGGTCGACGACGACGAACGTGGTGTCGCGCAGCGGCTCGCCCAGCTCGTCGAAGGACAGCTGCTGGGCGGCCGGCACCGGACGCAGCCGCGACGGGGCGGGTGGGGGAGCGCCGGTCGGGGTGAGGGGACGAGCCGCGGTCATGGTCGGGAAGCTAGGCGGGGGGTCTGACGAAACCGGGTCGACGCGCGGACGTCCGTACGCTCGGCAGGCATGTCCCCCGACGCGCCACCGCCCGACGCGGGGGACGACACGGCCCTGGTCGAGCCCGCGCGGCAGCGGTTGCTGACCATCGCCGACGACGTGCTCGGCCGGCTGCCCGCCGATCAGGTGCCGGTGCCGTTGCGCCCGGTCGCGCGGTTCACCCCCGCGAAGCGGCTGCGGTTGGGCGCCTTCGCACTCGCCGGCGCGCTCGACACCGACGACGACTTCCGCAGCCGGGTCGCCGAGGCCGCCGAGGCCGCGTCACCCGAGCTGGCCGACGCCGTCCGCTCGGGAGACCCGCTGCCGGCGTCCGACCCGCTGGACGTGGCGGTGCTGACGTTCCTGCTCCGTCCGGACGGGTGGCAGCAGCGGCTCGCGGCGCTGGGACGGCGCTGGCGCGAGGAGAACCGGTCCGACCCGGACGCCGAGGCCGAGCTGGCGCGGGTGCGGGCGGAGGTCGCGGAGCTGCGCACGCAGGTGCGGGGCGAGGCGGCCCGCGTCCGCGAGGCCGTCGAGGCCGCGCTCGCCGAGGCGGAGGCCGCCACCGACGCCGAGCTGTTGTCGCTGCGCCGGGCCGCGCGCGACCGGACGCGGCAGGTGCGGGAGGCCGAGCGCGACCGCGACGCCGCCCGGGCCGAGATCGACGGCCTGCGCGCGGCGATCGCCGGCGAGGCCGCGCGGCACGAGGCGGAGCTCGCGGCGCTGCGATCGCGGATCGCGGCCGCCGAGCAGGCGGCCGACACCGCCCGCCAGGGCACCCGCGCCGAGCGCGAGATCGACGACGCGCGGTTGTGGCTGCTGGTCGACACGCTCGTGCAGGCCGCGTCGGGCGTGCGGCGCGAACTCGCGCTGCCCGAGCCCACCGCCCGTCCGGCGGACGCGGTCGCGGTCGACGACCCCGGGACGGGCACGGCACCGCGGGTGGTCGATCGTCCCGGCGCGCTCGACGACCTGATGGCGCTGCCGCACCCGCACCTGATCGTCGACGGCTACAACGTGACCAAGACCGGCTACCCGCACCTGACGCTCGCCGAGCAGCGGACGCGGCTGCTGGGCGCGCTCGCGCCGCTGGCCGCGCGCGTCGAGGTCACGGTCGTGTTCGACGGTGCGGCCCGCCCGGCCGTGCAACCGGTGGCGCCGCGCGGGGTGCGGGTGCTGTTCAGCGCGGGGGAGACGCCGCCCGCGGACCCGGGGTCCGGCGAGGGCGGGCGCCGCGAGATCGCCGACGACGTGATCCGGCGGGTCGTGGCGGCGGAGCCGTCCGGACGATGCCTGCTCGTCGTCACCAGCGACCGGCAGATCGTGCGTGACACGGCAGGCCCGGCGGTGTGGGCGGTGCCGTCCGCGGTGCTGCTCGAGCGGCTGGGCTGAGCGGCCGGCCGAGCGGTCGGGCCGAGGGCGTCCGCGAAAACTGTCGGAGGGCCGTGCCAGCGTTCCGGGTGTCCCGCACCGGGCGGGACGAACGGGCCGCGAGTGCTTCGGAGGCACGATGCTCATCGACTGCGACACCTGCACGGCACGCCACGTCGCCTGCGACGACTGCGTGATCAGTGTGCTGTTGGCCACACCGCCGGTGCGGGCGGCGCGACCGCCGCGCCGGCCGGTCACTGCAGCACCGGGTCCGGCGTCGTCCGTCGAGCTCGACGACGGCTCCCGCGAGGCCATCGAGACCCTGGCCGCGGCGGGGTTGGTGCCGCCGTTGCGTCTGGTTCGTCCGGTTCCGGAACCCGGCGCCGGACGGGAAATCGCGTGACAGGTGTGCACGCGAGGCCCACCCCGCCGTTGCACGGCGAATTGGGACTGTCGTAACCTTTCCGAGACCTAATCGGTTCCATGGGTGCCCACCGGGCCACCGCCGAGCAGGTTCCGCCGAATTACATCCAGAACGACGCCTCGCTGCCCGGATACCCCGGGTGAGGTGCCGGTAAACCGGGGACCCACGCAGTTCCGGGGTGAATCGGGTGATACGGGGCGCTGATCGCAGCCACCCCCGTCGAACCCGTAGGGCTACTTCCCGGCCCGAACCCGTCAGCTAACCCGGTAGGCGGTACGAGGAAGAAGGAGTCGCGCCGCCCGTGGCGATCCGTTTCAAGCACCGTGTTCGACCCGCACTGGTCGCCGTCTCGCTCGTGGCGACCGCCGTGGCCGTGCCGGCCGTGGCGTCCGCCGCTCCGAGCGCCCCGCGCCAGGAACCGACCATCGACCAGGTCGAGAAGAAGCTCGGCACCCTGGCGATGACCAATTCGCAGCTGGTCGAGCAGTACAACCAGGCGCGTGTGAAGGTGCAGAAGCTCGACGCGAAGGCGGGCGCCGCGCAGCGGGCCGCCGCCGTCGCGTCGTCGCAGTACCGCACCGCGAAGCTCACCTTCGCCCGCAACGTCCAGCAGCAGTACCTCTCCGGCGACCTCGGTGCCGCGGGCGCGCTGTTCGACAGCGAGAGCGGCCCGAACTACCTCGACCGCCTCAACACCCTCGACCTCATCTCCACCTACGACGCCAACATCGTGTCGCGGCTGCAGTCGACCCGCGCGGACGCGAAGTCCAAGGCCGACGACGCCGAGCAGGCGCTGGCCGGCGCGAAGCGCGAGCGCAACGCCCTCGGCTCCAAGCGGGACGCCGTCCGCAAGAAGATCGACGAGTACCGCAACCTGCTGGCCACGCTCACCGCCCGCCAGCAGGCGCGCTACGAGCGGCAGACGAACCCGACGGTCGCCAAGAAGACGTGGAAGGACCTGCCGATCAAGGCGACGGCGTCCGCCAAGCGGGCCGTCGAGTTCGCGCTCGCGCAGGTCGGCGAGCCGTACGTCTTCGGTGCCGCCGGTCCCGACGCGTGGGACTGCTCCGGCCTGACGCAGGGTGCCTGGGCCGCCGGTGGTGTCTCGCTGCCGCACTCGGCCGCCGACCAGTACAACTACGGCACGCACGTGGGCCTCGACCAGCTCAGCCCGGGCGACCTCATCTTCATGTACCAGCCGATCGGGCACGTCACGATCTACATCGGCGACGGCATGATGGTGTCCGCCCCGACCGAGGGCCAGCCGGTGCAGGTCGTGCCGGTCAGCCAGTTCAGCGGCGACATCGTCGGCGCGACGCACCTCGCCTGACGGCCCGCATCACGCACAGACGACGCAGCAGGACGGCCCGCGCGGCCGTCCTGCTGTCGTCTGTCCTGGCGGCGATCGGGCTGCTGGGGGCCTGCACCGACGACGGACCCTCGGGCCCGCCGTCGCGCGCCGAGGTCGCCAGCTTCCTGCGCGACCACTCGGCCGCCGTCCGCGACCGCGACCGGGCGCAGTTCCTCGACGGGGTGGGCGGGTCCGCTGCGTTCCGGGCCCGGCAGCAGACCGTCTTCGCCAACCTGGCGCAGCTGCGGTTCACGACCTTCGAATGGTCGCGGGGGCCGACGGTCGACGAGGTGACCCAGCGCGAGGTGCGGCGCACCCGGGGCGGCGACGCGCTCGTCGTCCGCCTGACGCTCGCGTACGCCCTGCAGCGGGCGGACGACCGGCCGGCCGAGCAGACCGTCTACTGGACCCTCGCCCGGCAGGGCGGCCGGGTCGTGGTCGTGTCC
Organism: Jatrophihabitans fulvus; assembly: GCF_054781375.1. Taxonomy (NCBI): domain Bacteria; kingdom Bacillati; phylum Actinomycetota; class Actinomycetes; order Jatrophihabitantales; family Jatrophihabitantaceae; genus Jatrophihabitans; species Jatrophihabitans fulvus. The sequence continues at coordinate 840,001 of NZ_BAAGUN010000001.1, forward strand.
GACTCCGACCTCGCCCGCGAGGGCGGCGCGAGCTGGCGCGGTCCGTGGGACTTCGGGCCCGTCGACGTCGTGCGCGGCACGTCGTCGCTCGTCATCGTGCACCCGCAGGACGCGGAGCTGGGCCCGGTGGTCGCCGACACCCTCGACCGCGCCGTCAGCGGCGTCAGCGACGTAGTCGGCACGGGATGGCGCCGCTACGTCGCGGCGCTCGTGCCCGCGACGACCGCCGAACGCGACGCGCTCATCGGGTCGCCCGCGTCCGCCACCGCAGGTCTGGCGGCGGCCGCGGTGAGCGAGGCGGACGACGACACCACCACCAGCCTGCTGGTGGCGCCGCGCATGGTCATCGACCCGTCGCAGTACCGGCGCCTGAGCCCGGCGGGGTCGCTCGTGCTCGTCCGTCACGAGGTCACGCACATCGCCGTCGGTGGGCGGGAGACCGACTCGGTGCCGCGCTGGCTCGCCGAGGGGTTCGCCGACTACGTCGGCTACGCCCGCACCGACGAGCCGGTGCCGACGATCGCCCGCGAGCTCGCCGCGCGGCTGCGTGCGGGCTTCGTGCCCCGCTCGCTGCCCGACGCCGCCGCGTTCGACGCGGCGAGCACGGGCGCGAGCGCCTACCAGCTCGCGTGGCTGGCCTGCCGCTGGGTCGCGCAGCGCTTCGGCCAGGACCGCCTGGTGCGGTTGTACCGGGCCGTCCTCGACGACACCGGCGACCCGGCGACGGCGGTGCCGCGTGCGCTGCGGTCGGTGCTGGGGGTGTCGAGCGATCAGTTCGTCACCGGCTGGCGCGACTACGTGCGGACGGAGTTCCGCGGGTGACCCGGCGGCGCACCCTGCTCGTGACCAACGACTTCCCGCCGCGGCAGGGCGGCATCCAGTCGTTCGTGCACGAGCTGGCCGTCCGCCAGCCGGCCGGCTCGATCGTCGTCTACGCCTCCGACCACGAGGGGTCGGCCGAGTTCGACGCGCAGCAGCCGTTCCCGGTGATCCGGCACCCGTCCGGGCTGCTCGTGCCCACCCCCGGGGCGCGCCGGCGCACCGTCGCGGCGCTGCAGGAACACGGCTGCACGTCGGTCTGGTTCGGCGCCGCCGCGCCGCTCGGCCTGCTCGCCCCGGCGCTGCGGCAGGCGGGTGCGGAGCGACTCGTGGCGACCACCCACGGCCACGAGGCGGGGTGGGCGCTGCTGCCCGGCGCGCGCCAGTTGCTGCGCCGCATCGCCGCGCACGTCGACGTGGTGACCTACCTGAACGAGTACTTCCGCGTCCGCCTGTCGCCCGTGATGCGACGTGCCACGCTGCGACAGTTGAAGTCTGGAGTCGACGTCGAGACCTTCCGGCCCGAGTTGGACGGGTCCGCCGTGCGGGCGGAGTACGGGCTCACCGACCGTCCGGTGATCGTGTGCGTGTCCCGGCTCGTGGCGCGCAAGGGCCAGGACGCGCTGGTGCGCGCGCTGCCCGCCGTCCGCCGGGCGGTGCCTGACGCCGCGCTGCTGCTCGTCGGCAGCGGTCCCTACCGTCCGACGCTCGAGAAGCTGGCCGAGCGGCACGGGGTGCAAGACGCGGTCGTGTTCACCGGGGGAGTGCCGTTCGGACGGCTGCCCGAGCACTACGCCGCCGGCGACGTGTTCGCGATGCCCTGCCGCACCCGGCGCGGCGGCATGGACGTCGAGGGGCTCGGCATCGTGTTCCTCGAGGCGTCCGCCGCCGGGTTGCCCGTGCTCGTCGGCGACTCGGGCGGCTCGCCCGACGCCGTGCTCGACGGCGAGACCGGCTACCTGGTCGACGGACGTGACGACACCGCGATCGCGCGCCGCCTCGTCACCCTGTTGCAGGACGCCGACCTGCGCGGCCGGATGGGCGCCGCCGGACGGGCGTGGGTCGAGCGCGACTGGCGCTGGCAGGACTCCGCCGACGCCCTGCGCGCCATGCTCGACGGCTAGGGCCCTCGCTCAGACGTTGAGTGGCCACAAAGCCGTTGAGTGGCGCGAAATCTCGCGCCACTCAACGGGTTATCGCGCCACTCAACAGGATTCGGGGCGGCGCTACTTGCTGTAGAGCGCGGCGATCCGGTCGGAGTTCTCCTGGTGCACGACGTTGCGCTTGACCTTCATGGACGGGGTGAGCTGGCCACCCTCCTCGGTCCAGTCCTCGGCGAGCAGCGTGAACTTGCGGATGGACTCCGCCTTGCTGACCGCCTTGTTCGCGTCGTCGACCGCGGTCTGGATCTCCTTGCGCAGTGCCTCGTCGTCGACGAGGTCGGCCATGGGGGTGTCCTTCGACCGGCCCTGCTGCTCGAGCCACTGGGGCAGCGCCTCGGGGTCGACGGTGATCAGCGCCCCGATGAACGGCTTCTGGTCGCCGACGACGAGGCACTGGCTGACGAGCCAGTGGGCGCGGACGCGGTCCTCGAGCACGGCGGGCGCAACGTTCTTGCCGCCGGCGGTGACGATGAGTTCCTTCTTGCGGCCGGTGATGCGGACGAAGCCGTCGTCGTCGATCTCGCCGATGTCGCCGGTGTGGAACCAGCCGTCGTCCTCGAGCGCCTCCTTGGTGGCGTCGGGGTTCTTCCAGTAGCCGCGGAACACGTGCGGCGCCTTGAACAGCAGCTCGCCGTCGTCCGCGACGCGGGCGGTGGTGCCGCCGACCGGACGTCCGACGGTGCCGATCTTGACGGCGTCCGGACGGTTCACGGTGATGCCGGCACAGGTCTCGGTGAGGCCGTAGCCCTCGTAGACGGTGACGCCGATGCCGCGGAAGAAATGGCCCAGGCGGGCGCCCAGCGGCGCGCCGCCCGAGACCGCGGCGATGCAGTTGCCGCCGAGCGCTGCCCGCAGCTTGCCGTAGACGAGCTTGTCGAAGATCGCGTGCTGCACCTTGAGCAGCAGCCCGGCCGACCCGGTCGAGGTGGCCTCGGAGTACTTGACGGCCACGGAGTCGGCGAGGTCGAAGATCTTGCCCTTGCCGTCGGCGTGCGCCTTCTGCTTCGCGCCGTTGTAGACCTTCTCGAACACGCGGGGCACGGCGAGCACGAAGGTCGGCTTGAAGTCGGCGAGGTCCTCGAGCAGGTTCTTGACGTCCGGGGTGTGGCCGAGCGTGCAGCCGACCGCGAGCGAGCCGATCTCGATGACCCGCCCGAAGACGTGCGCGATCGGCAGGAACAGCAGGGTCGAGGTCTCGGCGTTGAAGAAGTCCTCGAGCAGGTTCATCAGCTCGACGGACTCGACCACGAACGAGCGGTGCGTGAGCTCGCAGCCCTTCGGACGGCCGGTGGTGCCGGACGTGTAGATGATCGAGGCGAGGTCCTCGAGGGTCACGGCGGTGCGGCGCTGCTCGACGTCGGCGTCGGACACGTCCTTGCCGCCGGCGACGAGCGCGTCGATGCCGCCGTCGTCGAGGCACCACACGTGCGCGAGGTCGGGGGCGTTGCCCTTGATCTCGTCGACGATCGCGGCGTGCTCGGTCGTCTCGACGACGATGCCGCGCGCGCCGGAGTCGGTGACGATCCACTCGACCTGCTCGGCGCTGGACGTCTCGTAGATGGGCACCACCGCGGCGCCGATCGTGAACAGCGCGAAGTCGAGCAGCGTCCACTCGTAACGCGTCTTGCTCATCACCGCGACGCGGTCGCCGGGGTCGATGCCGGCGGCCATCAGGCCCTTGGCGGTGGCGGTCACCTCGTCGGCGAACTGCCGTGCCGTGACGTCGCGCCAGCTGCCGCCGACGCGCCGCCGCAGCGCCACGTGATCGGGCCGCTGCTGCGCGTTCGTGAACACGAAGTCGGCGGTGTTGCTCTGGCTGAGGGTGGTCGCCGTCGCGGCGACATGCAACTCCTGCACGTCTGCACCGTACCGGTGAGTAGCCGGTACGACACGGGGCCCGGCTGTGCGTCCGCGCGGGGCGCCCTCCCCGTCCGCGCGACGCGACCGGCCCGTCCGGCTGACGTACTGTCCGCAGGGTGACCGATCCGGTGATCGACGCCCTGCGCCGCGCGGTCGCGGCGGCCCCGGACGACCACGACCTGCGGCTGCACCTGGCCGAGCAGCTCATCGCCGCGGGACGTGGGGGCGAGGCCGTGGTCGAGGCCGCCGCGGTGCTGCAGCAGGTTCCAGACCACCCCGCCGCCCGTGACGCCATGGCCCGGGCCCTGAGCGGGGGAGCGGCGCCCGCGCAGCCGCCGGCCACCGCGCCGGCACAGCCCGACCGGTTCGACTGGCACGCCGCCGAGCAGGAGGTGTCCGACCTCGCCGGCCCGATGTTCGTCTCCGACGACGGGGCGGACACGTCCGACGACGGCCAGCCGCTGCGGGAGGCCCACGAGGTCGAGCGGGCGTCCGTCCGCCTCTCGGACGTGGGCGGCATGGTGCACGTCAAGGAACGGCTCGAGGCGGCCTTTCTCGCGCCTATGCGCAATCCGCAGCTGCGGGCGCTCTACGGCAAGAGCCTGCGTGGCGGTCTGCTGCTCTACGGCCCGCCCGGGTGCGGCAAGACCTTTCTCGGACGGGCGGTGGCCGGCGAGCTGGGCGCGGCGTTCATTCCCGTGGCGCTGTCGGACGTGCTCGACATGTACATCGGCAGCAGCGAGCGCAACGTGCACGAGCTGTTCCAGCTGGCTCGCCGCAACGCCCCGTGCGTGCTGTTCCTCGACGAGGTCGACGCGATCGGTCAGCGGCGCACGCAGACCCGCAACAACGCGATCCGGGGCGCCACCAACCAGCTGCTGACCGAGCTCGACGGCGTCGACTCGGTCAACGAGGGCGTGTTCGTGCTCGCCGCGACCAACCAGCCCTGGGACGTCGACCCGGCGTTGCGCCGTCCCGGGCGTTTCGACCGGACGGTGCTGGTGCTGCCGCCGGACGCTCCCGCGCGCGAGCAGATCTTCCGCCACCACCTGCAGCAGCGCCCGGTCGAACGGGTCGATCTGCGCAAGCTCGCCGGATCGTCGGACGGGCTGTCGGGCGCCGACATCGCCTACGCGTGCGAGCTCGCGTCCGAACGGGCCCTGCTCGACAGCGTCCGCACCGGGCAACCGCGCATGATCACGCACGACGACCTCGCCGCCTCGCTGCGCGAGGTGCGCCCGTCGATCGGACCGTGGCTGGACACCGCGCGCAACGTCGTCGAGTTCGGCGACGACGACGGCACGTACGCCGAGCTGCGGGCGTACCTGAAGAATTCGAAGCGCCTGTAGCGCGATGGACGCCGCGCTGCTCGCGCAGGCCGAGAACCTGCTCGAACTCGACCGCGACGCCCAGGCCCGGGACGTCGTCACGCGCCTGCTGGCGCAGGAGCCCGACCATCCGCGGGCGCTGTGCCTGCTGGCCCGGGCCTGCCTGGGCACGCACGACGCCGCGGGCGCGGTGCGGGCCGCCCAGGCGGCCGCCCGCGTCGCACCGCACGACGACTGGCCGCTGCGGCTCGAGGCGCTGGCGTACTCGCGCCTCGGCGACCACGCCGCGGCGCGACAGGCGGCGCTCCGGGCGGTCGAGGTCTCGCCGGACGACTGGCGTCCGCACGTGGTGTTCGCGCAGGTCGGGCTGCCCGTCCGCTCGCTGGAGTGCGAACCGGCCGCGCGGACGGCGGTGCGCCTCGACCCGACCAACCCCGACTGCCACGAGGTGCTCGGCGACGTGCTGCTCGACCGCGGCCGCACCCGGGAGGCCGCGGCCGCCTACCGGCAGGCGCTGCACCTGGACCCGCAGCACGCCGGTTCGAGGCACGGCATGGCGCTCGTGCACGCCCGGCGCCGCAACATCGGCCGCGCCGCCGCCGGCTTCGCCGCCGCGGCGGCCGCGGACCCGGACGACAGGATGGCGGCCCACAACCTCGTGGTGATGGGCACCCGCGCGCTGCAGGTCGTCCACCTCATCACCTGGATCGCGATGGTGACCGGCGGCCGGGCCGCCCTGGACACCGGCCGGGGCGTCTATGCGGTCGTCGGGTTCCTCGCCGCGGCGCTGGCGCTCGGGGCGTTCGTGGTCGTGCTCTGGTGGGGCGCGAGACCGAACACGTGGCGGCTCGCGCGTTCGGTGCTGCGCCGGCAGCGGTCGCTGGCGGTGTGGTTCGCCCTGCTCGTGCTGACCCTGCTGCTGCTCGGTCTGGGCGCGGTCGTGCCGCCGGGTGCCCGCGCGATGGTGCTCGGCGCGGCCACCGGCACGTTGTTCGCCGCCACCCTCGTGGTCGTCGCCATGATCGTCGGCGCCCGGTTCGGTCGCAGGCGCCGGGCGTGAACCCCGCCCCCGAACCACTGCCCCCGGACGACGGCGGCGACCCGCACGCACCCGAGCTGGAGCGCGTCGAGCACCTGCTCGACCTCGGCCGCGGCGAGCAGGCGCAGGACGCGGCGTCGCGCATCCTGCGGGTCGACCCGCAGCACCCGGCGGCGCTGCTCGCGTTCGCGCGTGGCGGCCTGCTGCGCGGCGATCCGCGGGCCTACGACGCCGCGCGGGCGGCGCTGGCCGTGGCTCCCGAGGACGTCGACGCACTGTGCGTCGCCGCCCTGGCCGCCGCCGTCCGCCGCCGCGGGTGGGAAGCGCGGGAGCTGATCGGGGCCGCGGTCGCGCGGTCGCCGCACGACGCGGACGTCCACACCACCCACGCGCAGGTGGCGCTGCTCGGCATCGTGACGAAGGCGGCGATGGCGTCGGCCCGCGAGGCCGTGCGGCTGCGGCCCTGGGACGCCGACGCGCACCGCCTGCTGGGCGCGCTGCTGATCGAGCGCGGTCGCACCACCGAGGCGCGGGCGGCACTGGGGGAGGCGCTGCGGCTCGACCCGGCGAACGAGCCGGCCCGCGACGACCTCGCCCGCGCGGACGCCGCCGGCGGCCACCCGATCCGCGCGTCCGCCTGGTTCGCCGAACAGCTGGGCCGCGCGCCGGACGACCCGCGGGCCGCGCACAACGTGGTCGCCGCCGCGAGCCGGCTGGCCGGCATCGTCCACACCGTGCTGCTGGTGGCGGCGCTGCCGGTCTGGTGGATCGACAGCGTGGTCGCCGGACGTGTGCTGGCTGCTGTCGCCACCGGCGTCGGGGTGGGCGCGGCGGGCCGGGTCTATCGCGGGGTGGTCGCGAACCTGCCGCCGCACCGCCGGCGCTTCGTCCGCTTCGCGCTGCGGCGCAGCCCGACCCTCACGCTGTTCTACGTCCTCGTCGCGGCGGGCCTGGTCTCGGCCTGGGCCTGGTCGCTGACGCCCACGGCGCTGCTGGGGGACGCCGCGGGGCAGCTGATGCGGCGGCTGTTCCTGGCGCTCGTGCTGGCCGCGTTCGCCGTCCGCATCGCGCGTCGCGTGACCGGCCGCAACCGGTTCCGTCCGGTGATCTGAGCCCGCGCCCGGTGTGACGGCCGTCGGACGCGCCGCCCGGCCGGACGGCCGCGGCACCGCAAACCGGTAACCTCCGGTCCCATGCCTTCGGAGTCGGCGCGCGACCAGTCGACACAGTCGATCGGCATCGACGCCTCCCCGCGGGAGATTCTCGCCGTCATCGCCGATTTCGCGAACTACCCGCAGTGGGCCGGTGCGGTGAAGTCGGCCACCGTGCTCGAGACGGGCGCGGACGGCCGGGCCCGGCGGGTCGCGTTCGTGCTGGACGCCGGCATCGTGCGCGACCAGTACGAGCTCGAGTACACCTGGACGGGCGACAGCCGCGTCGACTGGCACCTCACGAAGGGCCAGATGATGAAGGCCCAGCAGGGGTCCTACGTCGTCGAGGCCGGCGCGGCCGGCTCGACCGTCACCTACTCGCTGGCCGTCGAGCTGAACATCCCGATGCTGGGCGCCCTCAAGCGCAAGGCCGAACGCGTGGTCATGGACCAGGCCCTCAAGGAGCTCAAGAAGCGCGTCGAGTCGCTGCGGGTGGTGTGAGGGGTGGCCGGATGAGTCCGCGCATCCTGCTGTTCACCGGCAAGGGCGGCGTCGGCAAGACCACGGCGGCCGCGGCGTCGGCGCTGCGGCTGGCCGACCGCGGGCAGCGCACCCTGGTCGTCTCCACCGACACCGCCCACTCGCTGGGCGACGCCCTGGACGTCCGTCTCGGCGACGACCCCACCGAGGTCGCCGCCAACCTCTGGGCGGTGCAGGTCGACACCCAGGGCCGGTTCGAGGCCAGCTGGCGCGACGTGCAGACGTTCCTGATCGATCTGCTCGCCAAGGGCGGCGTCGACCCCATCAGCGCCGACGAGCTGACAGTGCTGCCCGGCCTCGACGAGGTGCTCGCGCTGCTGGCCGTCCGCGAGCTCGCCGTCGCCGGCGACTGGGACGTGCTGGTCGTCGACTGCGCCCCGACCGCCGAGACGCTGCGGCTGCTCGCGCTGCCCGAGGCGCTGGGCTGGTACCTCGACCGCGTCTTCCCGGCGCAGCGCAAGATCGCCCGCACGATGCGTCCGCTCGCGACCGTGCTCGGCAAGCGCGACGCGATCCCCCCGGACACGATCTTCGAGGCGCTGCTGCGGCTCGCGGACGAGTTGCAGGGCGTGCGGCAGTTGCTCGGCGACCCTGCGATCACGTCCGTCCGCCTGGTCCTGACGCCCGAGACCGTGGTGACGGCCGAGGCGCGGCGGACGTTCACCGCCCTCGCGCTGTACGGCTACTCCGTCGACCAGGTGATCGCCAACCGGGTCTTCCCGACCGACGGCGCCGACCCCTGGCGGGCGGCGTGGGCACGTTCGCAGCAGCGGCAACTGGTCGCCGTGCGGGAGAGCTTCGCCGGCCTGCCGGTGCGCGAACTGCCCTACCGGGACGCGGAACCCGTCGGCGAGGCGGCGCTGCGCGAGCTCGCCGAGGCGCTGTACGGGCCGTTGCCCGGCACCGACCCGGCGCCGCCGTCGGACAACTCGCGACTGCTGCACGTCGAGAGCACCGCGGACGGGTTCCGGCTCGAGCTGGCGCTGCCGCTCGCCGAACGCTCCGACGTCGAGGTCGCCCGCGCCGGCGACGACCTCATCGTCGGCATCGGCACCTACCGCCGCGTGCTGCACCTGCCCGCGGTGCTGCGGCGCTGCGAGGTCACCGGCGGCCACTACGACGGACGGGCGCTGAACGTGCGCTTCCGTCCCGACCCCGCCCGCTGGCCGTCCGGACGGCCGACCCCGTACGGCCGGCCGCCCACCTCCGGCTCCCGGCACCGGCGCGCCCGCCCCCGCCCGGGGGCGGGACGGTGACCGGCCCCGACCCGGCGCGCGACGCCCGTAGGGCGCTGGCGATCGTGCAGGACTGGGCGCAGCGCAACCTGCCCGCCCCGGCGTCCGGTCACGGTGGCCCGGAGTGTCAGTGGTGCCCGCTGTGCCAGCTCGCCAGCGCGCTGCGCGGCGAGAACCCCGAGATCGTCGCGGGTCTCGCGGACTCGCTCGGTGCGCTGGTCGCTGCCGCCCGGGACCTGCTCGAGTCGGCGAGCGGACGGGCCACCCCGCCGCCGCCCGCTCCCGAACCGCGGCGGCGCCCGTCGCCGTCCCGGGTGCACCGCATCGTGCTGGACGACGACCCGCCCGAGGAGGGCTCGTGAGCGCACTCGCCATCGGCGTCGACATCGGCGGGACCAAGGTCGCTGCCGGGGTGGTCGACGGCGAGGGACGCATCGTCGACCGCCACCGCGCCGACACCCCCAGCAAGGACGTCGCCGAGACCGAGCAGGTCATCGTGTCGGTGGTCAACACGCTGCTCGAGCGGCACGAGGGCGTCACGGCCGTGGGCATCGGCGCCGCGGGCTGGATCGCCAACGACCACGCCACCGTGCTGTTCTCGCCGCACCTCGCGTGGCGCAACGAACCGCTGCGCGAGTCGCTCGCCGGACGCATCCGGCTGCCCGTCGTCGTCGAGAACGACGCCAACGCCGCCGCGTGGGCCGAGTACCGCTTCGGCGCCGCCCGCGACGAGCCCGTCGTCGTCTGCGTCACGCTGGGGACGGGCATCGGCGGCGGCCTCGTCGCGCACGGTTCCGTCTACCGCGGCGCGTACGGCATCGCCTGCGAGTACGGGCACATGACCCTCGTGCCCGACGGACGGTTCTGCGCCTGCGGCAACCGGGGCTGCTGGGAGATGTACGCGTCCGGACGGGCCCTGGCCCGCGACGCGAAGGAGCTCGCCGCCGAGTCGCCGGTCGCCGCGGGCGGCATGGTCGAGCGGGCCGGGTCGATCGAGGCCATCACCGGTGAGGTCGTCACGGCGGCCGCCGCCGACGGCGACCCGGCCGCGCAGTCGATCTGCACCACCGTCGGACGCTGGCTGGGTCGCGGCCTGGCGAACCTCGCCGCGGTCATCGACCCGTCCGTGTTCGTCATCGGCGGCGGGGTCGTCGCGGCAGGGGAGCTGCTGCTGGCCCCGGCGCGCGAGGAGTTCGCGCACACTCTCACCGGCCGCGGTTTCCGCCCCTACGCGCGGGTGGCCGGGGCCGACCTCGGTCCCGAGGCGGGCCTCGTCGGTGCCGCGGATCTCGCCCGCCGGTACGCCCCCGAACTCGCCTGAGGCCGTCGGGCAGGATCACCGGAATGCCGTCCCTGCGTGTCGTCAGCGTCGTCGCGTCCGAGTTCCCCGACCTGCACGCGGTGGCACGCGCCGTCGAGGCGCAGGACGCCGACCTGGCCTGCGTGCACGGCGCGCCCGTCGGCCCCCGGTGGCGGTCGCGCTGTGCCGCGATCGCGCGGGAGGCGAACCTCGTCGTGGTCGCGGGCGGACGGACCGGCGCCGGCGCCCTGCTGCTGTCGGACCTCGGGGTCGACGTCGAGGCCTCCGACGGTGTCACGTTCTCCTCCGCCCTCGCGCCGCGACCGCGCGCGGGAGTGGCCGCGGCGCTGCGACGGCTGGGCGCGGCGTTCACCGTCGCGGCGGGCGACCCGGGACCGTCCGGAACAGAATTGCGTGACTTCGCGCAAAACCTCGTGCCCGACGGACGTCCGCTGATCGTGTTCCCGGCCGACGGCGCCGCCTCGGTCTGCGACGACTCGCTGGTCGTGTCCGCACGCGAGGCATTCGCCGGTGGTGTCCGGCTCGAGGTCGACCTGCCGGGGTGAGTTCGCCCGGTTCGTCGCGGTCTGTTCCACCGGTTCGTCTCACGGCCCGTAGGTCCCTGGCTTTCAAGATCACAGTCGCTTAATGTCCGCACAGCAACAGCTGTCTGGGAGGGCATGTGCGTCGAGCACGGGTGTGGGTCGCGGCTGCGACCGTCGCAACGGGAGTGGCCGGTACGACGGTGGCGGTGACCTCCGCGGCGGAGGCGGCGAGTGGCCCGGCGACGGTGCGCGGCGCGCACGCGTCGGTGCTCACCGCGAACCGCATCGCTCTCGCGTGGCAGCGTCCCGGGTCGTCCGTCGCGGCGGTCGAGGTGCGGGTGCGGCGCGGCAGCGCGCCGGCCCGGTCGCTCGCCCAGGGGTGGCGCGGCGGCCGGCTCGGGACGAGACGCCACTCGCTGACGGTGCGCACGCTGGCGCCGGCGACGCGCTACACGTTCTCGATCTTCTCGACCGACGGGCGGGGCCACGTCTCGGCTCCGGTGGTGGTGCGGGCGACGACGCTGACGGCGACGCCGCGCCTCCCGCGGGCCTACCAGTCGCGCGGCGGCATCACGCTGCGCTGGCACAACCCGTCCGCCGGTCTCGCGCGGGTCGCGGTGCGGGTCGCCAAGGGCGCTGCTGCGCCGTCGACCCTGAAGCAGGGTCGGCGGATCGCGGTGAAGGCGCCGCGGGTGCACGCGGCGCTGGTGCAGGGCCTTGCCCGCAACACCCGCTACTCGGCGTCGGTGTTCGCCGTCGACCGGTACGGACGCGCGGGCGCGCCCGCGGTGGTCCGGTTCACGACCCCGGCCGATGCCGGTCCGGCGAGGCAACCGGGCACGCTCACCGGCACGGTCGTCGACAGCAACGGCGACCCCCTCACGAACGCCGTCGTGTACGCGCTTGACCCCGAATCCGATTCGAGCGGCTCGGTCGCCCGCACCGATACGACAGGTACCTGGACGCTCGACCGCGCGCCGGGCAGCTGGGTCATCGTGGTCGACGGTGACCACGCCGCGGGCGGCAACTCCGACGCCACGGGCTACGTCGCCGACTTCACCGACCCGATCGCGGTCCGAGCCGGCCGGACGACGTCGGCGGGCAAACAGGTGCTCCGCGCGGGCGCGGAGATCAGCGGACGAATCGTCGACGCACACGGGCGCGGCGTCGACTACGCGACGGTGTATCCCGACGACGTGCCGGTGTACGTCGGCCTCAACGGCATCTCCTTCGACCTGTTCGTGGAGGGCGCCGGCAACTACACGCCCGACGGGCGCTGGACGGCCCGCGGCGTCGACCCGGAGCAGGTGTTCCGGATCTGCGCCTTCGCCTCGGCCGGCCGGGTCGACGGCGGCCTGCCCCGCGCGTACGGCACGTCGTGCTCCCGGCGCGCGACCGTGGTGGCGCCCACCACCTCCCGCACGCTGCCCGACCTCGTGTTGACTCCGGTGGCCACCGGGGGCGGGGTCACCGGAGTCCTGCGGCGGCCGGACGGCACTCCGGTGGGCGGCGCGGTCTACGTCAGCGCCCGCGGCGAAGCCGACGGCAACGGGTACGCCGTCGCCGGGCGGGACGGCCGTTTCACCATCAGCAACCTCCCGACGGCGAGCTACACGATCTGCGGATCACCGTCCGCACTGGCGCAACGCGCGAGCTGGGCGGGGTTCCGCCCGACGTGTGAGAAGCAGGCCGTCCGCGTCACGCGTGGGGCGGTGACCAGGGCGGGAGTGACGCTGGGACGCGGCGCGGCGGCGACCGGAACGGTGCGGGACGCCGACGGTCGCCCGGTCGCCGGCGTCGGGGTGACCGTGGCCGGAGGGGACAAGGGTTCGGATCTCGGGGACGGCGACACGCACACCACGGACGGTCACGGCCAGTGGGTCGTGAAGGGTCTTGCCCCGGGGCGGTACAAGGCGTGCTTCGACGGCACCGCTGTGCGCTCGCCGGCGACCGGCACGCGGCCCGGGTGCTGGAACCACGGTCGGACGTTCCCGATCTTCGCGGGGACCCGCCGCACCGGCATCGACGGCGGGGTGCGGGTGGGTGCCGCGGTGAGCGGGGTCGTGCGCGACGCGACCGGCCGTCCCGTGCCCGACGTGTACGTCGACGTCTACGGGCGCGCCGGTAGGGACGACGAGAGCAGCGCGTTCGCCGCTGTCGACGGCCAGGGCCGTTACACGGTGCGAGGGCTGGCGGCCGGGAGCGTGAAGGTGTGCGTCTCGTCGTTCGAGGACGACACGGTCTACGAGTGCGGCGCGGCAGTGACGGTGCGCCCGGGACGCACCGTCCGGTCGGACGTCCGGACGCCGGCGCCGAGCGGCATCTCGGTGACGGTGCAGGACGAGCAGGGCCTGCCGGTGGCGGCCGTCGACGCGGCGGCACTCCTGCGCTGCCAAGACGACGAGGAGGACGACTACTGTCCGAACGCGCCCACCCTCGAGGGCGATCCCGACGTCGACGTCGCCGGTTCGGTGATGACCGACGCCGACGGCACGGCGACGATCACGGGCCTGCGTCCGGGGCGCTACGCGCTCTGTCTCTACGCCTACTACGGGACGACGCCGGCCGGCGGATCCTCCACCGGGTACGCCGACTCGTGCGTCAGCCGGACGTTCGACGTCGTCGTGACCAAGGGACGGCTGACGTCGGCGACGATGACGCTCGCACAGGGCGGAGCGGTCTCCGGCACCGTGACCAGGTCGTCCGGCGGACCAGCTGCCGGCGTCCGCGTCGCGGTGAGCGGTTCGGCCGCCGACGACTACCCGCGTGCGGACTTCTTCGACGACGTCGATTTCGGCGGCCCGGGCCCGCGCGACTTCAGCGTCACCGCGGCCGACGGCACCTTCACCGTCATCGGTGTCCGGCCCGGGCAGCAGACGGTGTGCGCGCAGCAGAAGCCCGGCAGCGCCTACCTCGCACAGTGCATCGGTGGCGTGCCGGGCAAGGCGACCGGAGGCGATCCGGTCGCGGTGGTGGCAGGCCAGAACGTTGCCGGGATCCGGCTCACGATGCAGAAGGGCGCGTCGCTCGGCGGGCGCGTCTCGGTCGCCGGCCGGTACACGTCCCGCGCCGCGGTCATCCTCTTCGCCGGCCGCCGTCCCGACGTCGTGACCTACACCGAGCCCGGCAAGGACGGCCGCTGGGTCCTGCGCGGCCTCGCCGCGGGTTCGTACGCGGTGTGCGCCGGCGCGAACACCGCAGTGTGCTGGCGCAAGGCCGTGTGGTCGTCGCCGGCCGTGCCCCCGCCGCTGGCGAAGGCGACCCTGATCACGGTGGCCTCGGGTGACGCGCGCACCGGCATCGACTTCGCGTTGCCCCGCTGACATCTGCCGGCAGGCTGCGGACGCCGCCCAGGCGGCGTCCGTAGCCTGGGACGCATGCAGGGCACACGGCGCACGCTGACCGGCCTCGGGCTCGTCGTCGGGGGAGCGTTGCTCGGCATGCTCGCCCTCACGGCGCTGCCGTGGTTCCGCAGCGACTTCGGCGGCATCCTCACCAACGGCTCCGGCCCGTCCGCCCTGCGTTCCACGCTGGCGTACTACTCCGACCGCGAGGACCGGTTGGGCGGGTTCGTCGACGTCGGGGTGTCGAAGCCGTTCTTCGGCTGGCTCGGCATCCTCGTGCTCGCCGCGGCCGTGCTGGCGGCGGTGTTCGCCGCCGGGTCGGACGCCGGTGCCCGCGCGGGCCGGGTCGGCAGCTCCGTGTCCGCGGTCCTGGCCCTCGCCGGCGTGGTGCTCACCCTCAACGCCCTCTACCTGATCGGGTTCGACCCGTTGCGCGCTCCGAAGGCCGGTATCCGGCCGTCGACGCCGACCTACGGCGACTACCTGTCGTCGTCCGGAGTGGGGGCGTGGGCGATGGTGCTGGCCTTCCTGGCCATCGGCGTCGGCGCGCTGGTGGCGGCCGGCTCGCGGGAGCGGCTGCGCGAGCTGCTGTCCGATCGCGGCCCGGCCGACGACACGGACGAGCAGACCGCTGCGGACCCGGTCGGCGCCGAGCAGCCGTCCGCCCGCCGGGAGCGCGACGAGACCTGGTGATCAGACGGCCGCGCCGTCGTCGTCCTCGTCGCCGCGGGTGGTGCGCACGCGCGTGAGCAGGATGCCTCCGCCGGACAGCAGCCCGACGATGCCCAGGACGAACGCGACGTTGCCGGCCAGGCCCAGCTCGGCGCCGAAACCGAGCAGCACGATCGACACCGCCATGATCGTGATGGCCAGGATCGTCGCTCCGGCCAGTCGCGGCAGCGGGGGAGGCGGCGGCGGCACGTAGTGGTCGTCGTCGAGCCACTCGTCCTCGTCCGTCGCGGCGGGTTTCTCGAGGTTGGCGCGCCAGTCCTCGTCCTCGCGGGTGAGGTCACGCTCGGCGCGGCGGATCGCGACGTGCGTGTCGACGTGCCAGTCGGCGACGAGCGCCTCGAACTCGCGGTCGGTGTCGATGCCGGCCAGCGGGTCGGGCGCGGGTTCGGTGGGGGACGGCTGCTCGACGTCCGCCTCCAGCGCGCGGACGGCGGCGGCGACGATCGTCCGCGCGTCGACACGTTCCTCGGACGCGACGAACAACCGGCGGCGCTCCCCGGCCCCGTCGGCGCCCAGGTAGGCGGCGATGCGGGCCCGGCCGAGCGCCGTCAACAGGTGCCGGCCGACGGCCGGTTCCACGTCGGTCAGCGGGACGTACGTGGGCGCCTGCAGGCCGTTGTCCAGCCGTCCGGACGGGTCCGGACGGTCG
Organism: Jatrophihabitans fulvus; assembly: GCF_054781375.1. Classification (NCBI taxonomy): domain Bacteria; kingdom Bacillati; phylum Actinomycetota; class Actinomycetes; order Jatrophihabitantales; family Jatrophihabitantaceae; genus Jatrophihabitans; species Jatrophihabitans fulvus. The sequence goes on from NZ_BAAGUN010000001.1 coordinate 855,706, forward strand.
TCGGGCCCCGGGTCGAGGGTGCTCACGTCGCGTCCGAGGGCACGTGCTCGCGGACGAACTCGACGCTGCCGGCGAAGATGCGTGGGGCGTCGTTGTCGAGCGTGGCGACGTGGTAGCTGTCCTCGAGCACCACCTCGCGCACCGTGGTGTTCACCGCCCCCGAGCGCAGCAACTCGATCGAGAGGTCGTCGACGACGTGGTCCTCGCGCGAGCGGTACACGAGCACCGGCGAGCTCAGCTGCCCCAGATCGGCGACGGTCACCTTCCACAGCTGCTGCAGCGAGCCGAACGCGACGACCGGGGTGCGGTCGGCGGCGGGCTCGGCGACGCCGGGCTTCTTGATGTCGCCGCCGATCGACGGACGCGAGCGGATGATCGGACCGATGATCGGCGCCAGCTTGGCGTCGAAGCGGCGGGTGCCGAAGGCCGGGTTCACGAGCACGACGCCCGCGACACCGTCCGGGTGCTGCTCGGCCAGCCGGGTGACGAGCGTGCCGCCCATCGACAGACCCATCGCGAAGACCGTGTCGCAGCGCTCGCGCAGCTCGCCGTAGGCGTCGTCGATCGCGGCGTACCACTGGGGCCACCGGGTGCGGTTGATGTCGCGCCACGTGCGGCCGTGGCCCGGCAGCAACGGCAGGCGGACGGAGAAACCGGCGTCGGCGAGGTGCTGCGCCCACGGACGCATGCTGGCCGGGGTGCCGGTGAAACCGTGGCTGACCACGACTCCGATGCGGCCCCCGTCGACCGAGAACGGCGCCGCGTCCTCGGCGGGCGGCGCGGTCGTCCCTGACATGCGTCCATGATGCATCCCGGGCTCTGTGGTGCGGGAGTGGCCCGCGGCCGTTGCGGGCGACTAATCTGCCTGCTCAGGGCAGCCGCGCGAGACCGGGGAGCACGACATGGGGTTCTGGCTGGCCAAGTTCATCTTCCTGGGCCCGCTGCTGCGGCTGATCTGGCGGCCGTGGATCGAGGGACGCGAGAACATCCCGGACGACCGTCCGGCCATCCTGGCGAGCAACCACCTGTCGTTCTGCGACTCGTTCTTCATGCCGTTGCTCATGCCGCGCAAGGTGACGTTCCTGGCCAAGGCCGAGTACTTCACGACGCCCGGCCTGAAAGGGTTCTTCTCCCGGATGTTCTTCTCCGGCGTCGGCCAGGTGCCGATCGACCGCGACGACAAGGACGCCGCGCGGGCCGCCCTCACGACCGGGGTGCGGGTGCTGCGGGGCGGCAACCTGCTGGGCATCTACCCCGAGGGCACCCGATCGCCCGACGGCCGGCTGTACCGCGGCAAGACCGGTGTCGCCCGCATGGCGCTCGAGTCGGGCGCCGTCGTCATCCCGTGCGCCATGGTGAACACCGAGATCATCCAGCCGACCGGCCGCAAGATCCCCAAGCTGCGGCCCCGTCCGGGGGTCCGGGTGGGCAAGCCGCTCGACTTCTCGCGCTACGAGGGCATGGCCGGCGACCGCTTCGTCGAACGCTCGATGACCGACGAGATCATGTACGAGCTGATGCAGCTGTCGGGTCAGGAGTACGTCGACCGCTACGCGGCGGACGTGAAGAAGGCGCAGGGGGCCGACATCGCGTTCGGCGCACGCACCCGCGAGCTGGGTGACCGCATGCCGGACACGCGCGCTTCGTGAGGTACTTCTACGACTGCGAGTTCATCGAGGACGGCACGACCATCGAGCTGGTCTCGATCGGTGTCGTCGCCGAGGACGGTCGCGAGTTCTACGCCGTCTCGACCGAGTTCGACCCGTCGCGGGCCATCGACTGGGTGCGCCGCAACGTGCTGGACAAGCTCCCCGGCCCTGCGGACAAGGCGTGGCGTTCGCGCGAGCGCATCCGCGAGGACCTGCTCGCCTTCTTCTCCGAGAACGGCGGGAGCGTCGAGCTCTGGGCGTGGATGTCGGCCTACGACCACGTGGTGCTGTGCCAGCTCTGGGGTGACATGCGGGCGTTGCCGCGGCTGATCCCGCGGTTCACCCACGAGCTGCGCCAACGGTGGGAGGACGCCGGCTCGCCGCCGCTGCCGGCCGCACCCCCCGACCAGCACGACGCGCTCGCCGACGCCCGCCACAACCTGGCCCGGTGGCGCGCACTCGAGGACGCCCACTAGCGTTTTCGCTCATGAGGGTTGGCGTACTGACCGGCGGAGGCGACTGTCCCGGACTGAACGCGGTGATCCGCGCCGTCGTCCGCAAGGGTGCCGGGGTCCACGGCCACGAGTTCGTCGGCTTCCGCGACGGGTGGCGCGGCCCGCTCGAGAACCTGACCCGGCCACTCGGCATCCCGGACGTCCGCGGCATCCTGCCGCGCGGCGGCACCATCCTCGGCTCGTCGCGCACCAACCCGTTCGCCGTCGACGACGGCGTCAGCCGGGTGGTCGAGAACCTGCACACCCTCGGCATCGAGGCGCTGATCGCGATCGGCGGCGAGGACACGCTCGGTGTCGCGACCAAGCTGCACGACAGCGGCGTCAACGTCGTCGGCGTCCCCAAGACGATCGACAACGACCTCAACGCTACCGACTACACGTTCGGCTTCGACACCGCGGTGAACATCGCCATGGAGGCGATCGACCGGCTGCACACCACCGCCGAGTCGCACCACCGCGCCCTCATCGTCGAGGTGATGGGCCGCCACGCCGGCTGGATCGCGCTGCACGCCGGCCTGGCCGGTGGCGCCAACGTGATCCTGCTGCCCGAGTTCCCGTTCAACCTCGAGCGCGTCTGCGCCTACGTCGAGAGCCGCTTCCAGGCGCACTACGCGCCGATCATCGTCGTCGCCGAGGGCGCGACGCCCGACGGCGGCGAGAACGCCGTCCTCGAGAAGGGTCTCGACGCGTTCGGACACGTCCGGCTCGGCGGCATCGGCGAGTGGCTGGCCAACGAGATCGAGCAGCGGACGGGCAAGGAGGCCCGCACCACGGTGCTCGGCCACATCCAGCGCGGCGGCACCCCGACCGCCTTCGACCGCGTGCTGGCCACCCGGTTCGGGCTGCACGCCATCGACGCCGTCACCGACGGCGACTACGGCACGATGGTCGCCCTGCGCGGCACCGACATCGTGCGGGTGCCGCTCGCCGACGCGACCACGCAGCTCAAGACCGTCCCGCCGTCGTTCTACGCCGAGTCCGAGGTGTTCTTCGGCTGATCGCGGCCTACTCTGCAGCGGTGATCATCCGCCGGGGCGCCGTGCCGGTAGCCGCGCTGCTGGTGACCGCGCTGCTGGTGACCGGCTGCACGGCGACGGTCGACGGCACCGGGCGGACGGGCTCCCGCGTCGTCACGAGCGGCGTCCCCGTGCCCTGCGGGTCGACGGGTGCGAGCCGGGCACCCGCGTGCGTCCCGTCGCCGTCGCCCAGCTCGTCGCGATCCCTGTTGGCGGCGCGGTGGGCGCAGTTCGTCCGCGACGTCTACGACACCGCGCTGGGCGATCCGGCCGTGCTCAACGTCTGCAAGGTCGTGCTGTCGGCCGACGTCGCGAGGTACGGCGTCGCGCTCGAGCGGCCCGCGGACACCCTCGCCGCCTCGTGCTCGCTCGAGCTGAAGGGCAGCGGCGTGACGGACGACCCGTCGATGGTCGTCAGCGTGCTGCGCAGCGGTCCCGACACGTCCCCGACGCCGCGGCGCACCACCGTCTCGGGACAGACCGTCTACGCCTTCCCCTACCAGCGCGACGGCGCGTGCGTCCGCTCGTTGGTCTCGCGCAGCGGCGGCACCACGACGACCGTCTCGGTGCGGCTCTACGGCACCCTGCGCGGCGGACGGGCGACCTCGTGCGGCGTCAGCGACGCGGTGATCGCCCCGTTCGCCGCCCTCGCGGCGGGGGAGGGCGCCCCGCCGGCGCTGCCCACGGGTCCGTCGTCGCTGCTCTCGCTCGACGCGTGCAAGGTCGCGTCCGCCGCGGGTTTCGGGGCGTCGACGCTCGCCGCCGGCGCCACCGCCCGTCCCACCGACTACGACACCTCGTGCTCGTACAGCGACCGCGCCTCGCTGTTCGTGTCCGCCGGTGTGCTGCGCGACCCGTCCGCGACGCCGGAGGGCAGGGCGGTCACCGTGGCCGGCCACCGGCTCTACGACACCAGCACGACGGACGGCACCTGCAAGTACACGTCGAAGCAGGCCGGGGGCGAGACCCTCGAGGTCTACTACTCCGGCGCGCGCGACGCCACGGCCGCCCAGTGCCGCCAGGCGGCCGGGCTGCTGGGGCGGTACCTGGACGTCCTGGGTCTGCGGTGACACGTCGCCGGCACGCGGCTAATACCCTGTACCCGTGAGCATCAGCGACGCGCCGTCCCGCCCCGACGAGGTCGCGGAGGACCTCGACGCGTGGCGCGCACTGCCCGCCGCGCAGCAGCCGACGTGGCCCGACGAGACCGTGATGCGCGAGGTCGCGCTGCAGCTGGCGGGCATGCCGCCGCTCGTGGTGGCCTCCGAGGTCGACCAGCTGCGTGAGCGCCTGGCGATGGTGGCCCGCGGTGAGGCGTTCCTGCTGCAGGGCGGCGACTGCGCCGAGACGTTCGTGACCAGCTCGCAGCGCGACATCGCCGGCAAGGTGCGCGTGCTGCTGCAGATGGCGGTCGTGCTGACCTACGGCGCGTCGATGCCGGTCGTGAAGCTGGGCCGCATCGCCGGGCAGTACGCCAAGCCGCGCTCGTCCGACATCGACGCGACGGGACAGCTGTCGTACCGCGGCGACATGGTCAACGAGCTGCACGGCGAGCGCACCCCCGACCCGCGGCGGCTGCTGAAGGCCTACTCGACCGCCGCTTCGACGCTGAACCTGCTGCGCGCCTACGCCGGGGGCGGCCTGGCCTCGCTCGACCGCGTCCACGCCTGGAACACGGCGTTCGCGCGCACCACCCACACCGGCAGCCGCTACGAGAAGCTGGCCGCCGAGATCGACCAGGCCGTCCGCTTCATGCGCGCCTGCGGTGTGCACGACTCCGCGCTCGAGGGCGTCGAGCTGTACGCGTCCCACGAGGCACTCATCCTCGAGTACGAGCGGGCCCTGACCCGGGTCGAGGACGGCCGGGCGTACGACCTGTCCGGACACTTCGTGTGGGTCGGCGAGCGCACCCGTCAGCTCGACGGCGCGCACCTCGACTACGTCTCGCGCATCGCCAACCCGATCGGCGTGAAGCTGGGGCCGACGACCACGCCCGAGTTCGCCGCCGAGCTGGTCGAGCGGCTCGACCCCCACAACGAGCCCGGCCGGCTCACGCTCATCAGCCGCATGTCGAACGCGAAGGTGCGCGATACCCTGCCCGCGATCGTCGAGAAGGTGACCTCCACCGGCCACCAGGTCGTGTGGCACTGCGACCCGATGCACGGCAACACCGAGGAGACCGCCGACGGCGTGAAGACGCGCCACCTCGACCGCATCATCGACGAGGTCGACGGGTTCTTCGACGTGCACGCCGAGCTGGGCACCCATCCCGGCGGCCTGCACGTCGAGCTCACCGGTGACGACGTCACCGAGTGCATCGGAGGCACCGCCGAGCTGACCGCGGGCGACCTCGGCCGCCGGTACGAGACGGCGTGCGACCCGCGGCTGAACATCGAGCAGTCGCTCGAGCTCGCGTTCCGCGTGGCCGAGCGCCTGGTCGCCGAACGGCGTTCGCGGCCCGCGCAGTGACCGTCGACCTCCGCTCCGACACCGTCACCCGCCCGACCGCGGCCATGCGCCGCGCGATGGCCGACGCCGAGGTCGGCGACGACGTCTACGGCGAGGACCCCACCGTCAACGCACTCGAGGCGCGGGTCGCCGAGCTGCTCGGCAAGGAGGCAGGGCTGTTCGTCGCGTCCGGCTCGCTGGGCAACCAGCTCGGCCTGCGACTGCACGCCGGCCCGGGCCAGGAGATCGTCTGCGACAGCACCGCCCACATCGCGCGTGCCGAGCTGGGCGCCGCCGCGGCGATCAGCGGCATCACCTTCCGCACGTGGCCGGCGGTGAACGGACGGCTGCGCGCCGACGACGTCGCCGGCCTCATCGCGCCCAACGCCGGCCCGTACCTGGTGTCGACGACGGCGATCGCGGTCGAGAACACGCACAACTTCGGCGGCGGCACCGTGCAGTCGCCGGACGAGGTCGCCGCGGTGGCGAAGCTCGCGGCCGACCACGGGCTGGGGTTGCACCTCGACGGCGCCCGCCTCTGGAACGCGCACGTCGCCACCGGCACCGCGTTGGACGAGCTCGCGCAGCCCTTCGCCACCGTGTCGGTGTGCCTGTCGAAGGGGCTCGGCGCACCGGTCGGCTCGGTGCTCGTGGCATCCGCGGACGCCGTGGCCGAGGCGCGGGTCTGGCGCAAGCGGCTGGGCGGCGGCATGCGGCAGGCGGGCATCCTCGCCGCCGCCGCGCACCACGCCCTCGACCACCACGTCGCCCGGCTGGCCGACGACCACGCCCGCGCCACCCGCCTCGCCGAGGCGCTCGGCGTGCCGCGTCCCGACACCAACATCGTGGTGCTGAACGTGCCCGACGCCGCCGGCGTCGCCCGGACTGCCGCCGAGCAGGGTGTGCTCGTGTCGGCGCTGGGTCCGCGGTTCCTGCGGCTCGTCACCCACCTCGACGTCGACGACGCCGCGGTCGAGCAGGCGATTCGGGTGCTGGCACCCCTCGCCGCCGCCTGACGTCGTTGGCAGACTCCGGGGGGTGAGCAGCTACCCGCCCGCCCCGCCGCCCTACTCGGGACCGCCCGCGCCCTCCGGAAAGCAGAAGCTGCGCGGCCGCATCCCGCTTCGACTCGCCGCGATCTTCGGCGTCATCGGTCTCGGCCTGGTGATCGGCGGCATCATCGCCCTGATCAACTCGCCGCTGGCCAAGATCGGCGACTTCGAGCGCGTCCGCATCGGTTCCGAGCAGACCGTCCGGTTCGACCGCACCGGCGGCTACACCGGCTACTTCGAGACGCCCACGGGCAGCGACGGACGGGCGAACGTCCGCCTCGCGATCGTCGACTCGTCGGGCGCCGAGGTACCCGTCAAGCTCTACGGCCGCGACGGCAGCAGCACCTCGAGCCTGAAGTACAACGACATCGACGGTTACAACGGCGAGGCGCTGTTCACGTTCTCGATCCCGGAGTCCGGCCAGTACCGCGTCGCCACGGAGAGCTCCGACGCGCCGTCCGGCTCGCGCATGGCGTTCGGCGAGTCGATCGCCAACGGTCTCGTGCTGGGCGTCGTGCTGATCGTCCCCGGCGCGCTGCTGCTCATCGCCGCGATCATCCTGCTCATCGTGGGTCTCGTTCGCCGCAGCGGACACAAACGCGAACTTCGCCAGTACGGCGGTGGATACGGGCAGCCGGGTCACCCGCCGGCGTACGGCCCGCCGCAGTGACGGGTCCGGCCCCGCGAACGAGACTGCGCGGACGGGTTGCGCTGCGCGTCGCCGCGCTGCTCGGCGTCCTCGGTGTCGCGCTCTGCGTAATCGGCGTGGTGCTCGTCGTCAACGCGCCCCTGCTCAACACCGGTGACTTCGCGCGCATCAGCGCAAACGGCGCACCGCAGACCGTCCGCCTCGACCGTGGCGACTACATCGCCTACCTCGAGACCCCCGTCGACGGTCGTCACGACGCCGACCTCGGGGCGCTGGCCGTCGACGGGCCGGGCGGCCCGGTCGACGCGACGCGGTACGACGGCACGCTCACCTACGCGATCGACGGACGCAACGGAGACGCCCAGTACACCTTCACCATCGAGCGCAGCGGCGACTACGACATCGCGATCCGGGCGGACAACGCGCCGCCGGGCACCACCATGTCGTTCGGGCAGAACGTCGACGAGGGCATCATCGCCGGGGTCCTCACCTTCGCGCCCGGGCTGGTGCTGGTGTTCGGCGCCGTCGCGCTGCTGGTCGTCGGGCTCGTCCGCCGGTCACGGCACAAGCGCGAGCTCGCGTCCGCCTACCGCGGCGGCGGCAACGGCTACTTCAGCGGACCGCCGCAGCCGGGCTACGGGGCCCCGCCGCCCGGCTCCGGCTCGCCCCGCTGAGCGGCCGGCGCCGCCTCGTCCGCGTGGATCCTCAGCGGGCGAGGTGCGCGGCGCTGGTGCGGCCCAGCAGCGGCGGGATCGTCGCCACCGCCTGCGCGAGCTCCTGCAGCGAGTCGCCGACGAGGGCCTGCGCGCCGTCGCACAGGGCCGACTCGGGGTGCGGGTGCACGTCGACCATCACCCCGTCCGCACCGGCGGCGATACCGGCGCGGGCGAGCGGCACGACGAGGTCACGGCGCCCGGCGGCGTGCGAGGGGTCGACGATGACCGGCAGGTGCGACAACCGCTGCACCATGGGCACGGCCGACACGTCGAGCATGTTGCGGATCGCCGGTTCGAACGAGCGGACGCCCCGCTCGCACAGCACGATGTCGAGGTTGCCGCGCTGGGCGATGTACTCCGCCGCCATCAGCCACTCCTCGTAGGTGGCGGTGAGGCCCCGCTTGAGCATCACCGGACGGCCCGCCCGCCCGACGGCCTGCAGCAGGCCGAAGTTCTGCATGTTGCGCGTGCCGATCTGCAGCATGTCGGCGTGCTCGGCCACGACGTCGACGTCGGCGGCATCGACCACCTCGGTCACGATCGGCAGGCCGACCTCGTCGCGGATCTCCGCGAGGATGCGCAGCCCCGCCTCACCCAGCCCCTGGAAGGCGTAGGGACTGGTGCGCGGCTTGTACGCGCCGCCGCGCAGCAGAGTCGCGCCCGCCTGCTGCGCCATGCGCGCCGACTCGAGCGTCTGCTCCGGCGTCTCGACCGCGCACGGGCCGGCGATGAGCGTGAACGTGTCGGGCCCGATCGGCACCCCGCCGACGCGGATCGTCGTGCGCTTCGTGCCCTCGCCGGAGTTCTGTGAGTTCTGCGCGGACACCAGCTTGTACGGCGCGGTGATGCGCATCGTCTCGACGACGCCCGGCAGGCCGCCGGCGTCCAAGGTCTCGAGCACGTCCTCGGTGCCGACGACCCCGACGATCGTGCGCATCACGCCGCGGCTGACGAACGCCTGCCCGCCGTGGGTCTCGATGTGGGTGACGACGCCGTCGACGTCCGTGTCCGATGCGCCGGGAGCCATGACGATGACCATGGCGGGAAGCCTACTGAGGCCGGGCGTGCCTCAGACCACGAAGAGCGTGACGGTGGAGCCCGCGCGCACCGTGGTGCCGCCGTCGGGGTTCACGGAGTAGACGCGAGCGTCGTCGGGCGACCGACCGGTCGGGTTGTTCACGTCGGCGACGAGCCCGGCCTCCTGCAGCTTGGCGAGCGCGTCCGACAGCTTGTCCCCGAAGCCGATGTCGGGGACCTTCACCATCTCGGGGCCCTTGGACACGGTGATCGTGATCGTGGCGCCGTTCGGCTGCGTGCCGGTGGGTGACACGGAGATGACCTGGCCGGCGGGCACGTTGTCGTCGAACTGGTCGACGGTGTCGATGGCGAAGTTCTTCGCGCGCAGCGTGTTCTTGGCGTCCTCGGCCGGCGTGCCCTGGGGGATGGCGGGCACCTTCACCGGTGCCGGCCCCCGGGACACGACGATCGTGACGGTGTCGGAGCGCGTCACACGCGCACCGGCTGCCGGGATCGTGTAGAGCACCCGGTTCTCGGGCACCTTCGCGTCGTACTTCTGCTTGGGCGACGCCGCGACCTTGAGCGGACCGACCGAGCGCAGTTCGTCGACGGCGGCGGTGTACTCCTGGCCGCGGGTCGTCGGGATCTGCCACGTCTGCCGTCCCGCCGAGAGCGTGACCCGGACGGTGCTGCCGGTCGAGAGCTGGCTGCCCTCGCCGGGGCTGACGCGGTAGACGTGGTCCAGCGGGATCTTCTCGCTGAACTCCTTGCCCGGGTCGACCACCACCTTGTAGCCCGCGTCCTTGAGGCTCTCGACCGCGGCGGCCTGCGTCTGGCCCACGACCTTCGGCACGTGCGCGAAGCGCCACTCGACGAACGCCTTCGCGCCGAAGAACGCCGCCACGCCGAGCAGCAGCACCACGATCGTGATGATGGCGGCACGGCGCCGCTTGCGGGCGCGACGGTCCTCGGGACGGCTGACGACCGGCGGCGGCGGTGAGCCGGGCGGACGGGTGCGGTCGGTGTCGCGCCGCTCGGGACGGCGGTCGTCGAGGCGGCTGGTTCCGTTGCGCGAGGGGCCGCCGGACGGCACCACCGCGGTGTCGTTGCCCGGGCGGCGCCGGATGCTCTGCGTGGTGTCGGAGTCGGGCCCGCGGCGCTCGGCCGGCCGCGTGCGGTTCTCACGCTTGGGGCGGGGACGCGGCGGCACCGGCGTGATCGGCAGCGACAGCTCGGTGCGGACGTCGGCGAGCTCGGCGAGCAGCGCGCCGGCGTCGGTGGGACGGCTCGCCGGGTCGCTGTCGGTGGCGGCGACCACGATCTCGTCGATCTCGGACGGGATCTCGCCCTGCCCGTGCCCGGACTTCACCCGCGAGGACGGGGCGGGCACCCGGCTGTGCACGTGCTGGTAGGCCACGTTCATGGCCGACTCGCCGGTGAACGGCGGCGTTCCCGTCAGCAGTTCGAAGAAGACGATGCCTGCGGAGTACACGTCCGAGCGCGGGTCGGCGTGACCGCGGGTGATCTGCTCGGGGGCGCAGTAGGCGACCGTGCCCATCATCAGGCCGGTGCGGGTCGAGGTCGGGTCGGTCTCGACGGCGCGGGCGAGGCCGAAGTCGGCCACCTTCACGACGCCCTCGTCCGACAGCAGGATGTTCTCGGGCTTGATGTCGCGGTGCACCAACCCGGCGCGGTGTGCGGCCGAGAGGGCGCTGAGGACGGGCTCCATGATCGACACGGCCTCGGCCGGCGTGAGCCGTCCGCGCTCGCGGATCAGCTCGCGCAGCGTCCGTCCCTCGACGAGTTCCATGACCAGGAAGACGTGGTGGCCGTCCTGGGCGATCTCGTAGCCCTGGTCGTAGACGCTGACCGCGTTGAGGTGGGTGAGTCGTGCAGCGGCCCGCGCCTCGCGCGCGAACCGGTCGCTGAAAGCCGGATCTGCGGACAAAGCGGACGACATGACCTTCACCGCGACCATGCGGTCGAGCCGCTGGTCGACGGCGGCGTACACCGTCGACATCCCGCCGCGGGCGATGCGGTCGAGGAGGCGGTAGCGGCCTTCGAGCGTGCGGCCGACCAGGGGGTCCTTGGTCGCCATCTGCACGCCGTGATTCTACGGTCGTCACCCCCTCGCGCTCGTGAGATCGGGGTGAGACGGCGCGCCGCCGATACCGTGGGGCCCGTGGAGGAGGGCGCGCTCGGCACGGTCGAACTGCTCGCCGATGCCGATCGACCGGGCGGGTTCCTGCTCACGATCGACCGCATCCGGCAGAGCTACGTCGACCTCGACGACCCGCGTTACCTCGATTTCGAGTACGTGCAGTGCTTCGCCGACGTCGTCGACGCCCTCACCCCGGACGACCCGGCCGCCGCTCTCGCGGTCACCCACGTCGGCGGCGGGGCGTGCACGCTGGCCCGCTACGTGGCGGCCACCCGGCCGGGATCGCCGCAGATCGTGCTCGAACCCGACACCGCCGTCACCGAGCTGGTGCGGGCCCGGCTGCCGTTCGCCCGCACCGCCCGCATCCGCATCCGCCCCGTCGGCGGACGGGGAGGCGTCGCGGCGCTCAAGGACGCGAGCGCCGACGTCCTCGTGCTCGACGCCTTCCACGGCGGACGGGTGCCCGGCGAGCTGACGAGCGGCGAGTTCGTCACCGACGTCGCGCGGGTGCTGCGGCCCGGCGGGGTGCTGCTCGTCAACGTGGCGGACGGCCCGCCGCTCACGTACGGCAGACGACTCGCCGCGACCGTGCGCGAGCACCTGCCGCAGGTGCTCGCGCTCGCCGATCCCGCGGTGGTCAAGGGACGGCGCTTCGGCAACCTCGTGCTGGCGGCCTCGCGCGCCCCGCTGCCGCTCGACACGGTGCGCTCGGCCGCGGCGCGGGCCGCGTTCCCGCGCAGCGTCCTGGCCGGTGAGTCGCTGCGGCGGTTCGTCGGCGGCGCCCGTCCGCTCACCGACGCCGACCCGATGCGCTCGCCGCAACCCCCGGACGCGCTGTGGCGGGTGGGGGAGTGGGACGGGGACTGAGATGATCGTCCGGTGAGCGAGTTGCACGAACAGCAGGACCGCGCGCGGTCGTTCGGGTCCGTCGCCGCGATCTACGACCGCATCCGGCCCACCTACCCGGACGCCCTCGTCGTCGAACTGCTCAGCGGCGTCACCGCCGGCGGTGACGGCGCCGTGGACGTGCTCGACGTCGGCTGCGGCACCGGACGTGCGGGGCAGCTGCTCGCCGCGCGCGGGTGCCGGGTGCTCGGCGTCGAGCCGGACGCGGGGATGGCCGAGGTGGCGCGCGAACACGGGCTCGAGGTCGAGGTGACCACCTTCGAGCAGTGGGACGCCGCCGGGCGCGACTTCGACCTGCTGGTCAGCGGCCAGGCCTGGCACTGGGTCGACCCGGTACCGGGCGCGCGGAAGGCCGCGGCCGTGCTGCGGCCGGGCGGCCGGGTCGGACTGTTCTGGAACATGGACACGATGGCCGGCGACGACCGCGCCGCCCTCGACGCCGCCTACGAATCGGTCGCCCCGCAGCTCGTGCACCGCAACCGCACGTACGGGGGCAAGAACGCGCCGCGCGAACCGGTGCTCGAGGCGCTCACCGGCGCCGGCTTCGTCGAGGTCGGCGAGCGCGACTTCCCCTGGGAACGCCGGTACACACCCGAGGAGTACGTGCTGTTGGTCCAGACGTTCAGCGATCACAACCTGCTGCCCGACGGGCAGCGGGCGCGGCTGCTCGACGCCGTCGGCGACGCCGTCGCCGAGCTCGGCGGCATCGCCGTCAGCTACGACTGCCACCTGATCTCGGGGGTGCGACCGTGAACCCGGACGTGTCGGACGTGCTCACCTTCCGCGACGCCGCAGCCCTGCTCGGCGTTCCCGTGACCCGGGTGCACCAGTGGGTGCGCGAGGGCAGGCTGGTCGCCGTGCCGTCGCCCGACGGCAAGCGCGGCATCCCCGGCTGGGTCCTGCAGGACGGCGCGCCGCTCAAGGCGTTGCAGCAGGTGGTCACGCTGCTGCGCGACGCCCGCTTCGACGACGACGAGATCGTCGCGTGGCTGCAACGGGAGGACGACACGCTGCCCGGCACGCCCGTCGACGCCCTGCGCGGCAACCGCGGCAGCGAGGTCAAGCGGCGCGCCCAGGCCGAGGGGTTCTAGGACTGCCGGCGGCGGGCCGCGTACGCGCGGCGCAACCCGTTCAGGCCGACGGCGGCGCGGCGGCGGGTGCTGACGTGCGCCCGGCGCGAGAACACGTCGTAGTCGTTGGCCTCGACCTCGTCGAGGATCTCGCCGTAGAGGGTGAACGCCGTCCGCAGGCAGTCCTGCGACGTGGGGTCGACCAGGGCGATGCCCGGACGGGCCCGGGCGTACAGGCCGCGTGCCCGCTCGATCTCCCAGGCCAGCAGGGCACGGATCGACTCGTCGACGGTGCCGCGCCGCAGCCGGTCGCGGTCGACGCCGAACTGCCGCAACGACTCCTGGGGCAGGTAGACGCGACCGCGTCGTAGGTCCTCGCCGACGTCCCTGATGAAGTTGGTCAGTTGGAAAGCCGTACCGAGGGCGATGGCGTGCGACTCGAGCACGTCCCAGCGGACGTCGTCGTCGCGCCGGCCGAGGATGGGCAGCATCTCGAGCCCGATGACCGCCGCCGAGCCCCACATGTACTTCTCGAGGTCGGCGTAGGTCTCGTACTCGGTGACCGTGAGGTCGGAGCGCATCGAGTCGATGAAGTCGACCAGGTAGTTCATGGGGATGTCGAAGCGCCGAACGGTGTCGAGCACCGCCCGTCCGACCGGGTCGCTGGTCTCGCCCCATTCGAGGTCGGCGTGCAGGTCGTCCCACCACGACTGCAGCCGGGCGCCCCGCTCGTCGGCGGAACCGCCGAAGTCGTCGACGATGTCGTCGGCGTAGCGGGCGAAGCCGTAGAGCGCGTGGACGAACGGACGCTTCTCGCGCGGCAGCAGCGCGGTCGCGAGGTAGTAGGTGCGGCCGTGGCGGGCGTTCAGCGCCCGGCAGCGCAGGTAGCTGTCGCGCAGCGCGGCCCCGGTGATGCCGGCGGCGTCGAGTTCGCGCGCGCCGGTCATGGCGTCATCGTCGCACCCCCTTGCCCGAGGTGCGGGTAGAGGTCGCGCAGCACGCCGATCTCGCCGCCGTGATGGGCGACCTCGTCGAGGGCGTGCACCACCAGGTCGGCCCACGACGACTCGGCGAAGGGGCCCCACGCGGGGCCGAGCGGACGGCGGATGCCGTCCTCGCCCAGACCGCGGATGCGCTCGGCGAAGACCCGCCACGACGTCTCGAGGTCGGCGAGCGCGGGGTCGACCTCGCCGTGCCAGGTGCCGTCGGAAGCGGCGAGTGGCCACTCGCCGAGGTGCGGCGTCACGTATCCGGCGAGGCACTCGGCGACGTGCCACACCCGCCACGCGATCGTCGCCGGCGGCCCGCTCTGCGTGTTCGGGTGCGGGACCCACGTGCCGTCCTCGAGCCGCACCGACCACATGCCGGGCACCGGCTCCCAGAAGTACTCGTCACGCGTGAGCCCGCGCAGCCGGGCCCGCAGTCGCTCGTGCGCGTCGCCGACGCCGCCCAGGACGATCGGGATGAGTTCCGTCATGCCGGGAGGGTAGGTCCGGCCACCGACAGCACCAGGTCAGAGCGCGGCGGCCACGGTCCTCAGGTCGCTGACGAGCCCGTTCATGAACGCCGCGCGGTCCTCGTCCGCGGCGCGCAGCACGGCGGACGGGTGGATCGTGGCGAACGCCGTCACGTCGAGGTCGCTTCCGGCGAACTGCCCCTTGGCGGGCGGCCAGGGCAGCGGCACCCCGCGGTTCGGGGTCAGGGTGAATCCGGGGCCGAACAGCGACCCCGCCGCCGTGGCCCCCAGCGCGACGACGACGTCCGGTCGCAGCGCCCGCAGCTCGGCCTGCAGCCAGGGCCGGCAGGCGGTCGACTGCGCCGCCGTCGGTTTCTCGTGGATGCGGCGCTTGCCGCGCTCGGTGTAGCGGAAGTGCTTCACCGCGTTCGTCGTCCACCGCGGGACGTCGGCCAGGCCCGCCTCGTCCAGTGCCCGGGCCAGCAGCTGTCCCGCCGGGCCGACGAACGGCCTGCCCGCTCGGTCCTCCTGGTCGCCGGGCTGCTCGCCGACGAGCAGCAGGCGGGCGGTCGGCTCGCCCTCACCGAACACGGTCTGCGTGGCGGGGCCGTACAGGTCGCAGCCGCGGCAGCCGGCGGCCGCGTCCGCCAGCGTCTCGAGCTGGGTCGTGTCGGGAACGAAGCTCTCGGCCCCCGGGTGTCGCACCATGACGCCGATCTACCCGTGGCCCACCACGCACACGCGCGTTCGTGGCGCGTCGTCACCGGCGCTTCACCTATCCTGGACGGCATGTCACCGACGGTCCGCGAGGCGCTGAACGAGTCCGGACCGACGTTCTCCTTCGAGTTCTTCCCGCCGAAGAACGAGACCGAGGACGCCCTGCTGTGGAAGACGATCCGTGAGCTCGAGCCGCTGCAGCCGTCGTGGGTGTCCGTCACCTACGGCGCCGGTGGCTCGACACGCGAGCACACCGTCGAGATCACCGAGCAGATCGCGTCCGACACCACCCTCACCCCCGTCGCGCACCTGACCGCCATCGGACACTCGGTGGCCGAGTTGCGCGGCATCGCGGGTCATCTCGCCGCCGCGGGCGTCACCGACGTGCTCGCGCTGCGGGGCGATCCGCCGGGCGACCCCGAGGGGGAGTGGGTCAAGCACCCCGAGGGGCTCGAGTACGCCGCCGAGCTGGTGGAGCTCATGGGCACCCTCGGCGACTTCAGTGTCGGCGTGGCCGCGTTCCCGAACGGCCACCCCCGGTCGACGTCCGTCGAGGACGACACCCGCCACCTCGTCGCGAAGTTCGACGCCGGCGCGTCCTACGCCATCACCAACATGTTCTTCGTGGCGGACGACTACCTGCGGCTGCGCGACCGCGTCGAGGCGGCCGGGTGCGACAAGCCGATCATCGCGGGACTGATGCCGGTCACCAACATGGGCATGATCCGGCGCTCCGAACAGCTCACCGGTTCGCCGTTCCCGGAGAAGCTCGGACGGCGCTTCGCCGCCGTCGCCCACGACCCGAAGTCGATACGCGCCATGGGCATCTACGAGACCTCGAAGCTGGCCGAGCGGCTGCTGGAGGAAGGCGTGCCGGGCATTCACTTCTACACGCTGAACCGCTCGAAGGCGACGCGTGAGGTGTGGGCGAACCTGGCTCTCGGCGCCCGTTTCGAGAACTAGGACCCGAGCGGCAGCCGGGCGCCCAGCACCGCGAAGGGCCGGGCGTCGCCCGGGAACAGGTAGTTGCGGGCCAGGTCGCCGAAGCCGAGGTCGCGGTAGAGCCGGAACGCGCGGGTGTCGGAGTCGGGTGTCGACAGCAGCAGCGCCGTGTGGGGCAGCCCCTCGGCCAGCGACACCAGCAGCCGGCGCCCGATGCCGCGGCCCTGGTACTCGGGCAGCACGTGCAGCTCGCTGAGCTCGAACGCGTCGTGCAGCCAGGCCTCGTGCTGCTCGCGGCTGATCGCCCGGCGGACGAGGTCGTGCCACCACTGACCCGGCGACGTCGTGTAGCCGTAGCCGAAGCCGACGAGGACGCCGTCGTCGGTGACGGCGGCGCGGCAGGCGAACCCCTCGTGGTCGGCGTGCTTGCGCGCGCTCACCGCGCGTTGCGTGCCGGTGTGCTCGGGGTAGCCCATCGCCTGCACGTAGATGGACATCGCGTCGGCGACGTGGGCGGCGAACCGGCGCCGCGACCAGGCCTCGACGCGGACGTCGACGCCGGCCGGCGGGTGTTCTGCGGAACGCACCCCGTGATCGTGCCCCACGGCGCGCCGCAGGTCACAGGGGCGCGCGGTACCCGTCCGGTTCACGCCACCTCGGCGGGCGTCCCACCGGTCAGGCGCACCAGCTCGTCGAAGGTGGTCGGGAACACGGCGTGCGGAACCCCACCGGCGGCCCACACCTCGGGATGGGCGGCCAGTGCGGTGTCGACCACGGTGCGCAACGGGGCGGGGTGGGCCACGGGCGCCACGCCGCCGATGCGTTGGCCGGTCGCGGAGTACACGAGGTCCTTGTCGGCGCGGGACAGCGACTCGACGCCGAGAACGGTGGCGACCCGGTCGGTGTCGACGCGGTGGGCCCCGCTCGTCATCACCAGCACGGCCTCGCCGGTCGGGGTGGCGAACACGAGCGAGTTGGCGATCGCGCCGACCTCGACGCCGAGCTGGTCGGCGGCCGACTGCGCGGTGGGCGCGGCCTCGGGCAGCATGCGCACGCGGCCCGCCGCTCCCGCGTGCTCGAGGACGGCGTTCACGGCGTCACAGTTGCGGTGCACGCCAAGCACCCTAGTGCGGCCGCGGGGACCGCTTCCCGGGGCAGCGGTTCCCATGGCGGCCGCCGTCGGCCCGCGTTGTGATGGACCTATGACGAACACGAGCGATCTGGTCCTGCTGGCCACCCGGCCGCACTACTACCACCACAACACCTCGCACGGTCACGGCAGCCTGAGCGCGGGCGCCGTCATCGCGATCATCGTGGTGGCCGTCCTCGTCCTCGGCGGCTACTACCTCTACAAGAACATGTCCGGCAGCAACAACTGATCGGTGCGGGTCAGTGGATGCCGCACTCGATCTTGTTGCTGCCGGACCAGCGACCGGCGCGCGCATCCTCGCCCGGCTTGAGCCGGCGGGTGCACGGCGCGCAGCCGACCGAGCCGTACCCGTCGAACAGCAGCGGGTTCACGAGCACGCCGTTCTCGGCGATGTAACGGTCGACGTCGTCCTGGGTCCAGGCCGCGATGGGGTTCAGCTTCACCATGCCGCGCCCGTCGTCCCAGACGACGACCTTCGTGCCGGCACGCGTCGGCGCCTCGTCGCGGCGCAGACCTGACGCCCAGGCCTTGTAGCCCTTCAGGGTCTTGCGCAGGGGCATGACCTTGCGCAGGGCGCAGCACTGATCGGGGTTGCGTTCGTACAGCCGGGCACCGAACGACGCGTCCTGCTGCTCGACCGTTTGCGCGGGTTCGATCGAAATCACGTTGACCGGCAAGGACGCGGCGACGGCGTCGCGCGTGCCGACCGTCTCGGCGAAGTGGTAACCCGTGTCGAGGAACAGGATGTCGACGCCCTCGCGCACCTTGGCCGCGAGACTCGGCACCACGGCGTCGGCCATCGACGAGGCGACGGCCCACGAGCTGCCGAAGGTGTCGTCCGCCCACGTGAGGATCTCGATCGCGCTCGCGCCCTCGAGGTCACGGCCGGCGTTCTCGGCGAGCACGCGCAGCTCGTCACGGGTCATGCGGTCGACCGGTGTGGTCCCGTCCGCTGTCAGAGCAACCATGATTCGTCCGCCCGCGACACGTAGGCCGCGAAGGGCTCGTCCCCTTCCCGCCGTTCGAGGTAGCCGGTGAGGATCCGCTCGACGTAGTCGGGCACCTCGTCCGCCGTCACCTTCAAACCACGGAACTTGCGCCCGAATTCCGCATCGGTGCCCATCTGTCCGCCGAGGTGCACCTGGAAGGCCTCGACGTCGCCGTCAGGACCCTTCGACACCATGCCCTTGAAGCCGATGTCGGCGACCTGGAAGCGCGCGCAGGAGTTCGGGCAACCGTTGACGTTGATCGTGATCGGGGTGTCGAAGCCGGGCAGACGCCGCTCCATCTCCTCGCGGACCGCGTTCGCGCGGCCCTTCGTCTCGACGAGGGCGAGCTTGCAGAACTCGATGCCCGTGCACGCGATGGTGCCGCGGCGGAAGGCGGACGGCTGCGCCTCGTAGCCGAGCTCCCGCAGTTCGACGACGACCGCGTCCGCCTCGGACGGGTCGACGTCGAGCAGCACGATGCCCTGCTGCGCCGTGAGCGCCACCCGGGACCCGTCGGCGCGGCGCGAGCGCTTCTCGGCGAGCGCGGCGAGACCGGCCAGGGCCGTGCCGGACGTGCGTCCGGACGCCGTGGTCGCACCGATCGAGACGAGCCCGTCGACCTGCGCCTCGATGCCGACGTGGCCCCGGTGGGCCGGCGAGGGCGGCGGGGGAGGACCGTCGGGCAGCTCCCGGTCGAGGTACTCGGTCTCGAGGATGCGGCGGAAGTACTCGGCACCCCAGTCGGCCATCAGGAACTTCAGCCGGGCGTGATTGCGCGACCGGCGATACCCGTAGTCGCGGAAGATCGACACGACGGCCGCCCACACGTCGCTGACCTCGTCCGGACGGACGAAGACACCGAGCCGCTCGGCGAAGCGCGGGTTGGTCGACAGCCCGCCGCCGACCCACACGTCGAAGCCCTGCTCGCCGTCGTCGTTCACCACGCCGACGAACGCGACGTCGTTGATCTCGTGGTTGACGCAGTGGTGACTGCACGCCGAGATCGACGTCTTGAACTTGCGGGGCAGGTTCTGGAAGGCCGGGTCGCCCAGGTACTTCTCGACCGTCGCCCGCAGCGCGGGACCGGCGTCGAACACGGCGTCCGCGGCCACGCCCTCGACCGGGCAGCCCAGGATCACGCGCGGGCAGTCGCCGCACGCCTCTGTCGTCGACAGGCCCACGGACTCGAGCCGCCGCCAGATCTCGGGCACGTCCTCGATGCGGATCCAGTGCAGCTGGACGTTCTGACGGTCACTGACGTCGGCGACGTCGCGTCCGAACTCGGTCGAGATGTCGGCGACGACCCGCAGTTGCTCGGCGCTGAGGGCGCCGCCGTCGATGCGCACCCGCATCATGAAGTACTCGGCGTCGAGCTCCTCGGGCTCGAGGGTGGCCGTCTTGCCGCCCGGGATGCCCTCCTTGCGCTGGGTGTACAGGCCCATCCACCGCAGCCGGCCGCGCAGGTCGGCGGGGTCGATGCTGTCGAAGCCCTGCTTGGAGTAGATCTCCTCGACGCGCCGCCGCACGTTGAGCGGGGGGTCGTCGCGCTTGCTGCGCTCGTTCGGGTTGAGCGGTTCGCGGTAGCCGAGGGCCCACTGGCCCTGGGCCTTCTTGGGCTTGGAACGAGGTTCGACGTCGGGTCGCGCCGGCATGCGCGGGTCCTTCCCTGGGGTTCGGTCGGGGACGAGGCGGGCGCCTACGAGGAGGGCGCGACGATGCGCCCGAACGGTGCCCGGTGGGGAGTCGTCAGACCCGACACGCCGCGGTGGTGACCCGCAGCAGATCGATGTGACGACGCGCAGTCAGCTGCGCGGTGCGCAGCGTGCCGCGGGTCGTCATGTCGACCATGGTCCCACAGCGGCGGCGGTGACGGCAGCACACGCGGGACGCGCCACATGCCGACAAGCCCTATGGGCAAGGGGCCTCGGTGCCGGACCGGGACAATGCGTTGCGTGACGACCGACCGAACGGACGGTGCGAACGGCGCCGAGACACCCGACCTGCCCCTCCTGCTCGACCTGCGTGGCCGTCGTGTCGTCGTCGTGGGGGGAGGAGCGGTCGCGTCGCGCCGGGTCACGGCGCTGGCGGACTCCGGCGCGGACGTCCATGTCATCGCTCCGTCCGTCCACCGCACGATCACGACGCTGCCCGGGGTGACCGTGACGCAGCGGGCCTTCGTCCCCGCCGACCTCGACGGTGCCTGGCTCGCGCTCGCCTGCACCGACGACGCCCGGGTCAACGCCGTCGTCGCGGCCGAGGCGGACGCGCGGCGGGTGTTCTGCGTCCGCGCCGACGACGCGTCCGGCGGCAGTGCCCGCGTGCCCGCGGTCGTGCGGACGGACGACGCCACCGTCGCCGTCGGCGGCGGGGGCGACCCCCGCCGCGCGGTCGCGCTGCGCGACGCGATCGCCACCGCGCTCGACACCGGCGCCCTGCCGTTGCGCCGCCATCGCCGCGTTCCGGCGGACGGTGTCGGAACGGTCGCGCTCGTCGGCGGCGGCCCGGGCGACCCCGACCTCGTCACCGTCCG
Organism: Jatrophihabitans fulvus; assembly: GCF_054781375.1. Lineage (NCBI taxonomy): Bacteria > Bacillati > Actinomycetota > Actinomycetes > Jatrophihabitantales > Jatrophihabitantaceae > Jatrophihabitans > Jatrophihabitans fulvus. Next base: position 876,689 of record NZ_BAAGUN010000001.1, read on the forward strand.
CGGCCGGCGGCTGGTCGCCGACGCGGACGTGGTCGTCGTCGACCGGCTGGCGCCGCGCGCCCTGCTCGAGAACCTCCCCGACGACGTCGAGGTCGTCGACTGCGGCAAGTCGGCGCACCGCCACAACCTCACCCAGGACCAGATCAACACCGTGATCGTCGAGCGGGCGCGGGCCGGCAAGCGGGTGGTGCGGCTGAAGGGCGGCGACCCGTTCGTGTTCGGCCGTGGCGGCGAGGAATGGCTGGCGTGCACGGCCGCGGGCATTCCCGTCGAGGTCGTGCCGGGCATCTCGTCGGCCCTCGCGGCCCCCGCCCTCGCGGGCATCCCGGTCACGCACCGCGGCGTCGCCGCGGACGTGACGATCGTGTCCGGCCACCTCGACCCCGGACGGCCGGCGGGCAGCGGCGTCGACTGGCCGGGCCTCGCCTCCCACCGCGGCACGCTGGTCGTCCTCATGGCGATGGAGCGGCTGCGCGTCATCACCGGCGACCTCGTGCGCCACGGCCGTCCGGCCGACACCCCCGCCGCCGTCGTGCACCGCGCAACCCTCACCGGCCAGCGGGTGCTGCGGGCGCCGCTCGGTGAGCTGGCCGACGCCGCGGAGGCGGCAGGCCTCGGCGCCCCGGCCATCGTCGTGGTGGGCGAGGTCGTCGACGTGCTGGGCGAGTCGGCCCCGGCCGTCGACGGCTGAGCGGTCGACGGCTGAGCGATCAGCTGCCGTCGCTGCGGCAGTCCTTCACGTCCGCGGGAAGCGTGTCGACGACGGCCACCCGCGACGTGCTCCCCCCGCTGAGCGCCGACACCGGCAGGTCGCGGGCGGTGGCTCCCGCCCGGGGCGGCGACGAGTAGGCGGGGGACCCGCCGGTCGCCGTCCGCGGACCCCCGGTGCGTGCCGAGGTCTCGGCGACGAGCTCGAAGCTGCCGGGCGCGAAGTAGAGCGACCGCAATTCGCCCGGCCGCTTGTCCTGGTCGACGAAGTCGGCGCGGACGGCGGCTCGTCCGTCGGGGCCCGTGACGGCGCGGTGGACGGTGACCCCGCCGGTGCGGCTGAGCACGCTCACCAGCGAGGCGCGCAGCCGCGACGACGCGAGCGGGCCACCGTCGCGCAGCATGTCGCCGACCGCCACGAACACCGCTTCGTCGCGCGAGGTCGAGCCGGACACGTGCGAGCGCAGCCACCGGTCCAGGGCGGCGGGGTCGGTCGGCAACCCGTCGAACCAGCTGCGCGTCGGGCTCGAGGTGCCGGGGGCCCCGTCGAGCGGGAAGCGGAAGCACTCGGGGCCGCCCGTCCCGCCCGTGCGGTAGGACCACACGGTTCCGTCCGGGGCGATCCAGTCCTGGCTGCGCTCACCCGTGGCCACCAGCCGTCCGTCGCGGACGGTGAACACGTCGCTGACGATCCGGCCGTACTGGCCCGGGCCCACCCTGGGGGTGTCGACGACGTCCGTGGCGGCGAACGGTGCCCCGCCCGGACGCAGGCCCGGCTCGTCGCCCCCGGACGGCCACAGCACGGCCATGGCGAGGGCACCCGCCACCACGACGGCGACGGCCGCGGCGATCGGGGCGAGCCGGACCCCCACGCCGCGGCGCGCGCGGAAGCGGGCCGTGCCGGCGGTGCCGACCGTGCCGACCGCGTCGGGTGGGGCGGCCGTGCCGACGAGGTCGAACACGTCGTCCACGTCCGTGGAGTCGGCGGTGCAGGGCGCGAGCACCAGCGCACGCTGGTGGGCCCGCGCCGCCGGCGGCCAGTCGCGCTGCAGGGTCCGGTCGTCGGGGGACAGGGCGCGGACGGCGTCGAGGACGTCGATGCCGGGGCGTCCGGCAGGGTCGGTTCTGGACACGGGTGTCACCTCTGCTCGTGGAGGTCGCCGGCGACGCGGCGAGGACGGGCGTCGTCGCAGCTCGGGCGGGTTCGGGGTTCGTCACGGGTCGTGCGAGGAGTGGCGTCGCGGACGTCGTCGCGGGTGTCGTCGCGATCCAGACAGCGTTCGAGCCGGGCACGGGCCCGGGACAGCCGGACCTCGAAGGCGCGTTGCGAGCAGCCTGCGACGCGCGCGGCGGCGGAGTTGGTCAGCCCGTCCCAGGCGACGAGCAGCACGGCCTCGCGTTCGCGGTCGGTGAGGCTCGCCAGCGCCCGCAGCACCGCGTCGCGGTCGACGGTCCGGTCGTCGGCGCCCTGTCCGGCCGGTCCGGCGGCGGCGATCGCCTGCAGCCGGACGGCCGCGGTGAGCGAGTCCCGGCGCAGGGCCGAACGCCGCAGGGTGCGGATGGTGTTGCGGGCCACGACCAGCAGCCAGGGCAGCGGATCGTCGCGGGGCACGTCGTCCCACCGCCGCCAGGCGACGAGGAACGTGTCGGAGACGACGTCCGGCGCGTCGGCGGCCTCGCAGTGCCGCCGCGCATAGGCGTAGACGCGGGGCGCGCAGCGGTCGTAGACCTCGGCGAAGTCCCCGGCATCGCCGGACGCGGTCGCGCGCACCGCGCGCTCGTGGCGGGTCGGGGCGGGTGGCTTCACACCGGGAGATGTCCGGCCGCGCCCGTTCCTCACATCGCCTCCGCGGATTGGTCACGAACCGCCTGTGCCCGGAATTGTCGGTACCCCTCGGCACGCTGTGTCCACGAGGGGTCGACAGCCGCCGGCCCCGTCGCTACTATCGAACACGTATTCGATTGAGGGAGTAGCCATGGCCGCCGCACCGACCTCCGTCCTCGCACGCACCTCCGCGTTCTCGCTGCTGTCGCAGGCCCGCTCGGTGCTGCTCGAGGCCGTCGCCACCGACGACGCCGGCGAGCGCTTCCGGCTGGCCCACCTGTCCGCGCTGCGTACCGCGGCCGCGGTCGCGGCCGACCGGGGCCGGCCTGCTTCGGCGCGGCGCCGGCTCATGAACGTGTGGGTGCTGCTCGAGCGGGTGGCGCCCGAACTGTCCGACTGGGCCGCGCTCTTCGCCGCGGGCGCGCAGGTCCGCGCCGCCGTCGAGGCCGGTGCCGTGTCGGCGGTGACCACGCGGGCGGCCGACGACCAGGTCCGGGCCGCCACCGAGTTCCTCGCCCTGGTCGAGAGCGGGCTGGGCCTGCTGGCCGCCTGAGCCGCGGTGCGCTGCCCGTCCGGTGTCGGTGCGCCCGCCTAGGCTGGCGCACGTGACGCACCCACCGCAGGTACGCGCCGGCCGCTCGCGCGTCGGGCTCGTGATCGAGCTGCTCGGCGAGGCCCTCGGCGGGGTGCGCGGCGCTCGGGCGCTCGATTGCGGCGGCGGCAGCGGCACCTATGCCGTCCCGTTGGCCGCCGAGGGCGCCCAGGTCACGGTCGTCGACATCAGCGCCGATGCGTTGGCCACGCTGCGGCGCCGGGCTGCCGAACAGAACCTGCCCGACGGGTCCATCGTCGACCTCGCCGGTGACGTCGACTCCCTCGCAGATCTCTTCGACGACAGCCGCTTCGACCTCGTGCTGGCACACGGCGTGCTCGACGCGGTCACCGATCCGTCCGCCGCCTTCTCGGCGATGGCCGCCCTCGTCCGTCCGGGCGGCGTGCTCAGCGTGCTCGTCGCCAACCCGGTGGCCGCCGTGCTCGGCCGCGCCCTCGCCGGCGACGCGCCCGCCGCGCTCGACCTGCTGCGCAGGGACGGCGCGGCCGCATCCGGCGGCCACGCCACGGCACCCGACGAGATCGTCCGGCTGGCCGCGGCCGCCGGTCTCGACGTGGCCGGCCGTTTCGGCATCGGCGCCTTCTCCGACCTCATGCCGGGCTCGGCCGGCGAGACGGCGGCGGGTCGCGAGGCGATCGCCGCTCTCGACGCGGCCGCCGTCGACCGCCAGCCCTACGCCGCCATCGCGTCACGCATCCATCTCGTCCTGCGCCGGCCCGGGTAGCCGATGGGGCGCAGTCACGAACTGCCCCGCACCGCCGGGCAGTTCGACGGCGACGACGACGGCTGCACGATGCTGCACGTCGACATGGACGCGTTCTTCGCCAGCGTCGAGATCCGCCGGCGGCCCGAGCTGCGGCACCGCCCGGTCGTGGTCGGCGGCAGCGTCCGCGGTGTCGTCGCCGCCGCGTCGTACGAGGCGCGCCGCTACGGCGTGCGCAGCGCCATGCCGATGTCGCGGGCGCTGCGGTTGTGCCCGCAGGCCGTCGTGTTGCCCCCGGACCGCGAGGCGTACGCGGCAGCGTCCGCACGGGTGATGGCGATCCTGCGCGACGTCACGCCGCTGGTCGAACCACTGTCTCTCGACGAAGCCTTCCTCGACGTGTCCGGTGCGGTCCGGCTGCACGGCCGTCCGGGGGTCATCGCCGCGGCCATCCGGGCCCGCGTCGTCGCCGAGCTCGGGCTGACCTGCTCGGTCGGCGTGGCGCCGACGAAGTTCGTCGCCAAGCTGGCGTCCGCGCGGTGCAAGCCCGACGGCATGCTCGTGGTGCCCGTCCGCCGCGTGCTCGAATTCCTGCACCCGCTGCCGGTCACCGCTATCTGGGGGGTCGGGGAGCGCACTGCCGACCAGCTGCACCGCCTGGGCGTGCGCACCGTGCGCGACCTGTCCGTCACGCCGCTCGCCACGCTGCGCCGCGCCGTCGGCAACGCCACTGCCGAGCACATCAGCGAGCTGGCCGCCGGCATCGACCCCCGGCCCGTGCAGCCCGACGAGGTCGAGAAGTCGATCAGCTCCGATCGCACGCTCGACGTCGACCTCACCACCGCCGAGCAGGTGCATCGCGAACTGTTGCGGCTCGCCACCGACGTCGGCACCCGGGTGCGGGGGCGTGGGTTCGTCGCCCGCACCATCGGCATCAAGATCCGGTTCAGCGACTTCCGCACCATCACCCGGGTGCGCACCCTGCCGGGCTGGACCGACTCCACGTCCGAGATCCACGCCATCGCCGTCGAGCTGTACGACGCGCTCGGTCTCGAGGACCCGCTGATCCGGCTCGTCGGGGTCAAGGCCGAGAACCTGCGCGAGGCCACCGACGCGCCGCACCAGCTCACGCTCGACGTCGCCACCGCCGACCCCCAGCCGCGTCCCGGCGCCGCCGCCCTCGCGGGCGCGCCGCACCCGGCCCCGACGCACCCCGTCCGGCCGCGACCCGTCCGGCCGCAGCCCGACCGGCCGTCCGCCGACCGCGCCGTCGACGCCGCGCGTGCCCGGTTCGGGTCCGCCGCCATCGTGTCCGGCACGTTGCTGTCGGCGCCGCAGCCCGAGCGTCGACCGGGCGATCCGGGGTCCTCGCAGCCGGCGTGACGCCGCCCGCGGCGCCGCCGCGCACGCCCGATCGGTGATGATCTTCGGGTTCGTGGCGATCTCCTCGGTCACGGAGGAGCAATTCCTGACCGGGTTCGCTTTCCGATCCCAGCAACGGCTCGTATGCTCGTGGTGTGGAGCCAATTGCGGGTTCACACGACATAGTCGCCGATAGTTCGCCGCCCCGGGATCGGGCCGGTTGACCGAAGGAGGGCCCCGTGCCGCTCTCCGAGCATGAGCAGAAGCTGCTCGATCAGATCGAGCAGGCGCTCTACGCCGAGGATCCGAAGTTCGCTGCGTCCGTGCGTTCCGCCCGGGCCAAATCCCGCACTCGACGCTCGGTCCTGCTCAGCGCGCTCGGCGTGGTGCTCGGCCTGGGCCTGGTGCTGGTCGGTCTCGTCGTCCCGGTCATCGTGCTCAGCGTGGTCGGCTTCGTCCTCGTCGTGGCGTCGTGTGCGCTCGCCGTCCAGGCGATCCGCGGCCGCTCGCAGACCCCGGACACGCCCGAGGGCGCCATCCGCGGCAGCGGCGCCCAGCAGAAGCAGCAGAACGGCGGCCTGCGCAACCGCATGGAGGACCGCCTCCGTCGCCGCTTCGAGGAGAACTGACCCTCCCGCACCGTTCACGACGCCAGGCCGGACCCGATCGGGTCCGGCCTTCGTCGTCTCCCGTCCCGGCGTGGATCTTGATGGCCGGACGTCCGTATGGCGGCGCGCAGACCTCAAGATCGCGGGTCAAGCGTGGATCTTGATGGCCGGACGTCCGTATGGCGGCGCGCAGACCTCAAGATCGCGGCAGAGCGACGCCACCGCTCCCCGCCGGCCCCGCCGGAATCACCGCCGGCGGCCGCTGAACAGCGAGGCGAGGCCGGCGGTCCAGCCGAGCGAGGCGGGGACGAAGCGCGCGCGGGCGCGGTCGCGGCCGGTGCGCCGTCCGCGCAGCTCGTCGGTGACGCGGCGCAGCGTCTGCTCGAGCTGGTCGGGATCGCCGCCTGCGCTGCCGCCGGCGTACCGGTCGCGTTCGACGGCGGTGGCGAGCTGCTGCAATCCGTCCGCGGAGGTCGGGACGTCCTTGCCCAACCAGGCCGCGACCTGGCGTGGTGAGCGTGCGTCGGACCAGACGTAGCCCAGATCGACCGCGGTGTCGGACAGCTCCGCCCACAGCGACTCGGTGTCGTGGGCGCGGCGGGCGGCGGCGAGGCGGCGCCGCCGTCGTCCGGCCCGCAGCAGCGCCGGCAGGAACAGCAGGGCGAGCACGGCGAGCACGAGCAGCGCCACGACGAAGGGCGTGAGCGAGGTCGAGGAGCCCGAGGTCGACTCGGCGCGCGGAGCCGCCGCGCTCGAGGACGCCTGCGCCGCGGACGACGACTGCGTGGGAACGCTCGACGTCGCCGCACTCGGCGCCGACGACTGGCTGTTGGACTCGCTGTTCTGCGGCGCCCACGGCAGGTTGTTCTCGGCACTGGAACGTCCGGCCGCGGGAGTGGGGTCGAACGGCACCCAGCCCACGCCCTCGAACCAGGCCTCGACCCACGCGTGCGCGTCGGTCGAGCGCACCGCGAAGCGGCCCTGCGCGTTCGGGTCGGGGTGCATGTAGCCGAGCACCACCCGCGCCGGGACCTTCGCGACGCGCAGCATGATCGCCAGCGCCGCGGCGTACTGCTGGCAGAACCCGCGGCGGTTCTGCAGGAAGTCGACGAGCAGGCTGCCCGAGTCGCCGACCTGCGTCTGCAGGTCGTACTCGAACCCGTTCTCGGGGTCGGCGAAGAAATCGCTCAACGCCCGGGCCTTCGCGTACTGCCCCCGCACTCCGGCGATCGTGTCGCGCACGGTCGTGCGGACGAACTCGGGCAGGCTTCCGGGCACCGTCAACTGCGAGCGAACGGCCGGGTCGATGCGGTCGCCGGCGGCGCGCAGCTGCTCGACGGTGGGGGCCGGTTGCCGGAACCGCTGCGTGAGCACCGTCCCGTCGCCGATGTCGGACCCGAGCAGCAGCTGGTCCTGCGAGCTCCAGCGGGTGTCGCCGGGCAGGCCGTCGATGCGCTCGGGAAGGGCGAAGACGGGCGGGTTGCCCCGCATGCCGGTCACGTTCACCCGCGCGTCGAGGGTGACGGTGTCGCCGTCGCCCTCGGCCTCGACCGGGTAGTCGCCGTCGGCGGCCGGGGTCTCGTCGCCGCGCTCGCCGGCGCGCCAGCCGTCGTCGGTGTAGTCGGACAGCACGTTGACGCGCAGGTAGTAGGGCACGGCGTCACCGCGCGAGAGCATCTGCACCTCGGCGAGCTGCCGGGGGGTCTTGCGGGTGAGCTCGCCCTTGAGCTGCGCGAACGGGCTGATGCGGCCGTTGTCGCCCCCGCCGCCGCCGAAGACCCCCGACCCGCCGTCGCCGCCGCGGAACGCCTCGGCGAGCAGGTTGCGCGGTTCGCCGGGCACGAGCAGCGGCAGCGCGACCGCGGCCACCAGCGCGGCGACCGCGATGCGCGGGGCCGCGACGGCGAGCGCGGTGCGGGGCGTGCGTCCGTCGGGGGAGCGGACCCGCCGCCCCCACCGTTCGAGGTCGTCACCGGAGTCGAGAGCGAGCAGCAGCAGGAACCCGACGGCTCCGACGACGAACCAGCTCCAGGCCACCGGCGTCCGCGGGACGGCGCCCGCGATCGTGAACACGACGAGCAGCGGGACACCGGCGAGCGCGGCCCGGCGTCCGACGACGGCGATCAGGTCGATGAGCGCGGCGAGCAGGGCGAGCAGCGCGCACACCACGAGCCGCACCGCCGGCGTGGTCTCGATCGGGGCGACCTCGTTGCGCGTGGTCTCGTGCAGCTGCGTCATCAGCTGCGACAACCGCGTCCACGTCTCGCCCGTGGGGACGAACCCGAGCGCCGCGGTGTCGCCCAGGAAGCGCGCGGTGAGCCAGGGGACGAGCAGCACGATGCCGGGCCAGATGTCGAGTGCGCCGGGGGCCCGGCGCAACCGCAGCAGCGCGGCCGGCACCAGCACCACGGCCATGGCCAGCCAGACCTCGACGAGCCACTCCGTGTCGGTGAACAGCCCCTTGAGCGGGACGATGCCGCACGCGCTGGCGACGAAGGCGAGCAGAGTGCGCCGGGCAGCGGAGCCGGTGACGCGGCGCCGCGGTGGGCGGGACCCGGACGGGCGGTCCGTGGGACGGTCGAGGGTGGCGGTCATGTCCGCGCCTCCGTTCCTGTGGTCGGCACGGACGACAGCAGCTGCCAGGCCTGTGCGGTGGTCGTGCCGCGGCGCACGATCGCCACCCGCCAGCCGGCATGGCCGAGCGCGGTGGCGGCGGCGCGGACGTCCGAGGTCGGGTCGCCCTCGCGGACGGTCCGTCCCCGTCCGGGGGCGGTCCAGCTCGCGGTGTCGATGAGCAGGGCGTGGGGCGCCGACCGGCCGCGCGGCGTGGCCGACACCAGCAGGTTCAGGGTGGCCGCGTCGAGCCGTCCGAGCACCGCCAGCAGGCTCGACTCGCGCGCCGCCGCCCGCAGCTGCGCCGCCATGGGCGTCAGGTCGGCGACGTGCACCGCGCGGACGGTCGCGAGGTGGGTGGCCAGGTGGTTGGGGCCGGCGAGGCGCAGCGGCTCCGGCCGGGCCGGGTCGTCGAGCAGTGCGATCTCACGCCGTCCGCGCACCGACTGCATCGCGATGGACGCCGCCGCGCTCACGGCCCACTCGAGGGTGTCGAGGCTGCGCGGGTCGACGTCGCGCGGGTCGATCGGGGCACCGGAGGCGTCGGTGGCCGGGACGCTGACGTGCGCGGCGGCGCGCAGGTCGAGCAGCAGCGTGCTGCGGGAGCGCCACGGCCGCTCCTCCTGCCGCACCATGAGCGAGCCGACCCGAGCCGACGACTTCCAGTGGATCTTGCGCAGGTCGTCGCCGATCCGGTACTCGCGGGTGGACGCGTCGTCGGCGCCGTGGGCTCCGACGGACCGGCTGCCCGCCCCGTCGCCGAGGTCGTCGCTGCGGGGCGGCTCGGCACCGGGCAGCTGGTCGATCGTCGGCGTCACCAGGAACTCGGTGGTGGCGGTGAACGACCGGGTCAGGTCGATCATGTGGAACGGGTCGGACAGCCGCACGTGCAGCGGCCCGACCCGGTACCGGCCCCGTCCGAGCGCGGGCAGCCGGTAGGAGACCGTCCGCGACTCGCCGGTGCGCAGCGAATCGAGCACGAAACGGGCCCGTCCGGTGAAGCGGTCGGGCAGCTGGTCCTCGAGCATCAGCGCGCCGGTGGGCAGCCGGGAGCGGTTGGTGATCGTCAGGTGCGTGGTGACCGACTGCCCGGCCGCGGCCTGCCGCGGCTCGACGGTGCGGCGGTTGGCGATGCGGACGCGCGAGCGGTGCACCACGACCGCAGCCGCGATCGGGATTGCGGCGGCGAGGACCCCGGCGCGAACCAGATCGGTCTCGCCGAGCACCAGACCGCAGACGACGGCCGTCAGACCCGCGGCGAGCAGGCAGCTCGCGCGGGTGGTGAAGCCGATGCGCCGGCCGGTGCGGAACGGGGCCACGCGTCAGTACGTCCCTGGCGCGGCGCTCACCGCGGAGTGGGGGATCGGCGTGGCCTGGACGATGCGCCCCAGCAGGTCGGACGCCGACCGTCCGGCCACGTGCGCCTCGGCCGTCAGCAGCAGGCGGTGCGCGAGCACGGGGGTGACCAGGTACTGCAGGTCGTCGGGGATCACGTACTCGCGGCCGTGCAGGGCGGCCCACGCCTTCGACGCGCGCAGCAGCTGCAGCGTCGCGCGCGGGGACGCGCCGAGCCGCACCTCGCTCGAGCGGCGGGTGGCCTCGACGAGGTCGACGGCGTACTCCTTCACCGCGTCCGAGACGTACACGGAACGGACGGCCGCGATGAGCGCCCTGATCTCGGTCGCGTCCGACACCGCCCGCAGGCTGTCGAGCGGGTCGAGAGCGGCGTGCTCGTTGAGCATCGCGACCTCGGCGCGGCGGTCGGGGTAGCCCATCGAGATGCGCGCGGTGAAGCGGTCGCGCTGCGCCTCGGGGAGCGGGTAGGTGCCCTCCATGTCGACCGGGTTCTGCGTGGCCAGCACCATGAACGGCGATTCGAGCCCGTAGGTGACACCGTCGACGGTGACCTGGCGCTCCTCCATGCACTCGAGCAGCGCCGCCTGCGTCTTCGGCGAGGCGCGGTTGATCTCGTCGCCGACGACGAGGTTGGCGAAGACCGGACCGGGCTTGAACTCGAAGTCGCGGTCCTCGGCGTTGTAGACGCTGACGCCGGTGACGTCGCTGGGCAGCAGGTCGGGCGTGAACTGGATGCGCCGCACCGAGCAGTCGATCGAGCGGGCCAGCGCCTTCGCGTACTTGGTCTTGCCGACGCCGGGCACGTCCTCGAGCAGCAGGTGGCCCTCGGCGAGCAGCACCGCGAGGCCGAGGCGGATGGCGGTCTGCTTGCCCTCGATGACCTGCTCGATGTTGCCGGCGATGCGGGCACCGGCGTCGCGCACCTCGGCGACGGTCAACGTCCGCCCGGGGGACTCGGGCGCGCCGTGCCGGCTGACACCGGGAGCGGCGACCGGTGCACCGCTCGGCGTGCCGTTCGTGCGTCCGTTCGGGTGCAGGTCCTCGTGCAGGTGATCCACCGATGTCCCTCGCCAGTGTGTCGCCGGTCGGCCCCGCCGTGCGGAGCGCCGTGGAGTGCCAAGTATGCCGTCCGCGCCTGGGAGCGGAGGGGGAACCGGTGGCGGGCGCTGCCCCCGGCCGTCCGGGCGCCCCGTACCTGAGAAGTGGTGCGCCACGCCCTCGATTCGCATTGACCGGGGAGTGCAGTGGGTTACAGTGGGGGAGAGTGGGGAGTCGGGGTGACTCCAGGGGCCACTCGCGGACGGACGGCGGAGGTGCGGGCCGGTGTTTCTCGGAACGCACACCCCGCGCCTCGACGACAAGGGACGGCTGGCGTTGCCGGCGCGGTTCCGGCCGGACCTGGAAGGAGGCCTGGTGATCTGCAAGGGACAGGACCGGTGCCTCTTCGTCTTCCCGGTCGCCGAGTTCGCCCGCTTCACCGAGTCCCTGCGCAACGCCCCCACCACCGACAAGCGCGTCCGCGACTACGGCCGCGTGCTGTTCGCCAGCGCCTCCAACGAGACCCCGGACGGGCAGGGCCGCATCACCGTCCCGCCGCAGCTGCGCGAGTACGCGGGGCTCACCAAGGACTGCGTCGTCAACGGCGCCAACACCCGGATCGAGGTGTGGGACGCCGCCGCGTGGGCCGAGTACCTCGAGTCCGCCGAGTCGACGTTCGCCGACATCGCCGAGGAGGTGCTGCCGGGCGTGCTGTAGCCCCTCACCACCAGCGGACCTGCGGTCCGGCCTCCACCCGTCCTCCTCCTGGCGTCACTTCCCCGGCGCCAGGCGGGACGGGCGGGGACCAGAGCGAAGGACGCGACTTCCCCACTCCGCCCCACCCCCCAGGCAGGAGCACACCCAGATGGACGCAGCGGACGACCCGCGGCCGGCCCCCGAGCACGTGCCGGTGATGCTCGACCGCGTCCTCGCCCTGCTCGCCCCGGCGCTCAGCGACCGTCCCGCGGTGGCCGTCGACGCGACCCTCGGCCTCGGGGGGCACGCCGAGGCGCTGCTCGCCGCCCACCCGCAGCTCACCCTCGTCGGCCTCGACCGCGACCCCGCGGCGCTCGCGCGCAGCCGCGACCGGCTCGCCCCCTACGCCGACCGGGTGCACCTCGTGCACGCCGTCTACGACCGCATGCCCGACGTGCTCGCCGAGCTGGGCATCGACGGCGTCGACGGGGTGCTGTTCGACCTCGGCGTCTCGTCGATGCAGCTCGACCGTCCCGAACGTGGGTTCGCCTACGCGCAGGACGCCCCGCTGGACATGCGGATGGACCCGACGACCGGCATGACGGCCGAGTCGGTGGTGAACGACTACGCCGTGCCCGACCTCGCCCGGGTGCTGCGCGAGTACGGCGAGGAACGGTTCGCGCTGCGGATCGCCCAGGCCATCGATCGCCGGCGCCGGGTGGCCCCGCTCCGATCGACGAGTGAACTGGCCGAGCTGGTGCGCACGGCGATCCCCGCCGCGACGCGCCGGCACGGGGGCCACCCGGCCAAACGCACGTTCCAAGCGCTGCGCATCGAGGTCAACGGCGAGCTCGACGCCGTCCGCGCCGCGGTGCCAGCCGCCCTGGACGCCCTCACCGTCGGCGGCCGCGTCGTCGTGCTCGCCTACCACTCGCTGGAGGACCGCATCGTCAAGCAGGCCTTCGCCGAGCTCGCCCGCGACACCACCCCGCCCGACCTGCCGGTGTCCCTGCCCGACCGGGGACCGCAGCTCGAGCTGCTCGTCCGCGGTGAGGGCGCCTCGGAGGAGGAGACGGTCGCCAACCCGCGCGCGGCGTCCGTCCGCCTGCGCGCAGCCGAACGCATCCGACCCGCGGCGGTGGCCTCGTGACCCGCCCGCCGCTGGTGCCGGACGAGACCGAGCGGACCGGCCGCCGCGCGCCGCGGGTGCCGTTCGCGCTGCTCGTCACCGGCCTGATCGTCGGCGCGCTCGCTCTGCTGCTCGCGCTGAACACCGCGTCGGCGGCCAACGAGCTGCGCCGCCACGACCTCGACCAGAAGGACGAGGCCGTCTCGGCCCGGCTCGAGCAGCTGCGCGCCGAGGTCGCCGCCAGCGGGGCCCCGGACGCGCTGGCCCGCGCCGCCGCCGCACTCGGCATGGTGCCGGCCGGCAACCCGGCCTTCGTCGTCGTCGGCGCGGACGGCAAGGCGCGCGTCATGGGGCACCCGGCGCCGGTCACCGCGCCGCCCACCCCGCAGCCGCCGAAGCCGAAGCCGAAGCCGAAGCCGAAGCCGAAGCCGAAGCCGACGTCGTCGAAGTCCGCGAAGACGACGAAGTCCGGCACCACCGAGAAGCCGAAGCCGAAGTCGAAGCAGAAGACGACGTCGAAGCAGAGGACGACGAAGTCCAAGGACACGACGCGGACGCGGACGGCCACCAACCGATCCCGGGGCCCCCGTTCGACACCGACGTCCTCGCCGACACCGTCCAGCACGCCGGGAGGCACCCGATGACCGAGCGCCGCCCGTCCCGACCGTCCGCCCGCACCGGTGCGGCACCTCGCACCCACACCACCGACGGCCGCCGGACCCATGGGGGGGTCCGGGAGGCCGGCAGACCGAGGGGACACGCTGCGCCCCAGGGGACAGGACGGCCGCAGCGTTTCGGACCGCCGCCGGCCGGCGCGCGCCGCGGGGAACCGCAGCGGGGGAGCGCCGGCCGGCCGGCTGGTCCGGACCGGGCCCGCCACGACGTCCGCACCGCGACCCACCAGCCGACCCACCAGCCGACCCGCCGGCCCAACCGTCAGCCCGACCGCCGGCCGGCCCGCCCGGCCGCACCCCGCCGCACCCCGCCGCCTCGTCAGGCCGCCCGGCGTCCGACCCGTCCACCGCGGCCACCCCGCGCGCTGCGGCTCGGCACCCCGGAGCGTCGCCGCACCTGGTGCCTCGCTGCGGTGTGCGTGTTGCTGCTCGTGATCGCCGGACGGCTCGTGCAGCTGCAGGGCGTCGACCACAAGGACTACGCCGGCGCGGCCGCCGCGCAGCGGGTCGACACTGTCACCCTCAACGCCATGCGCGGGTCCATCGTCGACCGCAACGGCGTGCCGCTGGCCTACACGTCCGACGCCCGCGACATCACCGCCGACCCGTCGCAGGTCGACGCCGCCGACCGCGAGGAGTACGCGATCCACCTCGCGCCGCTGCTCGGCACCACGCAGGCCGACGTGGTCGCGCAGCTGTCGAAGCCGGGCAAGTACGCCCTGCTGGGCACCGCGATCCCGCTCGCGCGCGCCGAGCAGATCGCCGCGCTCGACTACGGCGGCATCTACTCGCAGGCCACCACCCAGCGGCAGTACCCCGCCGGACGGACGGGCGCGAACGTCGTCGGCACCGTGCACTCCGACGGTGTGGGTGCCGCCGGGATCGAGTCGTACTACAACAAGGTCCTGGCCGGGAAGAACGGCAGCCAGACCTACTCGGTCGACAACGTCGGCGGCGTCAACCCGAGCAGCCGCGCCATCACGACCCCGCCGCAGAACGGCTCGACCGTCGCGCTGACCATCGACCAGGACCTGCAGTACACGTCGCAGCAACTGCTCGACACCGACGTCAAGCAGTCGGGTGCGCGCGGCGCCATGCTGACGGTGATGGACGCGAAGACCGGACAGGTGCTGGCGCTCGCGTCCTCGGGCACGTTCGACGCCCGCAACCCGAACACGATCGACCCGGACGTCCCCATCGACCCGCCGGTGATGTCGGCGTTCGAGCCCGGCTCCGTGCAGAAGGCGCTGACCTTCGCCGCCGCGGTGCAGGAGGGCAAGCTGTCGCAGGCCACCACGATGAACGTGCCGGGCGCGATCACGATGGGCGGTGTGCGCGTCAGCGACGCCTGGGTGCACCCGACGCAGAAGTTCACCGCGACCGGCATCCTCGCGCAGTCCTCGAACGTCGGGACGCTGAAGATCGCGCAGAAGCTCGGGCCGCGCACGTGGCTCGACTACATGGACAGGTTCGGCATCGGCCAGCGCACCGGCATCGAGCTGCCGGGCGAGAGCGCCGGCCAGATCCCGCCGTACAGGTCCTGGTCGGATTCGACGTTCGCGAACCTGCCGTTCGGGCAGGGCCTGTCGATGACCGTCCTGCAGCTCGCGTCGGCGTACCAGGCGCTCGCCAACGACGGCGTCCGCATCCCGCCGCGCATCGTGTCGACCGTGACCGCCGCCGACGGCACCGTCACCGCGACGAAGCAGCCGAAGGGCATCCGCGTCGTCGACGCCGACACCGCCCGCACCGTGCGCACCATGCTCGAGTCGGTCGTGATGCCCGGCGGCACCGGCGTGAAGGCGGCCGTCCCCGGCTACCGCGTCGCCGGCAAGACGGGCACCGCGCAGCAACCCGACCCGAACAACGGGGGCAAGTACTCGTCGTCGATGAACTGGGACACCTTCGCGGGCATGGTGCCCGCGGACGACCCGCAGTTCGTCGTGGCGATCATGGTCGACAACCCCGCCCACGGGCTCGAGGGCGGCGACGTGGCCGCGCCGCTGTTCCACCACATCGCGACCTACGAGCTGCAGCGCGCGGAGGTGCCGCCGACCGGCTCGCACCCGCGCCACGTGCCGCTGATGGTGTGCAAGGGACAGAACCCCGCCTTCCTGCCCGCTAACGTCTGCTGACGTGCCCGCCGGTTCGACCGCAGTTCCCCGCCCCGCCCGCGTCACCCCCGTGACGACGGCCGCCCTCGCCGACGGCCGCGGCACGGCCACGGGCGAGGCGTCCGTCACCGGCATCACCGCCGCCAGTGACGCCGTGCGTCCCGGTGACCTGTTCGCCGCCGTGCCGGGACGCAACGCGCACGGAGCCCGCTTCGCCGCCGACGCCCTCGGGCGTGGCGCGGTCGCCGTCCTGACCGACGAGGCCGGACGGCAGCAGTTGCCGTCGGACGTGCCGGTGGTGGTGGTGCCCGAGGTGCGCCCGGCGCTCGCGCCGGTCGCGGCCCGCATCTACGGCGACCCGGCCCGCCGGTTGCGGATGCTGGGGGTCACCGGGACGAGCGGCAAGACCACGACCACGTTCCTGCTGCGGGCGGGGCTGCAGGCGTCGGGCGCCACGGTCGGCCTGATCGGCACCGTGGCCACGATGATCGGGGACGAGACCCTCGAGGCCGCGTTCACGACCCCCGAGGCACCGGAACTGCAGTCACTGCTCGCGGTGATGGTCGAGCGCGGCGTCGACACCGTCGCCATGGAGGTGTCGAGCCACGCGATCGCCATGCACCGCAGCGACGCGATCGACTTCGCCGTGGGCGGCTTCACGAACCTGTCCGAGGACCATCTCGACTTCCACGACGGCATGGACGACTACTTCGCGACCAAGATGCGTTTCGTGACGGCGGCCCGGCAGGCGGTCGTCGTGGTCGACGACGAGTGGGGTCGCCGGGCCGCCCGCGAGATCCCGGGCTCCACCACGCTGTCGACGGACGGCGGCGACGCGGCGGTGCGCGCGGCCGACGTGCGCGAGCGCGCCGACGGCACCACCTCCTTCCGGCTGGCGGGCCCGTGGGGGACGCAGGAGCTGGGCAGCGCGATCCCCGGGCGGTACAACGTGGCCAACGTGGCGCTCGCCTGGACCATGCTCGAGACGGTCGGCGTCACCGGTCCGGACGTCGCCGCCGCGATCTCGTCGGCGCAGGTGCCGGGACGCATGGAGCGGGTCGACGCCGGCCAGCCCTTCCTTGCCGTCGTCGACTACAGCCACAAGCCCGCCGCCGTGGCCGGCGCGCTCGCCGCCCTGCGACCACTGACCAAGGGCAAGCTGATCATCGTGCTCGGATGCGGCGGTGACCGCGACCGCGGCAAGCGCCCGCACATGGGCGAGATCGCAGCGCGCGACGCGGACGTCCTGGTGGCCACCGACGACAACCCCCGCAGCGAGGACCCGGCGGCGATCCGGCGCGCCATGCTGGCCGGCATCACCGCGCTGCCCGCCGTCGAACGCGGCGAGGTCGTCGAGATCGGCGACCGGCGCGCCGCCGTCGTCGAGGCGGTCAGGCGCGCCGAGCCCGGCGACACCGTTCTCGTCGCCGGCAAGGGTCACGAGACGGGCCAGGAGGTCTCGGGGGTCGTGCTCCCGTTCGACGACCGGATCGTGCTGCGCGAGGCGATCGAGTCGGTCCGATGATCCAACTCACTGTGCGCGAGATCGCGCAGATCACCGACGGACGTGTGGTCTCCGGCGACCCGGACACCGTGGTCACCGGCACCGTCGAGTTCGACAGCCGCAAGGTCACGCCGGGCGGGCTGTTCGTCGCCTTCGCCGGCGAGCACGTCGACGGCCACGACTACATCGACGCCGCCGTCGCCGCCGGTGCGGTGGCCACGCTGGCCACCGACCCCACCCGGGCCGGGGCCGGCGGGGCAACGGCCGCCATCGTGGTCGCCGACGCGCTCGACGCGCTGGCGAAGCTCGCGGCGGCCGTCGTCCGCCGGTTGCCCGCCACCGTCGTCGTCGGCGTCACCGGGTCGTCGGGCAAGACGTCGACCAAGGACCTGCTCGCGCAGGTGCTCGCAACCGCAGGCACGACCGTCGCGCCGCCCGGGTCGTTCAACAACGAGCTCGGCCATCCGTACACGGTGCTGCGTGCCGACACCGGCACCCGCTTCCTCGTGCTCGAGAACAGTGCCCGCGGCGTCGGCCACATCGCCTACCTGTGCCGCATCGCCCCGCCGCGCATCGCCGCGGTGCTCAACGTCGGCAGCGCCCACCTCGGGGAGTTCGGGTCCCGTGAGGCGATCGCGCAGGCCAAGGGCGAGCTGGTCGAGGCGCTGCCCGCCGCGGACGAGGGCGGGATGGCGGTGCTCAACGCCGACGACCCGCTCGTGATCGGCATGGCGCCGCGCACGTCCGCCCGCGTCGTCACCTTCGGGGTGTCGGCCGAGGCCGACGTGCACGCCACGGACGTCCGGCTCGACGAGCTCGGCCGGGCGGCGTTCACCCTGGTCGCCGCGGGCGAGCGGGCGCCGGTGGCGCTGCGGCTGGTCGGCGCCCACCACGTGTCCAACGCCCTGGCCACCGCCGCGATCGCGCTCGAGTGCGGGCTCACGGTCCCCGACGTCGCCGCCGCGTTGTCCGCCGCCGGTCCGGTGAGCCGCTGGCGCATGGAGGTCACCGAACGGGCGGACGGACTGATGGTCATCAACGACGCCTACAACGCGAACCCGGAGTCGGTGCGCGCGGCGCTCGAGACGCTCGCACGGGTCGACGCCGCCCGCGACGGCGCGTCATGGGCGGTGCTCGGGCCCATGGCCGAGCTCGGCGAGGCGGCCGACGCCGAGCACGAGGCCGTCGGACGCCTCGCCGCTCAGCTGGGGGTAGCGCACGTCGTGGCCGTCGGCGAACCGGCCCGCCCCATCGTGAGCGGAACCGCTCTGGAAGGCTCGTGGGGCGGTGAGGCGCGGTGGGTGCCGGACACCGCGGCCGCGGCGGCCCTCGTGCAGGCCGAGGCCGCGCCCGGCGACGCCGTGCTGGTGAAGGCGTCCCGGTCGGCCGGACTGGAACATGTCGCGGCCGCGCTGACAGGAGAGGAGCGGCACGGGTGAAGACCGTCCTCATCGCCGCCATCTTCGCGCTGCTGACCTCGATCCTGGTCACGCCGCTGGTCGTCGTGTACTTCCGGCGCCGCGGCTTCGGACAGGAGATCCGCCTCGACGGCCCGCAGACCCACCTGGTCAAGCGCGGGACCCCGACCATGGGCGGCGTCGCCATCGTGCTGTCGACCGTGGTCGGCTACGGCGTCGCCAGCCTCGTCCGCGGCCTCAGCGGCGAAGGCGGACCGCAGGCGTCCGGCCTGCTGGCGCTGTTCCTCATGGTCGGACTCGGCGCCGTCGGCTTCCTGGACGACCTCATCAAGATCCGCCGGCAGCGCAGCCTCGGCCTGCGGGCCCGCGCCAAGTTCCTCGGCCAGCTCGTGGTCGCCGTGGCCTTCGCCGTCATGTCGCTGATGTTCGACAACAAGTACGGGTTGACCCCGGCGTCGACGAAGCTGTCCTACGTCCGCGACATCGCCGCGATCGGGCTCGGCGCCGTCGGCTTCGTGATCCTGTCCTACTTGATCATCGCGGCGACCTCGAACGCGGTGAACCTCACCGACGGCCTCGACGGTCTCGCCGCGGGGGCGGCGGCGATGGTGTTCGGCGCGTTCACGCTGATCACGTTCCTGCAGTCGCGCAATCTCTGCGCCGGCAGTCCCTATCCCGGCTGTTACGACGTGCGTGACCCGCTCGACCTCGCCATCGTCGCGGCGTCGGCGATGGCGGCGTGCTTCGGGTTCCTGTGGTGGAACGCCCCGCCGGCGCAGATCTTCATGGGCGACACCGGTTCACTCGCGCTCGGCGGGCTCATGGCGGGGCTGGCCATCCTCGCGCGCACCGAGTTGCTGCTCATCGCGCTCGGTGGCCTGTTCGCGGCCATCACGGTCTCGTCGATCATCCAGACCGGCTGGTTCAAGATCACCCGAATACGCACCGGCACGGGTAAACGTGTCTTCCGGATGGCCCCGCTGCACCACCACTTCGAACTCGCCGGCTGGGAGCAGGTGACGATCATCGTGCGGTTCTGGATCATGGCCGGCATGGCCGTCGCGTTCGGGGTCGGCCTGTTCTACGCGGACTTCCTCGGGAATGGCTGACCGCGAGCCGCCCGGCCACTTCCTCTGCGGCTGGACCGTGCTCGTCGCCGGGTACGGCGTCGCCGGACGCTCTGCCGTCCGCGCACTCCTCGCGGCCCACGCGATCGTCGAGGTGACGAGCGACGGTCCGGTCGAGCTGGAAGCCGACGTCGTCGACGAGGTGCACCGCGTCCACGGCCCGCTGCGGGCCGTGCCCACCGACGCCGACAGCGGGTTGCCGGACCTCGTCGTCGCCTCGCCCGGCCTCCCACCGCACCACCCCCTGCTGGCGGACGCGGCCGCGCGCGGTGTGCCGGTCTGGGGCGAGGTCGAGCTGGCCTGGCAGCTGCGCGGTCCCGGCGCCGCGCCGTGGCTCGCGCTCACCGGCACCAACGGCAAGACGACGACCGTCCACATGCTCGAGTCGATCCTGCGCGCGGCGGGCTCGCGCGCGGTCGCGGTCGGCAACGTCGGCGAACCGCTCATCGATGCCGTCGTGTCCGACCGCTACGACGTGCTCGCCGTCGAGCTGTCGAGCCAGCAACTGCACTTCGCACCCTCGGTCCGCCCGGCCTCGGGTGCGCTGCTCAACCTCGCCCCCGACCACCTGAGCTGGCACGGCTCGCTCGAGGCGTACGAGCAGGCGAAGGCGCGGATCCTGCTCGCCGACGTCGCGATCGCCAACGCCGACGACGACCGTGTCGCCGCGCTGACGCCGCCCGGAGCGGTCACCTTCACCCTCGGCGAGCCTGCGGACGGGCAGCTCGGCGTCACCGGCGACCGGCTGGTGTCCAGGGCGTTCGGCGACGACGGCGCCGTCCTCGCCGACGTCGCGGACGTCCGCCCCGCCGGCCGGCACAACGTCGCGAACGCCCTCGCGGCCGCGGCGCTCGCGCGCGCCCACGGGGTCGCGCCGGGCGCGGTGGCCGACGGGCTGCGCGCCTTCGTCCCCGACCCCCACCGCAACGAGTTCGTGCTCGAGCGCGGCGGCGTGCGCTGGGTCGACGACAGCAAGGCCACGAACCCCCACGCCGCCGACGCGTCGCTCGCGGCGTACCCGCGCATCGTGTGGGTCGCCGGCGGCCAGTTGAAGGGTGTCGACGTCGACCCGCTCGTGGCGCGGCACGCGCACCGCATCGCCGCCGCGGTGCTGCTCGGGCAGGACCGCGCCGAGGTCGCAGCCTCACTCGCACGACACGCGCCGGATGTCCCCGTGATCGTGGTCGACACCCGTGACGATGGAGCGATGACCGAGGTGGTGGCCGCCGCGGCCCGGCTGGCACGCCCGGGCGACACGGTGCTGCTCGCACCGGCCGCCGCGTCGTACGACATGTTCGCCGGGTTCGGCGCACGGGGCGACGCCTTCGCCGCGGCCGCGCGGGCACTCGACGGCGGGCAGCAGTGACCGCCACCGCAGGACGCCCGACGGAGCGCACCGCCACACGCGCCGCGGAAGGCGTCGCCGGTGCGGGTCGGGTGCGCACCGCGTTGCGCGGTCTGCTCGCGCGTCCGCACGCGTCGTTGCAGCTCGTCGTCCTCTGCGGTGCCGGCCTGGCCGGCTTCGGCCTGCTGATGGCCGTGTCGACCACCATCGCGGCCGCGCACGAGAGTGACGACTTCCGCAACGTGGGCGGCTCGATCTGGGGGCAGGCGGTCAAGGCCGCCGTCTACGTGATCGTGGGCCTCGGGTTCTTCTGGGTGGCCGCGCGCATGCGGCCGCGGGGGTTCCGGATGCTCGCGTACCCGCTGCTGATCGTCTCGACGATCCTGCTGGTCGCCGTGCTCGTGCCGGGCGTCGGCGTCGAGATCAATGAGGCCCGGCGGTGGCTCGCGCTCGGCCCGTTCCAGTTCCAGCCGTCCGAGCTCGGCAAGCTGGCGATCCTGCTCTGGGCGGCCGACCTGCTCACCCGCAAGCAGCAGCTGCGGACGCTGAAGCGGGCCCGCCACCTCTTCGTGCCGCTGCTGCCCGGCTTCGTGATGATGATCGGGCTCGTCATGCTCGAGCCCGACCTCGGCACCACGTTGTGCTTCATGCTCATCCTGCTGGGCGTGCTGTGGATGGTCGGCATGCCCATGCGGTACTTCGGCCTGATGCTCGCGGTGGTCGCGCTCGCCGTCACCGTGCTCGCCGTCGTCGAGCCGTACCGGCTCGAACGCCTCACGACGTTCGTCGACCCGTGGAAGGACGCGCAGTCGTCGGGTTACCACACCGTCGAGGGTCTCTACGCGCTCGCGTCCGGCGGCATCTTCGGCGTCGGTCTCGGGCAGGGCACGTCGAAGTACGGCTGGGTGCCGAACGCCAACTCCGACTACGTCTTCGCGATCATCGGTGAGGAACTCGGCCTGGTCGGCTGCCTCACCGTCATCGCGTTGTTCGCGCTGTTCGCCTACACCGGCATGCGCATCGTGCGCCGCACCGCCGACCCGTTCGTGCGCGTCGCCGGGGGCGGCGCCACCATCTGGCTGGTCGGCCAGGCCGTCATCAACATCGGGTACGTCACGGGCCTGCTGCCCGTCACCGGCATCACGCTGCCGCTGATCTCGGCGGGCGGCACGTCGCTGCTGATCACCTTCTTCGTCATGGGCATGCTGGCCAGCTTCGCCCGCCACGAACGCGACGCGGTCAACGCCGCCCGCAAGCGCCAACGGCTCGGCCGCCGCACGCGTCTCGAGCGCTGGTGCCGCATCCCCGTGCCGTCCGTCCCCACGACCCCGAAGGCACCGGCCCGCCGCGTCACCGCCGTCCCGACGCCGCTGCGCGCCGTGCCCGCGGCGCGGTCGGCCCGTCCGGCCCGTCCGGGCACCGCCCCCCGCACCTCGGCCGCGCGCAGGCGGACCGGATGAGCGCGCCCCGGCTGGTCGTCGCCGGCGGGCACTCCGCGGGCCACATCGAACCCACCATGAACTTCGCCGACGCCGTGCGGCGGCTCGCGCCCGACGCCGAGATCACCGCTCTCGGCACCGAGCGCGGCCTCGACACCACGCTGATCCCGGCGCGCGGCTACCCGCTCGAGCTCATCCCGCCGGTGCCGCTGCAGCGCAAGCTGAACGGCGCGCTGCTGCGGACGCCCGTGGCGCTGCGCGCGTCGGTGCGCGCCGCGGCCGCCGTCATCGAGCGCACCCGCGCGCAGGTGGTCGTCGGCTTCGGTGGCTACGTGGCGATGCCGGCCTATGTCGCGGCCCGCCGGCTCGGTGTGCCCTTCGTGGTGCACGAGGCCAACGCGCGTCCCGGCGTCGCGAACCGGGTGGCCGCCCGGTTCACCGAGCACGTGTTCACCGCGTCAGCCGCGGTGAAGCTGCCGCACGCGCAGCCCGTCGGCATCCCGCTGCGTCCCGCCATCGCCAACCTCGACCGTCCGGCACTTCGCGCGGAAGCGCGCGAAAGGTTCGGACTGCGGCAGGACGGCGTCGTGCTCATGGTCACCGGCGGCTCGCAGGGCGCGCAGGCAATCAACGCCGCGGTCGCCGCGGCGGCGGGCCCGCTGCGCGAGGCGGGTGTGCAGGTGCTGCACATCCACGGTCCGAAGAACACCGTCGAGGTCCCGGCTGCTGGTCCCGACGCCCCGCCGTACGTCGCCGTCCCGTACGTCGACGAGATGCACTACGCCTACGCGGCCGCCGACTTCGTCGTGTGTCGCTCGGGCGCGATGACGTGCGCCGAACTGTGCGCGGTCGGCCTCCCGGCGGTCTACGTGCCGTTGCCGCTGCGCGGCGGTGAACAGCGGCTCAACGCCGTCCCCGTCGAGACCGCCGGCGGCGCGATCATCGTGGCCAACGAGCAGTTCGACGCCGAGTGGATCCAGCGCCGTCTGGTGCCCGTCCTGGCCAATCCCGAGGAGATCTCGCGCATGGCGCTCGCCGCCGCATCGGTCGGGTTCCAGGACGCCGGTGCCACGATGGCCCGCGCCGTGCTGGACTTGCTGCCGTGAGCCGACCGACCCGCGACCACGACGGCGACCGTCCGGACGACTGGGCCGCGCCGGGAGCCGCGCTCGTCCGCAGCGCCGCGACCGACGTCATCCCGCCCCTGGCCGACCTCGGCCGCGTGCACATCATGGGTATCGCGGGCTCGGGCATGAGCGCGCTCGCGCGCATCCTGCTCGAACGCGGCGTGCCCGTCAGCGGGTGCGAGGCCCGGGAGTCGATGACGGTCAAGGGGCTGCGCGCGCTCGGCGCCGACGTGCACATCGGCCACTCGCCGTCGCACGTCGACGCCGCCGACACCTTCGTCTTCACGACCGCGATCAACCCGCGGCACGAGGAGTTCGTGGCCGCCCGCGAGGCCGGACAGCAGGGACGCGTGCTGTTCCTGCGCCGCGCCGCCGCGCTCGCCGCCGCCCTCGAGGACCGCAGCTGCGTGGCGGTCGCCGGCACCCACGGCAAGACCTCCACCACGTCGTTGCTCGTCGTCGCTGCGCAGGCGTGCGGCGCCGACCCGTCGTTCGCCATCGGCGGCAACCTCTACGAGACCGGCAAGAACGCGCACCTGGGCACGGGACCGTTCGCCGTGGTCGAGGCGGACGAGAGCGACGGATCGTTCCTGCTGACGCGCCCGGCGTCCGCCGTCGTCACCAACGTCGAGGCCGACCACCTCGAGAACCACGGCGACCTCGAGGGCATCTTCCGGGCCTTCGAGCTGTTCGTCGACCGCATCGCACCGGACGGTCTGCTGCTCACGTGCGCCGACGACGCCGGCGCGCGCCGGGTGGCCGAGCACGCGCGGGCGCAGGGACGCCGGGTGCACACGTACGGCACGGGCGAGGACGCGGACGAACGCGTGTCCGACGTGCGCTCGAGCGCCGATGCCGTGACCTTCACCGTCCGCGGACCGTTGCTGGGCGAGCGGCAGGTGCGGGTCGGTGCCCTCATCGGCGAGCACATGGCCCTCAACGCCACGGCCGCGCTGGTGCTGGCCGCCGACCTCGGCCTGGACGTCGACGCTGCGGCTGCCTCGTGGGCCGGCTTCGGCGGCGTGCACCGTCGCTTCGAGCCGCACGGTGAGGGCGGGGGAGTGCGGGTCTACGACGACTACGCCCACCACCCCACCGAGATCGCGGCCTCGCTCGCCGCGGCGCGCGCCGCGCTCGCCGGCACCGGACGGCTGGTCGCCGTGTTCCAACCGGGCACCTACAGCCGCACCCAGACCTTCGCCCGCGAGTTCGCGGACGCGCTGGCCACGGCCGACGTCGTGGTCGTCATGGACATCTTCCCCGCCCGCGAGGAGCCGATCCCCGGCGTCACCGGCGCCACGATCAGCGACCTGATCGACGCGCCGGGCGTCGAGGTGGTGTTCGAGCCGCGGTACGTGGCGGTGCCGTCGCGCGTGGCCGAGCTGGCACGCCCGGGCGACCTCGTCGTCACCATGGGCATCGGCGACGTCTACCTGCTCTGCGACGACATCCGCGAGGCGTGCGCCGAACGGCTCGGGGGAGCGGAGTCGTGACCTCGACCCAGTGGCGTCCCGCGCGCAGCGGGCCCGACGACTGGGACGAGCCCACCCTCTCGGGCGACCCGTCCGACGACGAGCGTCCCGCGCGGGTGTCTGCGCCGGCCCGGCGCCGCCGGCGCGTCGCGCTGTGGGTGGCGCTGGGCGTCGTGGTCGCGCTGTTCGGCACGTGGCTCGTCGCCTTCTCGCCCGTGTTCGGCGTCCGTGGCGTCGAGGTGCACGGTGCGCGCACGCTCACCGCGACGACGGTCGAACGCGCGGCACAGGTCGACTACGGTCAGCCGCTCGTCCGCGTCGACACCGCCGCGATGGCCGCTCGTGTCGAGGCGGTGCCGCAGGTCGAGTCGGTGCAGGTGAGCACGTCGTTCCCGTCGACGCTCGTCATCACCGTGCGCGAACGCACGCCCGTCGGCTACGTGGCCGTGGCCGGGCGTGCGCTGCTCGTCGACCGCACCGGCGTGCGCTACCCGCCGGTGGCCGGCGAGCGGACGGCGATGCCGACGGGGCTGCCCGAACTCGGCCTGACCACGGGCACGTCCGCGGCCGCGAAGGCCACCGCGCGGGCCGTGGCCGAGGTGGCGGCGGCCCTGCCCGCCGCCCTGCGCGCACGGGTGCGCACCGTGCAGGCGCTCGACGCGAACAGTGTCACCGTGCTCTTCCGCGGAGGTCTGCTGGTGCGGTGGGGCAGTGCCGCCCGCAGCGCGCAGAAGGCCACCGTCGTCGCCGTCCTCGAGGACCGGCGGCCGCAGCAGCAGGTGATCGACGTGTCCGACCCGGACCGTCCCGTCACCCGCTGACGACCCAGTTCGGCAACCCCGGCGTGTCGTACGGCGCGCCTGCGCCGCTTCGCCGTGCGCGCGTTCTAACTTCGGTCCCAACATCCCAGGTTGACATAACGTTAACCGTTTACCTGAGGGTGAGGGTTCAGCCAGGACCCGTCCGACCCGACAGACCAGCAACCCCCGGGAGTTCCCCATGACAGCACCGCACAACTACCTGGCGGTCATCAAGGTCGTCGGCGTCGGCGGCGGCGGCGTCAACGCCGTCAACCGGATGATCGAGGTCGGCCTCAAGGGCGTCGAGTTCATCGCCGTCAACACCGACGCCCAGGCCCTGCTGATGAGCGACGCCGACGTCAAGCTCGACGTCGGCCGCGAGCTCACCCGCGGCCTCGGCGCCGGCGCGCAGCCCGAGGTGGGCCGCAAGGCCGCCGAGGACCACCGCGACGAGCTCGAAGAGGTGCTCAAGGGCGCCGACATGGTCTTCGTGACCGCGGGCGAGGGCGGCGGCACCGGCACCGGCGGCGCGCCCGTCGTCGCCGCGATCGCCCGCAAGCTCGGCGCGCTCACCATCGGCGTCGTCACCCGCCCGTTCAGCTTCGAGGGCAAGAAGCGCGCCACCCAGGCCGAGGACGGCATCGAGGCGCTGCGGGCCGAGTGCGACACCCTCATCGTCATCCCGAACGACCGCCTGCTGCAGATCAGCGAGCACAACGTCTCGGTCATGGACGCGTTCCGCGCCGCCGACCAGGTGCTGCTGTCCGGTGTCCAGGGCATCACCGACCTGATCACCACGCCCGGCCTGATCAACCTCGACTTCGCCGACGTGAAGTCGGTCATGAGCGGCGCCGGCTCGGCCCTCATGGGCATCGGCGCCGCCCGCGGCGACAACCGCGCCCGCCAGGCCGCCGAGATCGCGATCGCCAGCCCGCTGCTCGAGGCGAGCATGGAGGGGGCGCACGGCGTGCTGCTGTCGATCTACGGCGGCTCCGACCTGGGCCTGTTCGAGATCAACGAGGCCGCGTCGCTCGTCGCCGAGGCCGCCCACCCGGATGCGAACATCATCTTCGGCGCCGTCATCGACGACACCCTCGGCGACGAGGTCAAGGTCACCGTCATCGCCGCCGGTTTCGATTCGGGCCAGCTGCCGTACAAGAAGGTCGACATCCGCCGCGAGCCGTCCGCCCAGACGCGCACGGCGGCCGCGTCCGCCGACACCCCGACCGGTGGCTACCAGCCGGCCGGCGAGCGCACGCCCGAGCGCGGCTACGACCGCCCGGCCGAGCGCGCCGCCGAGCCGGTCCGCGCGGGCGCCGTCAACGGCCGTGCCCCCGGCGGCAACGCCCTCGACCTGGACGACGAGCTCGACGTCCCGGACTTCCTCAAGTAGCGCGTCCGGCGCGTGAACGAACCCGGACGCGACGCGCAGATCGTCGCGGCACTCGGCGCGCTCCGCGCCCGCATCGCCGACGCGTGCACCGCGGCCGGCCGTGACCCGCAGCAGGTCACGCTGGTCGCGGTCTCCAAGACCCGACCCGCCGACGACGTCGCGGTGCTCGCGCGTCTCGGCGTGCTCGACGTGGGGGAGAGCAAGGACCAGGAGGCCGTCGCCAAGCGCGAGGCACTCGCCGCACTGCTGCCCGACCCGGCCGCGTTGCGCTGGCACCTGGTCGGTCGGCTGCAGACCAACAAGGCCAGGAGCGTCGTCGGCTACGCCCACGCGGTGCACTCGCTCGATCGCGCCAAGCTCGCCCGCGCGCTCGACGACGCGGTCGGCGACCGTCGCGACCCGGCGCTGGGCCCGCTCGAGGTGTTCGTGCAGGTCAGCCTCGAC
This sequence comes from Jatrophihabitans fulvus, assembly GCF_054781375.1. Lineage (NCBI taxonomy): Bacteria > Bacillati > Actinomycetota > Actinomycetes > Jatrophihabitantales > Jatrophihabitantaceae > Jatrophihabitans > Jatrophihabitans fulvus. Next base: position 904,197 of record NZ_BAAGUN010000001.1, read on the forward strand.
GGCGACCCCGAGCGCGGTGGCGTCACCGAGGCCGAGCTGCCCGCCCTGCTCGACGACGTCGCCGGTCGCGCGCGGTTGCGGCTGCGGGGGCTCATGGCGGTGCCGCCGATCGGCAGCGACCCGGACGAGCAGTTCGCGCGCCTGCAGGACCTGTTCGGGCGCAGCCGCGCCGATCACCCCGGCCTCGACGCGCTGTCGGCGGGCATGAGCGGCGATCTCGAGGCGGCGATCCGGCACGGTGCGACACACGTCCGTGTCGGCTCGGCGTTGCTCGGCCGTCGCGAGCCTGTTGTGGGCTAGCGTCCGAAGCAGCTGTCCACCACCGTCCCCTGGAGGACCAATGCCCGGAGCGATGCACCGTATGGGCGTGTATCTCGGCCTCGTCGAGGACGACGAGTACGCCGACGACGAGTACGCGTCCGAGCGCACCGCACGCCGTGACGACTACGGCGACACCCGGTACGCCCGCGATGCCCGTGAACCCCGCGACGACGGGTACACCCGCGAGCCCCGTGAACTGCGCGAGTCGCGGGAGGTGCGCGAGTACGCCCGCGAACACGGTCTGCACTCCGCGCGCGACACCGACTTCGGCGACGCCGAGATCGGCTACGTCGAGGAGGTCGCCCGTCCCGCGACCTACCAGATCACGGCGTTGCACCCGCGCACGTACAACGAGGCGCGCACGATCGGCGAGCAGTTCCGCAAGAACACGCCGGTGATCATGAACCTGTCCGAGATGGACGACGCCGACGCCAAGCGGCTGGTCGACTTCGCGGCCGGCCTCACGTTCGGCCTGCACGGGCGCATCGAGCGGGTCACCGCCAAGGTGTTCCTGCTCAGCCCGCACAACGTCACCGTCACCGCCCAGGACAAGCAGAAGATCGAGAGCGGCTTCTTCAACCAGAGTTGAGGACCGCCACATACGGGCACCGTCTACTGTCGGAGCACGTTGAGTCTGACGTGACCGAAGGAGACAAGCCCTGATGGCGGTGCTGTGGGGCGTCGTCGGCTACGCGCTGTGGATCTACATCCTGCTCGTGCTGGCGCGCGTGGTGGTCGAGTGGACCCGGCAGTTCGCCCGCTCGTGGCGTCCGAGCGGGGCCGCCGCGGTCGGGGTCGAGACGGTCTACGTCGCGACCGATCCGCCCATCCGCGCGTTGCGCAGATTGGTGCCACCGCTGCAGCTGGGTAGTGTAAGCCTCGACTTGAGCGTCATCATCCTGCTCATCGGCCTGATCGTCCTGCGTCTGGTCGCGCTGTCGCTGGTGTGAGTCCCGTCCGCGGGCCGCATCCGACGGCCGTCCGGCCCGGCCGTCCCGGTCGATGAACGGACGATGACAGGCGACGGTCAGGCCGAACGAGCGGCTGCATAAGATCCACCGAGCACCACCCAGACAGACGCACAGCCTCTCAATCCGATACCGACCACACCGACGACACCGTGCCGGAACCGCGACGGTGCACCGTTCGCGACGAGCACTCGAGGTGACCGAATGCCCCTGACTCCCGCTGAAGTCCACAACGTCGCCTTCAAGAAACCGCCGATCGGCAAGCGGGGTTACGACGAGGAGGAGGTCGACGCCTTCCTCGACATCGTCGAGGTCGAGCTCGCGCGCCTCATCGAGGAGAACAACGAGCTGCGCTCGCGTGGCGGCCAGGGCGGGCAGGGTGGCGCTCCCGCCCCCAGCCCGCAGGGCGGCGGCGCCGACCCGGCAGAGCTGAACGCCGCGCGGGAGGAGGCGAACCACTTCCGCGAGGAGAACGGCCGCCTGCAGAACCGCATCGGCGAGCTCGAGCGCACCCTGAGCCAGGGCAAGAACGGCGCGCAGCAGCAGGTCGTGCAGCTGCAGCAGCAGGTCTCCCAGCTCGAGCAGCAGCTCAACGAGAACCGGGGCCAGCTCGAGCAGGCGCAGAACCAGCTGACCGAGGCGCAGCAGGCCGCCGAGGAAGCCCGCCGGGCGCAGGCCGAGGGCGCCAACCTGTCCAAGGAGCAGGCCGCTCCGGCCGCCGGGGCCGAGCAGCACCACGCGCAGGCCGTGCAGATGCTGGCTCTCGCCCAGCAGACCGCCGACCAGCACCTGGCGCAGTCGAAGGCCGAGGCCGAGCGGCTCGTCAGCGAGGCCCAGGCCCAGGCGCAGTCGACGATCGAGGACGCCAACGAGCGCTCCACCCGGCAGATCGGCGAGGCCGAGCAGCGGGCGAAGCAGCTCGACGAGGAGAGCACCTCGCGCGCCAACCAGACCGTCCAGGACGCCGAGCAGCGTGCCGCGGCGATCACCTCGCAGCTCGAGCAGCGCAAGGCGGCGCTCGAGCGGCGGCTGGAGGAGCTGCGCACCTTCGAGCGCGAGTACCGCACCCGCCTCAAGAGCTACCTCGAGTCGCAGCTGCGCGACCTCGACGCCAGCGGCAAGGCCGAACCGGCCGGCAGCAACGGCGACATGGCCGACGCCCAGCAGGGCTGACCGCCGCCCGGTCGCACCCGCATCACCGACATCAGCCACCACGGCGCCCCGGCGTCGTGGTGGCTGCGTCGTCCGCACCGAACTCTCCGGTAACGTCCCGGAGTTGTCGATCTGTTAGCTGCTCCCGGGAGTGACCGACGATGGTCCTGATCGCCCTGCTCGTCATCGCGGTCGTCTGCGTCGTCGTCGGCGTGGTGGTCGCCGAGCCGGTGTGGCTGATCATCTCGCTGGTCGCGAGCGTGCTCGCCGCGGCCCTGCTCGTCCGCTCGTACCTGGAGATGCGCCGCAAGCGCAGCGTCGCGGCGGCGTCCGGCGGCGCCGGCTCGGCCGACGCGCCGTCGCGACCGGCCGGCCCGTCGTCGGTCACCTCGGGGCCGGACGGCTCCAGCGCGCCGGCCACGACCGAGGTCGTCGTCGTCGACGGCCGCCCCGAGTACCACCGCGCCTCCTGCGACCGGCTGCAGGACGGCGAGCCGATCCCGATCCCGCTGTCCCAGGCGCTGGAGGACGGGTTCACCGCCTGCTCCGTGTGCCGCCCGGCGACCTCGGTCGGCGACGCCCCGGCCACGACGTCCGACCCGGCGGCCCCCGCGGCCCCGGCGGCCACCGAGCCCGCGCCGGTCGTCGGCTCGTCCACCGGCGCGGTCGGCGAGGTCTGGGTCGTCGACGGCAAGCCCGACTTCCACGCGGCCGGGTGCCGGCTCGTCGCCGGCGAGGACGTCATCGCCATCCCGCTCGCCCAGGCGCAGGAGGACGGGTTCAGCGAGTGCCGCGAGTGCACGCCCACCGCGGCGGCAACCCCCGCGACCGGCTCCGCCCCCGACCTGACGAAGCACGACGCCGCCCCGGACGCGCAGCCGGCGGCCGGCGCGTCGGTGTGGGTGGCCGACGGATACCCCGAGTACCACCTGCGCGAGTGCGGCGAGCTGGCCGGACTCGAATCGCTCGAGATCCCCTACGAGCAGGCGGTCGAGGACGGCTTCCAGCCCTGCGTCGTCTGCAACCCCGACGCCGTGCTCGACGCGCCCTCCTCTCCCTACGCCACGGGAGGTTCCGCCACCGGCGCCGCCGACGCGGCGGCCGCCGACGACGTGTGGGTCGTCGACGGCGCCCCCGAGTACCACCGCCAGCGGTGCCGCACCCTCGAGGGCCGGCAGGACGAGGCGGTGCCGCGGGCGCAGGCGGTCGAGGACGGTTTCCAGCCGTGCCCGGTCTGCCGTCCCGACGACGCCGACGCAGCACCCGACACCGGCAGCCTGCCCGAGCCCCAGGGGCACGACACCCGCGCGAACGACGACGCGGACGCGGACGCAGGCGCGCAGGTGTGGGTGGTCGACGGGTTCCCGGACTACCACCGCGACGAGTGCCCCGAGACCGCCGGCCGCGACGCCGAGCCCGTCCCGCACGACCAGGCCGTCGAGGACGGCTTCACCGAGTGCCCCGTCTGCCGGCCCGAGGCCGAGCAGGCGCCCGAGCTGCCCGTCACCGCAGCGCCGGCCGCCGCGGGTGGTGCCGACGTCTGGGTCGTCGACGGCTTCCCCGACTACCACCGCGAGGGCTGCACCGCGATCGCCGGCCTCACGGCCGAGCCGGTGCCGCACGACCAGGCGGTCGAGGACGGGTTCGCCGAGTGCACGGTCTGCCGTCCCGAGGCCGCCGAGGCGCCGGTCCCGCCCGTCGACCCGACCGCGTCCGACCCGTCCGAGCAGGTGTGGGTCGTCGACGGGTTCCCCGACTACCACCGCCGCGGATGCTCGGTGATCGCCGACCTCGACAGCGAGCCGGTGCCGCACGACCAGGCCGTCGAGGACGGCTTCGCCGAGTGCACGGTGTGCCGCCCCGAGGGCGACGCCGGCGCGGCACCCGCCGACGACGGCCTCGCCCTCGTCTCCGGTCCCGCGGACGCGCCGGCCACCGTGGCAGTGACCGCCGGTGCCGCTCCCGATGGCGCGGCGGACGTCGTGGTGGTCGACGGTTACCCCGACTACCACCGGGGTGACTGCCCGACCCTCGCCGGCCTCGACGCCGAGCTCGTGCCGCACGACCAGGCCGTCGAGGACGGGTTCGCCCCGTGCGCCACGTGCCGCCCCGAGGACGCCGAGGCGCCGACCTACGAGCCGGAGCCCGCCGGCGCCCCCGCCGCCTACCAGGCGGGCGAGGCGGACGGGACGCAGCAGGTGGTCGTCCAGCCCGCCGTCGCCGAGCCGGTCACCATCGCCCACGTGCCCGAGCCCGAGCCGACGCCGGAACCCGAGCCCGAGCCGACGCCGGAACCCGAACCGACGCCGGAACCCGAACCGACGCCGGAACCCGAACCGACGCCGGAACCCGAACCCGAGCCGACGCCGAAACCGGAGCCCGAGCCGGAGCCGGAGCCCACGCCCGAACCGGAGCCTGCCGCCACGCAGGGCAAGCAGGTCTGGGTGGTCGACGGCCGTCCGCGGTACCACGCCGAGGACTGCCTGATCATCAAGGGACAGTCGGCGTCGGCGGTGACCGAGTCCGACGCCGTGGCCGACGGTTTCCTGCCCTGCTCCCTCTGCCAGCGCTGAGCGAGGCGCGTCAGTCGGTGACGAACCAGATCGCGCGGACCAGCTCGTCGGTCTCGTTGAGCAGGCGGTGCGGGTCCGACCCCCGCATGGCGATGGCCTTGCCGGCGTGCACCTTGCGGCGGCGTCCCTTCACGACCACGGTGAGCGTGCCCTCGAGCACGTAGCCGTAGTCGTCGCCGCGGTGCACCTGCGGCGAGTCCTCGGGTGCCGAATCAGCGCCCGGCTCGTACTCGGTGAGCAGGAAGTCGACCCGGTCCTGGCCCAGGGTGGCGAGCCGTTTCCACCGCACCCCGGTCTGGAACGACAGGTACTTGTCCATGGGCGGCGGCAGCTCGTCGTCGTCCGTGCCGTCGGTGTCGCGGTCCGGCGGGGTCTCCGCGGCGCGGGGCGCGCTGCGCGGTCTCGGTTTCGGCGACTCGGGCTCGATCGAGTGCGCCAGCACGTCGTCGAGCGACAGGTTCAGCTCGCTGGCGATCGCGAAGAGGGTGTTGACCGCGGCCTGGCTCTGCCCGAGCTCGAACTGCGAGAGGAAGCTGGCCGACACGCCGACCCGGCGGCCGAGCTCGCGCACCGACAGGCCGGCGGCCTCGCGCTGCTGCCGCACGAACTGGCCCATCGACGCGCCGGCGCCCGTGCCGGCGGGCGCGCGCTTCTTCGAACCGGTCATGCCCCGCTCCGCTCGTGATCAGGTCGCCGGACGGATTCAACACCACGGTCGGGCGGCCGGCGGGCCACCATGTCGCGCAACACGAACCGTTGGATCTTCCCACTCGCCGTCCGGGGAAGCTCGTCGAGGAGCAGCAGTCGCTCCGGCGATTTCTGGATGGCCAGGCCGGCCGACACGACGGCCTCGCGCAGTTGGCCGAGATCGGGGGCGGGCCCGTCCGCGACGAGACAGGCGCAGGCGCGCTCGACCAGCACCGGGTCGGGGTAGGCGACGATCGCGACGTCGCGCACACCGGGCACGCGTGCCAGTACCGCCTCGACCTCGGCGGCGCTGAACTTCTCCCCGCCGCGGTTGATGATGTCCTTGATGCGGCCGGTGATGCGCAACCGTCCGGACTCGTCGACGACGGCGGCGTCGCCGGTGCGGAAGAACCCGTCCGCGTCGAACGCGTGGTCGTTGAGCGCAGGGTCGAGGTAGCCGAGGAACAGCTCCGGCCCGCGCACGACCAGCTCGTCGACGCCGTCGGCGCCCGGCCGCACGGCCATCTCGTTGCCCCCCGTCGGACGTCCCTCGTCACGCGCCACATCGGCGGGATCGGCGGACGGGTCGGCCATCGTCGAGGTCGGCAGCTCGGTCGAGCCGTAGGTGCGCAGCACCGTGGTCCCCATGACCTCGCGAGCGTGCCGCACCCGATCGGCGGGGATGTCGGCGCCGCCGCAGACGAACGTCCGCAGCGAGCTCGTCCGTCCGAGCCGTTCGTAGCGTTCGGTGAGGCCGACGAGGAACGGCGTGGCGCTCACCGTGAACGTGCAGCCCTCGTCCTCGACGAGGGTGACGGCGCCGGCCGGGTCCCACCTCTCCTGCAGGACGACGGGCGCGCCGAGAGCGGCGGGCAACAGAACCCCGTAGCTGAGGCCGGTGATGTGGCTCAGCGGCGAGGCCATGAAGACGCGGTCGTCGGTGCCGAGACCGCAGTGCCGCGCGACGTCCGCGATCTCGGCGCCGAGCGTGCGGTGGCTGTGGAGCACGCCCTTGGGCTGTGCGGTGGTGCCCGAGGTGTAGAGCACGACGGCGATGTCGTCCGCGCCGGACGCGACCGCGGCGAAAGGTCCCACGGGCAGGGCGTCGAAGCGCAGTCCGGAGCCGCCGCGGACCTCGACGACGGGGACGTCGTGGTGCGCGGTGAGCTCGCGCGCGACCCGGGCGTGCTCGAAGCCGCGGTACCGCTCGGGTACGACGACGGCGGACGCCTGCGTCTGCTCGAGCACGAACCGCAGCTCGCGTTCGCGGTAGATGGGCACCAGCGGGACGAGCACCGCCCCGGCGAGGAACACACCCCACGAGACGACGACGGTCTCCCACCAGTTGGGCAGCTGTGTGACGACGCGGTCGCCGGGAGCGACGCCGAGCTTCGCCAACCCGGCCGCGACCCGGCCCGCTTCCTCGTGCACGTGCGCCCAGTCGAGGCGGACGTCGCCCTCGACCACGGCCGGCGCATCGGGGTGTCGCGCGGCCGTCGACGCCAGCAGCTCGGCGAACGTGACCTCCGGGCCCGACGGCGGCGTGCGGTGCGGTCGGGTCGGCGTCAGCATGTCGCCGTGACCCGGGTGGCGGCCACGATGTCGGCGACCCCGGCGCGCCACCGTCGTTCGAGTCCCGGACTGTAGGGCGTGGGCGTGTACGCGGCGCCCACCCGGCGCACGGGGGCGTCCAGGGACCAGAACGCCTCGTCCGCGACCGTGGCAGCGATCTCCGCGCCGACGCCGAAGTCGACCACCGCCTCGTGCGCGACCACGAGGCGTCCGGTGCGGCGGACGGACGCGAGCACCGTCTCGCGGTCCCACGGCACGATGGTCCGCAGGTCGATCACCTCGGCGTCGATGCCGTCGCGGCCGAGCTCGTCCGCCGCCCGCAGCGCGTCACCGACCATGCGGGACCAGCTGACGAGGGTGACGTCCCGCCCCGGTCGGGCGATCCGGGCCGTGCCGAGCGGCACGCGGTGCGCCGGCTTCGGCATCGGCCAGGTCGTCTCGTAGGCGTTGCGGTTCTCGATGAACACGACGGGGTTGTCGTCCTCGACGGCCGTGCGGAACAACCCGTACAGGTCGGCGCCGGTGTACGGCATCACCACCGTGAGCCCGGGAACGTGCGCGAACAGCGTCTCGAGGCTCTGCGAGTGCTGGCTGCCGGACGAGCGGCCGGAACCGAACTGGGTGCGGACGACGAGGGGCACGGTGACCGCGCCCCCGGTCATGAAGCGCAGCTTCGCGGCCTGGTTGACGATCTGGTCCAGGCACACGCCGAGGAAGTCCTCGTACATCAGCTCGACGACCGGACGCAGTCCCGCCATCGCGGCGCCCACGCCCAACCCCATGATCGCCGTCTCGGCGATGGGGGTGTCGAGCACGCGGCCGGGGAACTCCGCCGCGAGCCCCCGGGTCAGCCCGAAGACGTTGCCGCCCGCCACGTCGATGCCGGCGAGCAGGACCCGCGGGTCGTCGGCCAGCGCGTCCCGCATCGCCTGCCGCAGGATGCGCGACCCCGAGGACGGTCGTGCGTCGCCGGCGTCGGCCGTGCCGGGGGAGTCGGCGACGCGACGACGGGTCACGTACACGTACTCGGCCACCGAGGCGGGGTCGGGTTCGGGGGAGGAGCGGGCGAACGCCTCGGCCTCCGCGACGGCGTCGGTCGCGTCGCGCTCGGCCCGGTCGACGGCTGCCGCATCGACGCCCGCGTGCTGCAACGCACGCCGGGCGAGGACGAGCGGGTCCTCCTCGGCGAGTGTCCCGGCGTCGGACGGGTCGCGGTACCGCTGCGCGTCGCCCTCGTAGTGACCACGCCCCCGGAGCGTGCGCGCCTCGACGAGGAACGGCCCGGAACCGCCGCGCACCTTGTCGAGCACGTCGGCCATGCCGTCCGCGACGGCCACCACGTCATTTCCGGACAATCGCGCAAAAGGCATGCCGTAGGCATCCGCCCGCTTCTCGAGACCCGCCGGGTGCTGCTCCTCCGTGCGCGAGAACTCGGAGTACCCGTTGTTCTCGCAGAAGAACACCACCGGCGAACGCAACAGTGCGGCCATGGTCAGCGATTCGTGGAACGCACCCGTCGACACCGCGCCGTCGCCGAAGAACGCGACGACGACCCGCGCCCCGCCGTCAGGGGACACGGCCGCGGCGTGCGCGGCGCCGACCGCGATCGGCAGTCCGGCACCGACGATGCCGTTGGCGCCGAAGATGCCGAGTCGTGGGTCGGCGACGTGCATCGAGCCACCGCGGCCGCGGCAGGTGCCGGTCTCGCGCCCCAGCAGCTCGGCGAGCATGCCCTTGGGGTCGAGACCCTTCGCGAGCACGTGACCGTGGCCGCGGTGGGTCGAGGTGATGACGTCGTCGGTGCGCGCGTGCAGCAGGGCGCCGACGGCGCAGGCCTCCTGGCCGACGGAGGTGTGCACGAAGCCGGGGATCTCCCCGCTCGCGTAGAGCTGCGCGATCCGCTCCTCCATCCGCCGGACGAGCTGCATCCGGCGGTAGGCCTCGAGCAGGAGCGACGGTTCCACTGATGGCCTCCAACGGCATCGACGCGCCCGGCCGGCGCGTCGTCCGTGGCCAGGAATGTAGATCCGGCGGACGGCCGGTGTCCAGCACTGCTTGACACTTCGACCGGGTCTGTTCGTGTCAAGTCATGCTTGACAACGCGTTCGCTGCGTCACACGATGAGCGACACCGAAACCCGCCGGCCATCGCCGAGACCTTCGACGCGACAAGGGATCCGATCCCGCGACGCGCCCGTCTCCGGCCTGCCGGCACGACCACCCCGCCGCGACGGTCATGCCGTCGTGCCCGGAAACGATCGGAGAACCGGATGACCCGTACCGACGTCGAGTTCACCAGCGAGGGCGACACCGTCCGCGGATGGTTGTACCGACCGGACGGTGCCACCGGCGACGTCCCGGCCGTCGTGCTGGCCGGCGGCTGGTGCTACGTCCGCGAGATCGTCATGCCCTACTACGCGGAGGCCTTCGCCGCCGCCGGCATCGCGGCGCTCGTCTTCGACTACCGCAACCTCGGGGTGTCGGACGGCGAGCCGCGGCAGCACCTCGACCCCTGGGCGCAGATCCGCGACTACCAGAACGCGTTGAGCTTCCTCGAGGGATGCGAGGGCATCGACGCCGACCGGCTCGGCGCCTGGGGCATCTCGTACTCGGGCGGGCACGTGCTGGTGCTCGCCGCCACCGACCCGCGCCTGAAGGCCATCGTCAGCCAGATCCCCGTCGTGGACGGCTACCGCAACATGCGGCGCGTGCACGGCGGTGTCGGGTACCGGCGCCTGTGGGACCTCGTGCTGGAGGACCGCCGGTTGCGCTTCGAGGACCCGGCGAAGCGGCTGCACCTGCCCCACGCGAGCACCGAACCCGACCGTGAGATGTCGGCGTGGCCGTTCCCCGAGACGCGGACGACGTTCGCCGCGCTGCAGGAGACCGAGGCGCCGCTCTACCAGAACAGCTCGACCGTCGAGTCGGTCGACCTGTTGCTGAACTACGACGTCTCGCCGTTCGTGCCGCGCATCTACGACACACCCACCTTGATGATCGTCGCCGAGGGCGACGACATCACCCTGTGGGACCTCGAGATCGAGACGTACAACCGCATCCCCACCGGCAAGAAGCAGCTCGTCGTGCTGCCGCACACGACGCACATGACCTTGTACAGCGACCGCGACAAGCTCGCGACCGCCGCCGGCCATGCCACCGCCTGGTTCGCCGCCCAGCTGCTCGACCACCCGTCCTGACCCGATCACTTCACCGTCGAAGGAGACCCGCTATGGCTTCCACCGAGGCAAGACTCGTCGACCAGGCCGTCAACGGCTACTTCCCGCACCCGATGAGCCGGCGGGCGTTCCTGTCCGTGCTCGGGGCCGCCGGCATCGCCATCACCGCGTCCGCGTGCGGTTCGTCCGGGGACGGTTCCGGGGGCAGCGGGGCGGGGGCCGGACCCACGGCGCCGGGCGGCAAGAAGCTGGTGCGGGACAAGACGTGGATCCAGGTGACCACCCTGTCGAACGACTTCTTCGTCGCGTTCGACGAGGGCGGCAAGCAGGCGATGGCCGCGCTCGGTGTGGGTGTGGCGTCGCTCGAGGACCAGGGCAATGTGAGCACTGCTCTCTCGCAGGTCGGCAACGTGCGCACGTCGAGCGGCAAGTCCATCTTCGGCACCCCGGCCACCGAGGCGCAGGCCGCCGCGGTCACCAAGTTGTGCCAGTCGTCGGGCATCCTCTACGCGAGCTCGTACACCGCGCCCGCCTGGTACACGCCGGCCGACGCGGACAAGTGGGTGCGGTTCATGACCCCGCCCTCGGTCAAGATCGCCAAGGCTACGGCCGAGGCGCTGTTCAAGAAGGTCGGCGGGCAGGGCACCGTCATCCACGTCCCGGGGCAGAAGGGATCGTCGGCCGACGACCAGCGCACCCTCGGCCTGAACCAGGCGCTCAAGGCCTTCCCCGACATCAAGATCGTCACGGCGTCACCCGGCAACTGGACGGCGGAGGACGCGCGCAAGTCGTTCGCCAACGTGCTGCCGCAGGTGAGGGACTTCGTCGGCGTCTTCGCGCAGAACGACAGCGAGGCCGCCGGTGTCATCGCCGTGCTCGACGCGCAGAACATCAAGGGCAAGATCGTCACCGGGTTCGACGGCAACAAGCAGAACGTGCAGTACATCGCCGACGGCAAGCAGTACCTGACCAGCGCCACCATCGGCGGCCTCACGGCGGGCATCCTCGGCGTCACCTGCTTCGACGCGCTCAACGGCGTCGACTTCTCGCTGCCGGAGCGCTTCGTGTCGCAGGGTGCGCTGCTCGTCGACCCCGACAACGCGAGTCAGGTGTTGAGGTCGGTGTACGCCGCCAAGCTGCCGTTCGACTGGCAGCGGATGAGCCGTGCCCTGCACCCGAAGGACTGGGACCCGCAGACCCTGCTCAACCCGATCGACCCCAAGGAGTACTACGCCGGGGTCCCGCAGAAGGACTACAAGCTGAACTCGGCGTGGGACTCGGCCGACATCAGCGGCGTCCGCGCGACCTATGCGGCCGCGTTCAAGTCCGGACCGCTGCTGCCCTACAAGGCCAAGTTGGTCGCCTGACCGGCATCGTGCGACAGCGACCGCAGCATCCGAGGGGAGACCGCGTGGCGAGCAGTTCCGTCGTCCTGACGGACATCACCAAGAGCTACGGCACCGTGCGTGCGTTGCGCGGTGTCTCGCTCGCGATCGAGACCGGCGAGGTGCTCGGGCTCGTCGGCGAGAACGGCGCGGGCAAGTCGACCCTGATCGGGACGCTCAGCGGCACCGTCCGCCCGGACACCGGGACGATGACGGTCGGCGGCGAGCCGGCGCCGCTGGGCGACCCGCGGCGGCTCGCCGGACTCGGCGTGTCGGTGGTGGTGCAGGAGCAGGCGCTCGTCGAGTCGCTGCGCGTCTACGAGAACATCTACCTCGGCCAGGAGGGGTTGGTCGCCGGCCGCGGGGTCACCCGCATCCGCAACCTCAAGCGGGCCGCCCGTGCGCTGCTGGACGACATGCACCTGTCCGACATCGCCGAGGACGCCGTCGTCGCCGACCTCACCTACCCGCAGCGGCAGCTGGTCGAGATCGCGAAGGCCTTCTCGGCCGCCCGCCTGGTCGACCGGGCTCCGTTGATCCTGCTCGACGAGCCCACCAGCGCGCTCAGCGAGCAGGAGGCGGAGGTGCTGTTCGCGCTCATCGAGCAGTGGCGCGAGCGCGCCGCCTTCATCTACGTGTCGCACATCCTGCGCGACGTCCGCCGGCTGAGCAGTCGCCTGCTGGTGCTGCGCGACGGGGCGGTGGTCGACGACCTGCCGAACGAGGGCATCGACGACGGACGGCTGCACGAATTGATGGTCGGCCGCGAACGCAGCGTCGACTACTACCGCGAGAGCGACCAGCGCGGCGCGGACGGCGGCGACGTGCTGCTCGAAGCCACGGACGTCGCGCGCGCCGGCGAGTTCACGGACGTCGACCTGCAGGTGCGGGCGGGCGAGATCGTCGGGCTCGCCGGGGTGGTCGGTTCGGGCAAGTCGGAGCTCGCCGCCGCCCTCGCCGGCGCGGCGGCGTTCGACTCCGGGAGGTTGACCGTCGGGGGCCGCCAGGAGACCCGCTGGAACATCCGCCGGGCCGTCGAGCGCGGCGTCTTCTACGTGCCGCCCGAGCGCGCGCAGGACTCCTTGATCCCGACCGCGTCCGTGCGGTCGAACATCTCGCTCGGCTTCCTGGACCTCATCCGCACGCGCGGCACGCCCCTGCTCGACCTGCGCGCCGAACGGTCCCGGGCCGCGCAGTTGGCCCGCCGGTTCAACGTCAAGGCGCCGAACCTCGGCGTGTCCATCCGGGAACTGTCGGGCGGCAACCAGCAGAAGGCGGTGTTCGCCCGGTGGCTGGCCCGCGAGTGCCGGGTGCTCGTGCTCGACGACCCGACCCGCGGCATCGACGTCGGCACGCGCGAGGAGATCTACACGCAGATCCGCGCGCTCACCGCCGCCGGAGTCGGCGTCCTGCTGTGCACCGAGTCGCTGGAGGAGGTCATCGGGCTGTCCGACCGTGTCGTCGTCCTCAAGGACGGCGCGGTGTCGGCACAGATCCCGGCGCCGCCGTCCGCCAAGCCCACCGAAGTCGAGATCGTCCGCCACATGATGTGAGGAAAGCAGATGTCCGGTACCACCCAGCTGTCGAAACCACCGCCCCGCCAGGTCGCCGAGTCCGACGCGGGAATGCGGGCGCTGGTCGCCCGCTACCGCAACGTGCTCGTCCCGTTGGTCGCGCTCGTCGTGCTCGTCAGCTACTTCGGGTCGAAGAACTCGACCTTCCTGTCCGGGACATCGGCCGAGAACATCCTGCGGCAGATGTCGTTCCTGGTCGTGCTCGCGCTCGCGGGGACGTTCGTCATCCTCATCGGCGGCATCGACCTGTCCGTCGCCTCGAACGCCACCCTCGCCGGCATCCTCGTCGCGACGTGGATCGACGACCTCGGCGGTCCGACCGCCATCGTCGCGGTGATCGCGATCGGCGGGCTGGTGGGCCTGGTGAACGGCTTGCTCACGACGCTGCTCAAGGTGCCGTCCTTCCTCGTCACGCTCGGCATGATGTCGGTGCTGGACGGCCTGTCGAACCGCATCTCCGGCGGAGGGCCGGTGGGATACCGGTCGGGGCTGCTGCAGTCGGTCGTCAACGACAACGGCATCCCCGGCATCCCGAACGGCGCCCTCATCGCGCTCGTGCTCGTGGCGGTGTTCACCGTCGTGATGTTCGCGTCGACGTTCGGGCGGCACGTGTACGCCGTCGGTGGCAACGAACGGGCCGCCCGCCTCTCGGGCGTGCGCGTCACCACCACGAAGCTGGTCGTGTTCGCGCTGGCCGGCATGGTCGCGGCGATCGCCGGCATCATCCTCACGGGCCAGGCGACGACCGGCGTGCCGCTGGGCGCCAACCCGAGCCTGCTGGACTCGATCGCCGCGATCGTGGTCGGCGGCACGGCGCTGTCGGGTGGGGTGGGCGGCCCGCACCGCACGCTGCTCGGCGCGCTGGTCATCGTCATCCTGACGTCCGGCATGGACATCACGTCGGTCGACCCGTACAACCAGCTGGTGGTGAAGGGAGCCGTCGTAGTTCTCGCCGTCGCAGCGACCATCGACCGCCGTCGCTACGGGTTGATCAAGTGAGCGGCCGGCTCACCGGACGGGTCGCGGTCGTGACCGGTGCGGCCCGCGGCCAGGGGCGCAGTCACGCCGTGCGCCTGGCGCAGGAGGGCGCGGACGTCATCGCGATCGACGCGTGCGCCCCGATGGCGACGGTGCCCTACCCGCTCGCGTCCGAGGCGGACCTCGCGCAGACGGCGAAGGAGGTCGAGGCCGCCGGTGCGCGGGTCGTCGCAGCTCGCGCGGACGTCCGCGATCTCGACGGCCTCACCGCCGCGATCGACCGGGGCGTGGCGGAGCTCGGACGGCTGGACATCGTCTGCGCCAACGCCGGCGTGAACACGCCCGCACCGTTCCTCGAGATGACCGAGCAGGTGTGGGACGAGATCGTGGACGTCGATCTCAGCGGCACGTGGCGCACCTGCCGGGCCGCCGTCCCGCACCTGATCGCGGGCGGACGCGGGGGAGCGATCGTCCTCACGAGCTCGGCGGCGGGCCTGAAGGGATACGCGAACATCGCCCACTACACCGCCGCCAAGCACGGCGTGAACGGCCTCATGAAGACACTTGCGCAAGAACTGGCCACGCACGGCATCCGGGTCAACTCGGTGAACCCCACGCAGGTCGACACGCCGATGATCATGAACCCGCCGATGTACGAACTGTTCTGTCCCGATCTGGACGCCCCGACCCGGGAGGACTTCGCGCCGGTCTCCCAGGCGATGAACGCCTTGCCCGTCCCGTGGGTCGACGCGTCGGACGTCAGCGACGCCGTGGTGTTCCTGGCATCCGACGAGGCGCGCTACATCACCGGAGTGGCGTTACCCGTCGACGCCGGCGTTCTCGTCAAGTGACCATCGAACGAACCGACGAAAGGACAGCACGATGACCGGACGCGTCGAAGGCAAGGTCGCCTTCATCACCGGGGCGGCCCGCGGCCAGGGCCGTAGCCACGCCGTACGCCTGGCCGAGGAGGGCGCCGACATCATCGCGGTCGACTTCTGCGGCGAGATCGACACCACCGACTACGCCATGGCCACCGCCGCGGATCTCGAGCAGACGGTGAAGGAGGTCGAGGCGCACGACCGCCGCATCCACGCCGTGCACGCCGACGTGCGCGACCTCGCGTCGCTGCAGAAGGCGGTCGACGAGGGCGTCGAGCAGTTCGGCCGGCTCGACATCGTCAGCGCCAACGCGGGGATCCTGTCGAACGGCCAGTCGCACGAGCTCGACGAGCACACGTGGGGCCAGATGATCGACATCAACCTCAGCGGGGTGTGGCGCACCTGCAAGGCGGCTGTGCCGCACATGATCGCCGCGGGCAACGGCGGCTCGATCGTGCTCACCAGCTCGGTGGCGGGGTTGCGGTCGTACAGCGGCGTCTCGCACTACGTGTCGGCGAAGCACGGCGTCGTGGGACTCATGAAGACACTGGCGCAGGAGCTCGCGCCCCACTCGATCCGCGTCAACACGATCAACCCCACGCAGGTCGACACCGCGATGATCCAGAACGAGAGCATGTACAAGCTGTTCTGCCCCGACACCGAGAACCCGAGCCGCGCCGACTTCGCGGCCGCGTCGGCGGCGACGATCATGCTGCCCATCGACTGGGTCGAGTCGATCGACGTCAGCAACGCGTTGCTGTTCCTCGCCTCGGACGAGGCGCGGTACATCACCGGCGTCGCGCTGCCGGTCGACGGCGGCGCACTGATCATCTGAGGGCCCTGCCCGACCCGGTCGAGGGACCGGGTCGGGCGCCGGCGGTCAGGCCCGGCGCAGCCAGAGGGTGAGGCCGAGTTCCTCGTCCTCGGTGCGGACGGTGTCGTCGGGCTCGCCGGTGTGCGACTCGGTCAGCGTCGTCGCCAGAACCTCGCGGGCGAGCTGGTCGGCGTGCGCGCGGATCGCGTCGCCCGGCTCGGGAGCACCGCCGACCCGCCACCACAGCTCGATGCGGTCGGTGACCTCGAAGCCGGCGTTCTTGCGCGCCTCCTGCACGATGCGCACGACCTCCCGGAACAGTCCGGCCAGCCGCAGCTCGTAGGTGAGCTCGAGATCGAGAGCGACGGTGTCGGCGGCGTCCGAGGCGACGGCCCACCCGGAGCGGGGCGTCTCGGCGACGGTGATCATGTCGCCGGACAGCGGCAACGTCTCGCCGTCGAGCTCGACGGTCATCGTGCCCTCGCGGAAGCGGGCCACGAAGGCGTCGACGTCGTGCGCGGCGGCGGTGTTGATCGCGTCGGCGACCCGCTGCGTCCGCTTGCCGTAGGCGCGGCCGAGGTCACGGAAGTTCGGCTTCACCGACAGCTCGACCAGCTCGCCGGCATCGCTGAGCCCGGCGAGGTCGACGACGTTCAGCTCGTCGCGCACCTGGTCGCGCAGCTCGTCCGGCAGCGACGACCACCCGGGCGCCGAGACGAGGGCACGCGACAGCGGCTGGCGCGTCTTCATCTTCGACTCCGCGCGGGCCGCGCGGCCGAGTTCGACGATGCGGCGCACCAGCGCGACCTGGTCGCCGAGCTCCGGGTCGACGGCGGACGCGTCCGCCTCGGGCCACGACGCGAGGTGCACCGAGTCGACGGCACCGGCGGGCACGAACAGTGCCTGCCACACCTGCTCGGTCACGAACGGCGTGAACGGCGCGAGCAGCCGGGTGAGCACGTCGAGGCAGTCGTGCAGTGTCTGCAGGGCGGCGGGGTCGCCGTCCCAGAACCGCCGCCGTGACCGGCGCACGTACCAGTTCGACAGGTCGTCGACATAGGCCTGCAGCACCTTGCCGGCGCGGGCGGTGTCGAAGCGCTCGAGGGCGTCGTCGACCTCGCCGGCGACCCGGTTGACCTCGGACCACGCCCACCGGTCGAGCACGGTGCGCTCGCCGCCGCCCGTCCCGGGCGTCCATCCGTTCGCGCGGGCGTACAGCGACTGGAAGGACGCCACCGACCAATAGGTGCGGATGACCTTGGACGCGATCTCCTCGAGCACCTTGTGCCCGACCCGGCGCGACGACCACGGCGATCCGCTGCAGAGCATGAACCAGCGCAGCGCGTCGGCGCCGTGGCGGTCCATCAGCGGGATCGGCTCGAGGATGTTGCCGAGGTGCTTGCTCATCTTGCGGCCGTCCTCGGCGAGGATGTGGCCGAGGCAGACGACGTTCTTGTAGGACGACTGCCCGTGCACGAGCGTGCCCACCGCCATCAGCGAGTAGAACCAGCCTCGCGTCTGGTCGATGGCCTCGCAGATGAAGTCGGCCGGGTACGCGGCCTCCGCCGCCTCGGCGTTGCGGTACGGCGCGCCGAACTGGGCGAACGGCATCGACCCGGAGTCGAACCACGCGTCGATCACCTGCGGCACCCGGCGGTACGTGCCCGGCTCGCCGTCGACGGTGAACGTCACGTCGTCGACGAACGGACGGTGCGGGTCGGAGAGCTCGACGCCGGACCGCTCGTGCAGCTCGGCGAGAGAGCCGACGCAGATGTCCTTGCCCGACTCGTCGTTGCGCCACACCGGCAGGGGAGTGCCCCAGTAGCGGTCGCGCGACAGCGCCCAGTCGATGTTGTTGTCGAGCCAGTCGCCGTAACGCCCGTGCTTGATCGTCCCCGGGAACCAGTTGGTCGCCTCGTTCTGCGCGAGCAGCTCGTCCTTGATCGCGGTGGTGCGGATGTACCACGACGGCAGCGCGTAGTACATGAGCGGCGTGTGGCAGCGCCAGCAGTGCGGGTAGCTGTGCGTGTAGGGCACGTGCTTGAACAGCAGCCCGCGCTGCTCGAGGTCCTTCACCAGCACGGTGTCGGCCTGCTTGAAGAACATGCCGCCGACCAGCGGCAGGTCGTCGGCGAAGTGGCCGTCCGCCTTGATCGGGTTGACGATCGGCAGGCCGTTGGCCTTGCACAGCGTGAAGTCCTCGGCACCGAACGCCGGTGCCTCGTGCACCACGCCCGAACCGTCGTCGACGGTGACGAAGTCGGCGTGCAGCACGGTGTGGACGGGCGCGTCGGTGTCGAAGTTGACGAAGTCGAACGGACGGACGTACGGGGTTCCGACCAGGTCACGTCCCGGCAGCGTCTCGAGCACTTCGGAGTCGTCGCCGAGCACCCGCGCACGCAGCGCCTCGGCGACGACGAGCAGCTCGCCGGACGCGGTGCGGGCGACCACGTAGTCGACGTCCTGGTTGACGGCGCTCGCCGTGTTGGACACGAGCGTCCACGGCGTCGTCGTCCAGACCAGCAGCGCCACCCCGGGGTACTTCTCGGTGAGCGGTCCGGACGCGACGGGGAAGCGGACGTAGACCGACGGGTCGGTGACGTCCTCGTAGCCCTGGGCGACCTCGTGGTCCGACAGCGTCGTGCCGCAGCGCGGGCAGTACGGCGCGACGCGGAAGTCCTCGACGAGCAGGCCCTTGTCGAAGATCGTCTTCAGCGCCCACCACACCGACTCGACGTAGTCGGGGTTCATGGTCCAGTACGCGTGCTCGTAGTCGGCCCAATACCCCATGCGCTCGCTCATGCCGAGGAACGCGTCGACGTGGCGCTGCACGTTCTCGCGGCAGGCGGCGTTGAACTCGGCGATGCCGTAGTTCTCGATGTCGGACTTGCCGGTGAAGCCGAGCTCCTTCTCGACGGCGAGTTCGACGGGCAGGCCGTGGCAGTCCCAGCCGGCCTGGCGGGGCACGTGGTAGCCCTTCATGGTCCGCCAGCGCGGGAAGACGTCCTTGAAGACGCGCGCCTCGACGTGGTGGGTGCCGGGCATGCCGTTGGCGGTCGGCGGGCCCTCGTAGAACGTCCACTTGGGGCCGTGAGCGGTGGCGTCGATGCTGCGCTGGAAGACCTTGCGGTCGCGCCAGCCCTCGATGACCTCGTGGTCGAGGGCGGGGAGGTCGACGTGGCCGGGCAGCGCGCGGTAGCTGCTGTTCTCGCTCACTTCGGTGGTGCTCCTTCTGATCGGCGTGCACTGCTGATCGAAGGACGACGCCGGGGCGCCGCGGTACCACCTTCGTTGACCCCGCCGGTGCGGCGGTGCCCGCTCTGGTCGTGCGTCCGGGTCTAGTGGGGCGGACGGGACCGGTGGGTCCGTTCGCCCGTTCTTCCGGGGCTCGGAGGTGATTTCGCCGGTGGGCCTGCCCCCGGGCTCGCACCGTCCCCGGGTCGCTCACGACAGGGAGGCCGCCGGCTACTCGTCCTCGTCGTTGCGCACCCGAGTCTAGAGGCCGGCGCCAACCCGCCGCGCCGACCGTTCCCCGGGCGAGCAGGGCGTGGGTGGTGGTAATTGCGTGGTCTGGCTCATATTCTGACCGCGCTTTCACGGACGACGTCGACACGGCGGTTCCGGAACGGCCGGAGTCGGCGGACGTCGCCACCAGGAGGGATGTCCATGGCTGCAGGGGGACGGGTGGGCCGCGTGTTGCGCCGAGTCGGACGAGGCGGTCGCGCCACGGACTCCGCCGCCCCCACCCGCGGCTCCGGCAGCCCCGGCAGCGCCACGAGCACCTCCGCCGCCGCGAAGGCGGCTGCCAAGAAGGTCGCCTCGGCCACGACCGCCGCCGCGAAGAAGGGCGCCGCGAAGAAGGGCGCCGCGAAGAAGGCGGCTCCGGCGAAGAAGGCGGCTCCGGCGAAGAAGGCGGCTTCGGCGAAGAAGGCGGCTCCGGCGAAGAAGGCGGCTCCGGCGAAGAAGGCGGCTCCGGCCAAGAAGGCGGCTCCGGCCAAGAAGGCGGCTCCGGCCAAGAAGGCGGCTCCGGCCAAGAAGGCGGCTCCGGCCAAGA
>NZ_BAAGUN010000001.1:924429-1057622 GCF_054781375.1 Jatrophihabitans fulvus
AAGGCGGCTCCGGCCAAGAAGGCGGCTCCGGCCAAGAAGGCGGCTCCGGCCAAGAAGGCGGCTCCGGCCAAGAAGGCGGCTCCGGCCAAGAAGGCGGCACCGGCCAAGAAGACGGCACCGGCCAAGAAAACGGCACCGGCCAAGAAGGCGGCACCGGCCAAGAAGGCGGCTCCCGCGAAGAAGGCGGCTCCCGCCACGAAGGCCCCGGCCACAAAGGCCCCGGCGAAGAAGTCGGCCACCCGGGCCGCCACCCGGGCCGCGTCCGCCCCCCGGGCGGCAGCCGAGAAGTCGGTGAGTCCGGCTGGTCCGGTGTCCGAGGGTGCGACGAAGATCGCCCCCGCCGCGGTTACCCCGAGCGCCGCGCCGGTGAAGACCTCACCGACACCCGCACCGTCCGCGTCGACGACCTCGTCGACGCCGGTGCCACCGGACGAGAAGGCAACCCCACCTGTGACCACCACCCCGATCACCCCGCCCGCCCAGAAGGCCGACGACGAGGTCGCCGTGCCGAGCGGTTCCGACTGGACCCAGGCCGAGCTGGCCGAGGTCCGCGCGCAGCTCGTCGACGAGCTGACCGAGATGCACGACGCGTACGACGTGTCGATGCACGACCTGGACGAGCTGCAGCGCTCGAGTTCCGACGGCGCGGGCGACGACCAGGCCGACGCCGGCAGCAAGACGTTCGAGCGCGAGCAGGAGCAGTCGATCGCGGCGAACCGCTTCGACCTGATGACCCAGATGGAGCGGGCCGTCGAGCGCATCGACAAGGGCACCTACGGCTTCTGCGAGCGCTGCGGCAAGCCGATCGCCAAGGCGCGGCTGCAGGCCTTCCCGGCCGCGACCCTCGACGTCACCTGCAAGGCGCTCGAGGAACGCCGGTAGACCGGTCACCCAGCAGTTCCCTCGGCACCGCCTGGAATGATGGCGCGGTGACCGAGCCCGCTGCCGACGATCCCGCGGCGACGGTCCGCGTCGAGCGGCCCCGCCGCGTCGTCCTGTTCGCCGTCGTCGCGGTGCTGGCGCTGGCGCTCGACGTCGTCTCCAAGATCGTCGTCGTCGCCCAGCTGAAGCGCACGGACGACCCGGTCCGCATCCTGGACGGGCTGTTCTACCTGCAGCAGGCGCGCAACTCCGGGGCCGCGTTCTCGCTGGGCACCGGCTTCACCGCGATCCTCACCGTCGTCGCGCTCGTGGTCGTGGTCGTGCTGATCCGCACGGCGAAGCGGCTGCGCTCGACCGGGTGGGCGGTCTCGCTCGGCCTGATCCTCGGCGGCGCGCTGGGCAACCTGGGCGACCGCATCTTCCGCGAGCCGGGCATCGGCCGCGGCCACGTCGTCGACTGGATCAGCGTCTTCGCCCGCAACGGCGAGAAGTGGCCGATCTTCAACCTGGCCGACTCCGCGATCGTCGTCGGTGCGGTGCTCGCGGCGGTGCTCGCGCTGCGCGGCGTCGAGTTCGACGGCCGCCGGGCGCCGTCGTCCGGCACCCGGAAGCGCTCGTGAGCCGCCTGCTCCCGGTGCCGGACGGGCTGGACGGGCTGCGCCTCGACGTGGCGATGTCACGGCTGCTGGGCTACTCGCGCACCGCCGCCGCCGATCTCATCGACGCCGGTCACGTGACGGTCGACGGTGCCCCGGCCGCCCGCAGCGCCAAGGTGCACGCGGGCTCGTTGCTCGGGGTCGACGAGCCGTCCGCCGTCCCCGCGGCCCCGCCCACCCCGGTCGACGGGCTGATCGTGTTGCACGAGGACGACGACGTCGTCGTCGTCGCCAAGCCCGTCGGCGTCGCCGCCCACCCGAGCCCGGGCTGGACCGGTCCGACCGTCACGTCGGGTCTCGCCGCGATGGGCTACCGGCTCGCCGAGTCGGGGGCCGCCGAGCGCCAGGGCATCGTGCACCGTCTCGACGTCGGCACCACCGGGGCGATGGTCGTCGCCCGCAGCGAGCGGGCGTACTCGCTGCTCAAGCGGGCCTTCAAGGAACGCACCGTCGACAAGCGCTACAGCGCGCTCGTCCAGGGCCATCCCGACCCGTCCCGGGGCACCATCGACGCGCCCATCGGACGCCACCCGGGCTCGGACTACAAGTTCGCCGTGGTCGCGGGCGGCCGTCCGTCCGTCACGCACTACGAGACCGAGGAGGCGTTCCGGGCGGCGTCGCTGCTCGACGTGCACCTCGAGACCGGCCGCACCCACCAGATCCGCGTGCACATGGCCGCGGTCAAGCACCCGTGCGTCGGCGACCTCACCTACGGCGCCGATCCCACCCTCGCCGCGCGGCTCGGGCTGCACCGGCAGTGGCTGCACGCCCGCGAGCTGGCGTTCGAGCACCCCGGCACGGGCACCGAACTGCGGGTCGTGGCCCCCTTGCCCGACGACCTCGCCCACGCCCTGGACGTCCTGCGCGACGAACAGTGACCTCAACCGGCGTTGGGGTAGGACGGACGGCATGACCGCGCCACTGCTCGTCGCATCGAACCGGGGACCGCTGACCGTCGTGGCGGGGGAGGAGTCCGACGAGGAACAGGTCCGCCGCGGCAGCGGCGGCCTCGTGTCGGGCATGCAGGCGGCGCTGTCGAGCACCGAGGACGCCGTGTGGGTGAGCGCCGCGATGAACGACCGCGAGCGGGTGCTCGCCCGCCGCTCGCCCGGCGGACGGATCTCGGAGGTGCCGTTCGTCGCCGACGCGCTCGCCGGCGACTTCGACGTGCGGATGCTGCCGCTCGACGCCCAGACGTTCCGCAACGCCTACAACGGCATCGCCAACTCGACGCTCTGGTTCGTGCTGCACCGCCTCTACGGGCTCTCGACCGAGCCCGCGTTCGACGCCGGCTGGCGGCGCCAGTGGTCCAGCTACGTGAGGTTCAACCAGGCCTTCGCCGACGCGCTGGCCGAGGCCGCCGCACCGAACGCCCGGGTGATGGTGCAGGACTACCACCTGTTCCTGGTGCCGCGCATGCTGCGCGAGCTGCGCGACGACGTCCGCATCGGCTTCTTCACCCACACGCCGTGGGTGAACCCGTCCGACTTCGAGGTGCTGCCCGACGACGTCGCCCGCGAGCTGGTCGAGGGCATTCTCGGGGCGGACGTCATCGGGTTCCACACCGAGCGGTGGGCGGGCCTCTTCCGCGAGACGGCGCAGAAGGTGGTCGGCGTCGACGCGCCGGCCGCGCGGGTGTGGCCGCTCGGCGTCGACGGCGACGAGATGCGGCAGCTCGCGTCCCGCAAGCAGGTCGACAACCAGTTGCGCCTGCTCGACGAGGTGGTCGGCGACCGCCTGCTCATCGGACGCGTCGACCGCACCGAGCTGTCGAAGAACGTCTACCGCGGCCTGCTCGCGTATCGCGAACTGCTGCGGACACGTCCCGAGTGGCGCGGACGCGTGGTGCACGCCGTCTACAACAACCCGTCCCGCGAGGACGTCCCCGCGTACCGCGAGTACACCGCGCGGCTCGAGCGGCTGGCGGAGGAGATCGTCGCCGAGTTCGAGACCGACGACTGGACGCCGCTGCTGTTCGACATCGGCGACGACTACCCCGCTGCCCTGGCGATCATGCGGCGCAGCGACGTGGTGTTCGTGAACTCGATCCGCGACGGCATGAACCTGGTGGTGCTCGAGGGCCTCGTGCTGTCGGAGCACGAACCGGCGGTCGTGCTGTCGCGCGAGACCGGGGCGGCGGAGGTGCTCGGCGACGACGCCATCCAGGTGAACCCGTTCGACGTCGCCGGCACCGCGCAGGCGCTCGTCGAGGCGTTGATCATGCCGCAGAAGGAACGCGCCGCCCGCGCCGCGCGCATGCGCGAGGCCGCGGTGGGCCTGCCGCCGACGGCCTGGTTCCAGGCGCAACTCGACGAGTTGGAGAAGACAACCCGGTAGGGGTCAGCGGCCGGAGCGGTAGAACGCGACGACCGTCCGGGTGTCCTGGTCGCCGCGCGGCTGCAGCTCGGCGGCGCACAACGTCGACGCGCTCTCCCAGTAGACCCGTGGCGGAGTCCGTCCGCTGTAGGGCTTGTGGGTGAAGGACCGCGCGAGACTGACGCGGGCGCTGCCGGCGCCGCCGGTCACGGGACGCAGGGTGCCGTCGACGGCTTCGCCCAGGTACAGCTCGCGCTCGGCCAGCAGCCCCGCCCGGTCGGCCTTGCGGAAGAACACGGCGCTGTACGTCCCGGACTCGCAGCGCACGAGTTCGACGTCGCGCAGCCGGGTCGCCAACGGCGCGTCCGACGCGGGCGGGTCGGCGACGCACTGGCGGGGGAGGAAGTACGGCGCCGCCAGCGCGAACAGCCCGGCCGACCGGAACGGCGCGGGTGGCGGGGCGGGACGCACCGGCGACGAACTGCCCGGGGACGTACTCGGGGACGTACTCGGGGACGTACTCGGTGAGGTGCTCGGTGAGGTGCTCGGGGAGGTGGGCGGCACTGACCCGACAGGCGATCCGACCGACATCGAGGGCGCCTGCGCCGAGGTGCCGCCGCCGGGTCGGCCTGCCGCGCCCGGGTCGTCGCCGTCGTCGCCGCTCGTCGCCACCACGACCACGACGGCGACGGCGGCCGCGAGCACCAGGGCGGCGGTGAGCACGACGGGGGTGCGCCGGCGTCGTGGTTCGGTGGGCGAGGGTATCGGGTCCGGGGGCCGGGGCGTGACGCCGCCGGCCCGCCGGGTGCGCTCGTCCGGACCGGGACCGGCAGGTACCGGGGTGAGCGGGTCGGTGACCGGCGCAGGCGCGGCACCGAGGCGGGCCGTGGGGGCGTCGTCCCCGGCGGGAACCGTCGAACCCGTCGCGGCGGGTACCGCCACGGCCGCCGCGGCAGCGTCCGCGAACGCGCCGGCGGTGTCGAAACGGTCGTCGGGGTCCTTCGCGAGCGCGCGCTCGACCGCGGCGATCAGGCCTGCCGGCAGGCCGGGCACGGCCGTGGCCAGGTCCGGGGGCGGCTGGTTGACCTGGGCGTACAGCACCGCCGCGGGCTCGCCGTCGAAGGGCCGCCGCCCGCTCAGCGCTTCGTACAGCACGCAGCCGAGCGCGTAGACGTCGGCACGGCCGTCGCCCGGGCCGCCCAGGATGCGTTCGGGCGCCATGTACGACACCGTGCCGATCGTCCCGGTGGTCGTGACCTGGCCTGCTGTCGTCGAGGTCGCGGCCGCACGAGCGATGCCGAAGTCGACGAGGTACGCGAACGGGGGCCGGCCGGGCCGGTCGGCGCCCGTGAGCAGGATGTTCGCCGGCTTCACGTCCCGGTGCACCAGGCCCGCGGCGTGGGCGGCATCGAGCGCGCTCGCCACCTGGGCCACGATCGCGACCGCCTGCGCCGGCGCGAGCCGTCCCGCGGCCGCGATCGCGTCCGCCAGGTCGTGGCCGTCGACCAACCGCATGTCGATGAACAGCCGGCCGTCGATCTCGCCGAAGTCGTGGATCGGGATGACGTGCGGGTCGCGCAGCTTGGCGGCGACGCGCGACTCGCGCTGGAACCGGAGCCGGAACGTCTCGTCCGCGGCGAGTTCGCGCGGCAACAGCTTGAGGGCGACGACACGCCCCTTCACGCGGTCGCGAGCGCGGTAGACGACCCCCATCCCGCCGCGGCCGAGCACGTGCTCCAGCACGTACGGGCCGAATTCCTCACCGGGGGCGTCGTTCACGCCGGTCCCTTCGCCAGGCGGACGGACTGCGACCCTACCGGTCGCGGCCGGCGGTGAGGGCCGACAGCAGCGCGACCGCGGCGTCCGCGTCCGGCACGACGACGTCGGCCGCCGCGGACGCCTCGGCCACGCCCGACGACGCGACCGCGACCGCCCAGGCCGGGGTGCCCGACGACCGCAGCCGCTGCATCTCCTCCAGCGCGGGCACGTCGCCGAGATCGTCGCCGAGGAACAGGGCGCACGTCGGGTGGCGCCACTCGATCAGCGAGGCGACCGCTCCCGCCTTGTCGAAGCCCGGCAGGCGCAGCTCGATGACTCCGCTGCCGGGATGCACCTCGAAACCCAGCTCGTCCGCCACCGCCGACACCGGCTGAGTGAGCGCCTCGAGAGCGGCGGCCGGGTCCGTGGCCCTGCGGGCGTGCACGACCAGCGACAGTCGCTTGTCCTCGATCCACACGGCGGGATCGGCGTCGTCGAGCACGCGGGGCAGCCGCTCGCGCAATGCCTCGATCGCCTCCGGGGTGTCGGGCGTGGTGAGTTCGCCGTCGCGCCAGGTCTCGGCGCCGTAGACGCCGGCCACCACCAGCCCGGGGACGGCGTCGAGGCCGCCGAGCCGCACGACGGTGCGGGCGTCGCGTCCGGTGACGACCGCGACCTGCGCACCGGCCACGGACAGTGCCGTCAGCGCCTCGACCGTGCCCGCCACGGGGCGGGAGTCCTCGGGGTCCGGTTGCAGCGGCGCGAGCGTGCCGTCGAAGTCGGTCGCTATCAGCGCGCCGTCCAGGTGCGGTCGCAGGGCGGCGGCGAGCTCGTCGGCATCCACCCCGCCCATCCTGCTGGACGTCCCGCGCGGGAGGCATGCCAGCACCCCTGACCCGGACGGACGCCCGACGGACGATCGGGTGCGAAGGTCCGTCGCGGCGCCCGAGCGGGTCCTTCTACCCACAGACGTGGGCTCAGCCGACTGCCAGAATCACCCCACCCCGCGGACGCGCGACAGCAGGAGAGCACCGTGACCCACCCGAACCCACCGGTTCCCGGCCAGTACCCGCAGACGGATCAGCCCGGACAGCCGCCGTTCCACTCCGGGCCGGTGCCGCCGCAGCCGCAAGCGCAGCACTTCCCGCAGCAGCAGTTCGCGCCGAACCAGTTCCCGCAGGGCCCGCAGCAGGGACGGCAGCAGTTCGGGCCGCAGCCCTACGGCCCCCCGGCGGGTCCGCCCGGCGCCGGCCTCTGGACCCACATCCGGCGGGCGGTCGACTGGAACGTCGCCCAGGTCGTCGTCTCGCCGAAGGAGCGGGTGGCGCTGGAGCAGGCCGGCATCTTCGACCGGCTGCAGGGGATGTTCGCCTGGCGGCGCAGCAGCCTCATGGTCGCCCTGCCGGTGCTGCTGCTGTCGGTGATCCTGTCGGTGGTCGACGCCGCCAAGGCCGACACCGAGTACCTGACCGGCCTGGGCAAGTTCATCAACTGGGTGCCGGTCATCTCGCTGGTGCTCGTGCCCGTCGGCTGCTTCGTCGTGATCACGCGGTGGACCGAGCTGCGCCGCTCGTCGCGCACCCTGCTCGCCTGCTGGCTGGTGTCGATCGTCCTGCCGATGCTGGCTGCGCTCGCGCCCGTCGACGTCATCGCCGACGTCGACCGCCTGCGCGCGATCGGCGCGCAGAACGGCACGCTGCAGGCGGTGGAGGAGGCGATCAGCGGCATCAGGTTGTCGCTGGCGGTCCAGTACGCGCTCACGCTGCTGCCGGTCGTGCTGTCCGTGCCCAGCGGCATGCTGAAGGGCGCGGCCCGGGTCAAGAGCCTCTTCCCGTCCTCGGGCCTGCCGGGGTGGTTCCTGGTGACGATCGCGCCGTTCTACTCGCTGTTCACGATCGTCGTGTTCGGCCTGATCGAGCAGATCGTCGGCAACGGCGTCCTGATGGTCGGTGTCGGTGTCCTGGCCTTCACACCGTGGCTGTTCGTGATCTACCGCAAGGTCTACTCGCGGCCGTTGTCGCTCGCGGAGGCCCGCGGCGAGCTGGCCCGCGCCTCCCGACTCGGCGGCTACCTCATGTGGGTGGCGGTGGCCTTCATCGTGATCTTCCTGTTCACCGGCAAGGTCGGTCAGCAGGACGTCGTGGGCACCGACTCCGACACGTCCGTCTTCACGGTGCTGGACGTCTCCCGGACGACCATCGAGGTCATCGCCCGCGGCATCGTCGCCGCAGTCGTGTTCAGCACCATCTTCCTCGGCATGATCTTCGCCGAATGGCGAACGACCACCATCATGCGCGAGGACATCCGCCGCGAGCACGACCGCGAGATGCGCGGTCTCGAGCGCTACATCACCGACCCCCGCAACGGCTACGGCGACGTCGTGCTCAACGGCCGTCCGGTGCCCCCGGGGCAGTGACCGGCACAGCGGGGACCCCCGGCGGGACGGACGCGCAACCTGCGCTGTTCTTCCGTGACGCTTACGAGTTCCG
The DNA here is from genome assembly GCF_054781375.1 of Jatrophihabitans fulvus. Taxonomy (NCBI): domain Bacteria; kingdom Bacillati; phylum Actinomycetota; class Actinomycetes; order Jatrophihabitantales; family Jatrophihabitantaceae; genus Jatrophihabitans; species Jatrophihabitans fulvus. The sequence continues at coordinate 932,531 of NZ_BAAGUN010000001.1, forward strand.
CGCGTGGCTCGAGACCCACCACGAGACGGCGCCGGACCTCTGGATGGGCCTGCGCAAGAAGCACGTGCCCGACCGCGGGCTCACCTGGGAGGACGCGGTACCCGAGGCGCTGTGCTTCGGTTGGATCGACTCGAGGTACGAGCGCATCGACGAGGACACCGGCCGGCAGCGCTGGACCCCGCGCCGCCCCGGCTCGACCTGGTCGAAGGTCAACATCGCGTTCGTCGAACGGCTGACGGTCGAGGGACGGATGCACCCGGCCGGGCTCGCCGCGTTCGAGCGCCGCCGCGCCGACCGCAGCGGCACCTACGCCTACGAGAACGCCGACCGGCAGCTGCCGCCCGAGCATGCTGCGTTGCTGGCCGCGAACCCGGCGGCGTCCGCCTTCTGGGACGCGACGACGCCGTCCTACCGGCGGACGGCGATCAGCTGGGTGCTCGGCGCCAAGCAGCAGGCCACCCGCGACAAGCGCATGGCCCAGCTGGTCGACGACTGCGCGCACGGCCGCCTCGTCCCCACCCAGCGCTACGGCACCCCACCCAAGTGGGTCGAGCGGGCCGCCCGCGCCGCCCGGGAGGCGACGCCGTGAGGGGCTCGCCGTGCTGACCACAGCGCTGCGCGCGGTGGCGCACCGACGGTTCCTCGGCGGCGTCCACCTGCCCGTCCGGGCGATAGCGAAGCTCTACAGGTGGGCGCCCGTGGGCACCCCGGTGAGGATCAGGCCATGACCCGACTGCGCTGTCTGCTCGTCACGATCACGCTCCTGGCGGCCGGCCTGGTCGCGGTCGCACCGGCGTCGGCCGCGCCGCTCATGCCGGTCACCGGCAACCACTGTCGGTGGAACACGGCGCCGAAGAAGGTCATCGTGAAGGTGTCGCGCCAGCACCTCTGGCTGTGCCGGTACGGCAAGGTCGCGTTCCACAGCCCGGTGACCACCGGACGGGTCGGTTCCGACACCCCGCGCGGCACCTACCGCATCCAGACGCGGACGCGGAACACGACGCTGTACCCGTCGGGCGGCGGGGCCTTCCACGTGCGCTACTGGATCACCTTCGACGCCCCGCTGTACGGCTTCCACGACGCGCGATGGCAGACGTTCCCGTTCGGCAGTTGGCGGTGGAAGCGGGAGGGGTCGCACGGCTGCGTCCGCATGCCGTTGACCGCGATCGCGACCCTGTACCGCTGGGGGACGGTCGGCACGATCGTGCGCATCCTCACCTGATCCGTCCGCCTGAGGTCGATCTTCGTCCGGCAGGCGAAGGAACGGGACTTTGGTCCCTTCGTCCTGAGAACCTCTCATGCGCGTGGTGGACGAACCGATGGTCCGGTATCCGCGGAACAGTTCTGCGGTTCGTGATCGACCGGGGAGTGTCCGCCGATGGACGGTATGGACGAGATCGTCGCCGAGTTCCTCGTCGAGAGTTACGAGAACCTCGACCAGCTCGACCGTGACCTGGTGTCGCTCGAGCGGACACCCGACTCGCGGGACCTGCTCGCCAGCATCTTCCGCACGATCCACACGCTGAAGGGCACGAGCGGTTTCCTCGCGTTCTCCCGGCTCGAGGAGCTCACCCACGTCGGTGAGAACCTGCTCGCCAAGCTGCGCGACGGGGTCATGCGCATGACCCCGGCGACGACGGACGCGCTGCTCGCCACGGTCGACTCCGTCCGCGAGCTGCTCGCCGCCATCGAGGCCACGGGGACGGACGCCGGCGTCGACGTGGCCGACGCGGTCGTCGCCGTCCGCGCCGTGCTCGACGGCACCGCCGCTCCCGCGCCCGAGCCGCAGGTCGTCGACGAGGCAGACGAGACGGACGAGACCGACGAGACCGACGAGACCGACGAGGAGACAGCGGACGAGCACACGGACGGCGAGCCCGAGCCCGTCCAGGCCGCCACCCCGTCACCCGCGGCCACGCCCGCGCCGCCGGCAGCACCCGTGCCGCCCGCACCGGCCGCCCCTGCCGCCCCTGCCGCACCGCCCGCCGGCGAGGAGGGCGCCGCCCGCCGGACGATCGCCGACTCCTCGATCCGCGTCGACGTGGAGCTGCTCGACTCGCTCATGCGGCTGGTCGGCGAGCTCGTGCTGACCCGCAACCAGGTCATGCGCCGCGCGTCCGGTTCGGGCGACGCCGATCTCGTCCGCGCGACGCAGCGGCTCAACATCATCGCCACCGAGCTGCAGGAAGAGGTCATGAAGACCCGCATGCAGCCGATGGAGCACCTCTGGTCCAAGCTGCCGCGCGTCGTGCGTGACCTCGGCACCCAGTGCGGCAAGAGCGTGCAGCTCGAGATGGTCGGCAAGGACACCGAGCTCGACCGCACCCTGCTCGAGGCCGTGAAGGACCCGCTGACCCACCTCGTCCGCAACGCCGTCGACCACGGCATCGAGGCGCCCGCCGCCCGCCGCGCCGCCGGCAAGTCCGAGCAGGGCACGCTGACGCTGCGCGCGTTCCACGAGGGCGGTCAGGTCGTCGTCGAGGTGTCGGACGACGGCGGCGGCATCGACCCGGTCAAGATCGGCGAGAGTGCCGTCCGCAAGGGGCTCGTCACCGCCGAGCAGACCGCGGCCATGTCGCCCACCGACCTGCTGCAGCTCATCTTCCGCCCCGGCTTCTCGACCGCCGCCGCCGTGACCAACGTGTCCGGTCGCGGGGTCGGCATGGACGTCGTCAAGACGAACATCGAGAACATCGGCGGCACCATCGAGGTCGAGTCGCAGCCCGGCCGCGGCACCACCTGCCGGCTGCGCATCCCGCTGACGCTCGCGATCGTCCCGGCCCTGACCGTCGACTGCGCGGGCGACACCTTCGCCGTGCCGCAGGTCAACCTGCTCGAGCTCGTCGCCCTCGACTCGGCCGCCGCCCGCTCGCGGGACGCGATCGAGCACGTCGGCGGGGCGGAGGTCTACCGGCTGCGTGGACAGCTACTGCCGCTCGTCCGCCTCGACGCGCTGCTGCACAAGAAGCGCGACGACGAGGGTGCTCGCCACTCGGGTGTCATCGCCGTGCTGCAGTCGGAGGGCCGGCGCTTCGGCCTGGTCGTCGACCGCGTCGTCAACACCGAGGACATCGTGGTCAAGCCGCTGAGCCGGCTGCTGAAGGGCATCGGCATCTTCTCGGGCGCCACCATCCTCGGCGACGGCCGCGTCTCGCTGATCCTCGACATCCAGTGCATCGCCCGCACCGCGCTGCGTGCCGAGGCGACCGAGCGGGTCGACCACGCCGGCAAGGGCGAGGGTCTGGTCAGCACCGACCAGGAGCGCATGCTGCTCGTCGGCCTCGGCGAGGACCGCCGTGTCGCGATCCCGCTGGCCAGCGTCACCCGCCTCGAGGAGGTGCGGACGGCCGAGATCGAACGGGTCGGCCAGCGCGAGGTCATCCGCCGCCAGGACGGCATCCTGCCGCTCATCCGGCTCGGACAGCTGCTGGGCAGCTACGGCGACGCCGCGCGCGAGACCCTGCCGGTCGTCGTCTACGCCAGCGAGGGACGCAGCGTGGCGATGGGCGTCGACAGCATCATCGACATCGTCGACGCGTCCGCCGCCACCCGCAGCGACATCGACGACAGCGGCCTGCTCGGCTCGCTCGTGGTCAAGGAGCGGGTCACGGAGCTGCTGGACGTGCGCTCCGCGATCCTCGCCGCCGACCCCCGCTTCTACCGCCCGTTCGACGCGGACGCCGCCGTCGACACCGCCGTCGACACCGCCGCGTACCCGATGGAGGTGCCCGCATGAACCAGCAGCTCGCCACGTTCACGTTGTGCGACAACCTGTACGGCGTGCCCGTGTCCCGGGTGCAGGAGGTGTTGCAGGACCATCGCTCCACCGGTGTTCCCCTCGCCCCCGGTGCCGTGTCGGGCCTGATGAACCTGCGTGGCGAGGTCGTGCTCGTGCTCGACCTGCGCCGCCGCCTCGCCCTCGCCGAACGCGGTGAGGACGAGACCCCCACCAACGTCGTCGTGCGCATCGACGGCGAGGTGATCAGCCTGCTGGTCGACCGCATCGGCGACGTCGTCGATGTCGACACCAGCATCTTCGAAGCCCCGCCGGACACCGTGGACGGCATCGCCCGAGACCTCATCGAGGGCGCCTACAAGCTCGACGACCGCCTGCTCCTGGCGCTCGACGTCGACCGTGCCGTCACCGTTGCGGCCTGACCGAGGACATGACATGACCACTTCCCCCGCCCCCCGCCCGTCCTCCCGTTCGCCGCTGTCCGTCATCCGTGACGCCGGCGTGGCCAAGAAGATCTACGGCCTCGCAGGCCTGCTGATCGCCGGCCTGATCGCCGTCGTCGCGGTCGCCTGGATGAGTTTCGAGAACGTCTCCGGTACCGCCCACAACGTGTCGACGGCGATCAACGACGAGGTCACGCCGCTCGCACTCGTGCATCAGTCGGAGCTGAAGTCGCGCATGCTCGTGGCCCAGATGGGACTGGCGGACACGTCGGACGCGGCGGTGCTCAAGACCTTCACTGACAAGATCGCCGAGACCGACGGCGAGCTCGACGACGCGACGAAGGAGTACCTGTCCATCGGTGAGGTGCAGCCCGCGTTCCGCACCTTCCAGTCGGTATGGGAGCAGTGGCGCACCCTGCGTGACGACCAGATGCTGCCGCTCGCCAAGTCGACCGCGCCCGAGGCCATGGCGAAGCTGGCCGCCGTGATCGACCAGGGTGAGACGCTCGCCGGCAAGGCCGCCGACGCCCTCGACACCACCGAGGCGGCCGAGGCAAAGGGCTTGAACGCGAATCTGAAGTCGGTCGACGACGCCGGTACCGAGGCGGAACTGCTGCTCGCGATCGTCGCAGCGATCGCTCTCCTGCTCGGCCTTGTCGTGGCGCGCTGGATCGCGAACCTGGTCGTCCGCCCGGTGCGCGAGGTCGAGACCGCTCTCGGCGCCATGGCGAAGGGCGACCTCACCCGCGAGGCCAAGGTGGACAACGGCGACGAGATGGGGTCCATGGCCCGGTCGCTCGGCAACGCCCAGAAGTCGCTGCGCGACATGCTGCGCCACGTCACCGAGTCCGCGACCGTGCTGAGCGGTGCGGCGGACCAGCTGTCGGAGTCCTCGGGCGTGATCAGCGCGTCGGCGGAGGAGACCTCGGTGCAGTCGCAGGTCGTGTCGGCCGCGGCCGAGCAGGTGTCACGCAACGTGCAGACCGTCGCCGCCGGTTCGGAGGAGATGGGTGCCTCGATCCGCGAGATCGCCCAGAACGCCTCCGAGGCCGCCCGGGTCGCGGCCTCGGCCGTCGATGCCGCGGCCAGCACCAACGCGACGGTGTCGCGGTTGGGTGAGTCGTCGGCCGAGATCGGTTCGGTCGTGAAGGTGATCACCTCGATCGCCGAGCAGACCAACCTGCTGGCGCTCAACGCCACCATCGAGGCGGCGCGGGCCGGGGAGGCCGGCAAGGGTTTCGCGGTCGTGGCCGGTGAGGTGAAGGAGCTGGCGCAGGAGACCGCGCGGGCCACCGAGGACATCGCCCGGCGGGTGGAGACGATCCAGGCCGACACCGACGCCGCGGTCGCGGCCATCGGCGACATCTCGAGCATCATCGCCCAGATCAACGACTACCAGGTCTCGATCGCCTCGGCGGTCGAGGAGCAGACCGCCACCACCAACGAGATGGCGCGCTCGGTGACCGAGGCGGCCGCCGGGTCCGGTGAGATCGCCGCGAACATCATCTCCGTGTCCGAGGCCGCCTCGTCGACCTCCGAAGGCCTCAACACCAGCCAGTCGGCCGTCGCCTCGGTGCAGGCCACCTCCGCCCAGCTGCGCTCGCAGGTCGCGCAGTTCACCGTCTGAGTCACTCCCTCACCACCTCACCGCCCGTCAGGAGAACGTCCGTGTTCACGAAGCACAAGGTGTCCGCCGAGGACCCGCGCGTCGCCGAGTCCCGCGCCGACGTCGCGACCATGTCGCGCATCGTCGTGGCCCTCGCGGAGGCCACCACCACCGAACAGGCGGCGCAGATCGCGCTCGACACCGTGCGCGCGCAGTTCGGCTGGGCGTACGGCTCCTACTGGGTGGTCGAGGCCGGGGAGCTGCGGTACGCGGCGGAGTCGGGCAGCGTCGACGACGAGTTCGCCCGGGTCACCGCCACCGCACGCTTCCCGGAGGGAGTGGGGCTCAACGGCCGCGCCTGGAAGCAGCGTGACCTCGTCTTCGTCGCCGACCTCGGCGAGGTGCACGACTGCGTCCGCCGCCCGGCGGCCGTCCGCGCCGGCGTCCGCAGCGGCGTCTGCTTCCCGCTCTTCTCGGGCAAGGACGTCGTCGCGACGATGGACTTCTTCGTCACCGAGACCCTCGACCCGAGCGAGGAGCGGCTGGCGGTGCTGCGCAGCGTCGGCGTGCTCGTGTCGCAGGCGCTCGAGCGCATCGCCGACGTCGAGAAGCAGCGCAAGGCGGCGCAGGACACCGAGGCCGTCACCACGGTGCTGCGCAAGCTGACCAACATCCACGACAAGCAGTCGGCGCTGCAGATCGCGCTGCAGACCATCCGCAGCGAGTTCGACTGGCAGTACGGCTCGTTCTGGCAGCTGGACGAGGCGGCGCAGGTGTTGCGCTTCGAGATCGAGTCCGGCGACGCCGGCCAGGAGTTCCGCAACGTCACCATGGCGGCGTCGTTCGCCAAGGGCGTCGGCCTGTCCGGACGGACCTGGGAGCGGCGGGATCTGTACTTCGTCGAGGACCTCGCCGAGATGACCGACTGCGTCCGCGCCCCCGCGGCGCAGCGCGCCGGCGTCAAGTCGGGCGTGTGCCTGCCGGTCCTGGTCAACGGCGAGGTCGTCGGCACGATGGACTTCTTCGCCACCCGCAAGCTGATCATCTCCGACAGCCGGGCAGCGGCGCTGCGCAACACCGCGTACCTGCTCGGCGACGCCCTCGAGCGCATGGCGGCCGCCGAGCGGCTGCAGCGCGCGGGCAGCGAGCTCACGCAGTCGATCGAGGAGGTCGAGCGCAACGTCGTCTCGGCGACCACCGTCGCCGAGAACGGACGCCGGCTGGCCGACGAGGCCGACGCGCAGATGGCCACGCTGGGCCACGCGAGCCAGGAGATCAGCAACGTCGTGCACGTCATCCAGGGCATCGCCGCCCAGACCAACCTGCTCGCGCTCAACGCCACCATCGAGGCGGCACGCGCCGGGGAGGCGGGCAAGGGATTCGCCGTCGTCGCCGGCGAGGTCAAGGAACTGGCCACGGAGACCGCGCGCGCGACCACGGACGTCGACGCCAAGGTGAGCGCCATCCAGCGCCAGGTGGAGCAGGTCTCGGTGTCGCTGAACGACATCAAGCAGGCGGTCGAGAAGATCAACGAGACCCAGGTGCTCATCAGCGGCGTTCTCACCGAGCAGGCTGCGGTCACCCGCGCGATACTCGACTGAGCACGTCTGGCCTTCGTCCCCCCGCGTCGCGCCGGACCCGCGCGTCCGTCGGTCCGTGCAGGGAGGGGAAGAACGATGACGTACTCGTTGGTCAACATGCCGGTGCTGGGTTTCGACCTGTGCCGGCTCGCGGGGGGCACCGAGCTCGCCGACATCCTGCTGGGCGCACTGCGCCTGGAGGAACACCAGCTGCGTGACCTCGCCGCGGTCCCGCGCGGGCCGCGGCCCCGCCCGGCCGCGGTGCCGGCGGTCACCGGGGTGTTGCGGGCGATGCGCGACGAGCCCGACCCGGCGGAGATCCCGGTGCGCGCCGTCCGCACGCTCGAGACCAGCATGCTCGGCGACTTCGACGCGCTCGTGCGCCTGGTGCGCGACGACATCCTGTCGTGGACGTGGCACGAGAGCGGCTCGATCCGGTGGCAGCACCCGGACGCCGTCGCGGCGGTCGACGTGATCGTCGACCTGTTGGCCGACCACTACGGACACGGCTACGGCACCGCGCCGGCGGCGGACGGCGCGTCCGGCCCCGCGGGCCCGGACGTCCCGCACATCACCCCGGGCGCCGCGCGCACCGACGACCTCGACCTCGGTCCTCGCACCGCCGAGGTCCTCGCCCTGCTCGACGCGATCGCGTCGTTCACGCCGGCGCAGCTGGCGGTCCTGCGCGCCGCGGCCGGTGACGACTCCCGCCCGGCGTGGGCCGCCGCCGTCCACGACGCCAGCTGGGCGGTGTACCTCGCCGGCCGGCTGCGCCCCGCGGCCGCCGCCCAGCTGCTGACCGTCCGCGCGTTCGCCGCGGCCGGCCTCACCGCGCGCGACGGCGCGTACGGCGTATGGAACGTGCTGAGCGGCGCCGTGCAGGCCACCGTCGTCGCCGACCTGCTCGGCGAGGACGCCGCCACCAGGCTCACCGCGACCCTCCACAAGGCACTCGCCGCCTGACGGTCACCCGACGGTCGCAGCGCCTCAAGTCGGGGCGCAGGCGTCCGATGGTGGGGGCGTGACCACCCCGACCTCTCCCACGCCGCGCGCGGACGCCCCGTGAGCGCGCCGCGCCGCATCCGGGTGCTGGTCGTCGACGACTCCGTCGTCGTCCGCCGGCTGGTCAGCGACGTCCTGTCCGCCGACGAGCACATCGAGGTCGTCGGCACGGCCGTCAACGGCCGGCTCGGGGTGGCCAAGGTCGACCTGCTGCAGCCGGACCTCGTGACGCTCGACGTCGAGATGCCGGAGATGGACGGGCTGGCCGCGCTGCGCGCGATCCGCGCGAAGCACAAGCGCCTGCCCGTGATCATGTTCAGCACGCTCACCGAGCCGGGCGCGGCCGTCGCCCTCGAGGCGCTGGCCTCGGGCGCGAGCGACTACGTCACCAAGCCCGCCAACGTCGGCAGCGTCGCGCAGTCGATGCAGGCGGTCAGCGAGCAGCTGATCCCGCGCGTGCACGCCCTCGCCGGCGCCGCCGCCGGGCTCGGGCGCAGCGCCGTCACCCGCACGGGGACGGCCCCCGTCCGCCCGTCCGCGCCGTCGGTCGGGCACACCGCCGTCGCCCCGCGGCGCGCGTCCGCCCCGGGCGTCACGCCCAAGGTGCTCGCGATCGGTTGCTCCACCGGCGGACCGCAGGCCCTCGCCGGCGTCCTCGAGGCCCTGCCCGCCTCGTTCCCCGTGCCCGTCGTCGTCGTGCAGCACATGCCGCCGGTGTTCACCGCGCAGTTCGCGGCGCGGCTGGACCGCAGCTGCAAGGTGCGCGTCCTCGAGGCCCAGGGCGGCGAGGTGCTCGCCCCGGGCACCGTCTACATCGCGCCGGGCGACTTCCACATGGAACTCGAGGCGTCGGCCACGCCCGTCGTCCGGTTGAACCAGAAACCCGCGGTGTGCTTCTGCCGTCCCGCCGTGGACGTGCTCTTCGCCAGCGTCGCGGCGTGCTTCGGCGCGGCGACGCTCGCCGTCGTACTCACCGGCATGGGCCACGACGGCCGCGAGGGTGCCCGGCGCATCAGCACCGCCGGCGGCAGCGTGCTCGTCCAGGACGAGCGCACGTCGGTCGTCTGGGGCATGCCCGGTGCCATCGCCGCTGCCGGACTGGCCGACGAGATCCTCCCGCTCGACACCGTCGCCACCGCGATCCTCAAGCGCGTCGGCCCCGGCGCGACGTCCGTGCTGTCGGCCGCGTCGTCGACCCCGACCCTGGCGAGCTCCCGATGACCCTCACCGCCGAGAACTTCGACTTCGTCCGCGACATGGTGCTGCGCGACAGCGCGATCGTGCTGGCCCCCGGCAAGGAATACCTGGTCGAGGCACGCCTGACACCCCTGGCCCGGTCGGTCGGGACGACGACCGTCGACGACTTCGTCGCCAAGGTGCGCACCGCCCGCGACGTCGCCCTGCGCGCGAAGGTCGTCGACGCGCTCACCACGAACGAGACCTCGTGGTACCGCGACGGCGACCCGTTCGTCGCGTTGCGCAACACGATCCTGCCTGCCGTCGCGGCCCGTCCGGGCTTCGACGGGACGGTGTCGATCTGGTCCGCGGCCTGCTCCAGCGGCCAGGAGCCGTACACGATCGCGATGGAGGTCGCCGACTTCGCGTCGTCGCGTCCGATGAGCGCGAAGATCCTCGCGACCGACCTGTCCCCGACGATGGTCGAGCGGACCCGCGCCGGCCGCTACAGCCAGCTCGAGGTCAACCGGGGCATGCCCGCGGCCCGGCTCGTGCAGCACTTCACCCGCGAGGGCACCGACTGGGTGGTCTCGCCGCGCCTGCGCGCGATGGTGCAGCCGCGCCAGATGAACCTGGCGGCCCCCTTCGCCGGGCTCGGCACGTTCGACATCGTCTTCCTGCGCAACGTGCTCATCTACTTCGACGTCCCCACCAAGCGGCAGATCCTGCAGCGGGTGCGGGCTGTGATGCGTCCGGACGCCTACCTGTTCCTCGGGTCCGCCGAGGTGACCATCGGTGTGGACGAGGGCTGGCGTCGTTCGACGGCCGGTCGCAGTTCCTACTACCAGCCGGCGATTGGAGCCTGACGTGCAAGCCCTGGTGATCGACGATTCCCGTGCCATGCGGCGCATCGTGTCCTCGATCCTGGCCGGTGCCGGGTTCGAGACCCTCGAGGCCGAACACGGCCGTGCCGCACTCGACCTGCTCGATGCCGGAGCGCGTCCCGAGCTCGCGTGCATCGACTGGAACATGCCGGTCATGACCGGCCTCGAGTTCGTGACCGCGGTCCGTTCCCGGGTCGAGCTGCGCGCGATGACGCTCATGATGGTGACCACCGAGAGCGAGCACGGGCAGATCGTCCGCGCGCTCGCGGCGGGCGCCCACGAATACCTCATCAAGCCGTTCACGGCCGACGCGATGCTCGACAAGCTCAGCCTGCTGGGCCTGGCTCCGGCGGGTGTCGCGTGAGCGCGCCCACCGCGCCGATCGAGGTCGACGTCGACGCGCTCGGCACCATCACGACCGACGTCTGGACGACCTTCGTCGCCGAGGACGCGATTGCCGTCCCCGCCGAGGACGTGCTGCCCACCGCGGGTGACGACCTGGCCGGCCGCGTCTCGATCGAGGGCGACGCCACCGGGGTGGTCGTGGTGCGCTGCGACCCGCAGTCGGCCGCGTCGCTGACCCGCCGCCTGTTCAAGCTCGCCGACGACGCCGCGGTCGACGACGAGGCCGTCTCGGACGCCCTCGGCGAACTGGCGAACATCGTCGGCGGCAACGTGAAGTCGCTCGGACTGGGCGAGTCGCGCCTGACGCTGCCCGAGGTGGGTGCGGGCGAGGTCATCGAGGCCGGCACCGACCCGACCTGCGTCGTCGACGTCTTCTGGCCGGACGGCCGCGCCACCCTGCTCGTCAGCCCGCTGCCCGCTACCCCGCTCGAGGAGTCACCGTGAAGGTCATCATCGCCGACGACAGCCGCGTGATGCGGCAGATCGTCATCCGCACCCTGCGCCAGGCCGGCTACTCCGGCTGGGACATCGTCGAGGCCGAGGACGGCGCCGACGCGCTCGCCAAGGTGTCGGCCGAGAACCCCGATCTCGTGCTGTCGGACTGGAACATGCCGAACATGACCGGAATCCAGTTCCTGCGCGCCCTGCGGGCCGCGGGCAACACCGTCCCCTTCGCCTTCGTGACCTCCGAGGGGTCCGAGGACATGCGCAGCCAGGCCGCCGCCGCCGGGGCTCTGGGGCTCATCGCGAAGCCGTTCACGCCCGACACGTTCAGCGACGTGCTCGCGACCGCCGGGGTCTGACGATGGCGACCACGACCCTTCCCGACCCCAAGGCGGTCAAGGACCTGCTCGAGGGCATGCTCGGCCGCGACGTCGACGTCGCGCTCGGGCACCCGGTACCGCCGGGCTCGTGCGCCGGCGTCGGCGTCTACCACACCGACCTCGGCCGGCTGGCCGCCGTCGTGCTGGCGGACCTGCCGCTCGCGGCGTTCCTCGGGACGTCCATCGCGCTGATCCCCAAGGGCGGTGCCGAGGCGGCCATCGAGGACGGCGTGCTCTCGCCGACGGTGTTCGACAACCTCAGCGAGGTGTTCAACGTCTTCGCCAGCGTCCTGAACGAGCACTGCGACGAGCACCTGCGGCTGGTCGCGAGCTCGCCGGGACTGGCGGGCGCGCCGTCGGACGCCGCCGAGCTCGCCGCCCACCCGGCCAACCGGCTCGACCTGACGGTCAGCATCGCCAACTACGGCACCGGCGCCTGGTCGGTCGTCCTGCTCTGAGCACGTCCACCCCTCGCGCCGGGTAACCCTCCACCGGAGGTCGAGAGACCCGGACCGACACACCTCGGCGACACGCCGAGGGGTGTCGGTGGGGGGTGCCAGAATCGCCTGTGTGGTGAGCGGTTCGAGCGATCAGTTCGTGCATCTGCATGTGCACACCGAGTATTCGATGCTCGACGGCGCGTCGCTGCTCGACGGCCTGTTCACGCGCACCGCCGAGCTCGGCATGCCGGCCATCGCCATGACCGACCACGGCAACCTGCACGGCGCCTACGACTTCTGGTCCAAGGCCCGCAAGCACGGCGTCAAGCCGATCATCGGCATCGAGGCCTACCTGACCCCGAACACCCCGCGGTCACTGCGGGCCCGCACCCGGTGGGGCCGCGGCGGCACCGCGGAGGAGGGCGGCGACGACGTCGCCGGCGGCGGCGCCTACACGCACATGACCATGTGGGCCGAGAGCACCGTCGGCATGCACAACCTGTTCCGGCTGTCCTCCCGCTCGAGCCTCGAGGGTTTCTACTACAAGCCGCGCGCCGACCGCGAGCTGCTGCACGAGTACCACGAGGGGCTCATCGCCACCACGGGCTGCCCGTCGGGCGAGATCCAGACCCGGCTGCGCCTGGGCCAGTACGACGAGGCGAAGAAGTCCGCGGCCGAGTTCCAGGACATCTTCGGCAAGCAGAACTTCTTCCTCGAGCTCATGGACCACGGCATCGAGATCGAGCGCCGCGTGCGCGACGACCTGCTGCGCCTGGGCAAGGAGCTCGGCATCCCGCCGGTCGCCACCAACGACTCCCACTACAACCACCCCGACGACGCCGCCGCCCACGACGCGCTCATCTGCGTCGCCTCGGGCAAGCGGTTGTCCGACCCGAACCGGCTGAAGTTCGACGGCGGCGGTTACTACATCAAGTCCGCCGCCGAGATGCGCGAGCTCTGGGTCGACAAGTTCGACATGCGCGAGGCGTGCGACAACACGCTGCTGATCGCCGAGCGCTGCGACGTCGAGTTCACCGAGTCGACCGGCGGCTTCATGGCCCGCGCCGACGTCCCCGAGGGCGAGACCGAGGAGTCCTGGTTCCGCCAGGAGGTCTGGCGCGGCATCGAGAACCGCTACCCCGGCGAGAAGCTCACCGCCGAGGTCAAGGACCGCGTCGACATGGAGCTCGAGGTCATCGCGGCCAAGGGCTACTGCGGCTACTACCTCGTCGTCGCCGACTTCATCCAGTGGGCCAAGGACAACGGCATCCGCGTCGGTCCGGGCCGCGGGTCGGGCGCGGGTTCGATCGCGGCGTACGCGCTGCGCATCACCGACCTGTGCCCGCTGCAGCACGGGCTGATCTTCGAGCGGTTCCTCAACCCCGAGCGCCCGTCCATGCCCGACTTCGACATCGACTTCGACGAGCGCCGGCGCGCCGAGGTCATCCGCTACGTCACCGAGAAGTACGGCAGCGACCGCGTCGCCTACATCGCCACCTTCGGGCGGCTCAAGGCGAAGGCCGCGATCAAGGACGCCGCCCGCGTCCTCGACTACGACTTCAAGATGTCCGACACGATCACCAAGGTGCTGCCGCCCGACGTCATGGGCAAGGGCATCAAGCTGGGCGCGCTGTACGACACCGACCACCCGCGCTACGGCGAGGGCGGCGAGTTCCGCGAGCTCGCCAACACCAGCCCCGACGTCAAGAAGATCTACGAGACCGCGCTCGGCCTCGAGGGACAGATCCGCAACTGGGGCGTGCACGCCGCCGGCGTGATCATGTCGAGCGCCCCGCTCGTCGACGTCGTGCCGATCATGAAGCGCGAGCAGGACGGCGCGATCATCACCCAGTTCGACTACCCGATGTGCGAGGCACTCGGGCTGGTCAAGATGGACTTCCTCGGCCTGCGCAACCTCACCGTCCTCGGCGACGCCGTCGACAACATCAAGGCCAACCGGGGCATCGACCTCGTCCTCGAGAACCTGCCGTACGACGACCCCGAGACCTACGAGCTGCTGTGCCGCGGCGACACGCTCGGCGTCTTCCAGCTCGACTCCGGCCCCCTCCGGTCGCTGCTGCGGTTGATGCAGCCCGACAACTTCGAGGACATCTCGGCCGTCATCGCGCTCTACCGCCCGGGTCCGATGGGCGCCGACAGCCACACCAACTACGCGCTGCGCAAGAACGGCCGCCAGCCGATCGAGTACGTCGACGCCGAGCTCACCGAAGCGCTGACACCGATCCTCGGCACGACCTACGGCCTGATCATCTATCAGGAGCAGGTCATGTCGATCGCGCAGGAGCTCGCCGGCTTCACGCTCGGCCAGGCCGACAACCTGCGCCGGGCAATGGGCAAGAAGAAGCGCGAGGTCCTCGAGAAGGAGTTCGTCGGCTTCGAGGCCGGCATGATCGAGCGTGGCTTCACCAAGCCCGCGATCAAGAAGCTGTGGGACATCCTCGTCCCGTTCGCCGACTACGCGTTCAACAAGGCGCACTCGGCCGCGTACGGCGTCATCTCGTACTGGACGGCCTACCTCAAGGCCCACTACCCGGCCGAGTACATGGCCGCGCTGCTGCAGTCGGTCAAGGACGACCGCGACAAGATGGCCCTCTACCTCGGCGAGTGCCGCCGCATGGGCATCAAGGTGCTGCCGCCGTGCGTGAACTCGTCGGCGGCCATGTTCACCGCCGTCGGCACCGACATCCGCTTCGGCCTCACCGCGATCCGCAACGTCGGCGCCAACGTGGTGTCGGCGATCGTCCGCGGCCGCGAGGGCGAGCAGGGTCCCTACGTCGACTTCGGTGACTTCCTCAAGAAGGTCGAGGCGGTGGTGTGCAACAAGCGCACCATCGAGGCGCTGATCAAGGGCGGCGCCTTCGACTCGCTCGGCCACCCGCGCCGCGGCCTGATGAACGTGTTCGAGCCCGCCGTCGACGCGGTGCTCGACATCAAGCGCAACGAGGCCAACGGCCAGTTCGACCTGTTCGCCGGGTTCGGCGACGAGCCCGCGACGGCCGCAGACGACGACGTCTTCGCCGTCCGCGTCGCCGAGGTCGAGTGGGACAAGAAGGTCGAGCTGCAGTTCGAACGCGAGATGCTCGGCCTCTACGTGTCCGACCACCCGCTGTTCGGGCTCGAACACGTGCTGGCGACCACCGCCGACGGCACGATCGCCTCGGTGCAGGCCGAGGGCCAGGCCGAGGCGCAGACGATGACGCTCGCCGGCATCCTGTCCGGAGTCAGCCGCCGCGTCACGAAGGCGGGCGCGCCGTGGGCGAGCGCCCAGCTCGAGGACCTCGACGGCTCGATCGAGGTCATGTTCTTCCCCGCCACCTACGCGCAGGTGGCGCTGACCGTCGCCGAGGACGCCATCGTCGCGATCAAGGGGCGGACGGACGCCCGCGAGGACACCGTCAAGTTCATCGCCAGCGACGTGACCCCGATCGACGTCACCGCCGCCGACGGCGAGCGCGGCCCGGTCAAGGTCACCATGGCCACCGCGCGGTGCACGCCCCCGATGGTCGACCGGCTGAAGGACATCCTCGCCCAGCACCCGGGCACCACCGAGGTGCACCTGACCCTCGTGAGCGGCGAGAAGGTGCACACGCTGCGGCTGGGTGACGGCTACCGCGTCACCCCGTCCGCGGCCTTGATGGGCGACCTCAAGGCGCTGCTGGGCCCGGCTGCCCTCGCGGCGTGAGGAACACCTCGCCCACGGCCGCGGTTGCCACCACATGACCACGAGCACGCCGGTCGAGACCGGCTACGACACCCGCCCCGACTACCGCGTCGACCTGCTGCGGCGCCGCAACCGCGTCCGGGTGACGGCGGGCGACCGCGTGCTCGCCGACACCACGTCGCCGATCGTCGTCGACGAGCAGGACCACGGCTTGGTCGTCTACGTGCCCGAGCGTGACGTCGACCTGAGCGCGCTCACCCCGACCGACGACAGCACCCGCTGCCCGTACAAGGGCTGGGCCCACTACTGGCGTCTCGCCGACGGCACCGAGCCGGTCGCGTGGGGTTACGCCGAGCCCTACCCGCAGGTGGCCGAGTTGCTCGGCCACATCGCGTTCTACCAGGACCGGGTGACGGTCGCGGTCGGCGTCGCCGACCCAGCTGTTTCCCGGTAGAGCCTGGGTAGTCTCGGCCGCGTGGAACCCCAGCTGCCCGTCGGCCCGCAGGAGCCCGATGTCGGCGCGTTCCGGCAGGGCGACCCGTTCAGCCGGTGGGCGCTGTCGCGCTTCGTCGTCGGACGGGTGGTGCTGCAGCGGGTGTCCTGGACCCTGCTCGGCCTCGCCGTGGTGCTGCTCGCGCTGGCCGTCGTCTGCCAGCTGGTGCTGCACCTGACCGTGGTCACCGTGCTGCTCGTGCTGGTGATGCTGGGCGTGCTGGCGATGCGCGCGCTGCTGCGCTTCGTGCTGAACCGGGTGATGGCGGCCGCGGAGCACGGCGAGCTCGGCACGCAGCTGCACGAGGTGGTCGACGGCGCGGCACCCGAGGTGCTGGCCGAGTTGCGCCGGGTGGGACTGCCGTCGCGCACCGCCACGCTGCCGTTGCTGGCGCTGCGTCTGCTGCGGGCCCGCCGCCGCGAGGACACGCTGGCGCGGCTGCGCCGTTTCGACGTCGAACGCGCCGTGTCGCAGGCCCGCGTCGACCAGCTCCACCTGCTGCTGCAGCGGGCGGGAGCCGTCCGGTGAGCGGGCCGCTCACCGCCGCGCGCCGTCAGGAGCTGAAAGCGGCCGCCATCGCCGCCGGCGCGCTCGTGGTGCTGGGCGTGCTGTTGGGCGTGGCGTGGCAGTGGTGGGCGCCCGAGCGTCCGCGGGGTCTGATCGTCCGGCCCGGTGCCATCCAGGTCGAGGAGTCCGAGTCGTGGATCGGCGGCGACGGCCGGTACCTCGTGCTCGTGGGCGCCGCCGGCCTGCTCAGCGCCGTGGTCGCCTGGTCCTGGCGCAGCACCCGCGGCCTGCCGATGCTGCTCGCCCTCGCGCTCGGCGGCACCGCAGGCGCCGGTCTCACCTGGCTGGTCGGACGCGTGCTCGGCGGCGGCACCGACGAGGGCCGTCCGAACACGATCATCGACCAGCTGCCGCTGACCGTGCACATCCCGGGGCTGATGTTCCTGCAGGCGGGGCTGGCCGTGCTCGTCTACGCCGTGCTCGTGTCGTTCACCGCCCACGACGACCTCGGCCGGCCCGACCCGGCGCGCGAGCAGGCCCACGCCGCGAGGGCCGCCTACCAGGCACGGTTCGCGATGCAGCCGGTGCCGCCGCCCCTGCCGGGACAGGCGCCGTACCCGGCCGACCCGTCAGTTGGTGCCGGTGGACAGCCGCAGTACGGCGGGGGAGACGGCAATGCTCCGGGTCGCCTGCAGCAGCGAGATCTCCCGCCGCAGTAGGCGCGTCACCCGGGTCAGGCGCTCGGCGGTGGTGCCGTCGGACAGCAGCTGCTGCTTCTCGTCCGGCGGCAACGGCAGCCGGGCCGCCAGCTGGTAGGACAGCTGGTTGGCGTCGCGGGGCAGTTCGGTGCCGGTGCCGCGGCCGGCGAGTCGCAGCAGGATGGCGTCGTACACGTCGATCAGCTCCCGCGCCCGGTCCTCCTGCTCGAGGGTCAGGTCGCCGTCCGGTTCGTCGAGGAACTCGACCTCGGCGCGCAGGTAGGGCTTGCCGACGGTGAGCAGCTGGCGGACCTCGAAGCGGCGGCTGCCGACGGACAGCAGGTCGGACGTGCCGTCGTCGGACGTCTCGATCTCGAGGATCTCGGCCGTGGTGCCGATCGGCTCGACCTCGGGCATCTCGCCGTGGCGCACGTGCCGGGTCATCGCCTCGGTGCCGGCGCGCAGCGCCACCACCCCGAACACCGGGCCGGTGGGTGCCTCGGCGATGTCGGACAGCAGCTCCCGGTAGCGCCGCTCGAAGATGTGCAGCGGCAGCGGCATTCCCGGCAGCAAGACGTGACTCAGCGGGAACAGCGGGATGACCTCGGGCACGTCCCCACGCTAGTGCCCGGGCCGACGAGCGGGCGTCCGTAAACTGGGGCTCGTGGCCCAACCGTTGCTCCGCCGACTCGACCTCACCGACTTCGCCGGTACCGCCGGCGAGCTGCGCGGCGCGCTGCCGCGCGCGGGGGTCGACGTGCATGCCGCGGTCGCGACGGTGGCGCCGCTGCTGGCCGACGTCGAGGGGCGCGGCTACGCCGCCGTCCGCGAGGCGACGCTTCGCTTCGACGGGGTCGACGTCCCGCAGCCGCGCGTCGAGGAGGCCGCGCTCGAGAAGGCGCTGGCCGACCTCGACCCGGCGGTCCGGGCGGCGCTGACCGAGTCCGTCCGCCGCGCCCGCATCGTGCACGAGGCGCAGCGCCGCGACACCGTCGAGGTGCAGGTCGTGCCCGGCGGCACCGTCACCGAGCGGTGGGTGCCGGTGCAGCGCGTCGGGCTCTACGTGCCGGGCGGGCTCGCCGTGTACCCGTCCAGCGTGGTCATGAACGTCGTGCCCGCGCAGGTCGCCGGCGTCGAGTCGATCGCGGTCTTCACCCCCGCGCAACAGGCCTTCGACGGCCGTCCGCACCCCACGATCCTCGCCGCGTGCGCGCTGCTCGGCGTCGACGAGGTCTATGCCGTCGGTGGTGCCCAGGCCGTCGGGCTGGCTGCGTACGGCGACCTGTCGCTCGGCATCGAACCGGTCGACGTCATCACCGGCCCGGGCAACGTCTACGTCGCGGCCGCCAAGCGGCTCGTCCAGGGCCGCGTGGGCATCGACTCCGAGGCGGGCCCGACCGAGATCGCCGTCCTCGCCGACGCCACCGCCGACCCGCGCCACGTGGCCGCCGACCTGATCAGCCAGGCCGAGCACGACACCCTCGCGGCGTCCGTGCTCGTCACCGACTCGATCGAGCTGGCCGACGCCGTCGACGCCGAGGTGGCCACGCAGGTCGCCGCCACCAAGCACACCGAGCGGGTCACCGAGGCCCTGGGCGGCGTCCAGTCGGCGACCGTGATCGTCCGCGACCTCGAGCAGGGCCTGGCCGTCGTCGACGCCTACGCCGCCGAACACCTCGAGATCATCACCACGGACGCCCGGCGGTGGGCCGAGCGCGTCCGCAACGCCGGATGCATCTTCGTCGGCCCGCACGCGCCGGTCAGCCTCGGCGACTACTGCGCCGGCTCGAACCACGTGCTCCCGACCGGCTGCACGGCGCGCCACGCCTCCGGGCTGTCGGTGCAGTCGTTCCTCAAGGGCCTGCACCTCGTCGAGTACTCGGCCGAGGCGCTGGCCGAGGTCGCCCCGCACGTCATCGCCCTGGCCGAGGCCGAGGACCTCCCGGCACACGGCCAGGCCGTGGCCGTGCGACAGACGTGAACGCGCACCTGGACGTCGAACTGCTGCTGCGCCCCGAGCTGCGCGGCGCGAAGCCGTACGGGGCGCCGCAGCTCGAGGTGCCCGTCCGCCTGAACACCAACGAGAACCCCTACGGCCCGAGCGAGGCGGTCGTCGCCGACGTCGCGTCCGCGGTGGCCGAGACCGCGCGCACGCTCAACCGCTATCCCGATCGCGACTGCGACGCCCTGCGCGCCGACCTGGCGGCCTACCTGTCCCGCGACGCCGGCGTCGCACTCGGGGCCGCGAACCTGTGGGCGGCGAACGGGTCCAACGAGATCATGCAGCAGCTGCTGCTCGCGTTCGGCGGCCCCGACCGCACGGCGGTCTCGTTCGCGCCGACGTACTCGATGTATCCCGAGTACGCCCGCGACACCCACACCTTCTGGGTGCTGGGTCGCCGTGCCGACGACTTCACCATCGACGTCGGTCACGCTCTCGAGCTCATCGCCGAGCACCAGCCGTCCGTCGTGCTGCTCGCCTCGCCGAACAACCCGACGGGGACGGCGCTGCCGCTCGACGACATCACGGCCGTCCTCGACGCCGCACCCGGCGTGGTCGTCGTCGACGAGGCCTACGGCGAGTTCCGCCGCGAGGGCGTGCGCAGCGCGGCGACCCTGCTGGCGCAGTACCCGCACCTCGTCGTCACTCGCACGATGAGCAAGGCCTTCGCGCTGGCCGGCGGACGTCTGGGCTACCTGGCCGCCGACCCGGCCGTCGTCGACGCGGTGCGCATCGTGCGGTTGCCGTACCACCTGTCCGCGGTGTCGCAGGCGGTGGCGCGTGTGGCTCTCGCCCACGCCGACGAGTTGCTCGCCCGCGTCGACGACCTGCGCGGCGAGCGCGACCGCACCGTGTCGTGGCTGCGCGGCCGCGGCCTGCAGGCGGCCGACTCCGACGCGAACTTCGTGCTGTTCGGCACCTTCGCCGACCGGCACGCCGTCTGGCAGGGGCTGCTCGACCGTGGTGTCCTGATCCGTGAGACCGGTCCCGAGGGCTGGTTGCGGGTCTCGATCGGCACGCCGGACGAGATGTCCGCCTTCCGCACCGCACTCGACGAGGTGACGTCATGAGCCGTACCGGCCGTATCGAACGGGCCACGAAAGAGACGAAGGTGCTCGTCGAGATCGACCTCGACGGCAGCGGACGCACCGACGTCTCGACCGGCGTCGGCTTCTACGACCACATGCTGAGCTCGTTCGGCAAGCACGGGCTGTTCGACCTCACCGTGCAGGTCGAGGGCGACCTGCACATCGACGCCCATCACACGGTCGAGGACTCCGCCATCGCGCTGGGCCAGGCGTTCGCGCAGGCCGCGGGCGACAAGGCGGGCATCCGCCGCTTCGGCGATGCCACGATCCCCATGGACGAGTGCCTCGTGCACGCGGCCGTCGACCTGTCCGGACGCCCCTACCTCGTGCACACCGAACCCGACGGCGCCCCGCCGATGATCGGCACGCAGTACGCCACCACGCTCACCCGGCACGTCTTCGAGTCGTTCACGTACCACGCGGCGATCGCGCTGCACGTGACCGTGCACGCCGGCCGCGACTGGCACCACGTCACCGAGGCGCAGTACAAGGCCGTGGCCCGGGCGCTGCGCGCCGCCGCCGAGCACGACCCGCGGGTTCAGGGCGTGCCGTCCACGAAGGGCGTCCTGTAATCAAGCGCGTCACCGTCCTCGACTACGGCTCGGGCAACCTGCGTTCGGCGCAGCGCGCCCTCGAGCGCGTCGGTGCGCAGGTCACCGTCACCGCCGACCGCGAGGCCGCCGACAACTGCGACGGTCTCGTCGTGCCCGGCGTCGGCGCCTACGCCGCGTGCATGGCCGGGCTGCACGCCGTCGGCGGCGAGACCATCGTGCAGACCAGGGTGCGCTCCGGGCGTCCGCTGCTCGGCATCTGCGTCGGCATGCAGGTGTTGTTCACCGCCGGCGTCGAGCACGGCGTCGAGTCCGTCGGTCTCGGCGTGCTCCCCGGACGGGTCGAGCAGCTGCGGGCGCCCATCCGTCCGCACATGGGCTGGAACACGGTGGCCGCACCGCAGGGCTCGACGCTGTTCAGTGGGTTGGACGATCGAACCCGCTTCTACTTCGTGCACTCCTACGCCGCGCACGACACCGAGGGCGACATCGCCTGGACCACCCACGGCGAACCCTTCGTCGCCGCCGTCGAACGCGGGCCGGTCAGCGCCACCCAGTTCCACCCGGAGAAGTCGGGCGATGCCGGCGCCGCCCTGCTCGAGAACTGGCTCGACTCGATTTGAGCAAGGACCGGGCCCGGGCGCGCGCCGCGCGTGAGGTGGCCGCCGCCGAACGCGAGGCCGAGCAGCGGCAGCGGCGCGAGCGGGACGCGCTCGTGCGCCGTCGCCGGGAGCAGCGCGCACTCACCTGGCGCCGGCTGCGCCTGTGGCAGAACACGAACCAGCGCCGCGAGACCCGCGAACGCACCGCGGTGCTCGTCATGCTCGCCGTGGTCGTACTGGCCCTGATGTTCGTGTTCACCCGATCGGCCGCGGCCACCGTCGCGACCGCCCTCGTGCTCGTGATCGCGCTGCCGATGTTCGCCCTGCTGTTCTTCGACCGGAGGAAACCGTGACCCTGACCCTGCTGCCCGCCGTCGACGTCGCCGACGGCAAAGCCGTCCGCCTCGTGCAGGGTGCGGCCGGGTCGGAGACCGACTACGGCGCGCCTCTGGACGCCGCCCTGCAGTGGCAGACCGACGGCGCCGAGTGGATCCACCTCGTCGACCTCGACGCGGCGTTCGGCCGCGGCGACAACCGCGAGCTGCTCGCCGAGGTCGTCGGACGCCTCGACGTGGCCGTCGAACTCTCGGGCGGCATCCGTGACGACGCCTCGCTCGAGGCCGCGCTCGCCACGGGTTGCCGTCGGGTGAACCTGGGCACCGCCGCCCTCGAGTCGCCCGAGTGGGTACGCAAGGCGATCGGCGAGTACGGCGACCGCATCGCCGTCGGCCTGGACGTGCGCGGCACGACCCTCGCTGCCCGGGGGTGGACCCAGGACGGCGGGGACATCTGGGAGACGCTCGCCCGCCTCGACGCGGACGGCTGCACCCGCTACGTCGTCACGGACGTCACCAAGGACGGCACGTTGCAGGGCCCGAACCTGCAGCTGCTGCGCGACGTCTGCGCCCGTACGGACAAGCCCGTCGTGGCCAGCGGGGGAGTCTCGTCCCTCGACGACCTGGTCGCGCTGGCGTCGCTCACCGACCTGGGCGTCGAGGGCGCCATCGTCGGCAAGGCGCTCTACGCGGGGGCGTTCACGCTGCCCGAGGCGCTCGCCGCCGTCCGCTGACCGTGCGGGACGCCTGGCCTCCGCGAGGAGTGTCCGTCCCGCCTACCGGCTAACACGCCCGGGACCATACATAACCCGCACACAGCGGAGGTTCCTCAGAATTCGGGCAACGTAGGCGCATGGCCGCCACTCAGTTGGACAAGTCGACCGGCTCCGACACCGAGCTGAAGCGGGTCCTCGGTCCCGGACTGCTGCTGCTGTTCATGATCGGCGACATGCTCGGAGCGGGCATCTACACGCTCACCGGCAAGGTCGCGGGCATCGTCGGCGGCGCGGTCTGGATCCCGCTGCTGATCGCGTTCCTGGTCGCGACCCTGACGGCGTGCAGCTATCTCGAACTCGTCACCAAGTACCCGAAGGCAGCAGGCGCCGCGCTGTACACGCACAAGGCGTTCGGCGTGCACTTCCTGACGTTCATCGTCGCGTTCGCGGTGCTGTGCTCGGGCATCACGTCCGCCTCGACGGCCTCGCGGTCCTTCGCGTCCAACTTCGCGGCGGCGTTCGACATCACGCTGAGCGAGGGCCTCGGCATCACGTTGGTCGCGTTGGCGTTCCTGCTGGTGATCGCCGCGATCAACTTCCGCGGCGTGGGCGAGAGCGTGAAGCTCAACGTCGTCCTGACCTGCATCGAGGCCGCCGGTCTCATCACGATCGTGCTCATCGGTGTCTGGGCGCTGGGCGGCGGCGACGGCGACTGGGGCCGCGTCACCGAGATCGACCTGCCCGAGGGCAAGAGCATGTTCGCCGCGGTCGGCAGCGCCACGGCGCTCGCATTCTTCGCCCTCATCGGGTTCGAGGACTCGGTGAACATGGCCGAGGAGACGAAGAACCCCGCGAAGATCTTCCCGAAGATGATGCTCACGGCGCTGGCGGTGGTGGGCACGCTCTACATCGTCATCGGGGTCATCGCCGTGGCCCTGGTGCCCCTCGACCAGCTCTCGCAGGGCAACACACCGCTGCTGCAGGTGGTCGACGCCGGCGCGAGCTGGTTCCCGCTCACGATCTTCGCGTTCATCACGATGTTCGCGGTCTCGAACACCGCGCTGATCAACATGCTGATGGCGAGCCGCCTGGTGTACGGCATGGCGCAGGAGCGGGTCGTGCCGCGGCCGCTCGGTCGCGTCCACCGCGGGCGACGGACGCCGTGGGTCGCCATCACCTTCACGACCGTGCTCGGTCTGGCCCTGATCGGGTTCGTCAACGAGATCACGTCCCTCGCCGACACCACGACGCTACTGCTGCTGGCCGTGTTCAGCGTGGTGAACGTGGCCGTGCTCGTGCTGCGCAAGGACGAGGTCGAGCACGAGCACTTCCGCACGCCGACCGTCCTGCCGGTGCTCGGGGCGATCGTCTGCATCTACCTGGTGACGCCGGCGATCGACCGCGACGCGGAGGTCTACAAGACGGCGGGCGTGCTGCTCGGTGTCGGCGTCCTGCTCTGGATCGCCACCGCGATCCACCGGCACTCGGGTGACTCCAACGCCTCCCGCATCGAGGACCCGACGAAGCTCGCGGGTTAGGCGAGCGCCTTCTCGCGCGGTGCTTCCGCTCGCGCGAGCTCGCCGCCGCGGGCCTCCTTGCCGAGAGCGGCGAGTACGGCGACGGCGATGAAGACCGGGACCATCGTGGCGGTGAGGGCGAAGGTGTAGCTGTGCGTCTCGGCGAGGTGCTCCTGGATCGGCAGGTTGAAGGCCGCGAGGCAGTTGCCGAGCTGGTAGGTGACGCCGGGGTAGAACCCGCGGATCTCGGCGGGCGACAGTTCGGTCAGGTGTGCGGGGATGACGCCCCACGCACCTTGCACGACGAACTGCATCAGGAACGAGCCCAGGCAGATCAGGCCGAGCGACGTGGAGGCCGCGAACAGCGGCAGGATCGGCAGGCCCAGCACCGCGCAGAAGACGACGATGGCCCGCCGGCCGTACTTCTCGGACGCCGCACCCATGATCGTGCCGCCGAACAACGCGCCGACGTTGTAGAGGATCGCGACGTACAGCGCGGTGTTCTCCTCGAACCCGAGTCCCTTCTTCAGGAAGGTCGGGTAGACGTCCTGGGTGCCGTGGCTCATCCAGTTGAACGCCGTCATGAGCAGGATCAGGTAGCCGAAACGGCGCAGGACCTTGACGTTGCCCATGACGTCGCGGAAGCGGGTCTTGTTGGCCACCACGTTGGCCCGGGTCTCCTGCCACACCTCCGACTCGGTGACGCGGGTGCGGACGAACAGCGACACCAGGGCCGGCAGCACCGAGAACGCGAACAGCCCGCGCCAGCCCCACGTCGTCAGGTTCTCGATGAGCAGGTAGGCGACGGCGGCCATCATGTAGCCGATCGCGTAGCCCTGCTGGACGATGCCGGACACGACGCCCCGGCGCTTCGGTGGCACCTTCTCCATGGCCAGCGACGCGCCGAGACCCCACTCGCCACCCATGCCGATGCCGTAGAGCAAGCGGAGCACGAGCAGGTAGGTGTAGTTCGGGGCGAACGTGCACAGGAACCCGACCGACGAGTAGAACAGCACGTCGACGATCAGTGCGCGACGGCGTCCGACCCGGTCGGCCCAGGCGCCGAACAGGGCGGCGCCGATCGGCCGCATGAGCAGGGTCGCCGTGGTCAGGAACGCCATGCGGGTGGCGTCGACGCCGAGATCGTCGCCGACCTCGACGTAGACCAGCACGACGACGAAGTAGTCGAAGGCGTCCATGGCCCACCCGAGGGTGGCGGCGGCGACCGCGCGGATGTCCGCGCCCGTCATCCGCTGCGGGGTGGTGGCGGCATCACTCATAGGGAGCTCCTGACGCGAACACAGTGCTGACCTACGCCACTTATGTCCACCTCCGTGAATTTCCAATCCGATCAGGGAAGATCAGGTTCGCCATCATCGGATTGCGGGCCGACACCGATCGTCGTCCCGCGGGAGGGAACAGCCACATGCCCATCTCCACCACCGCCCGCCGGGGGACGCTCGCGCTCGCCGCGGGGCTGATCGTCACCGCCGTGCCGGGCATCGCCGCCGCGGCGCCGGCGTTCACGCCGGACCACGCCTCGACGCAGCAGGCCCGCAGCGCCGCGTCCGCCGCGACGGTGCGCATCGCGACCGGCCGCAACGACTACGTGGCGGGTGACCGCATCACGCTGTTCGGCCACGTGCCCGCGGCCAACGCGGCCGTGACCTTCTACCAGCGGTTCGTCAACCACAAGGACGCGCACGTCATCTACCGCGGCCGCACCAACAGCAAGGGCAACGTGGTCATCAGCGGCAAGGCGAGCTACTCGTCCGCCTTCTCGCTGCACTGGGCGGGCCGGTCGGCCAGCACGACCGCGCGGGTCCACGTGCGCCTCGCGCAGCGGCCCAGCGGCTACTACAAGACGGTCGGCAGCTACCGCATCTACCGTGTCTCGTCCGGCGGCAAGCTCAGCGCGGCCGTCGCGCCGAGCAAGGTGGGCAAGCAGATGTACTTCCAGCTGCAGCGGCACTCGTCCGCCGGATGGCGCACCATCCAGACGCGCCACTTCACCATCCGCAAGGGCAGCGTCGCCGGCGTCACCTTCAAGGGCGTCGTCGGGGCGTACTACCGCATCCGCTCGTACTACCGCGGCGACGCGGCGAACAGCGGCAACACCTACTACTGGTCGTACGCACGCTTCACCAACTGACACCTGCACCCTCGCGAGCGGGCATCCGGCAGACTCTGCCGGGTGCCCGCTTCGTCGTCCACGGGGAAGTCCCCGTCGAGTGCGGACGGCCTCGCCGTCCGCGTGATCCCGTGCCTGGACGTCGACGCCGGACGGGTGGTGAAGGGCGTCAACTTCACCGGGCTGCGTGATGCCGGTGACCCGGTCGAGCTCGCCCGTCGCTACGACGAGCAGGGTGCGGACGAACTGACGTTCCTGGACATCACGGCGTCGTCCGGCGGGCGGGAGACCACCTACGACGTCGTGCGCCGCACCGCCGAGCAGGTGTTCATCCCGCTGACCGTGGGCGGGGGAGTGCGCAGCACCGCCGACGTCGACGCGCTGCTGCGCGCGGGCGCCGACAAGGTCGGCGTGAACACCGCCGCGGTCGCCCGTCCGGAACTCGTCCGCGAGATCGCCGAGCGTTTCGGCAACCAGGTGCTCGTGCTGTCGGCGGACGTCCGGCGGGTGCCGGCCGACGCCCCGCCGACCCCGAGCGGCTTCGAGGTCACCACGCACGGCGGGCGGAAGGGCACCGGCCTCGACGCGATCGAGTGGATCACCCGCGCGGCCGAGCTGGGGGCGGGGGAGATCCTGCTCAACTCGATGGACGCCGACGGCACGAAGAACGGTTTCGACCTCGAGCTGATCCGGCTGGCCCGTGCGGCGGTGGCGGTACCGGTCATCGCCTCCGGCGGCGCAGGGGCCGTGGAGCACTTCCCGCCCGCGATCGACGCCGGCGCGGACGCGGTGCTCGCGGCCAGCGTCTTCCACTTCGGCACCCTCACGGTCGGCGACGTGAAGAACGCGCTGCGCGCGGGAGGCGCGGTCGTGCGCTGACCCGGGTTAGGGTGCCTGCGACAGCATGTTCGGCTGACGTGAAGGGATCTGCGGGACGATGCCGCACCACCGGGATCCGGACCTCGACCACGAGTCGCCCGCGGTCGTCGTCGGAGCCGTCTCGATCGGCACCGCGCCACTGCCGTTCCTCGCCGTGTACGCGACGCTGTTCATCCTGCACGGCACGATCAGCCCGGCCCACCCGCCGGACATCACCGACAGCCAGACCGGCGAACTGATCGCCGGCATCGTGGCGGCAGTGCTCTTCGTGGCCCTGTCGGTCGCGCTGTGGATGTTCCTCGGCGGACGGCGGCGGTGGCCCGCCGCCCTCGGCGAGGCCGCCGTCCTGGGCACGACGATCTGGTTCCTCACCGACGAGACCAAGGGTGGCGCCATGATCTCGGCGCTGCTGCTGCTCACGTCGCTGGTGTCGCTCGTGCTCAGCTTCGCGCCGGACGGTTGGCGGCACGTCGGACGGACGCCGCCCGGCTGGATCTCCCGCCTCTTCCGGGAGGGCCGGACGGCGCGCGCCGGCGACCCGAAGGCGCTGCCCGGCAGCGCCGAGCCCTCCGCGGTGGAACCGGCCAGCCTGCGCCGTCGCCGCGGCGCCTGACGTCTCCGCCGCATATCCTGCTCACAGGCACCGCCCATGTTCGGCTCAGCGTGCGCGCTCAGGATGGACACAGCGCAAGCACACTGACTGGGAGTGACAGAGATGAGCGCAGCAACCGTGGTGAGCAACACCAGCACCAAACGGCGGGTCCTCGTCGTCGACGACGAAGACAACGTGACGCACCTCGTCTCGTCCGCCCTCCGCTTCGACGGCTTCGAGACCGTCACCGCCGACAGCGGCACCGCCGCCCTCGCGAAGGTCGCCGAGGAGGACCCTGACCTCATCGTCCTCGACGTGATGATGCCGGGCCTCGACGGCCTCGGCGTCCTGCAGAACCTCCGCGCCGCGGGCTCGCAGGTGCCGGTCATCTTCCTGACCGCCCGCGACACCGCGTCCGACCGCATCGTCGGTCTGCGCTCGGGCGCCGACGACTACGTCGTGAAGCCGTTCAGCATCGAAGAGCTGCTCGCCCGCGTGCACGCGGTGCTGCGCCGTTCGGCCCCCGACGCCGGCCGCGAGGGCGTGCTCAAGGTCGCCGACCTCGAGCTCGACGAGAACAGCCACGAGGTCACCCGCGCCGGCGTCGAGGTGCACCTGACCGCCACCGAATTCGAGTTGCTGCGCTACCTCATGCGCAACGAGCGGGTCGTGCTGAGCAAGACGCAGATCCTCGACCGGGTGTGGAAGTACGACTTCCAGGGCCAGTCGAACATCGTCGAGCTCTACATCGGCTACCTGCGCAAGAAGGTCGACAACGTCGAGCCGAAGCTGATCCACACGATCCGCGGCGCCGGCTACGTCATCAAGGCCCCGCGCAGCTGAGCTGCCGAGTTGACCACTGAGTGACGACGACGAGCTACTCCGGACCGCCGCCGACCGCGCCGCCTCCCGCGGCGCCCGGCGGCGGTCCGTCGTCGTCCCCCGATCCCGAACCAAACCCACCGAAGCAGCGTCGCCGCCGAGGCCCGCGCAGCCTGGTCTCGAAGATCACGACGTTCGTGGTCGCGCTCGTCGTCGTCCTCGTCACCACGATCGCCACCGCCACCTATTTCACGCAGCGCTCGTTCCTCTACGACCAGCTGGACGGCCAGCTGGCGACGGTCGCGACCGGTAACGCAGGCAAGATCGTCCGCTGCTTCGGCACGGGCGAGACCATGTGCCGCATCGGCAACGAGGAGCGCACCTACAAGGCGCCCGAGCTCGAGTGGATCGCGGTGTTGAATCCGGGCGGGCAGGCCCGGGTGGACATCACGGACGGTGAGTCGCTCCGCGCGATCCGGCTCAGCGATGCGCAGATGTCGGCGATCGAGGACGACCCCGAGGCGTTCCGCACCATCACCACGACCGACGGCCACCAGTTGCGGGTGAGCGCGCGGGTCGTGAGCACCCCGTTCGGGCAGTTCACCGTGGTGTCGGGTCTCGCGACGGACGAGGTGCGCGAGATCCTGGCGACCTTCGTGTCCCGCGCGATTCTCATCGGTGCCGCGGCACTCGTCGTGGCTCTGCTGGTGACGACGGCCGGCGTTCGCTTCAGTCTCCGACGGCTGCGGCGGGTGACCGTCACCGCCCAGGAGGTCGCGACGGAACTCTCACCCGAGGGCGCCGGCCTCGACCGCCGCGTCCCCGAGGACGAGCCCGACACCGAGGTGGGCCAGCTCGCCACCTCGTTCAACATGATGCTGTCGGCGGTCGAGGCGCAGTTCGCGGCACGGCTCGAGTCCGAGGACCGCATGCGCCAGTTCCTGGCCGATGCGTCCCACGAGCTGCGCACCCCGCTGACGTCCATCCGCGGCTACGCCGAGCTCGCGCGCATGCAACGCGCGGTCGGCGAGAGCAACGAGGACAACATCGACCGCATCGAGTTCGAGGGCACCCGCATGTCCCGGCTCGTCGAGGACCTGCTGATCCTCGCCCGCGGTGACGGCAACCGCGACGACCTGCCGATGCAGCAGCAGCTCGTCGACGTGTCCGTGCTCGTCGACGACGCGGTCGACGGCTCGCGCGCGGCGTTCCCCGACCGTCCGATCGAGGCCGGCGAGATCGACCCGGACGCGGTCGTGCTCGGCGACCCCGACCAGCTGCTGCGCGTCATCCGCAACCTGATCAACAACGCCGCGGTGCACACCGCGCCCGAGCGTCCGATCCGCGTCGAGGCGGCCTCCGACGAGCGCGGCGTGACGATCCGTGTCATCGACGGCGGCCCGGGCCTGTCGCCCGAGGACGCCGCCCACGTCTTCGAGCGCTTCTGGCGCGCCGACAAGGCGCGCACCCGCGCCCGCGGCGGCAGCGGCCTCGGCATGTCGATCGTGGCGACGATCGTGCGGGCGCACCACGGCACCGTCCGCTTCGACAGCACGGTCGAGAACGGCAGCACCGTCACCGTCTGGCTGCCGCCCGTCGAGCAGGGATGAGCGGACGGGCAGAATCGTGCCCATGCCGCCCGGAGACCCGTCCGACCTCGACCCGTCCGTCGCGGCGCGCCTGAAGCGCGACGCGAACGGTCTCGTCTGCGCCGTCGTGCAGCAGCACGACACCGGCGAGGTGCTCATGGTCGGCTGGATGGACGACGAGGCACTGCACCGCACGCTCACGACCGGTCGTGGCACGTACTGGTCGCGCTCGCGGCAGGAGTACTGGGTCAAGGGCGAGACGTCCGGGCACACGCAGCAGGTGAAGTCCGTCGCGCTCGACTGCGACGGTGACGCGCTGCTCGTCAAGGTCGACCAGCACGGCCCGGCGTGCCACACCGGCGACCGCACCTGCTTCGACGCCGGCGTCCTGACATGACCGGCCCGATCGGACGGGCCGACCTCGAACGGCTCGCGCACACCCACCGGCTCGTCCCCATCACCCGCACGCTGTTCGCCGACGCCGAGACGCCGGTCGGGGTCTACCGCAAGCTCGCGGCCGGACGGCCCGGCACGTTCCTGCTCGAGTCGGCCGAGCCGGGCGCGTCGTTCAGCCGCTGGTCGTTCGTCGGCGTGGCCGCGTCGGCGACGCTGTCCGTCCGCGACGGCGAGGCGCACTGGACCGGCGACGTGCCGCCCGGCGTCCCCACCGGCGGC
The DNA here is from genome assembly GCF_054781375.1 of Jatrophihabitans fulvus. NCBI lineage: Bacteria > Bacillati > Actinomycetota > Actinomycetes > Jatrophihabitantales > Jatrophihabitantaceae > Jatrophihabitans > Jatrophihabitans fulvus. The sequence continues at coordinate 963,506 of NZ_BAAGUN010000001.1, forward strand.
GATCCGCTCGCCGCGCTCGGGGCGGCGTGGCGGGCGATCACCGGGCCGCGGCTGCCGGGGCTGCCACCGCTGACCGGCGGGTTCGTGGGCTACCTCGCCTACGACGTCGTCCGCAGCATCGAGCGGCTGCCCGAGAAGGCGGTCGACGAGCTGGGCCTGCCCGAGCTGACGATGCTGCTGACCACCGATCTCGCCGCCGTCGACCACCACGAGTGCACCGTGGTGCTGATCGCGAACGCGCTGCTGCGGCCGGACATGAACGGCGCCGATCTCGACGCGGCGTACGCGGACGCCGTCCGCCGGCTCGACGTCATGCAGGCGGCACTGGCGACGCCCGCGGAACCCACCGTCGCGACCGTGACGGCGGCCGCTCCGAAGCAGGCCGAGTCGCGGACGCCCGCCGGGCAGTTCCAGCCCGCGGTCGAGGCGGCGCTCGAGGCCGTCCGCGCCGGCGAGGTGTTCCAGATCCAGGTCGGGCAGCGCTTCGTCGCCGTGACGTCCGCCGACCCCCTGGACGTCTACCGGGTGCTGCGCACGCTCAACCCCTCGCCGTACATGTACTTCCTGCGGGCGGGGAGCGAGTCCGACCCCGTCGACATCGTCGGCTGCTCGCCCGAGGCGCTGGTGACGGTGTCGGGCGAGCGGGCCGTGCTGCACCCGATCGCCGGCACCCGCCGCCGTGGCGCCACCGCGGAGGAGGACGCCGCGATGGCGGCCGAGCTGGTGAGCGACCCGAAGGAGCAGGCCGAGCACGTGATGCTCGTCGACCTCGCCCGCAACGACCTCGGCCGGGTCGCGGCGCAGGGCAGCGTCGAGGTCGTCGAGTTCGGGGTCGTCGAGCGGTACAGCCACGTGTGGCACATCGTGTCGACGGTCGAGGCGCGCGTCGCCGACGGCAAGGACGCGTTCGACGTGCTCGTCGCGACGTTCCCCGCCGGCACGCTGACCGGCGCGCCCAAGGTGCGCGCCATGGAGCTCATCGACGAGCTGGAACCGGTGCGCCGCAACGTCTACGGCGGTGCCGTGGGCTATCTCGACGCGGCCGGGGACCTCGACATGGCGATCGCGATTCGCACCGCCGTGATGCGCGATGGCAAGGCGTACGTGCAGGCGGCGGCCGGTGTCGTCGCCGACAGCGTCCCGGCGCTGGAGGAGAAGGAGACGCACAACAAGGCGCGCGCGGTTCTGCAGGCGATCGCGACCGCCGAGACGCTGCGCACGGTCACGTGAGGCGTTACCGCGCGCTCGCCGCCGTCCTGCTGCTGCAGGCCATCGGCGCCGGCGGTGTCCTGCTGATCACGTCGCGCACGTGGCAGACGATCACGGCCGACCGTCCGGCGCCCTTCAGCGACGCGGTGGCCGACGCGAGCGGACGGGACCTCGATCCGGCCTCGCTGGCCCTCGGGTTGGTGGCGCTGGCCGGCGTGGTCGCGGTGCTCGCGACCAAGGGGGTGTGGCGCCGTGTCGTCGGCGGCGTGGTCGCCCTCGCCGGCGCGGGCCTCGTGTGGCGCGGCATCGAGTCGACGGGCTCGGTCGGTGCGGCGCGCGCCCGCTCACTCGTCGAGTCGAAGAACCGGACGGTGTCGGTTCCCGATTCCGTCTCGCCCGACGTCGTCGTGCACACCGTGTGGCCGGCGCTCGTGGTCGTGTGCGGTGTGGTCGTGCTGCTGGCCGGTGTGGCGATCGCGGTGCGCGGTGGGCGGTGGCAGTCGATGTCCAGCCGCTACGAGCGCGCGGAGTCCCAGCCGCCGCCCGACGACGACGACGGATCCCGTGCGGCAGCGTCGATGTGGTCGGCGCTCGACCGTGGTGACGACCCGACGGACACGTCGGGCGACCCGGACCGCAGCTGAGATCTGGCTCTCGTTTAGTCTCGTCGGGAGCCCACGAGCACGACGCGCAGACGGGGGGAGAGCCGTGGCGAACGTCCTCGACGACATCGTCGCCGGCGTCCGGGAGGACGTCGCGGCGCGCGAGGCCGCTCTGCCGTTGGCCGAGGTCAAGGCCCACGCGGCCGATGCGCCCCCCGCGATCGATGCCCTGGCCGTGCTGCGCCGGCCCGAGGTCGGCGTCATCGCCGAGGTGAAGCGCAGCAGTCCGTCCAAGGGCGCGCTGGCCTCGATCGACGACCCTGCGGCACTGGCGGCGGAGTACGAGTCCGGCGGGGCGTGCGTGATCAGCGTGCTGACCGAGCAACGCCGTTTCGGGGGCAGCCTCGCCGATCTCGATGCGGTGCGCGCCCGGGTGCGCATCCCCGTGCTGCGCAAGGACTTCGTCGTCGGCAGCTACCAGCTGCACGAGGCCCGCGCCCACGGTGCGGACGTCATCCTGCTCATCGTCGCCGCGCTCGAGCAGAACGCGCTCATCGGCTTGCTCGAGCGCACCGAGTCGCTCGGCATGACCGCGCTCGTCGAGGTGCACACCGAGGACGAAGCGTCCCGCGCCCTCGACGCCGGCGCGCGCGTCATCGGCGTCAACGCCCGCAACCTCAAGACCCTCGACGTCGACCGCGCCACGTTCGAGCGCATCGCGCCGGGGCTGCCGAGCAACGTCGTGAAGATCGCCGAGTCCGGCGTCCGTGGCCCGCTCGATCTGATCGAATATGCCGGGGCCGGCGCGGACGCCGTGCTCGTCGGCGAATCGCTGGTGACGGGACGCGACCCGCGACAGGCGGTCGCCGACCTCGTCACCGCCGGGGCGCACCCGGCCACGCCGCGCGCCTCGCGCTGACCCTCACCCGGACGGGGCGCTGAGTCCCGACAGCACGGCGGCCACGGTGATGCGGCGCAGCCGCGTCCCCTCTTCGAGCACCGTCGCCTGGGCCATGGTGCCGACGAACGCCGCGATCACCGCGCGCGTGATCACCTCGCCCCCGACGGTGGCGGTGCGGCCCGCTGCCGCCAGCGCGTCGAGCAGCACGGGTTCGAGCGCGGTCACCAGGTGACGCGTGTGGACGCGCAGATCGCGTCGGACGTCCGGGTCGTGACGGGCGCGGGGCACGACCACGGCGCGCAGCGCCAACCAGGTCTCCTCGTCCGGCAGCGTGGTCACGAGGCTGCCGGCGATCGTCTCGAGCGACACGGTGCGGCGACGCAGCGTGGCCCGGACCCGGTCGAGCACGGTGGCGACCATGGCGTCGGCGTCGTGTTCGTACACCGCGAACAGCAGGTCGTCGACGGAGCCGAAGTTCGAGTAGAACGCGCCGCGCGTGTATCCGGCCCGCCGCACCACCTGCTCGACACCCATCACCGGCGACCCGGTCTCGCGGAACACGTCCCTCGCGGCGGCGATCAGCTGCGCGCGCGTCGCTTCCCGGTTACGGGCCGCCCCGCGCGCAGGTGTTCCGTCCGCCACCGTCCGCCCCCCCTCGGTTGCTCGATTCGGATCGTATTCAATACAGTATGTATCGAGAGCTCAGGGAAGGAAGTATGTCATGTCGAAGGCATCGTCGACTGCCGGGTTCCGTGCCGACCTGCGGGACGCGGTGACGCCGAAGGCGTTCGCCTACGTCGTGGCGGTGCTGCTTCTGCAGCTCGGGTTCGTGCTGTCGTACATCGGCGCCTTCCACGACCCGAGGCCACACCGCATCGAGATCGGATTGGTGGCGCCGCAGCAGGTCGCAGCGACGTCGGTGCAGCGGCTGAACGCGCTCGACGGCGCCCCGCTGTCGGCGCGCGTCGTCGGCAACGAGCAGCAGGCGCGCGAGCAGATCCGCTCCGGTGATCTCAGCGCGGCGCTCGTCGTCGACCCGCAGGGCACGTCCGATCGGCTGCTCGTCGCCTCGGGCGGTGGAGCGTCCACCGCTACCGCCGTCGAGAGCGTGGTCGCCGCCGTCGAGAAGGCGCAGGACCGCACCGTCACCACGGACGACGTCGTGCCGTTGCAGGCCGGCGACGGACGTGGCCTGTCCGGCTTCTACCTGGTCGTCGGGTGGATGGTCGGTGGTTACCTGGTGGCCTCGCTGCTCGGCGTCGCGGGCGGAGCCCGTCCGGCCACGACCCGGCGGGCTGCCATCAGGCTGGGGGCGCTGGTTCCCTACGCCGTGCTGTCCGGCCTCGGCGGCGCGGTCATCGCCGGACCCGTGCTCGGTGCGATCGACGGGCACACCGTCGCGCTGTGGTGGCTCGGTGCCCTGATCGTGTTCGCCGCCGCCGCGGCGACCACCGCGTTGCAGGTGCTGTTCGGCATCCTCGGCATCGGCCTCGCGGTGCTGCTGTTCGTCGTCCTCGGCAACCCCAGCGCGGGCGGTGCGTACCAGGACGGCGTCCTGCCGGCTTTCTGGCGCGGCATCGGCAACGCGCTGCCCAACGGGGCAGGCACCGACGCCGTGCGCCGCATCGTCTACTTCGACGGCAACGGCATCGGCGGCCACTTGCTCGTCATCGCCCTCTGGGCCGTCGTCGGTGTCGTCGTGGCGCTGGTCGCAGCGGCCCGGCACGCGCGCTCCGCAACCGCCGAACCGGTCGGACGGCACGAGCGGGCCTGATCCGACCGGCGGGACCGCCCGTCGGGTTCCGACGGGCGGGGTCGGACCGGCATCAGTGCGGCGCGGCGGCCGGGCGCGTCGCGAGCCAGTCGGCGAATGTCACCCTTGCCAGGGTGGCGTCGGGGCCCGCGGTGATGGAGTCGTCGTCGAGTTCGGTGCCGAAGTAGCGCGCGTGCGGCTCGCCGACCACGGTCCGGGTGTCGCCGTCGGCGTCGAGCACCGCGCTCAGAGCCGAGGCAAACGGGATGCGCTCGGGGCCGGCGACCTCGACGCGTCCGCCGACCGGAGCCGCGACCGCCGCGTCGGCGACCGCGCGGGCGACGTCCGAGGCCGCCATCGGCTGGATGTCGGCGTCGGGAATGCGCACCACGCCGGCCACGGTGGCCGAGTCGGCAATCGCGCGCAGGAACTCGAAGAACTGCGTCGCCCGCACGATCGTGTAGGGCACGCCCGACTGCTCGACTATTGCCTCCTGGGCGACCTTCGCCCGCATGTACCCGCTGTCCGGAACGCGGTCGGCACCGACGATCGACAGTGCGACGTGGTGGCGCACCCCGGCGGCGGACTCGGCCTCGGCGATGGTCCGTCCGGCGGTCTGGAAGAAGGCCAGGACGTCGTCGTCCGCGAACGACGGCGAGTTCGTGACGTCGACGACGACGTCCGCGCCTGCCAAGGATTCGGCGAGTCCCTCGCCGGTGAGGATGTCGACCCCGGTGCTCGGCGCGGCCGCCACCGCCTCGTGGCCCGCCGCGACGAGCAGGTCGACGACCTGCCGTCCGATGAGTCCCGTTCCGCCGATCACGACGACCTTCATGGTGCACCTCCGAACGCGGATAACTTCTGTCCGGATAACATACCCGGACAATGACTGTCCGAGTCAATACACTGGTGTCGTGAAGTTGTCCGGAGGCGTCGAGTGGGCGCTGCACTGCTGCACCGTGCTGTCCATGACGGGTGACGCCGTGTCGGTAACCCGCCTCGCGGAGCTGCACGACGTGTCGTCGACCTACCTCGCCAAGCAGCTTCAGGCGCTGTCGCGCGCCGACATCCTGCACTCGGCCCAGGGCAAGGCCGGCGGGTACACCCTGACCCGCGCCGCCGAGGAGATCACGGTGCTCGACGTCGTCGAAGCCCTGGACGGCCCGCAGCCGGCGTTCGTGTGCACCGAGATCCGCCGCCGCGGACCGCTCGCCGCGCCCGACGAGGCGTGCACCCGGCCCTGTGCGATCAGCCGCGCGATGTCGGCGGCCGACGCCGCCTGGCGCGAGGCGCTGCGCGCGGTGTCGATCGCGGACCTGCGTTCCTCGGTCGCCTCGGACTACGACACCGACATCGCCGCCGCCGTCCGCGGATGGATCGCCCCGTCCGGTCGCTGATCGACGCCGGCGAGATCGACGACCTCGGGGCGCGAGCGTCCTGACCCGACCCCGGAACGCGGTCGGGTCAGGCGTCGGCACCTCGCAGGTCGTGGCCGCCGGAGTCGGAGTCGGAGTCGCCTGTCCGGCCGGGTTCGCAGCGGCAGCTGCGCGACCGCACCTGCCGCTTCCCCACCTGCCACCGTCGCGCCGTGTCCTGCGAACTCGACCACGTCACCGACGAACCATGTCATGGGCGCCGGTGGCCGGTAGGTGGTGGAGGTGACGTCGAGGAGGCGGGGCGGCGCAGGGGCGGCATTCGGTCAGGTGGGCGCGCCGGTCGTCGACGCCGAACTGCTTCGCGCGTTGCTGCAGCAGTGATTCAGAGGGCGGTGATGTCCTCGATCGACAGGTGAGCTCACAGTTCGCCGGTGGCGTCGGCTGCGCTGCCTTGTGACGACGCGCCGCTTTCCGAGGCTCCATTCGCGGCGTCGGTCGTCGGCGACGGGGGCGGTGTCGGCGACGGCGCGGCGGATCGGGCGGACGAACTGGGGGGACGGTCTGTTCGTCGACGTCGGGCAGCACCCGCCGTTCGAGTTCGGTGGCTTCGCTGTCGGACAGGTGGGCGGTGAACTCGAGCAGCCGGTCGGTGTAGCGGGCATCGAGGCGGCCGGCGTGCATGGCCTCCACGCGAGCGCCCCCTCGATCAGGGAGAACCGCAACACCGCCGTCATGCCCCGAACGCTGATCAGGGCGTACGACAGTTTGCCGCGTCTACGCCGCCAGCGTGCGTTCGATCAGACGGCCGACATCGATCAGCTCACCGGCCGGCACGGTATCGGCCCCCGGGCGGACCAGCCCGGGCCCGCCGACGAGGGCGTCACCGGCCCGGTGCGGGGCAAGGTTGAAATGCAGGTGGCGCACCCGCTCGCCGAAGACGTACACGTAGACGAGGTCGGCGGACGTCGCCTTCTTGAGCGCGGCGGTGACGCGCGCGAGCGTCGGGCCGAGCGATTCGGCCTCGTCGCCGTCGAGGTCGACGATCTCCGGCAGGTGTCGTCGCGGTTCGAGATGAGCGAAACCCGCGACCGGCGAATCGCGCTCGACGACCGACAGCCGCCACAGGGCGTCCTGCCAGACCGTCCGACGACCGAACTCGGCCGCGGCGCGGTCCGGCTCGCACAGAAGGCATCCCTCGACGGGTTCGCGGCTGGTCATGGTGCCCGCAGGATCGTGACCGCCCAGTCGGCGTCGTCGTGCCAGGGCCCGAGATCCCAGGTCGCGAAACGGTGCTCGAGGACGAGGTTCGCCGCCGCGCAGTCCCGGTCGAAGTCGGCCAGCGAATATTCGCGATCGAGCGCAAAGCCGGTGACGATGCGTCCGCCCGGCACGTGCGCGGCAATGCGCGAGAGCACCTGCCGTTCGGAGCCCGGTGTCAGGAACACCATGACGTTGCCGGCGAGGACCGCCAGGTCGAAGGTCTCACTCAGTGACAACGACGCGAGGTCGGCGACCTCGAACAGCGGACCCGGGTGGTCGCTGCGCGCGGCCTCGACCAGCACGGGGTCGACGTCGACGCCTACGACCGTGTGGCCCCGGGCGTGCAGTGCGCCGGACGTCCGTCCGGGACCGCAGCCGGCGTCGAGCACGCGCGAGCGCGGCGGCACGAGCGCGTCGACCAGGCGTGCCTCACCGGCGAGGTCGGCGCCCGACCCGGCGAGATCGCGCATGCGCTCGACGTAGCGGTGCGAGTGGTCCGGCCCGGTGTCGGTGAGCCACCGCGGTTCAGTCACTCTCGATCGCCGCACGCAGCGTCCGGGCCATGCCCGCGGCGGTCGGCAGGGGGACGGTGCCGTCGATCAGGGTCATGCCGAACGCCGACTCGTCGCCCCAGGCGCAGACCGTGGAGCTGCCGCCGCCCTGCGAGATCTGCGCGCAGCGCATGAAGCCGCCCCGCGGGCCGGGCGGGAACTCCGTCGAGCGGGCGGGATCGCTGAGGTCACCGTTGGCGCCGGCCATGAAGAACGCCACGGACCCGCGGACGCCGTCGGAACGCACCTGCGCGCGCAGGGACTTGATGTCGCGCAACGCGAGCCCGATGAAGACGACCCGCTTGCCGGTGGCCACATGGGTCCAGGCCCCCGCGGCGGCGTGGCGGACGACGTCGTCCGGGTCGTCGCCCTTGTCGGCGAGTTCCTCCCCGAGGCGTGCCTTGAGGTCGTCGACGGGCACGTCGCGATCGACCCTGAAGCCGGAGATGGTCGCCGGCACCGCCAGGGTCCGTCCGCCGGTGCCCGGCGCGTCGACGACGTCGCCCTTGGTCAGGGTGGCCACGAGCACGCCCACCAGGGCCGCGGCGACGCAGATGGCGGCGACGACGATCACCGCGGGATGGATGCGGCGTCTCGTCGGCGGGACGGGCGGCGCCGGCGGCGGTCCGGCGGCCGGGGGAGGCGGCGGCGTGGCCGGTGCGTACCAGCCCTGCTGCCACGGCTCGACGTACAGCGGGTCGCCCTCGCCCTGAACGCCGCCCGGCTGACCCCCGCCCGGATACGTCACGCACCGAGGGTAACCGGCGGTGCCGGGCGGGGCGGTATCGTCGCGGTCATGACGCACCGGCGATGGCGCAGCTGACCGCAACTCACGACCCCGTCAGCCCATCCGTCCGAACACCCGAGAGGGACCCGTCATGACCACGTCCGTTCCTGATGCCACCGGCCACTTCGGCCGGTTCGGCGGCCGCTTCGTCCCCGAGGCGCTCATCGCCGCCATCGACGAGCTCACCGAGGCGTTCCGCGTCACCCAGGCCGACCCGGCCTTCCGCGACGAACTGCAGGCGCTGCACCGCGACTACACCGGACGCCCGTCGCCGCTGACCGACGTCCCCAAGTTCAGCGAGCACGCCGGCGGCGCCCGCGTCCTGCTCAAGCGCGAGGACCTCAACCACACCGGATCGCACAAGATCAACAATGTGCTGGGTCAGGCTCTGCTGACCCGTCACATCGGCAAGAAGCGCGTGATCGCCGAGACGGGCGCGGGCCAGCACGGCGTCGCCACCGCCACGGCGGCCGCGCTGCTCGGCCTCGACTGCGTCGTCTACATGGGCGAGGAGGACACCCGCCGGCAGGCGCTCAACGTCGCGCGCATGCGCCTGCTCGGCGCCGAGGTCGTGCCGGTGAAGACCGGGTCCCGCACCCTCAAGGACGCGATCAACGAGGCCATGCGCGACTGGGTCACCAACGTCGACTCGACCAACTACGTCTTCGGCACCGTCGCCGGTCCGCACCCGTTCCCGATGATGGTGCGCGAGTACCAGCGCATCATCGGCGACGAGGCCCGCGAGCAGGTGCTCGAGCGGACGGGCCGCCTGCCCGACGCCGTCGCGGCGTGCGTCGGCGGAGGGTCGAACGCGATCGGCATCTTCACCGCGTTCGTGCCCGACGAGGGCGTCCGCCTGATCGGCCTCGAAGCGGGTGGCGACGGCGTCGAGACCGGGCGCCACGCGGCGTCGATCACCGGCGGCGCGCCCGGCGTGCTGCACGGCGCGCGGTCGTACCTGCTGCAGGACGACAACGGCCAGACGGTCGAGTCGCACTCGATCAGCGCCGGCCTCGACTACCCGGGCGTCGGGCCCGAGCACTCGTACCTGCACGACATCGGACGGGCCGAGTACCGCCCGATCACCGACGCCCAGGCGATGGCGGCGTTCTCGCTGCTGTCGCGCAGCGAGGGCATCATCCCGGCCATCGAGTCGGCGCACGCGCTCGCCGGAGCGCTCGACCTCGGACACGAGCTCGGCCCGGACGCGGTGATCCTGGTGAACCTGTCCGGCCGCGGTGACAAGGACGTCGAGACCGCGTCGCGCTGGTTCGGCCTCGTCGACGAGGACGGCCTCGAGAACGCGGAGCAGGCGTGAGCGCCGTCGCGGACGCCCTCGCGAAGGCGAAGGCCGACAACCGCGCCGCCGTCATCGGCTACCTGCCGGTCGGCTTCCCCGACGTCGACACCTCGATCGACGCCGTCCGCGCGCTCGTCGAGGGCGGGTGCGACATCGTCGAGGTCGGCGTCCCCTACAGCGACCCGGTGATGGACGGCCCTACCATCCAACGCGCCACCGAACCGGCCGTCCGCAACGGCGTCGGCATCGGCGACGCGCTGCGCGCGGTGGCGGCCGTGGTCGACGCCGGTGGCGCCGCGGTCACCATGGGTTACTGGAACCAGGTCGAGCGCTACGGCGTCGACCGCTTCGCGGCCGACCTCGCGTCCGCGGGCGGCTCGGGCGCGATCACGCCCGACCTCATCCCGGACGAGGCGCAGCAATGGATGGCGGCGTCCGACGAGCACGGCCTCGACCGGGTCTTCCTGGTCGCGCCCTCCTCGACCGACGCGCGCATCGCCACGACGGTCGCCGCCTCGCGCGGCTTCGTGTACGTCAGCGCCGTCATGGGCGTCACCGGGGCTCGCGAGTCGCTGGGCGACGCCGCGTCCGTCCTCGTCGGCCGGGTGCGGGCCATCGACGACTCGGTGCCGCTGTGCGTGGGCCTCGGCGTCTCGACCGGTGCCCAGGCGAGCGAGGTGGCGCGTTTCGCCGACGGTGTCATCGTGGGTTCGGCGCTGGTGAAGCGATTGCTCGACTCACCGGACGCGGCCGGCGTGGCCGCCGTCCGCGAGCTCGCTGCTGAACTCGCGGACGGCGTCCGCCGGCGCTAGCGGACGGTCAGCCGCGGGCGATCGCCTGCAGCTGGCTGTAGTCGCCGTTGAAAGTGTTCTGGTCGCCCGGGTACGTGCCCGAGTCGGCGAACTGCCAGAACGTGTAGTAGCTCCAGCCGTTCGGCAGCGCGCCGACGGTCGAGCTGTAGCGGGCGACCCACAGCGGGTTGGTCGAGCTGAAGTCACCCGACACGCACTGGTTCCACCAGGACGTCGACGTGTAGATGACGGGGTACACGCCGGTCGCCGAGTGGTAGGTGTTGCTGAAGTCGCGGATCCACGAACCCATCGCCGACGGCGACAGGCCGTAGCAGGTGGCGCCGGAGGGGTTGTACTCCATGTCCAGGGCTCCGGGCAGCGTCTTGCCGTCGCTCGACCAGCCCCCGCCGTGGGCGAGGAAGTAGTTCGCCTGGGTGGCGCCGCTGGACGAGTTCGGGTGCGCGAAGTGGTACGCGCCGCGGATGTAGCCGGCGTTGTAGGACCCGGTGTAGTTGGCCGAGAAATTCGGGTCGGTGTACGTCGTGCCCTCGGTGGCCTTGATGTAGACGAACCGGGCGCCCGCCGAGTACTGCGCCGCCCAGTTGATCGATCCCTGGTAGTGGGAGACGTCGTGGCCGGCGACGCTGCCCGCGGCTTGGGCGGGCCCGGCGAGCAACACGGTGGCCGCGCAGGCCGCGACGGTGAACAGGGACAGGACCAGTCGTTTCACGGAACCCTCCAGGTGTGTGGTCGGTCCGAACCGGACAAACCCTGACACAACCTGTGAATTCCGACAATGGGGAGGACTAGACCAATAGGTGACTAGGGAACGACCAGCAGCTTGCCGGTCGTCCTGCGCCCCTCCAGGTCCTCGTACGCGCGGGGCGCCTCGTCGAGGCCGTACCGCCCGCCGATCTCGAGGCGGACGGTGCCGTCGGCGACGGCCGTGAACACCTCTGCCGCGCGGGCGCGGAGCTCGTCCGTCGCCCGCACGTAGTCGACGAGCGTCGGACGGGTGGCGAACAGCGACCCGCCGCGGTTCAGCAGCTGCAGGTCGAACGGCGGCACCTGCCCGCTCGCCGCGCCGAACAGGACGAACATGCCGCGAGGGCGCAGCGCGGCCAGCGACGCCTCCCACGTGGCCTTGCCGACGCCGTCGTAGGCGACGTGCAGCCCGTCCGGACGGTGCCCACGGATCGCCGCCGCCAGCTGCTTCGGCTCGGTCACCTCGTCGTAGCGGACGACGGCGTCGGCGCCGAGGTCCCTCGCGATGTCGGCCTTGGCCGCGCTGCCCACCGTCGCCACGACGAAGGCCCCGCGGGCCTTCGTCAGCTGCACCAGCAGCTGTCCGACGCCGCCGGCGGCCGCGTGCACGAGCACGCCGTCGCCCTCGGCGACGGGGTAGGTCGACCGGACGAGGTAGTGGGCGGTGAGCCCCTGCAACATCACGGCAGCGGCGGTCTCGGCGTCGATGCCGTCGGGCACCCTCACCACCCGGCCCGATGCGACGGTCGCCAGTTCGGCCATCCCGCCGCCGGCATCGGTGGTGGCGACGACGTCGCCGACCGCCACGTCCGTCACGCCGGACCCGACCGCCTCGACGGTGCCCGCGCACTCGGCACCGAGCACGAACGGGGGCTCGCCGGGATAGACCCCCTCGCGCATGTAGACGTCCTTGAAGTTGACGCCCGCCGCGGCCACCCGGACCAGCACCTCGCCCGGGGCCGGCTGCGGATCGGGGCGCTCCTGCACCTCGAGGACGTCGATACCTCCGTGCTGCTTCACCACCAGTGCGCGCATGCCTCAGTAGTACCCCCTTAGGGTGGTCGCCGTGGCACCCGACCCGGCCGTCGTCCTGGCCTCGATCCCGAGCCCGACGCGCAGCGTGTGGCACCTCGGCCCGCTGCCCGTCCGGGCCTACGCGCTGGCGATCATCCTCGGCATCGTCGTCGCCATCTGGGTGACCACCCGCCGCTGGCGCGAGCGCCACGGCGACCCCGACCACGTGTGGGACGTCGCCGGCTGGGCCATCGTGTTCGGCATCATCGGCGGCCGGCTCTACCACGTGCTCACCGACCCCGAGATCTACTTCGGCGACAACGGCAAGGGCGCGGTCGCCGCGCTCAAGGTGTGGGACGGCGGGCTCGGCATCTGGGGCGCCATCGCGCTCGGCGCGGTCGGCGCCTGGATCGGCTGCCGCCGCCGCGGCATCAAGCTGGTGGTCTTCGCGGACGCGGCCGTCCCGGGCGTGATCTTCGCCCAGGCGCTCGGGCGCATCGGCAACTGGTTCAACAACGAGCTCTACGGCGCGCGGACCGACCTGCCGTGGGGCCTGAAGATCCGCGAGATGGACCTCGCCACCGGGGAGGCCGGTCGCTACCTCGGCACCTTCCAGCCGACGTTCCTCTACGAATTGGTCTGGAACGTCGCCGTCGGCGTCGCGCTGATCCTGCTCGACCGGCGCTTCCGGCTCGGCCGCGGCAACGTCGCCGCCCTCTACGTCATGGGCTACACGCTCGGACGGGTGTGGATCGAGATGCTGCGCACCGACACCGCGAACCACATCCTGGGCGTGCGGCTGAACGTGTGGACGTCGATCATCGTGTTCGCGCTCGGGCTGGCCTGGTTCGTCCGCCACGGCGGTTTCCGGGCCGAGAGGGAACCCTCGCCTTACGTGACGAAACCCATCCCGCGTGAGTCCTCCGGCAGTGGGGAAGACGCCGGCGAGGGGGACACTTCTCCTGACAGCGACTCCACCTCGGATGTCGCCGTCGAGGAGGAGGTACGCACCGATGGCCCAGCCGACGACCGGTCTGGCTGACCTGCCCGACCTGCCCGAGCAGGAAGCTCACCACCAGCACCGCGACGTCAGCGGCGGCTGGTTGCGGCCGACCGTCTTCGGGATGATGGACGGCCTGGTCTCGAACTTCGCCCTCATCGCCGGTGTGGCCGGCGCGTCGTCCGGCAGTGCCGAGGTCGCCCTCGCCGGCTGGGCCGGGCTCGTGGGTGGCGCCTTCTCGATGGCGGCCGGTGAGTTCATCTCGGTGCAGAGCCAGAACGAGTCGACCGAGCACGAGGTCGACGTCGAGGCCCGCGAGCTGCGCCGCCACCCGGAGGCCGAGCTGGAGGAGCTCGCGCAGAGCTACATCGCCCGCGGTGTCGACGAGACGACCGCCCGTGAGGTCGCGCGCCAGCTGTCCCGCGACCCCGAGCAGGCGCTGCTCATCCACGCCCAGGAGGAGCTCGGCGTCGACCCCAAGTCGCTGCCGAGTCCCTGGACGGCGGCCATGTCGTCGTTCGCCGCCTTCAGCGTCGGTGCGATCCTGCCGCTGCTGCCGTACCTGCTCGGCGCCACCAACCTGCTCGTCTCGTTGATCATCGCGATCGTCGCGCTGTTCGGGGCCGGCGCCGCCACCTCGCGGTTCACCTCCCGCGGCTGGGCCTTCGGCGGGGCGCGCCAGTTGCTGTTCGGCCTGGTGGCGGCAGCCGTCACGTACGGGGTCGGATCGCTGTTCGGCGCGACCGTGGGCTGACCTGGCGGACGTCGGTGATCACGGTCACCGGAGCGGGTACGACGTGTGTGGTTCTTGTTCAGTCGTCGCCCCGTGCGGAGTGTTCCCCCTCGTGCTGCCCCCCGTGTTCCTGCGCGCCGTGACGGCGCGGTCCGCTCGTCGCCACGCTCTCAAGGGCGCGCTGCTGACCGTGCTGCTGGTGGGCACCAGCGCCTCGTACGCGCTCGCGGGCGATCCCGTCCGCGACGTCGTCGGCGAGCGTCCGGCGGCGGCGGCCGCCGGGCCGGACCGGGTCGCTCCCGCCGCCCCCGCCGCGTCGACCGCGGTCCCGACGCGCGTCGGCGCGCCGGCGCGGGCCGTCCGACCGGGTCCGCCGCCCGGACCGGCGCCGATGTCGATGGACGACCCGATCCAGGGCGGTCTGACGGCGCGGCAGGCGCAGGCGCGCTCGGCCGCGGTGCGTGCCGCGCACCGCGACGTCGCGGAAGCGCCGGCGTCGCCACGGTGGACCCCGGCCATGGGTCTCGCGGCGGCCGCCCGCGCCCGGTCGTGGCTCGGCCTGCCCTACTCGTGGGCCGGGGGCACCGGCACCGGCCCGTCGACGGGGCGCTGCGAGAAGGGCAGCGGCGCCGACCTCGACTGCCGCATCGTCGGCTTCGACTGCTCCGGGCTCATGATCTACGCCTGGTCGCCGTACCGGCAGCTGCCGCACTTCGCGCAGTTCCAGGCGGAGTCGGGTGCGTTCCGCCCGACCGTCGCGCAGCTGCGTCCCGGCGACCTCGTGTTCTTCTCGAGCTACATCCCCGACGGCATCGGGCACGTGGCGATCTACGACGGTGACGGCATGGTCATCGAGGCGCCGCAGAGCGGCGGGGTGGTGCAGCGGGTGCCGCTCGCGCAGCTGATGCGGTCGGACGGCACCTACCGCGGCGCCGTGCGCCCGCTCACCGGCGCGACGCCCACCCTCGCGGACGGCGTGCGGACGTCCACCCGTGGGGGCACGGTGACCCTGCGTGGCACCGGGCTCGACGGCGTCGACCACGTCGCCGTCGGCCAGCGCACCGTCCGGTCGTTCGTCCGCCGGTCCGCCACCTCGCTCACCCTGCGCCTTCCCGCGCACCGGCCCGGCGCCGTCCAGGTCGTGGCGCACACGTCGTGGGGCGCGGCCTCGCAGCCGTCCACGATCGCGTTCGTGGCGCCGCCACGCACAACCCCGCGGACGGCCCCGCGGACGGCACCGCGGACAGCACCACCGACGACGCCGCGGCCGGCGCCGTCGTCCTCCGCGACGCCGTCGCGGCCGCGGCCACGTCCGACCGTCCGGCCGGTGCCCCGCCCGACGCCGTCGCGCACGACGCCGAGTCCCGCGCCGTCGGCGTCCTCGAACCCGCCGGTGGTCGTGCTGCCGACGGTCGGGGCCTCGTCGGCCGGGGGCGTCGCGACCCCTTGACCGACCGACCGGTCGGTCTCTAGGGTCGGCTTCCGTGACGGACCTGCCCGGACTCGACCTGGACGCCGTGACCGCCTGGCTCGATGCCGAGCACCCCGGGGTGCGACGGGGCCCGCTGCAGGCGTCCGTGATCGCGGGCGGACGGTCGAACCTCACCTACCGCGTCTCGGACGGCACGTCGACCTGGGCGTTGCGCCGCCCGCCGTTGGCACACGTGTTGCCGACCGCGCACGACATGACCCGCGAGTGGCGCATGATCAGCGCGCTGCGCGACACCGCCGTCCCCGTCGCCACGCCGGTCGCGCTGTGCGAGGACAAGGACGTCATCGGCGCGCCGTTCTACCTGATGCACTTCGTCGACGGCGTCGTGCTCGACACCCGCGAGGCGCTCGACCGCCTCACCCCGGCCGACGCGACGCGCTGCTGCGAGGTGCTCGTCGACACCCTCGTCGACCTGCACGAGGTCGACCCGTCCGCCGTGGGGCTGGCCGACTACGGGCGACCCGAGGGTTTCCTCGCGCGGCAGGTCAAGCGTTGGAGCCAGCAGTGGCAGGCGTCCGAGACGCAGGAGCGCCCCGAACTCGCCCGTACCGTCGAGCTGCTGAACGGCACACTGCCCGAGCAGTCGGCGTCCGCGATCGTCCACGGCGACTACCGCCTCACGAACGTCATCTTCGACCGGTCGCACGAGCGCATCGCCGCCGTCGTCGACTGGGAGATGGCCACGCTCGGCGACCCGCTCGCCGACGTCGGCCTGCTCGTCGTCTATCAGGGCCTGGCCGCCGAGGACGCCACGGTCATGCCCCTCATGGCGCCCGCGGACGGGTTCCTCACGTCCGACCAGCTCGTCGAGCGGTACGCGCGACGCTCGCCGCGCGACCTCTCCCGGCTCGACTGGTACGTCGCGTTCGGGTACTTCAAGCTCGCCGTCGTCTCGGAGGGCATCCACAACCGCTTCCTCGCCGGCAAGACCGTCGGCGAGGGCTTCGACACCTTCGGCGAGCGCGTCCCGGTGTTGCTGCAGCGGTCCATCGACCTGTTGGAGGCCTGACCCGTGGACTTCGCGCACAGCGAGCGCTCGCAGCAGCTGCAGGAGCAGGTGCGCGCGTTCCTCGACGAGCACGTGTATCCCGCCGAGCACACCTTCGAGCGGCAGGCCGCGGCCAACCGGTCGGCCGGCACGCCGTTCCGTACCCCGGAGGTGCTCGGCGGGCTGAAACAGGAGGCGCGCCGGCAGGGGCTGTGGAACCTGTTCATGCCCGAGCACATCGGTCCCGGCCTCGGCGCCGGGTTGACCGTGCTCGACTACGCGCCGATCGCCGAACTGTCCGGCCGCTCGCTGGCGATCGCGCCCGAGGCCATGAACTGTTCCGCGCCCGACACGGGCAACATGGAGCTGCTGGCCATGTTCGCCACCGACGAGCAGCGCGAACGCTGGCTGCAGCCGCTGCTCGACGGCGCCATCCGTTCGTGCTTCTCGATGACCGAGCCGGCCGTCGCGTCGTCCGACGCCACCAACATCGCGACCGCCATCACCCGTGACGGGGACGAGTACGTCGTGCGGGGTCGCAAGTGGTGGTCGACCGGGGCGCTGCGTCCGGAGTGCGAGGTCGCGATCGTCATGGGTGTCAGCGACCCGGACGGCCCGCGCCATGCGCGGCACTCGATGATCCTGGTACCGCTCGACACCCCGGGTGTCACGATCCACCGCTCGACCAGCGTCTACGGCTACGACGACGGTCCGCACGGCGGCCACGGCGAGATCGAGTACGACGTGCGCGTGCCCGCCGAGAACCTGCTCGGGCCCGAGGGCGGCGGCTTCATGATGGCCCAGGCCCGGCTGGGTCCCGGCCGCATCCACCACTGCATGCGCAGCCTCGGTGCCGCCGAGCGGGCCCTCGAACTGATGTGTGCGCGGACGTCCGAGCGCGAGGCGTTCGGGGGACCCATCGCGTCCCAGGGCGTCGTGCAGCAGTGGATCGCCGAGTCGCGGCTCGCCATCGACCAGGCCCGGCTGCTCGTGCTCAAGGCGGCATGGCTGATCGACACCGTCGGCGCGAAGGGGGCGCGGACGGAGATCGCCGCCATCAAGGTGGCCGCGCCGCGCGCCGCCTCGTACGTCGTCGATCGCGCGGTCCAGGCCTACGGCGGGGCCGGCGTCTCCGGCGACACCCCGCTGGCCGAGATGTGGGCGCAGCTGCGCACGCTGCACCTGGCCGACGGGCCGGACGAGGTGCACCTGCGCACGGTCGCCCGCCAGGAGCTGCGGGGAGCGCGTGCCTGACACCGGCGTCCGCGAGCGCGTGCTCGCCGCCGCTGTCGACCTGTTCGCCGAACGGGGATATGACGGCACGAGCGTGGCGCAGGTCGTCGAGCGGGCCGGCGTGGCGAAGGGCGGTTTCTACCACCACTTCGTGTCCAAGGAAGCGCTGCTGTACGAGGTCTACGGCGACCTCATCACGGCGCAGCTCGAACGACTTTCACGGATTCTTGCGCAAAAACAGGACCCCGCGACCACCCTGCGTCTGATCATCGAGGACCTCATGGTCACGACCGCGACCAGCGCCCGTCCGGCCCTGGTGTTCTGGCGCGAGCTGCACAGCCTCGGCGACGAGCGCACCGAGCAGTACCGCAGGCAGCGGCGGCGCTACCACGACGCCGTCCGCAAGCTCGTGCGTGACGGCCAGGCCTCCGGCGCGTTCGGGTCGGTCGCGTCACCGGACATGATCGCCAACACCGTCTTCGGAGTCGTGAACGAATTGCCCATCTGGTACCGGCCGAACGGCCGCAAACGTCCCGCCCAGCTCGCGCAGGAACTCGCGGACCTCGTGCTGCGGGGGCTCGAGCCGTGACCGCGCGCTGGGGTCTGACCGTGCCGCTGACCGGCGTGCCGCTCGCCGCGCACGCCGACATCGTGCGAGCCCTGCCCGACCTGGGCTACACCGACCTGTGGTCGGCCGAGACCAACGGCACGGACGCGTTCACGCCGCTCGCGCTCGCGTCCGTATGGGAGCCGACGCTGCGCCTCGGCACCGCGATCGTGCCGGTCTACACGCGCGGGCCGGCGCTGCTCGCGATGTCGGCGGCCGCGCTCGCCGAGGCCGCCCCCGGCCGGTTCGTGCTGGGCCTCGGTGCGTCGAGTCCCGCGATCGTCGAGAACTGGAACGGTCTGTCGTTCGACCAGCCGTACCGGCGCACCCGTGACGTGCTGCGCGCCGTGCGCACCGCGCTCGCGGGCGAGCGGGTCGACGGCGAGTTCGACACCTTCACCGTCAAGCGGTTCAAGCTCGAGTCCGCGCCGCAGCAGTCGCCGCCGATCGTGCTGGCCGCACTGCGCGCCCAGATGCTCGCCCTGGCCGGGCGCGAGGCCGACGGCGCGATCCTCAACTGGCTCGCGAGCTACGACGTCGCGCAGTGCGTCGCGGCCATCGGCAACCCGTCCGCCGAGGTGGTCGCCCGCATCTTCGTGTGCCCGACGGAGGACGCCGACCACGCGCGGGCGGTCGGCCGGTTCATGATCTCCAGCTACCTCACCGTCCCTGCGTACGCGGCGTTCCACGACTGGGTCGGGCGCGGTGAGAAGCTTCGTCCGATGCAGGAGGCGTGGGCCGCCGGTGACCGCAAGGCGGCGTCCGCGGCGATCCCCGACGACGTCGTCGACGACCTGGTGCTGCACGGCAGCCCCGAGTCGTGCCGCGACCAGGTGCGGGCCTACGCCGACGCGGGCGTGACGACGCCGGTGATGGCGCTCGTCCCCACGCCGGACGGGCCGCCCGACCTCGAGCTGCTGCGACGATTGGCGCCGACCTCATGAGGATCAAGGACTCCGTCGTCGTCGTCACCGGCGGCGCGAGCGGCATCGGCGCGGCGCTGGCCCGCCGCTTCCACGCCGACGGCGCTCGACACGTCGTGGTCGTCGACCGCAACCTCGAGGGCGCGTCCGCCGTGGCCGCCGAGGTCGGCGGCACCGCCGAGCAGGTGAACGTCGCCGACGCCGACGCCGTGCTCGCCCTCGTGCAGCGCACCGTCGACCGCGAGGGACGCATCGACCTGTTCTGCAGCAACGCCGGCATCACCACCGGTGCGGGCGTCGCCGACCCGCAGGCCTGGCGCGACGCCTTCAACATCAACGTGATGAGCCACGTCTACGCCGCACGGGCCGTGCTCCCGACCATGATCCGGCAGGGTGGCGGCCACCTGCTGCAGACCGCATCCGCCGCCGGCCTGCTGACCTCGCCCGGAGACGCGCCGTACGCGGTCACCAAGCACGGCGCCGTCGCGTTCGCCGAGTGGCTGTCCGTGACCTACGGCGACCGCAACATCGGCGTCAGCGTGCTGTGTCCGATGGGGGTCGACACCCCGCTGCTCATGGACCCGCTCGCGGCCGGCGACGCCGGTGCCCGCGCGGTCGCCGCGTCCGGCGAGATCGTGTCCGCCGAGCACGTCGCGGCCGTCGCCGCCCAGGGCATCGAAGCGGGGAAGTTCCTGCTGCTGCCTCACCCCGAGGTCGGCACGTACTGGGCCCAGAAGGCGTCCGACCCGGACCGGTGGCTGGCGGGAATGCGCCGCCTCGTACGGTCCGAGTAACCGAACACCAACTATCGAAAGGAATACCCGCTCATGGCAGGAGTGAAGGACCGCGTCGCGTTGGTCACCGGAGGTGCCCAGGGCATCGGTGCGGGCATCTGTGCCCGGCTGGCCGCCGACGGCGCGAAGGTCGCGGTCGTCGACCTGAACAAGGACGCCGCGCAGGCCACCGTCGACCAGATCACCGGCATCGGTGGCACCGCCATCGCCGTCGGCGCCGACGTCTCGGACGCCGCGCAGGTCCAGGCCGCCGTCGACGCGGTCGTCGCCGAGTTCGGCGGCCTGCACATCCTCGTCAACAACGCGGGTGTGCTGCGCGACAACCTGCTGTTCAAGATGAGCGAGGACGACTGGGACATCGTCATGGGCGTCCACCTCAAGGGCGCGTACCTGTGCAGCAAGGCCGCGCAGAAGCACATGGTCGACGCGAAGTACGGCCGCATCATCTCGATGAGCTCGACCTCGGCGCGCGGCAACCGCGGCCAGGCGAACTACTCCACCGCCAAGGCGGGCCTGCAGGGCCTGACCAAGACGCTGGCCATCGAGCTCGGCCCGTTCGGCGTCACGGCCAACGCCATCGCCCCCGGGTTCATCGAGACCGCGATGACGAAGGCGACCGCCGAGCGCATCGGCATCACCATCGAGGACATGCGCGGCAACGCCGAGAAGACGCTTCCGGTGCGTCGTGGCGGCGTGCCGGCCGACATCGCCAACGCCGTCGCGTTCTTCGCCGGCGAGGAGTCGGGCTATGTCACCGGCCAGGTGCTCTACGTCGACGGCGGCTCCGGCCTGCACTGACCGTCGCCCTCGCACGTTGACTGGCGACCTTCCAGGCTGACTGGGGACTTGAAGTCATCCAGTCAGCGGTGAAGGTCGCCAGTCAACTCGATACGGTGCCAGTCGATCCCAGGCGCCGGGCGGTCAAGCGACGGCGTCGAACGTCGGGTAGTACGCGTCGCGGTGGCCGTCCTCGGTCGGGTGGTACGAGATGCCGAAGTCGGCGAAGTTGACCGAGTGCAGCCAGCGGTTGTCGTCGCAGATCTCGTGCCCGTCGAAGGCGCTGCGCACGTCGGCGAAGGTGGCCCCGGTCCGTCCGGCCGCTGCCCGCAGCACGGACGACAGCGTGTCGATGCCCTCGTTGATCTTCGCCCGCTTGGTCTGGCTGAGGCCGATGCAGTCGCTGCCCAGGTCGTAGAAGTCCGGGTAGTTGAGGACCACGAGCTCGGCGGACGGCGCCCGGTCGCGGATCTGCCCGAACAGGTTGTCCAGCTTGCCCGGCAGCGTCGCGCGGGCGTCGTTCTCGGCCGCGTCGATCTCGCTCACGCAGGTCGAGTCGCTGCCCAGGTTGCAGTCCTTCATGACGCCGCTGAAGTTCTCGTCGTTGCCGCCGATCGTGATGCTCACCAGCGTGGTGGACGACGAGAGTGCGGATAGCTGGTTGCTCACCACGTCCGAGGTGGTGGCGCCCGAACACGCCACCGAGGTGTACGACGCGGGGGAGTGGTTGTCGGCCCACACCTGGCTGTAGGCGTTCAGGCTGCGGTCGCAGTCACCGCTGGAGTCGATGTAGTCGCCGGCGCCCACGCCGGAGGAGTACGAGTCGCCGAGGGCGACGTAGTGCACGCCCGCCGCGGCGGCGGGTGACGCCAGCGCGAGGACGAGGCCCGCGACCGCGAGCAACAGGGTGGTGAGCAGGGATGCGCGGCGCACGGGACGGCCTCCGGATGCGAATTGTCCGATTCTGTCCGGCTTGTTCTATCGTGAACCCCGCGCGTTGGCCAGGGTCACCGGCCGGGAAGGTTCCGGTCCGGCCGGACGGCGCCCCGTAGGCTGGCAGCGTGTTCGACACCCTTTCCGACCGGCTCTCCGGGGTCTTCAGCGGCCTGCGGGGCAAGGGGCGACTGTCCGAGGCGGACATCGACGCCACTGCCCGCGAGATCCGCATCGCCCTGCTCGAGGCCGACGTCGCCCTGCCGGTCGTCCGCCAGTTCATCGCCAACATCAAGGAGCGGGCGCGCGGCGAGGAGGTGTCGAAGGCGCTCAACCCGGCGCAGCAGGTCATCAAGATTGTCAACGAGGAACTCGTGGCGATCCTCGGCGGCGAGACCCGCCGGCTGCGCTACGCCAAGCAGCCGCCGACGGTGATCATGCTCGCCGGCCTGCAGGGCGCCGGCAAGACGACGCTCGCCGGCAAGCTCGCCCGTCACCTGCGCGAGCAGAAGCACACGCCGCTGCTCGTGGCCTGTGACCTGCAGCGCCCCAACGCCGTCAACCAGCTCAAGATCGTCGGTGACCGCGCCGGCGTCGCCACCTACGCGCCCGAGCCGGGCAACGGCGTCGGCGACCCGGTGCAGGTCGCCCGCGACTCGATCGAGATCGCCAAGCGCCAGCAGCACGACATCGTCATCGTCGACACCGCCGGCCGCCTCGGCATCGACGCCGACATGATGCAGCAGGCGGCGGACATCCGCGATGCCGTCGACCCGCAGGAAGTGCTGTTCGTCGTCGACGCGATGGTCGGCCAGGACGCCGTGACCACGGCCGAGGCGTTCCGCGACGGCGTCGGCTTCACCGGCGTCGTGCTGACCAAGCTCGACGGCGACGCGCGCGGCGGTGCGGCACTGTCCGTCCGCGAGGTCACCGGCCAGCCGATCATGTTCGCGTCCAACGGCGAGAAGCTCGAGGACTTCGACGTCTTCCACCCCGACCGGATGGCCTCGCGCATCCTCGGCATGGGTGACGTGCTCACGCTCATCGAGACGGCCGAGAAGCACTTCGACCAGGCCGAGGCCGAGAAGATGGCCGCCAAGCTCGCGGGCGGCGGCAGCGACTTCACCCTCGAGGACTTCCTCGGACAGCTGCAGGCGATCCGCCGTATGGGGCCGATCGGCAACCTGCTCGGCATGATGCCGGGCATGGGCCAGATGAAGGAGGCCCTGGCCGAGGTAGACGACAAGGACCTCGACCGCACCGCCGCCATCATCCGGGGCATGACGCCCGCCGAGCGCGAGAACCCGAAGATCATCAACGGCTCGCGGCGGCTGCGCATCGCCAACGGTTCCGGCGTCAAGGTCAGCGAGGTCAACCAGCTCGTCGACCGCTTCTTCGAGGCCCGCAAGATGATGGGCCAGCTCGGCGGCATGGGCCTGCCGGGCATGCGCAAGCGCAGTGCGACGAAGTCGTCGAAGAACCAGCGCAAGAACAAGAAGGGCAAGAAGAGCGGGCAGAGCCGCGGGCCGGCGCGTGTCCCCACCGGGATGCCCCAGATGCCGGCCGGGTACGGACAGCAGCCCCAGCTGCCACCGGGCTTGCCGCCGGGCATGCAGATGCCCGACCTGTCGAAGCTCGACTTCAAGAACCTGCCCAAGGAGTAGCCGCCGCCCCGGGGCCGTGTCCCCGGGGCCTCCGGGTCTCGTCGGTCCGGGTCCGTCCGTCCGCCCGGGTTATCGTGGGCCGACCGTCCCGTCCGCCGAACGCCCCAGAACGGATCCGCCGCACCCGTGCTCAACATCCACGCCCGCGCCACCGTGTCGCGGGCGCTCGAACCGCTCGGTGCGGCCCTCGCCCGGGCCCGGGTGACGCCGAACGCCATCACCGTCTTCGGCACGGTCGGCGCGACGGCCGCCGCGGTCGGTCTGCTGGGCACCGGATGGTTCTTCACCGGGACGCTCGTCATCACCTTCTTCGTGCTCCTCGACATCGTCGACGGTGCGGTGGCGCGCGCCGGGGGGACGAGCTCGGTGTTCGGTGCCGTCCTCGACTCGAGCTGCGACCGCATCGCCGACGCCGCCATCTTCGGTTCCGTCGCCTGGTACTACGCACACCACGGCGAGCAATGGATGCTGCTCGCCGCGCTGCTGTGTCTGGTGCTCGGCGCGCTGACCAGCTACATCCGCGCCCGCGCTGAGGGCGCCGGGCTGACGTGCACCGTCGGTATCGCCGAGCGGGCCGAGCGGCTGATCCTCGTGCTCGTCGGCACCGGACTGACCGGTCTCGGCGTGCCCTTCGTGCTGGCCGTGGCGCTGTGGCTGCTCGTCGCCGCCTCGGCGATCACGGTGTACCAGCGGCTCGCGACCGTGTGGGAGCAGTCGCGCGCCCGTGAGGCGGCCGGTGCCTGAGCCCGACTGGTCGCCCCCCGCGGCGGACGCGGTCGCCGCGCCGCTGCCGCCGCCCGTCGCGAGCCGGCCCCCACGGCGGTCCTTCCGCCGGCCGTCGCTGCGACCCGCGCGCCGCCCCGCGCCGGGGGACGTGGTGGCGCCCGTCCGCGAGCGCGCCGTCGGGCTCGGCTACGCCGCCGGCTGGAGCATGATCAAGTCGATGCCGCAGGGCATGTCGTCCCGGGCGTTCCGGGCGGCGGCCGACGCCGCGACCGTCCGCAACGGGCGCGGCACCCGGCAGCTGCGCAAGAACCTCCGCCGGGTCGTCGGACCGGGCATGTCCGAACTGCGCATGGACGCGCTCGTCGGCGACGCGCTGCGCTCCTACGCGCGCTACTGGCGCGAGACGTTCACGCTCGAGTCCATGGACCACGAGGCGGTCCTCGCCAGTCTCGAGGCGACGATGACGGGCATGCACCGGGTGGACGAGTCCCTGGCGGAGGGCCGGGGCGTCATTCTGGCCCTGACCCACTCCGGCAACTGGGACGCGTCGGGCATGTGGCTGGCGCGCCGGTACGGGTCGTTCACGACGGTCGCCGAACGTCTCAAACCCGAGTCGCTGTTCGACCGGTTCGTCGCGTACCGCGAGTCGCTGGGCATGGAGGTCATCCCGCTCACCGGCGGTGAACGGCCGCCGACGCAGGTGCTCACCCAGCGCCTGCGCGAGAACCGGATCGTCTGCCTGGTCGCCGACCGGGACCTGTCGAGCAGCGGCGTCGAGGTGTCGTTCTTCGGCGAGGCCGCCCGCATGCCCGCGGGCCCGGCCCTGCTCGCGGCCACCACCGGCGCCGCGCTGCACGCCGTGCACTGCCAGTTCGAGGGCGACGACGGCTGGTCCCACCACGTCGGACCGCGACTGGAGCTGACCGGCACCCGGCTGCGCGACCAGGTCACGTCCGCCACCCAGCTGCTGGCCGACCGCTTCGCCGGGTACATCGCCGCCAAGCCCGAGGACTGGCACATGCTGCAGAAGCTCTGGCTCGCCGACCTCACCCCGCGCCCCCGGATCGCGGAGGCCTGAACCGTGCGCATCGGCATCGTCTGCCCGTACTCGTGGGACATCCCCGGCGGGGTCCAGGCGCACGTCCGCGATCTCGCCGAGAAGCTGATGGAACTCGGCCACGAGGTGTCGGTGCTCGCGCCCGGCGACGAGGACACCCCGGGCCTGCCGCCGTACGTCGTGGTGGCGGGCAAGGCGGTGCCGATCCCGTACAACGGCTCCGTCGCCCGCCTGCAGTTCGGCCTGGTCTCGGCGGCCCGGGTGCGCCGCTGGCTCAAGGACGGCCGCTTCCACGTCGTGCACGTGCACGAGCCGGCCCCGCCCAGCCTGTCGCTGTTGACCTGCATGATCCACGAGGGCCCGCTGGTCGCGACGTTCCACGTCGCCACCGCCCGCTCCCGGTTCCTGTCGATGTTCGACACGGTGCTGCAGCCGTTCCTCGAGAAGATCAGCGGCAAGATCGCGGTCTCGCCGGCCGCCCGGCAGGTGATCGTCGAGCATCTCGGCGGCGACGCCGTCGTCATCCCCAACGGCGTGGCCGTCGACCACTTCGTCGACGCCGAACCCCTCGACGGGTACCCCCGGGACGGCGGCACCATCGGCTTCATCGGCCGTTACGACGAGGCGCGCAAGGGCATGGGCGTGCTGATCGGCGCGCTCGAGCGACTGGTCGGCGACCGTCCGGGGCTGCGGCTGCTGGTCGCCGGGCGGGGCGACGCCGACGACTTCCGCGCCGAGCTGCCCGCCTCCCTGGCCGAGCGTGTCGAGCTGCTCGGGCAGGTCAGCGAGGCCGACAAGGCGCGGCTGCTGCGCAGCGTCGACGTGTACTGCGCGCCCAACACGGGCGGCGAGAGCTTCGGTGTGATCCTGCTCGAGGCGATGGCGGCCCGCACGGCCGTCGTCGCCAGCGACATCCCCGCGTTCCGGCGGGTCCTCGCCGACGGCACCGCCGGACGCCTCTTCGCCGTGGGCGACCGCGACGCCCTGGCCACCGCCCTCGCCGAGGTGCTCGACGACGCCGCGCTGCGCGCCGAGCTGGTCGCCGCCGGGACGGCCGCGGTGGCGCCGTTCGACTGGTCGGTCATCGTGGCCGACGTGCTGCGGGTCTACGAGCTGGCGATCGCGAGCGCCGGCCAACCTGTGTGATCCCGTCCGGTCGACAGGTGCCGCCCGGGCGACGCCGTTAGGGTCTTCGGGTGCTCCCGGTCGTGTGGTTGGTGGCGGCCGTCGTGGTCGCCGTCCTGCTCACCCTGTGGTTCACGTTCACGCTGACCCGCCTCGACCGGCTGCACGCGCGCATCGACGCGGCCGAGGCGGCCCTCGACGCCCAGCTGGTCCGGCGGGCGGCCGCCCTCAAGCTGGCCGCCCGGGACCCCGCCAGCGACCTGCCGGCGGACGAGCGGGCACGCATCGCCGAGGTGGCCGAGAACGCATTGCGCGCGGGCCGGACCGGCGGTGTCGGCGGCCACGACGACGGCGCCGTGCGCGAGGTGGCCGAGAACGCGGTCGGACGGGCGGCCGGCGCGGTGGCCGGACGTCCGCTGGAACCGGCCGCCGCGGAGGAGCTGCAGGAGGCCGCCACCCGCGTCCTGATATCACGCCGCTTCTACAACGACGCTGTGCGCGACACGCGCTCGCTGCGCGCCCGCCGCCTGCCCCGCCTGCTACGAATGGCTGGGCACCGCGAGATGCCGCAGTTCTTCGACATCGACGACACCGTGCCGCAGTTCCGGCCGGCCGACGCGGAAGAGGAAAATCGATGACCGCACGACCCCGCCCCGAGCACGCCCGGCCCGGGGCCCGCGTCGGTGCGATCGGACTCGTCACCGTCCTCGCCCTCGGCCTGGCCGCGTGCACGAGCGACGACAAGTCGTCGCCGTCCAGTTCCGGCGTCACCCCGCCGCCGTCGTCCGACTCGTCCCCGACCCCGAAGCCGAAGGCGGTCGACCCGCTCACCGGCGGCAAGGTCTCGAAGAACGGCGTCGTGGCCGTGAAGATCGACGACACCGCGAACGGCCGTCCGCAGCGCAACATCGACAAGGCGGACGTGGTCTACATCGAGGAGGTCGAAGGCGGTCTGACCCGGCTCGTGGCCGTCTTCCACACGTCGCTGCCCCTGGTCGAGTCGGTGCGCAGCACCCGTCCGGCCGACCCGGAGCTCGTCTCGCAGTACGGCCGCATCGCCTACGTCGCCTCCGGGGGTGCGTCGGTGCCGCTGCGGCTGCTCGACCGCTCGTTCCTGAAGACGAGCATCAACGACCGCGGCGGCCCGGGGTTCGCGCGGGCCGGGGACAAGCCGGCCCCCTACAACCTCACCGCCGACCTCGCCGTCATCGCCAAGCGGCTGAAGGCGCCGCGGCCGAAGGACGTCGGCTTCGACTGGTCGTCCTCGAGCGCGCAGGCCGCCAAGGGCAAGGGCGGTCAGGTCGTGTCGACGGTCGTCGGCGCGACTCCCATCACGTTCCGCTACGACACCAAGATCAAGCAGTACGTGCGCTTCATCGACGGCCAGCCCGTGAAGACCCAGGCCGGCCGCCGCGTGGCCACGCCCAACGTCCTCGTCCAGTTCTGCAAGGTCGAGACCTTCAACGCCGACCGCGACGTGAACGGCAACCCGAACAAGTTCACGCACACGATCGGCAAGGGCAAGGCGGTGCTGTTCCGCAACGGCAAGCGGCTGGTGGGCACCTGGTCGCGGCCGTCCCTGACCAAGGGCACGACGTTCCGCACGTCGGGTGGCGCGCAGATGCAGCTCAAGCCGGGTGGGGTGTGGGTGGTCCTCACCCGCACCGGGGCCCCACTGGCCTGACGGCGGGCTCGTAGACTGGGCGGCATGACCGACCAGCACGAGACCGGGACGGCGCGCGTCAAGCGCGGTATGGCCGAGATGCTCAAGGGCGGCGTCATCATGGACGTCGTCGATGCCGAGCAGGCGAAGATCGCCGAGGACGCCGGCGCCGTCGCCGTGATGGCCCTCGAGCGCGTGCCCGCCGACATCCGCGCCCAGGGCGGCGTGGCCCGCATGAGCGACCCGGACATGATCGAGGGCATCGTCGCGGCGGTCTCGATCCCTGTCATGGCCAAGGCGCGTATCGGCCACTTCGTCGAGGCGCAGGTGCTGCAGTCGCTCGGTGTCGACTACGTCGACGAGTCCGAGGTGCTGACCCCGGCCGACTACGCCAACCACATCGACAAGTGGCAGTTCACCGTCCCCTTCGTCTGCGGGGCCACGAACCTGGGGGAGGCGCTGCGGCGCATCACCGAGGGCGCGGCCATGATCCGCTCGAAGGGCGAGGCCGGCACCGGTGACGTCTCGAACGCGACCACTCACATGCGGCGCATCCGCCAGGAGATCCGCCGGCTGACCTCGCTGCCCGAGGACGAGCTGTTCGTCGCCGCCAAGGAGCTGCAGGCGCCGTACGAGCTGGTGGCCGAGGTCGCCCGGCTCGGCAAGCTTCCGGTCGTGCTGTTCACCGCCGGTGGCATCGCCACCCCGGCCGACGCGGCCATGATGATGCAGCTCGGCGCCGAGGGCGTGTTCGTCGGCTCGGGGATCTTCAAGTCCGGCAACCCGGCCCAGCGTGCCGAGGCGATCGTGAAGGCGACGACGTTCCACGACGACCCGGACGTGATCGCCAAGGTCTCGCGGGGGCTCGGCGAGGCCATGGTCGGCATCAACGTCGACGACATCCCGCAGCCGCACCGACTCGCCGACCGGGGCTGGTGACCTCTCGATCTGGCGGGTGACCCCGAGGTCCGGAATAGTCCCCGGGCGTGACCTACCCCGGCAACGACCAGCCCGGTCTTCCCGAGCAAGGGCCGTACGGACAGCCGTACCCGCAGGGACCGCACCAGGGACCCCCGTTCGGGTACCCGCCGGCGCCGTACGGGTCGCCCTACGCCCCGCAGCCCGGCGCCCCGTTCGGTGTGCATCCGCTCACCGGTGAGCCGCTGTCGGACAAGTCGAAGCTGACCGCCGGCCTGCTGCAGTTCTTTCTCGGCACCTTCGGCGTCGGACGGTTCTACCTCGGCCACACCGGCATCGGTCTCGCGCAGCTGTTCACCTGCGGCGGGCTCGGTGTCTGGGCCCTCGTCGACGCCATCATGATCTTCGTGGGCAACGTCCGCGACCCGCAGGGCCGGCCGCTGCGTGACTGATCTGCGCGCGCCCGCGACGCCTCGCCGGCAGCGGGTGCGCCTGCTCGCCGGCGCGCTCGTCGCCGCCGCCGCGGGGCTCGCGTACGTCGGCGTCCGCGACCCGCGCGATCCCGGCGCCCCCATGCCGGTCTGCCCGTTCCACCGCGCCACCGGGCTCGACTGCCCCGGCTGCGGCGGATTGCGCATGACCCACGACCTGCTGCACGGCCGGCTCGGGGCCGCCTGGCACGACAACGCGGTGCTGCTCGTGCTGCTGCCGGTGCTCGCCGTGCTGCTCACCCGCTTCGCCCTGCGCTGGGCCGTCGGCGCCTTCGCGACCGCCGGCCAGGCGCGCCGCGACCGGCATGCCACTGCCGCGCTCGCCGTCGTCGCGATCGCGTGGACGGTCGTCCGCAACCTCGCCTGATCCCGGCGGCCCGCCGCCACGAAGGATGTGCCCCGGTTCGAACACCCCTCTTTCGAAATCTGTAATACGCGCAGATCTGCGCGTATTACAGATTCCGGAAAGGGTGGTGACGGGGACGGGGACCGGAGACCGGGGACCGGGGCGCGGTCGCCGATCTCGTGACGGGTCGGTCGCCTGTGGACAACTCCTCGCGTGCGGGTCGGCTTCGCCTAGCGTCGTCCCGACAGGTGGCCGGGCGTCGACGGCAGGGCAGGGCGGGACAGGTATGGCGGGGACCGAGAACGCAGGGTGGTTCGGCCCGCCGGTGGCCTGTGAGTGCGGCGAGCCGGAAGATCCGCGTGCGGCACGGACCGTGGGGGCCTGTGGCTGCTGCGCCGTGCGGTTCGACCAGGCGGGCGACCCGGACTGTCCGTGCTGCGGCGACCGTTCGGGCTGGGTCCGGTCCGACGACGCGGATCACCCAGAGGGCGCGGACCCCTCGATGGTCCCGGGCCGCTCGACGGTCGCGGGCCGCTCGACGGTCGCGGGCCGCTCGGGGGTGCCGGGACGGGGACACGGTCCAGGTGTGCGCCCGCGGCGCAACGGCAACGCGTACTCGACCGTGTTCACCGTGCGCATCGGTCACCGTGAGTGGCGCGAGGTGTGCCGCCGTGCCGAGGAGCTGGGGATGGGCCCGTCGGTGTGGGTGCGGGCACTCGTGCGGACGGCACTCGGTCAGACCTACGACTGGTGAGCGTCACCGCCGTGGCGTGCGGGGCCGAGCCGGGGCGTCGCCGGGTGGCGGGCGGCGGCTAGCGTTGTGTCGTGGCGACGGTGGGGATCTTCGCGTTGCAGGGCGACGTGCGCGAGCACGCCCGCGCGCTCGAGGCGGCGGGTTGTGCCGCGGTACCGGTACGCCGGCCGAAGGAACTCGACGCCGTCGACGCGGTGGTGCTGCCCGGCGGCGAATCCACGACCATGATCAAACTTGCGCGGACGTTCGAGCTGCTCGACCCGTTGCGCGAGCGTATCGCCGCCGGCATGCCTGCCTACGGCTCGTGCGCCGGCATGATCCTGCTCGCCGACCGGGTCGACACGGGCGGGTCGCCGCTGGCCGAGACCGTCGGCGGGCTCGACGTCACGGTCCGGCGCAACGCCTTCGGGCGCCAGGTCGACTCGTTCGAGGAGGACATCGCCATCGACGGTGTCGAGGGCGGCCCGGTGCGGGCGGTGTTCATCCGTGCTCCGTGGATCCAGGACCTCGGCCCGAGGGCCACGGCCCTCGGCACGACGAAGGACGGTCACGTGGTCGCGGTGCGGCAGGGCCCGCTGCTGGCCACGTCCTTCCACCCCGAGATGACCGGCGACGGCCGGGTGCACGCCTACTTCTGCTCGATGATCGACGAGGTCATCGGCGAAGGCTGATCACCGGCGGGCGGTGACGATCTGGACGGTGGCGCCCAGCACCACCCGTCCGTCCGTCTCGTGCTCGGCGAACGCCGCCTCGATCGCGGCGGCGACCGCGGCGACGGTGTCGTCGTCCCGCCCCGACAGCAGGCGCTGGGTCGGGCCGAAGTCCAGGCTCGCGCGGGCCGCCGCGGCGGCGTCGAGGCCGCCGGCGAACGGCATCCGCAGCTCGTGTGGCGTGAGCGTGACGTCGCGCCAGCCCTGTCCGGTCAGCAGCGCGGTGACCTTGCCGGGGTCGTGCCAGGACGAGGGGCCGGCGGTCGGGTCCGGCGCCTCGGCGTCGATGCCGCGTCCGGCGAGCGTGCGCACCGCGGCCTGCAACGGCACCTCGAACAGCGGCGAACGGGCGCGGTGCGCCCACACCGCGGCGGCGAACCGTCCGCCGGGGCGGGTGGCCCGGGCGAGGGTGCCGACCGCGGCGGCCGGGTCGCCGAAGAACATGACCCCGAACCGGGACAGCACCAGGTCGTAGCGCGCCACGGGCGCATCCCAGTCGACGGCGTCGGCGACGATCCAGGTGATGGGCGCCGCGCCGTCGGGCACCGGCACGCGGGCGGCGGCCTCGAGCATCGCGGCGGCGACGTCCAGGCCGTCGACCGCTCCGGACGGGCCCGCCTCGGCGGCGGCCCGGCGCGTGGTCGGTCCGGTGCCGCACCCGACGTCCAGCACGACCTCGCTCGCAGCGACGGCCGCCGCGGCGAACAGCAACTCGGTGACCTCGCGGTGCTGCTCCTCCAGGCCGTCCGCCTGCATCAACCACCGCTCGACCCGTTCACCCGACCAGGCCCATTCCGAGGGTGGCCCGTGCTCGCCCGTTCGCTCGGTCATGCCCGGACGGTACGACCACTAGAATGGGTGGTCGAGTATCCGACGGCGACGAGGCGAGGCGGGGCAGTGAGCGGCCACTCCAAATGGGCGACGACCAAGCACCAGAAGGCTGCGAAGGACGCCAAGCGCGGCAAGCTGTTCGCCAAGTTGATCAAGAACATCGAGGTCGCGGCGCGCACCGGCGGCGGTGACCCCGACGGCAACCCGACGCTCTACGACGCCATCCAGAAGGCGCGCAAGAACTCCGTCCCGATCGACAACATCGACCGTGCGGTCAAGCGCGGGTCCGGCGCCGAGGCCGGCGGCGCCGACTGGCAGACGATCATGTACGAGGGCTACGGGCCCGCGGGTGTCGCCGTGCTCATCGAGTGCCTCACCGACAACCGCAACCGCGCCGCCATGGAGGTCCGCACCGCCATGAGCCGCAACGGCGGCAACATGGCCGACCCCGGGTCGGTGGCGTACCTGTTCAACCGCAAGGGTGTCGTGGTCGTGCCCGACAACGGGTTGCAGGAGGACGACGTCCTCATGGCCGTGCTCGACGCCGGCGCCGAGGAGGTCAACAACCTCGGCGGCGCGTTCGAGGTCGTCAGCGAGGCCACCGATCTCGTCCCCGTGCGCACCGCCCTGCAGGACGCCGGCATCGAGTACGACTCCGCCGACTCGTCGTTCCTGCCGAGCGTGCAGGTGCCGCTCGACGAGGACTCCGCCCGCAAGGTCCTCAAGCTGATCGACGCGCTCGAGGACCTCGACGACGTGCAGAACGTGTACGCCAACTTCGACGTCAGCGACGAGGTGCTCGAGGCCGTCGGCGCACAGTGAGGGTCTCGCTCGACAAGCAGCCGGACGCCGCCCCGGCCGGCGACGCGACCGAGCCCTACGACACGGACGCCCTGCGCCTGCTGCGCCGCTACCACGCGCGCCGGGTGCTCCGGGCGCTGTGCCTCGTCGAACTGCTGGCGGTCGCGGTGTGGGCCGCCTACTCGCTGTCGATGGAGGCCTACTTCGAGCGTGGGTCGACGAACTGGCAGCGCATCGACGACGAGACCGGTCCGGGCTTCGTCGTCATCCTCGTCGCCCTCGCCGTGACCTGGGCGGCGACCCTCGCAGTGGGGCGGTTCGGGCACGCGGGGCGCATCGTCCGCCAGCTCGTCCCGCTGACCGGTCACCGACGGATGCCGGCGATCCAGCCGCCCGGCTCGGCACCCGCATTCCAGGCCCGGCTGCGACGCCAGGGCATGGTGCGGTCGGGCGCGGTCGTGATGCTCCTGCTGTTCGGACTGCTGACCGTCATGTCGGCCTCGTCGGTGTGGCCCGCGTGGCGGGCCAACCACGGTCACGGCGATCGCGTCGTGACGGTCACGGCGTCGACCGGCATCACCTCCGAGACCGGGGGCGGCGACACCACGTGGTTCCTGTCCACCCCCGACGGCACCGCGGTCGCGGAGTCGGGCCGGCCGCGTCCGGGCGAGCGGTGGGCGGTGACCCGCGACCTGTTCGGCAACCTGAACGCCTACGAGGTCGGCGGTCACGACTACCTGGTCGTCGGCGCGGTGTTCCTGCTGTCGGCGCTTGCGGTGCTCGCCGCGCTCATCTGGCAGGGGGCGGCCGTCGGCACCGAACTGCGGTTGCGTCGCGAGGAGGGCGACGGCCCCCTCTCCACCGACGTCCGCGCGCTGGCCGCCGGCGCCCGCCCCGACCTGCGGCTCGACGGTGAGAAGGTCGCCCGGCTCGGTCTGCCGGCCGCGGCGGGACGGCACCCGCGCCGCACGGTGCTGCGGCGGCGGCTCACCGGTGTCGGCCTGCCCACCGCGCTCGCCGTCGTGCTCGCCGTGCTGCTGGTGCAGCAGCAGCTGGACCTGCTCGGGGCGCCGCCCGACCGGCGTGAGACCGCGCTGCCCTACGTGCGGGCGGCGGGGTGGGACCCGGCGACCCGGATCTCCTACGTCGACGTCGACACGGTGACCGACCGCTTCCGGGAATGGGCCGGCCGCGACGGCGTCGGTGGTGTACGCCGCTTCGAGCTCGACCGGTCCGAGGAGCTGCCGGACGGGCTCGCCCCGTCGGCCGACCTCGTCGTGGCGGCGCTCGGGCCGGTGCCCGCGGCCACCGTCACCGCGGGGTGGGGCGCCTATCAGGACGAACTCGAGGACGTGTTCCCCGTCGACCCGGTGGCCGGACTGCCCCCCGGGTGGACGGCACGGTACGTGCAGACCGGTGACCGTACGTCCCTCGGCGGGCCGACCGGTGAGGTGCGCGCTTTCCGCGCGGTCGGCGGCGTGGCCGTGCAGATCGTCATGAGCGACAGCGTGTTCACGGACGGGAAGAGCGCCCGGGCCCCCCGGGCGCAGGTGGTCGGCTGGGTCGCGTCGCTGGCCGCAGCGCTCGACGCGGCCGGGCTGCGACGTCTCGAGCTGGACACGTCCAGACCCGGCGGCGCCTGAGGCTCAGAGGTCCGCGGCGATCTTCTTCGCCAGCGCGAGCGTCTGCGGGTCGTACTTCGCGAGGTCCTTCTTTGCGAGACCGCTGCTGGGCAGCGCCTGGACGGCGAACAGCGTGTCGCCCTGCTGGACGGTCAGCGTGTGGATCTGGTCGCGGATCGCCGCGTCGCCGACGGACACCGGGGTGAACGAGATGTCGTTGTCCTTGGCCTGCTGCTTGTAGCCGTCGAGGTCGCCGTCGAAGAGATAGACGTTCACCTTGCCGCCCGCGAATGTGTATTCGCAATTGCGGACCTTGCCCGGCTTGCCGGTGTTCGCGCCCGGGAACACCGACGCGACGGTCTTCTGGTCGGTCACGTCGCAGGGGCCGGACGGCGAGCCGCCGCCGGAACCGCCGCCCGGCGACCCGGACGAGTCGGAGCCGCAGCCGGCGAGCAGCAGGGCAGCGAGCAGGGCAGCGGCAACGGCGGCGGGACGCAGCTTCACGGGAGGGCCTCTCGGGGTGTGGTCGGCGTGATGGGACCAGCGTCCGGACGCCCCTTCGGGCAGCCTTAAGGTCGCGTCAGGTGGCGGGCGACGAACCGCAACTGCGTGTGCGCGCGGCCCCGCCAGTAGTCGCCGTCGTGGCCGCCCGCGGTGATGCCGCCGGCCGGCGTCGGCCGCAGCGCGCCGCGCAGGTCGCGGGTCACGTACTGGAACCCGTCGCGGTCGCCGCAGTCGAGTTGCAGGGCGAGCCCTCGCAGCCGGTCGAGGTGACCGAAGATCGAGTGCCGCGCGAAGTCCTCGGCGCCGTCGAACGCGCCCTGCACCGTCTGCTCGGCCCGGTGCCAGATCGCGGGGCTCTCGGCGACCACTGCGCGGGTACGCCCCGGACCGAGCGCGCCGCCGAGGTAGAGCGCGCCGTAGCCGCCCATCGACCAGCCCAGGAAGCCGACCCTGCTCGTGTCCAGACCGCGGCGGGCGAGCAGCGGCAGGAACTCGTGCAGCACCATGCCGGCCGGGTCGGTGTCGCGGCGCGGGTGCCAGTACTCGGCGTGGCCGCCGTCCGCCGCGGCCAGGGCGAACGGGCGGGCACCGTCCCGCACCACGTCGGCGAGCGCCCGGTCGAGGTGCAGGTAGTCGAAGGCCTGGTCGTGGTTGCCCTCGCGCCCGTGCAGCACGACCAGCACGGGCAGCCGCTCGCGGTCGTGGCCGGGCGGTCGGACGAGCCGCCACCCGACGTCCGTCCGCCGGTAGCGGGAGCGGAAGGTGCCGCCCTCGTTCGCCCCGGTGACGTCGTAGGACGAGCACCCCGCCGCCACCAGGGCGGCGCTGCCGACGGCGCCCGCCAGGAAGCCGCGCCGCCCGATCACGGGGCGGGCTTGTCCCAGAACTGGAAGAAGTACCGTCCGACGCCGGTGAAGCCGTCCTGGATGCCGGTGAGTCCGCACAGCCAGTCGACGAGGTCGAAGAACGCGGCGTTGAGCGGGTCGAACGCGATCAGCAGGACGATCACGCCGAGCATGCCCCACGGCTTGACCCGGTCGCCGAACTGGCGGGTCTGCGGGTCGAGGTAGGGCTCGATGATCCCGTACCCGTCGAGTCCGGGGACCGGCAGCAGGTTGAGCACGGCGGCGGTGATCTGCAGGAACCCGAGGAACGCGAGCGCGGCCCAGAACCGCGCGTGGTTGCCCGGTTGCCCGTACGCGACCACCTCGTCGGCGTGACCCTTGGCGACCAGCAGCAGCACGATGCCGAGGACCAGGTTGACCGTCGGTCCGACGGCCGACGCGATGCTCTGCGAGAGCCGGCTGCGGAACATGTGGCGGTGCAGGTAGACGGCCCCGCCGGGCAGGCCGATGCCGCCCTGGATGATGAAGAACAGCGGCAGGATGATCGACAGCAGCGGGTGCGTGTACTTGAACGGGTTGAGCGTCAGATAGCCCGCATCGGCCACGCTGCGGTCGCCCGCACGGTAGGCCGCGAGAGCGTGCGCGAACTCGTGGAAGCAGACCGACACCACCCAGCCGGCGAGCACGAAGACGAAGACGCCGACGTTGCCGATCCACGAGCCGCGTTCGTCCTGCGTCCAGGCGAGCGCGGCGCCCAGCGCCGTCGCCGCGACGAACGCGAGGAACAGCGGACTCGGGCGCACCGAGCCCGCGCGGCGGTTGCCGAGGTTGTACACCGACACGCTGCGCACGGTACGGGAGCGGGCCCTGAACGGGGCTTAGGCTGCGTCGAACGCCCGTTCGAACCGTTGGGAAGGCTGCCCGTGCGCGTCCTCGGCATCGACCCCGGCCTGACCCGGTGCGGGGTGGGCGTGGTCGACGGGGCCCCGGGCCGTCCGCTGACGCTCGTGCACGTCGACGTGGTCCGCACCCCGGCGGACGAGGAGCCCGGCCGCCGCCTGCTCGCGCAGGCGGACGCGATCGGCGAGGCGATCGCGCTGCACCGACCGGACGTCGTCGCCGTCGAGCGGGTGTTCAGCCAGCACAACGTCCGCACCGTCATGGGCACCGCGCAGGTGGCGGGCCTGGCCATGGTCGCGGCCACCCGTGCCGGCGTGCCGGTCGCGCTGCACACCCCCAGCGAGGTGAAGGCCGCCGTCACCGGCTCGGGCGTCGCCGACAAGGCGCAGGTGACCGCGATGGTCACCCGCCTGCTGCGGCTGTCCGTCGCGCCGAAACCGGCGGACGCCGCCGACGCGCTCGCGCTCGCGATCTGTCACGTCTGGCGCGGCAGTGCCCGGCGCAAGGTGTCGGACGCGCTTGCGAGAGTGGCACGGTGACCGAACAGCTTCCCGACGACGACTTCCCCGCCCTCGAGTGGGACGCCGAGACCCTGCGCGAACGGTTCGTCGATCCGGACGCCGCGCAGGCGCACGTCGAGGTGCTGCGCGAGCGCATCCGCGGTGCGCAGTACCGGGCGGACGAGATCGGCGAGTTGCTCGCCCGGGGCGAGCTGGTCGACCTGCTGCGCATCCGCGGAGAGCTCGACGACGCCCTGGCCGAGGCGAACGCCGCCGTCGACCGGGCCGAGCTCGAGGGCACGCCCCCGCAGGTGCACCTCGCCCGGGTCCGGCTCGCGCACGTGCACTCGTGGCGCGGCGAGTACGGCGACGCGAACGTCGTGCTCACCGAGCTGATGGCGGCCGCGGGTCGCCTGGGCCCGGTCGTCGAGGCCTACACGCGCCACCACGCCGGGCTGAACGACTACGAGCAGGGTCACTGGTCCGACGCGCGGCAGCAGTTCACCGCGGCGCTCAAGCTGCGCGAGCAGCTCGAGCTGGACGAGGCCGAGCTGGCGCCGCTGCGCACCGCGCTCGCCGCGGCCGAGCGGCACGCCGAGGAGCAGCAGTGATCGCCAGCGTTCGCGGGACGGTGGCCGCGGTCGCGCCCGACGGTGCCGTCGTCGAGGTCGGCGGGGTCGGGCTCGCCGTCTCCTGCTCGCCCGGCACCATCGCCCGGCTGCGGGTGGGGGAGCAGGCCCGGTTGGCCACCTCACTGGTCGTCCGGGAGGACTCGCTGACCCTCTACGGCTTCGCCGACGACGACGAGCGGGCGCTGTTCGAGCTGCTGCAGACCGCGAACGGCGTGGGGCCGAAGCTGGCGCAGACGATGCTCGCCGTCCACCCCCCGCGCGAGCTGCGCCGCGCGATCGCGACGTCCGACTTCGCGACGCTGACGCAGGTGCCCGGCGTCGGCAAGAAGGGCGCCGAGCGCATCGTCATCGAGCTGCGCGACCGCATCGGGGCCATCGACGGCTCCGACGGCGCGGTCGTCCCGGGCGCGGGGGTCGTCGCGGTGGCGCCGTGGCGCGACCAGCTGGCCCACGCGCTGGCGGGGCTGGGGTTCTCGGCCAAGGAGGCCGGCGACGCCATCGAGCTGGTGTCGGCCGGGGTGGCCGACGGTTCGTCGCCCGACGTCGCGGTGCTGCTGCGGCAGTCGATCCAGTTGCTCGGCCGCACCCGGTGACCTCGCGATGAACGAGACCGAACCGGACGTCCAGCCCGACGAGCGCGAGATCGAGGCGTCGCTGCGCCCGAAGCAGCTGGACGAGTTCGTCGGGCAGCCGAAGGTCCGCGAGCAGTTGCAGCTGGTGCTGCAGAGCGCGCTGCGGCGGCAGCGTCCGCCTGACCACATCCTGCTGTCCGGCCCGCCGGGGCTCGGCAAGACCAGCCTCGCGATGATCGTCGCCGCCGAGCTGGGCGCGCCCATCCGGGTGACGAGCGGCCCGGCCATCGAGCGAGCCGGTGACCTCGCCGCCCTGCTCACCAGCCTCGGCGAGGGCGAGGTGCTGTTCGTCGACGAGATCCACCGCATCGCCCG
This sequence comes from Jatrophihabitans fulvus, assembly GCF_054781375.1. Classification (NCBI taxonomy): domain Bacteria; kingdom Bacillati; phylum Actinomycetota; class Actinomycetes; order Jatrophihabitantales; family Jatrophihabitantaceae; genus Jatrophihabitans; species Jatrophihabitans fulvus. Next base: position 1,002,331 of record NZ_BAAGUN010000001.1, read on the forward strand.
GCCCGCCGAGGAGTTGCTCTACATGGCGATGGAGGACTTCCGCGTCGACGTCGTCGTCGGCAAGGGCCCCGGCGCCACCGCCATCCCGCTCGACCTCGCGCCGTTCACGCTCGTCGGCGCCACCACCCGCGCGGGGTTGCTCACCGGCCCGCTGCGCGACCGGTTCGGCTTCACCGGCCACATGGACTTCTACGACCCGCCCGAGCTCGAACAGGTGCTGACCCGTTCGGCCCGGCTGCTCGAGGTCGACCTGCGCGACGACGGCGCCGCCGAGATCGCCTCCCGCTCGCGGGGCACGCCGCGCATCGCCAACCGGCTGTTGCGCCGGGTGCGCGACTACGCCGAGGTCCGGGCGGACGGTGTGGTGACCGCCGGCATCGCCCGGGCGGCCCTGGCCGTCTACGACGTCGACGACCTCGGCCTCGACCGGCTCGACCGCGCGGTGCTCGACGCGCTGGTGCGGCGATTCGGCGGGGGACCGGTCGGGGTCGGCACCCTCGCGGTCGCCGTCGGCGAGGAGGTCGAGACCGTCGAGGAGGTCGCCGAGCCGTTCCTCGTCCGCGCCGGCCTGCTCGCGCGGACCCAACGCGGACGGGTGGCGACCCCCGCCGCCTGGGAGCACCTGGGGCTGATCCCGCCGCCTCCCGCGCCCTCGTCGGGCCCGCGATCCTCAGGCGACACACTGTTCGACGCGTAGGCTCGTTCGCCGTGGACTACCTGCCCCTCGTCGCGTTCGCCGCCGTCATCGTCCTGCTGCTCGTCGTCGCGGGCCGCGCCCGCCGCCGGCAGGCGGTGGCCGCCGCCGCCCTCGCCGAGCGCATCGGGGTGGGCACCGACGTGATGACGACCTCCGGCCTGCACGGCACCGTGGTGGCCCGCAACGACGACGGCACCGTGCAGCTCGCGATCGCCCCGGGCATCGAGGTGCGCTGGGAGGTCGCGGCCCTGCGGGACGCCGCGTCGCTGCCCGACCGGCGCGTCACCGGACCGGCCGGGGCCCCGCCGTCCGGGGGTCCGCTCGAGGCGTCCACGAGCGACGACCGCCGCGACGACGTGCGCTGACTCACCCCGGGCTCAGGGCGCCACGCAGGTCGTCGGTCATACTTGCCGACGGCCCGCACGGGCTTGACATCCGAACAGACCGGACCGACCGGACCCGCCGGCACTGATCGCGGGCCGGAACCGCAGGACACCCGAGGAGCTCGTCCCCGTGGCACCACCCGCCGGAACCATGCGCGTCTCGCGCTACTTCACCGCGCTCGCACTGGTCCTCGGCGTGCTGTACCTCATCGTGTTCCTGCCCGGCACGGCCAACACGCCCAAGCTCGGCATCGACCTCGTCGGTGGTATCCGGGTCATCTTCACCGCGAACGCCCCCGGCGGGCAGCAGGTCACCTCGACGGCCATGGAGCAGGCCCGCCAGATCATCGAGGACCGCATCAACGGCACCGGCGTCACCGCCTCGACCGTGCAGGTGCAGGGCGACGACCAGCTCGTCGTCTCCATCCCCGGCGGCACCGACACCGACGTGCGTCGGCTCGGCCAGGCCGCCCAGCTGAACTTCCGCCCGCTCATCGCGCCGGCCATCCCGGTCACCTGCGACCCGGCCAAGAAGGACGTCAGCACGCTGCCCAGCGCGCCGTCGGGGTCGGGTGCGGCATCCGGTTCGCCCTCCGGCTCGACCCCGTCCGGCTCGGCGTCCGGGTCCGGCGGCACGAGCGCGGCGCCGTCCGGCCGCCCGAGCAGCACCGGCGCGAACGCGGGCGCGGCGGGCAGCTCGTCCGCCGGCACCAACGACGCCGGGTTCCGTGAGCTCGCACCGGGCGACTCGTCCTCGCCCGCCGCCCCGTCGTCGAAGGCCAAGGCGTCGACCCCGGCCTCCAGCCCGGCGGCGACGCCGAGCACCGCGCCGGCGAACACCGCCCCGGCGCAAGCGGCGCGGCCGTGCACCACGAACATCCTCAAGGACCTGAAGACGACGGTCCCCACGCTGCCGGTCACCGAGCAGCAGTACGCGGCGCTGAGCCAGACGCAGCAGACCGCGATCCAGAACGCGCTGACCAACATGGACTGCGACTCGGCGATCGACATCCAGCAGGACAAGCCGAAGCAGGCCTACGTCGCCTGCTCCAAGCCCGAGGGCGGTGTCGAGTACGCCTACCTGCTGGGCCAGGTGATCGTGCCCGGCACACAGATCGACGAGGCCGATGCGGTCGCGCCGAGCACCGGCGGCCAGGGCGGCTCGACCGAGTGGACCGTGTCACTGACGCTCAAGGACTCGGGCAAGAAGGCCTGGGGCGACTGGACCACCAAGCACAACACCGGACGGCAGAACGCCGACCCGACGCAGTGCTCGCTCAACGGGCAGTTCCCCTGCAACGACTTCGTCGGCTTCACCCTCGACGGCCGTGTGCTCTCGGCGCCGGCCACCAACGAGGCCATCGTCGGGCAGGCCACGCAGATCTCCGGCAGCTTCGTGCAGTCGTCCGCGAACGCGCTCGCCGACTCGCTCAAGTACGGCGCGCTGCCGCTGAACTTCGACACGTCCTCGAACGAGCGGGTGTCGGCCAGCCTCGGCACCTCGCAGCTCAAGGCGGCGTTCCTCGCCGGCGGCATCGGCCTCGTGCTGGTCGTCCTGTACTCGCTGCTCTACTACCGCGGACTCGGCCTCGTGACCATCGCGTCGCTGATCGTGTCGGGTCTGCTGACCTACGCGATGATGGTGATCCTCGGCCAGCAGATCGGCTTCACGCTCGACCTCGCCGGCATCACCGGTCTGATCGTGGCGTTGGGTATCACCGCCGACTCGTTCGTCGTGTTCTTCGAACGCATCAAGGACGAAGTGCACGAGGGCCGGAGTGTGCGCGTCGCCGTACCGCGCGGCTGGGTGCGCGCCCGGCGCACGGTCATCTCGGCCGACGTCGTGTCGTTCCTCGCCGCGGTGATCCTCTACATCTTCGCGTCCGCGGACGTGAAGGGCTTCGCGTTCACGCTGGGCCTGTCGACCGTGCTCGACCTGTTCGTGGTCGTCGTCTTCACCCATCCGATGGTGGCATGGCTGTCGCGGTTCAAGACCTTCGGCTCGGCCCGCTTCTCCGGCCTGGCGTCGGTGCGCGAGGGTGGCATCACCGAGTCGCGGGAGGTGTCGCGGGGCAAGCTCGCCGCGCGCCGTCGCGCCGCCGGTAGCACCGCCTCGACGTCGTCGATCTCTCCGTCCTCGTCGACGGGCACCGCGGTGCTCGACCGGGACGACGACGCGGTCGAGGACGGCGATCCGGACGCTGCGCCGGTCAGCACCAGCAAGCGCCGCCGACCGGCCCGGAAGGCGACACCGGTCGTCGAGGACCCCACGTCCGAGGTCGACGACGAACCCGTGGCGGACGACGAACCCGTGACCGACGACGACGTCGACACCTCGGACGAGGATCTCGACGACACCCCACGCCGCAAGACAACGCCGGAGGCCGGGTCCGCGGCCGAGCGCGCGGCCGCCCGCCGGGCACGGATGCGCGAGCAGCGCGAGAAGGGTGACAGATGATGGCGCTGCCGAAGATCTTCACCGACCTCTACCGCGGTGAGACCCGCATCCCGTTCGTGCAGACGCGCAAGCGCTGGTACATCGCGTCCGCGATCGTCATGTTGATCTGCATCCTCAGCCTGGTGTTCCGCGGCTTCAACTTCGGCGTCGCCTTCGCCGGCGGCACCACGGTGCAGATCAAGACCAACGACACGTCGATCAGCACCAACGACGTCAACCAGGCGTTCATCGACGCGGGGGTCGAGCCCGACGGCGCGACCACCGAGGCCGGTGACTCGAGCAACCGCCAGCTCATCACCAACGTCCCCGACCTCACCCCGGCCAAGCAGCAGCAGGTCGAGGCGTCGGTGTCGAAGGCGATCGGGGTGAACCAGGACCAGTTCACTTCCCAGAGCATCAGCAGCTCGTGGGGTCGCGAGACCACGGTCAAGGCGCTGCAGGGACTCGCGATCTTCCTCGTCGCGGTCACGATCTACATCGCGCTGTGGTTCCAATGGCGCATGGCGGTCGGGGCGCTGGCCGCGTTGCTGTTCGACCTGCTGATCACCGCAGGTATCTACTCGGTGATCGGTTTCGAGGTCACGCCGTCGACGGTGGTCGGCCTGCTCACCATTCTCGGCTTCTCGCTGTACGACACGGTGGTGGTCTACGACAAGATCACCGAGAACGCGAAGGACATCCTCGCCGGGTCCCGCACCACCTACACCGAGGCAGCGAACCTTGCGGTAAACCAGACGCTGATGCGTTCGATCAACACGTCGCTGATCGGCCTGCTGCCGGTCGCCGGCCTGCTCTTCGTGGGCGCGGGCGTGCTCGGCGTCGGCACCATCAAGGACCTCGCCCTGATCTTGTTCGTGGGTCTGGCGTCCGGTGCGTACTCGTCGCTGTTCCTCGCCGCGCCGATCGTCGTCGACCTCACCGAGCGGGAGCCGCAGTACAAGGCGCTCACCAAGCGGGTGGCCGCGAAGCGGTCCAGCGACCGCAAGAGGGCCGACGCGACCGGTGACGCGAGCCCCGCCGACGGCGAGCTCGTGACAGCCGGCGCCGACCTGTCGAAGAAGCCCGCCCGCACCGGCGGGCCCGCCCCGGCGCCCCGGCCGGGCGCGCGGCCGCAGCGCCGCAAACGATGACCGATCTGTCCGAGCGCATCGCCGGCGCGCTGCGCGACGTGCCCGACTTCCCGCAGCCCGGCGTGCTGTTCAAGGACATCGCGCCGCTGCTCGCCGACGCGGCCCTGTTCGAGGCCGTCGTCGCCGGACTTGCCGGGGCGGTTCCGGAGGACGACCGGCCGGACCTCGTCGCCGGCGTCGAGGCGCGCGGTTTCGTGTTCGCGGGCGCGCTGGCGAGCGCGCTCTCGATCGGCGTCGTTCCCGTCCGCAAGGCCGGCAAGCTGCCGCCGCCCACCGTCCGCCGTGCCTACGAGCTCGAGTACGGCAACGCCGAGATCGAGGTGCCCACCGGCCTGCTCGACGGCCGCCGGGTGCTGCTGGTCGACGACGTGCTGGCGACCGGCGGCACGCTGCGCGCCGCCGCCGATCTGCTGGGCGACGCCGGGGCCGAGGTGATCGCGACGGCCGTCGTCGTCGAGTTGGGGTTCCTGAACGGGCGGACGGCGCTGGTCGACGGCGCGGCGGTGCACGCCCTGCTCACGCTCTGAGGCACGTCCGAGAACGCTTGCGGGGCGCCCGTGCTCCTCGGCCGGGTTGTCCGTAGACTCGTGCGCGACGCAACCCTGCGGCGAGAGGGGCGGCTCTGACCCCCGAACCCGACGTCCGTGCCACGGTGTCCCCGGACGCCGCGCCCATGCCGCCTGCCGTCGCCCCCGATCTGAGCCGGACGTCCACCACGGACGCCCCCGGCGGCGGCGCCCGTCCCGACGCGGACGGCCGAGCGGACGGCGGAGCGGGCGGCGCAGCGGAGCACCGCACCGACACCGGCACGACAGCGGTCGAGGCCCGGCAGGGCGCGTCCGAGCCCGTCACCCGGCCCGCCGCGACGACGGCCGCCGAACCTGCTGCGAAGACCGCAGCGAAGCCCGCGGACGAATCCGCCAAGAAGCCCGCGGACAAACCCGCCGACAAACCCGCCGAGAAGCCCGCCGAGAAGCCCGCCGGCAAGCCCGCCGGCAAGCCCGCGGCCAAGGTTGCGGCCAAGACGGCGGCCAGGACCGCACCCGCCACGCCTGCCGAGGCACCGGCGCCGGCGAAGACGCCGCCGGCCGGTGCACCCGCGGCGGACCCGTCCGACGGCGCGAGCGGCCAGCAGCGGCGCCGGGTGCGCGACCGGCTCGCCCGGCGGTTGGTGACCACGAACCGTCCGCCCACCGTCAAGCCGGTGCTCGAACCGCTGATCCAGGCCCTGCGCACGGCGCACCCGAAGGCCGACACCAAGCTGCTGCAGCTCGCCTACGACGTGGCCGAGGAGTGTCACCGCGGGCAGCTGCGCAAGAGCGGTGACCCGTACATCACCCACCCGCTCGCGGTGGCGACGATCCTCGCCGAGCTCGGCATGGACACCACCACGCTGATCGCGGCGCTGCTGCACGACACCGTCGAGGACACCGGCAAGACGCTCGAGGGCGTGCGCGAGCAGTTCGGCGAGCAGGTCGCGCTGCTCGTCGACGGCGTCACGAAGCTCGACAAGGTCAAGTACGGCGACGCCGCCGAGGCCGAGACAATCCGCAAGATGATCACCGCGATGGCCCGCGACCCGCGGGTGCTCGTGATCAAGCTGGCCGACCGCCTGCACAACATGCGCACGCTGCGTTTCCTGCCGCCCGCCAAGCAGGAGCGCAAGGCCCGCGAGACGCTCGAGGTGCTCGCGCCGATGGCGCACCGCCTCGGCATGAACACCATCAAGTGGGAGCTCGAGGACCTCGCCTTCGCGACGCTGTACCCGAAGCGGTACGACGAGATCGTCCGCCTCGTCGCCGAGCGCGCACCCAGCCGCGACACGTACCTCAACGAGGTCATCGAGCGCATCCAGAGCGATCTCAAGGGCGCCAACATCAAGGCGGACGTGACCGGGCGGCCGAAGCACTACTACTCGATCTACCAGAAGATGATCGTGCGCGGTCGCGAGTTCACCGACATCTACGACCTCGTCGGCATCCGCGTCCTCGTGCAGGAGGACCGCGACTGCTACGCCACGCTCGGCGTGATCCACGGCAACTGGCAACCGGTGCCCGGCCGGTTCAAGGACTACATCGCCATGCCGAAGTTCAACATGTACCAGTCGCTGCACACGACCGTCATCGGCCCGGGTGGCAAGCCGGTCGAACTGCAGATCCGCACCCATGCCATGCACCGCACCGCCGAGTACGGCATCGCCGCGCACTGGCGCTACAAGGAGCACAAGGACCTCGCCGTCGCCGACCCGGCGGGCATGCGCGACGAGATGGGCTGGCTGCGCCAGCTGCTCGACTGGCAGCGCGAGGCGCAGGAGCCCGAGGAGTTCCTCGACACGCTGCGCTTCGAGCTCAAGGCGAAGGAGGTGTTCGTCTTCACGCCCAAGGGCGACGTCATGTCGTTGCCCAGCGGCTCGACCACCGTCGACTTCGCGTACGCCGTGCACACCGAGGTGGGTCACCGATGCATCGGCGCGCGGGTCAACGGCAAGCTCGTCGCCCTCGAGAGCAAGCTCGACAACGGCGACACCGTCGAGGTGTTCACGTCCAAGAGCGAGAACGCCGGGCCGTCGCGCGACTGGCTGGAGTTCGTCGGCTCCGCCCGCGCCAAGAACAAGATCAAGTCGTGGTTCGCGCGGGAGCGTCGCGAGGACGCGATCGACGCCGGCAAGGCCGCACTGTCGAAGGCGATGCGCAAGGAGTCGCTGCCGATGCAGCGGCTGCTCGGCGGCGACCAGCTGCTCACCCTCGCCACCGACATGCACTACGCCGACATCTCCGCGCTGTACGCGGCCATCGGCGAGAACCACGTGTCCGCCGAGTCGGTCGTGCACAAGCTGGTGCACATGCTCGGCGGGTCCGAGGGCTCGGTCGAGGACATCGCCGAGGCCTACCTGCCGCCGGTCGACCCGTCGTCCGGACGCCGCACCAACAGCGACGTCGGCGTCGTCGTCAAGGGCGTCAGCGACGTGTGGGTGAAGCTCGCGCTGTGCTGCACGCCGGTGCCCGGCGACGACATCTTCGGCTACGTCACCCGAGGCGGCGGCGTGTCGGTGCACCGGCGCAGCTGCACGAACGCCGACTCCCTGCTCGGGCAGGCGGAGCGCCTCGTCGACGTCGAATGGGCGCCGCGCGCGGGCTCGACCTTCGCGGTGTCGATCCAGGTCGAGGCGCTCGACCGGCGCGGCTTGCTCAACGACCTGACCCGGGTGCTCACCGAGCAGCGGGTGAGCATTCTGTCGGCCAACGTGTCGACCACCCGCGACAACATCGCGGTCAGCCGGTTCACGTTCGAGATGGCCGAGGCCAAGCACCTCGACTCACTGCTGCGGGCCATCCGCGGCGTCGAGGGGTGCTACGACGTGTACCGCATCCACGCGACAGCGTGAGGTGTGACGGTCACGCGACGGCGTGACCGCCCACCGCTTCCCGGCTCGATCGGCTGCGGACACGCCGGTGTGTCACGACCACTCCGGCCGGGAAGCGGTTACTTGGCCCGGGTGACGGACGTGATGTCGATGGGCAGCTTCGGCTTGCCGTCCGGGCCGCCCGTGGCGACGCCGGCGGCGGCGACCTTGTCGATGATGCCGAGTCCGGACGTGATGGTGCCGAAGACGGTGTAGTCGGGCTTCAGCGTCGAGTTCTTGTAGACGAGGAAGAACTGGCTGCCGTTGGTGTCGGGCCCGGCGTTGGCCATGGCCAGCACGCCCTTGGTGTACTTCTCGTCGCCGATGAGCTCGTCGCCGAACGAGTACCCGGGACCACCGCTGCCGGAGCCGGTCGGGTCACCGCACTGCAGCACGTAGAGCGTCGGTCCGGTGGTGACGCGGTGGCAGGGCGTCCGGTCGTAGTACTTCTGCTTCGCGAGCGACAGGAAGCTGGCGACGGCGCAGGGCGCCTTGGCGCGGTTCAGCTTCAGGCCGATGGTGCCGCGGCTGGTGCGCAGGGACACCGACACCGTGCCGGTGTCGGGTGGGTTCGTCGTGGTCGGCGGGGTGACCTTGCGCGCCGCGTCGCCGGACGAGGTCCACGTGCACAGGCCCGCGGCGGCCGCGGTCGTCGGCGACCCGGACGGGGGCGTCGAGGCCGCGGGGGTGTCGTCGTCCGAGCCGGACGTCGCGACGAGCAGGCCGGCGACGACGCCGACGACCACGACGACGCCGACGATCGAGGCGATCAGGGTGAACCTGCGGCGGCGCAGTTCCCGCTCGCGGCGGCGTTCGAGTTGCCGCTGCAGACGGCGACGTTCGGCCGCGCGGCGCTGCTTGTCGGTGACCACGGCGGGTGCCTCAGCCGACGTTCTTCAGGTCGATCACGAACACGAGCGGCGCGTTGGCCGGGATGGTGGGCGGTGAGCCCTGGGCGCCGTAGCCGAGGTCGGACGGCAGGATCACGATGCGCCGTCCGCCGACCTTCATCGGCGGGATCTTCGCGGCCGAGTTGCCGCCGATGCCCTGGGTGAAGCCGGCGACGACCTGCTGCAGGTTGAACTGCGCGGGCTGGCCGCCGCGGGCCCAGGACGAGTCGAACTGCGTGCCGTTCTTGTAGAGCACGCCGGTGTACTGCACCGACACCGTCGAGGTGAGCGCCGGGGTCTTGCCCTTGCCGACCACGAGGTCCTTGTAGAGCAGCTTCGTCGGCGCCTTCGCGCTGGTCGAGCAGACCTTCGGCTCCTTGGCGATGTTCGCCGCGTTGCCGACGCTGACGCCCTGGAACGTGACGACCCCGGGACCGGTGGTGGTCGGGCAGTGCTGCGCCTCGGGGGAGGAGGGGGCCGCGCTCGTCGGCTGCGTCGGGGTGGCGCTGGGGCTCTGGGCGGCCGGGGTGTCGTCGTCGCCGCCGAGGCTCGTGGCGAGCACGACCACCAGCACGACGATCAGGGCCAGGGTGCCGACCACGGACGCGACGAGGACGAATCGCTTGCGGGCGGCCTCCTTGCGGCGGCGATCCTCGAGCTGTCGCCGCAACCGGTCCCGTTCGGCTTCCCGGCGCTGCTTGTTCGTGGCCACCCGCACAACCTCTCGATGCCGCTGATCAAACCTCCGCAGTGTACGGAAGTGGGCTGTCCCCGGGCCGAGGACGCTGCTCGGTAGGCTGGCGGGCGCTCGATCCCGTCCCGTCCGCCGACCGTCGTAGGAGTGCCCGAAGGTGTTCATCGCGGGCTTCCCGTCCGACGTCACCGCGACCAACTGCTACGTCGTCGCAACCGGTGTGGGCGAGCAGTGCGTCGTCGTCGACCCGGGCATCGGGGTCACCGGCCGGCTCGACGAGGTGATCGCCGAGAACCGGCTGCACCCCGTCGCGGTGCTGCTGACCCACGGCCACTTCGACCACACGTTCTCGGTCGTGCCGGTGTGCCAGGCGCGTGACGTGCCCGCCTACATCCACCCGGGCGACCGTCCGCAGCTGTCGGACCCCTGGTCGTGGACAGGCATCCCGAAGGGCACGCCGCTCTACGGCATGCTCACCGCCGCGGAGCCCGACGACGTGAAGGAACTGTCCGACGGCGCGCCGATCGAGCTCGCTGGCCTGCGCTTCGGCGTGCGGCACGCACCCGGCCACAGCCTCGGCTCGGTCGTGTTCGACCTCGAGCACGCCGGTCCCGACGACGAGGCGGCGCTGCTGGCCGGCGACGTGCTGTTCGCCGGTTCGATCGGGCGGACGGACCTGCCGGGCGGCTCGATGAGCGACATGACCGCGTCGCTGAAGCGGGTGATCCTGCCGATGGACGACACCACCGTCGTGCTGCCCGGCCACGGCCCCCAGACCACCATCGCGCGCGAGCGCGCCACCAACCCCTTCCTCCAGGATCTCTAGATGGTCAGCGGTTTCCCCGAACTCCTGCCGTCGCAGCGTTTCGCCGAGCAGGCGGTGCTCGACCGGCTGCGCACGGTGTTCGAGCTGCACGGCTTCGCCTCGCTCGAGACACCCGCCGTCGAGTCGCTCGACACCCTGCTGCGCAAGGGCGAGATCGACAAGGAGGTGTACGTGCTGCGCCGGCTGCACGCCGGCGACGACGAGGGCGACGCCGGCCTCGGCCTGCACTACGACCTCACCGTGCCGTTCGCGCGTTACGTGCTCGAGCACGCCGGCCACCTCGAGTTCCCGTTCCGGCGCTACCAGATCCAGAAGGTGTGGCGCGGCGAGCGGCCGCAGCAGGGACGCTTCCGCGAGTTCACGCAGGCCGACATCGACGTCGTCGCCAAGGACACGCTGCCGTTCCACCACGACGTCGAGATCGCCCGGGTCATGGCCGAGGCGCTGAGCGCCCTCGACTTCCTGCCGCCGTTGCGGCTGCAGGTCAACAACCGCCGCCTCATCGAGGGCTTCTACCGCGGCCTCGGCGCCGGCGATCCGGCCGCGGTCATGCGCGAGATCGACCGGCTCGACAAGGTGCCCGCCGACGTGGTTCGCCGTTCACTGGTCGACGTCGCGGGGCTCGACGAGCAGCAGGCCGACCGCTGTCTCGCACTCGCCGACATCCGGGCGTCCGACGGGTCGTTCGCCGAGCGGGTGCGGGCGCTGGGCGTCACGCACGAGCTGCTCGAGCAGGGTCTCGACGAGCTCGTGGCCGTCGTCGAGGGGTGCGCGTCGATCACCGGCGTCACCGTCGAGGCCGACCTGCGCATCGCGCGCGGTCTCGACTACTACACCGGCACCGTGTTCGAGACCCGCATGACCGGCTGGGAATCGCTGGGCTCCATCTGCTCGGGCGGACGGTACGACCAGCTCGCGTCCGACGGGAAGAGCACCTACCCCGGCGTGGGCATCTCGCTCGGCGTCAGCCGGCTGCTGCTGCCGCTGTTCCAGGGCAAGGTGCTGGACGCGTCGCGCTCGGTACCGTCCGCGGTGCTCGTGGCCCTGGTGAACGAGGAGTCGCGCGGCGAGTCGGACGCGATCGCCCAGGCGCTGCGCGCCCGCGGCATCCCGTGCGAGGTCGCCGCCGCGCCGCAGAAGTTCGGCAAGCAGATCCGCTACGCCGAGCGCCGGGGGATCCCGTACGTCTGGTTCCCCGGCGACGCCCACGGCGTGAGGGACATCCGTTCCGGCGACCAGGTCGAGGCCGATCCCGCCACCTGGTCACCCCCTGAAACCGACCTGCGACCGCAGGTACTCGCAACGAAGGTTGAGTCATGATCCGCACCCACGACGCCGGCACCCTCCGCGCGTCCGACGCAGGCAGCACCGTCACCCTCGCCGGCTGGGTCGCCACCCGCCGCGACCACGGCGGGGTGGCGTTCATCGATCTGCGCGACGCGTCCGGCGTGGTGCAGGTGGTCGTCCGCGAGAACGACCTCGCGCACGGCCTGCGCAACGAGTGGGTGCTCAAGGTGACCGGCGAGGTGCGCGCCCGCGAGCCGCAGAACGTCAACCCGAACCTGCCCACCGGTGAGGTCGAGGTCGCCGCCACCTCCATCGAGGTGCTCAACGAGGCGGGTGCACTGCCGTTCCAGCTCGACGCCCACACCGAGGTCGGCGAGGAGGCGCGGTTGAAGTACCGCTACCTCGACCTGCGCCGCGAGGGCCCGGCCGCCGCCATCCGGCTGCGCAGCAAGGTCAACAAGGCGGCCCGCGACGTGCTCGTCGACCAGGGTTTCGTCGAGATCGAGACGCCGACGCTCACTCGGTCGACGCCCGAGGGCGCCCGCGACTTCCTCGTGCCGGCGCGGCTGCGTCCCGGCAGCTGGTACGCGTTGCCGCAGTCGCCGCAGCTGTTCAAGCAGCTGCTGATGGTCGCGGGAATGGAGCGCTACTTCCAGATCGCCCGCTGCTACCGCGACGAGGACTTCCGCGCCGACCGGCAGCCGGAGTTCACCCAGCTCGACATCGAGATGAGCTTCGTCGACCAGGACGACGTCATCGCGCTCGCCGAGTCGGTGCTGCGCGCCCTGTGGGGCCTGATCGGCCACGAGATCGGCGACATCCCGCGCATGCCGTACGCCGAGGCGATGCGCCGCTACGGCAGCGACAAGCCCGACCTGCGCTTCGACCTCGAACTCGTCGAGTGCACCGAGTTCTTCGCCGACACCCCGTTCCGGGTCTTCCAGGCGCCGTACGTCGGCGCCGTCGTCATGGCCGGTGGCGCGTCGCAGCCGCGCCGCACCCTCGACGCCTGGCAGGAGTTCGCCAAGCAGCGCGGGCACAGGGGCCTGGCCTACGTGCTCGTCGGCGAGGACGGCGAACTCGGCGGTCCCGTCGCCAAGAACCTGTCCGACGCCGAGCGCGCCGGGCTCGTCGACCACGTCGGCGCGAAGCCGGGCGACTGCGTCTTCTTCGCCGCCGGACCCGCGAGCAGCGCCCGCGCGCTGCTCGGCGCGACCCGGCTCGAGATCGGCAAGCGGCTCGGTCTCATCGACGAGTCGGCGTGGTCGTTCCTGTGGGTCGTCGACGCCCCGCTGTTCGAGCCGTCGTCCGCGGCCGTCGCCGCCGGCGACGTCGCCGTCGGCGCGGGGGAGTGGACCGCCGTCCACCACGCCTTCACCTCGCCCAAGCCCGACTCGATGGACACGTTCGACACCGACCCCGGGTCGGCGCTGGCGTACGCCTACGACGTGGTCTGCAACGGCAACGAGATCGGCGGCGGGTCCATCCGTATCCACCGCCGTGACGTGCAGGAGCGGGTCTTCAAGGTCATGGGCCTGTCGCAGGAGGAGGCGCAGGAGAAGTTCGGCTTCCTGCTGGACGCCTTCAGTTTCGGCGCCCCGCCGCACGGCGGCATCGCCTTCGGCTGGGACCGCATCTGCGCCCTGCTGTCGGGCGCGGACTCGATCCGCGACGTCATCGCGTTCCCGAAGAGCGGCGGCGGCTACGACCCGCTGACGGCAGCCCCCGCGCCCATCACCGCGCAGCAGCGCAAGGAGGCCGGTGTCGACGCCGAGCCCGAGCCGAAGCCCGAGCCGAAGCCCGAGTCGAAGCCCGAGTCGAAGCCCGAGGAGGCTGACAAGAGTGAGTGACTGGAACCAGCAGGTCATCGACGAGTTCCACACCAAGAACGGCATGGTGGGCGGGCCTTTCGACGGCGCGAACATGGTGCTGCTCCACCACGTCGGACGGAGCTCGGGCAAGGGCTACGTCGCGCCCCTGATGTGGTTCGAGGGCGAGCCCGGCGAGATCCTGATCGTCGCCTCCGCGGCCGGAGCCCCGACGCATCCGCAGTGGTACGAGAACGTGCTGGGCGCCGGCCGGGCCAGTGTCGAGGTCGGCCGCGGCGACGGCGTCGGCGGCATCGACACCTACGACGTCACCGTCCGCGAGCTCGAGGGTGACGAGCGCGACCGCGCCTACGCCGAGATCGTCCGCCAGGCCCCGGGCTTCGGCGACTACGCGACGAAGACCGACGGCATCCGCACCATCCCGGTGCTCGCGCTGACCCGCGCCTGAGAGACGGCCGACCGCGGTCGGGCGCCGGCTGGCGGAGTTGTCGACGGCTTTGATAGACAAGCCGCGCACATGTCCATTCCGTCCCGCCCGCGGCCGGCCGGCCGCCATCGCGCCGCGCCGGGGGACGAGCGACCCCGGCCGGCGGTCGGCACGGTCACCCGCGAGGGTGGCGTCCGGACGGACGTGCAGGCGCTGCGGGCGCTGGCGGTCGGGCTGGTCGTCGTCTACCACCTCTCGCCGGGACGGCTGAGCGGCGGTTTCGTCGGCGTCGACGTCTTCTTCGTCATCTCCGGCTTCCTGATCACCGCGCACCTGTTGCGGAAACCGCCGCGCGGGCCGCGCGACCTGCTGACCTTCTGGTCGCGCCGTATCCGCCGGCTGCTGCCGGCGTCGCTGCTGGTGCTGCTGGCGACGTTGGTCGCGACCCGGGTGGTCGCGCCGGACGGTCTGTGGCGTGACACCGCGACGCAGGTGCGGTCGGCGGCGCTGTACGTCATCAACTGGACGCTCGCGGGCCAGCAGGTCGACTACCTGCATCCGGCCTCGCCGCCGACGCCGGTGCAGCACTTCTGGTCGTTGTCGGTGGAGGAGCAGTTCTATCTCGGCTGGCCGATCCTGCTCGCGGTCCTGTGCGCGCTCGCGGTGCGGTTCCGCGCTCTCGTGCTCGCCGGCATCGTCCTGGTCGTCGCGGGCTCGTTCGCGTGGTCGATCCGGCTGACCGACAGCGACCCGACGACCGCCTACTTCGCCACGACCACCCGCATCTGGGAGCTCGGCATCGGCGGCGCGCTCGCGGCGTGGGTGGCGCGCGGGTCGCGCCCCCGGTTGCCCGAACGGGCCGGACGCGTCGTGCGCGTGGTCGCCTGCTGGGCCGGACTGGCCGTCGTCGCCGGTGTGGCGCTGACCTACACCGACGCCACGCCGTTCCCGAGCTGGCGGGCGGCGCTGCCCGTGGGCGGCGCGGCGCTGGTGATCGCGGCGGCTGCGCCGAGGGGACGGTTCTCGCCGGCGGCGCCGATGGCGCTGCGTCCGGTGCAGTACCTCGGCGACATCTCCTACTCGGTGTATCTGTGGCACTGGCCGTTGATCATCCTGGCGCCGAGCGTCTCGGACGGCCGGCGCGGGCGGCTGGACAACATCGCGATCCTGCTCGCCACGCTGGTGCTGGCCGCGCTGACGAAACGCTTCGTCGAGGACCGGTTCCGTACGCCGGCGTGGGGTCGGACGTTGCCCCGGCCCTATGCGCTCGCCGCGGTCGCCATGGCGGTCGTGGTCGCCGGCGCCCAGCTGCAACTGCACGAGGTCACGGCGCGCGAACGCCAGGACGCCGTCGCCACGCAGAAGGCGCTCAAGGGCAAGGACCCTTGCTACGGCGCCGCCGCCGTGTTGAGCGGCCCCGGCAAGTGCACGGTCGTGACCACGTCGGGCCGTCTCGTCCCCACCGCAGCCGACGCGCGCCGTGAGCAGTCGGACATCTGGCACGAGCAGGCGGACGGATTGAACTGCTTCTCGCACCCGCCGGACTTCCCGCTGCGCCGCTGCGAGTTCGGCCCCGCAACGGGGACGACGAAGGTCGCGCTGGTCGGCAACAGTCACGGCGCCCAGTGGTTGCCCGCCATCCGCGAGGTGGGGAGGTCGCGTGACTGGAGCATCGTCACGTACACCTCGATCCGCTGCTCGTTGGCCGACGTGACGCAGAACTTCGCCGACGCGCCGTCCCGACGCAACTGCGACCGCTGGGTCGACGACGTCGTCTCCAGCGTCGTCGCCGACAAGGTCGACCTCGTCGTCATGAGCAACCGCGAGCTGTACCGGGCCTACGGCACGACGCGGGCGGGCAGCCACAAGGCCTATCTCGCCGGCTACCGCGCCGTGCTGCAGAAGCTGTCCGCCGGCGGCGTCCCCGTGGTCGTCATCCGGGACACGCCCACGTTGAAGGACCCGGGCACGACCTGCATGATCGAGCACCCGGACGACTACACGGTGTGCGGGACCGCGCTGCGCTTCCCCCCGGACGACATGCCCGCCGCCGTCCGCAGCCTCGGCCGGTCGGACGTGCACCTCGCCGACATGACCCGCTTCATCTGCCCGGCCCGCCGGTGCTCGGCCGCCATCGGCGGCGTGCCCGTCTTCTACGACGACAGCCACCTGGCGGGCGCGTACTCGCGCACCCTCGCGCCGATGCTGCAGCCCGATCTGCTGGCGGCGCTGAAGACCTGAGGTCTACTGCTCCTCGGCGCCGTCGTCGCCGAACCAGCGGGCGAGCGCGCCGCGACGGCTGACCGCCCGCAGCCGGCGCTCGGTGGCCTCGCGATGCGTGCGGCTGGTGACGATGAGCATCTGGTCACCCGTGCGGAACCGCGTGAGGTGGTCGGGCACGAAACTGCGGTCGTCGCGGATGACCAGCGTGATGACGCTGCGCGGGGGCAGTCGCAGCTCGAGCACCGACACCGAGTCGAGCCGGGACCCCTTCTGGATCGCGACGGTGAGCAGCTCGGCGTCGAGCACGTCGAGCGGCGCGGCCTCGACCTCGAGGTCGCGGACGGCGTCGCGCGGGGCGATGCCGAGCAGCTTCGCGAACGGCGCGAGGCTGGGCCCCTGGATCAGGGTGAACACGACGACCAGCACGAACACGATGTTG
This sequence comes from Jatrophihabitans fulvus, assembly GCF_054781375.1. Lineage (NCBI taxonomy): Bacteria > Bacillati > Actinomycetota > Actinomycetes > Jatrophihabitantales > Jatrophihabitantaceae > Jatrophihabitans > Jatrophihabitans fulvus. Next base: position 1,019,017 of record NZ_BAAGUN010000001.1, read on the forward strand.
AGCAGCTGATCGGAGTCGGTGACGTTCTCGACGATCGGGAAGGTGGCGAGCACGATCGGCACCGCGCCGCGCAGGCCCGCGAACGACAGATAAACCTGTTCGCGTACCGGCACCCGGAACGGCACCAGCGACGCGAACACCGACAGCGGACGGGCGAGCAGCAGCAGCACGACGCCCGCCACGAGCGCCGGCCCGATCGCCCGGCCGAGCTCGCTCGGGTCGACGAGCAGGCCGAGCAGCACGAACAGCCCGATCTGGGCGAGCCAGCCGAAGCCCTCGGCGAACGACCGGGTGGCCGCACGGTGCGGCAGGCCGGTGTTCGCCAGCACCAGCGCCGACAGGTACGCGGCGAGGAAGCCGCTGGCGTGCGCCGACCCGGCCGCGGCGAACGCCACCATGCCCAGCCCGAAGATCGCGAGCGGGTAGAGACCCGACGCGGGCAGCGCCAGCCGCTTGAGCCCCCACGACCCGGCGAAGCCGAGGGCCAACCCGATGCCCGCACCGGCGCCGAGCTCGTAGACCAGCTCGCCGGCGAAGTGCAGCCCGTCCGGGTGCAACGGGGTGGTGCTGAACAGCGTCACGAGGATGACGGACGGGGCGTCGTTGAATCCGGACTCCGCCTCGAGCAGACCGGCCACCCGTTTCGGCAGCGGCACCACCCGCAGGATCGCGAACACCGCGGCGGCGTCCGTCGAGGACACGATCGCGCCGAGCAGCAGCGAGAGCTGCCAGTCGAAGCCGAGCAGCGCGTGGGCGCCGACGGCCGTGACCACGGTGCTGACGCCGACGCCGAGTGTCGCGAGGATGCCCGCCGGTGCCAGGACCGCCTTGACCTCGTGCCAGCGGGTGGTCAGACCGCCTTCGACGAGGATGACGGCGAGGGCGGCGGTGCCGAGGTCCTGCGCGACCTGCGCATTGTCGAACTGGACGCCGATGACGTCCTCGCCGAGAACGACACCGAGGCCGAGGAACAGCAGCAGGCTGGGCAGTCCGACGACGGACGCGAGGCGCGTCGCCGCGATACTGACCAGTACGACCACCCCGCCCACGAGCAGCACGACGTACAGCTGCTCGAGCGTCACAGGCGTCCTACCGGGTCGGGGTCGGGCGAGTCCTCCAGCCTACTGGGGCGGGAGGGGTCGATCAGCGCAGTCGCGTGATCCGGTAGTCGGCCGTGGCGGGGGACGGGGTGCCGAAGCGCGCGTTGACCGCGTACAGCGCACCGAGCGCGAACGTCGCCGTCGACGGGACGTCGAGCGACGGGTCCGTCAGCAGCCGCTGCCACGACGCCGTCCAGCCGCCGCGCCCGTGCCTCAGCCGCAGCTGGGCGACGGACGTGTCGGAGGTGCCGCGCACGACCCACAGGGTCGCGCCCCGTCGCTCGAGGCCGTCACCGGCGGTGATGGCCGGGCCGCCCGTCACCCGGATGGCGCGGGCCTTGCCGGTGCCGAGGTCGACCGCCCACAGACCGCCGGCGGTGCTGTGGTCGAGCACGACGGTGCGCTTGTCGAGCAGCCGGATGCCATTGGCGCTGAGACCGCGCTCGCCGTTCTCGACCACCGCGCCGGGCCAGGCGCCGCCGAGGGCGGTGAACCGGGGCGCCCCGGACGCGGTGCCGCTGCGGCCGAGCGGGATCGTGGTCAGCCGCTCGGCCCGCGAATCGGTGACGACCACCTGCGCACGGGTGGCGACCAGGTCGTTGAGGAACACCGCGCCCGGCACGACCGTGTCGGACGCGACGCGCCCGCTGAGGGAGTCGACGGCCCAGACGTGGCCGGTGGTGCCGACGTTGCCGGCCGCCCACACCAGCTTCGAGCGCGGCTCGTAGTACAGCCCGCGGATCTGCCGGCCCGCGGCGCCCGGCAGCAGTACCGTCGCCGCCCCACCGCGGCGCAGGTCGCCGGTGACGATCCGTCCGTCGTTCAGCGAGCCGACGAAGTACCGCGACCCGGCCGAGGTGATGCCCTCGGGCTGCAGGCCGGTGGGCAGGGCGATCGTCGTGGCCCGCCCGGGCGCCGGGCGGGGGCCCCGCTCGCCGGCGACCGCGGGGACGGCGGCCGCCACCACGACGGCGGACGCGGCCGAGGCCGTGGCGGCCAGGAACAGGGAGCGGCGTCGGGTCGAGTTCACGGTGTCGGCCTATCCGCGTCCGGCCGTCCGGTAGCTGTGAATCCGTCCAGCGCCGGACGAATCGGACGTCGTCGCCGGCGGGGGGAAGAAGTTCCGGCGTTGCGCCTCAACTTCCTGCTGCCGCTGCCGATGGACCGGGTGTCGCACGGACGCGACGGTCGGCCGGGACCCTCCCGGCCCGCCCAGTACTCACGGAGGAGTCCCCCCGATGACCCGTATCCACCCCAGCCGCCGCCTGGTCGCGGCCGGCGGAGCCGTGCTGGTCGGTGCCGGCGCGCTGACCGCCGGCGTCCTCACCGTGGCGGGCCCGGCGAACGCCGCCGCGACGATGACCATCACCTCGCTGAGCGTCCACCGCCTGCCCGCCCTCACGGCCAAGCAGAGCATCGTCGTCACCGGCACCAACTTCGACGAGGACTCGATCAACGACGTCACCGTCGCCGGCTGCACCGCCGGCATCTACGCCGTGACCAGCCCGACGACCCTCATCTTCAAGACCGACAACACCTGCGCCGTCGGCAACAACGTCGTCGTGACGATCGACCCGGTCACGGGCTCGAACGTCGTCACCACGCCGTCCACCAACACCAAGCAGGCCCTCGCCTTCGTCGCCGCCCCGACGCTCGCGGACAACGACGGCACCACGTTCCCGGTCGTGACGGCGGGCTCCGCCGGCCAGACCGCCCCGAAGACCTCGGCGTCGTCCGGCGGCGGAACCGCGATCAAGGTGACCGCGGGCTCGACCCCGTTCGTCAACTCGACCACGTACCCGCTGTCGGCCACCCTGGACGGCGTCAAGCTCACCGGCGTGACCATGGCGTCCGGTGGCGGGTCCTTCACCGCGACCCTGCCGGCCATCCCGGCCGATGCCGCGCCGGTCCTCAGGGTCACCAGCAACGGCGTCAGCAAGTCCTTCGCCTACGCCGCGGCCAGCTCGAGCACCACCGTCGCCGACAGCCACGCCTTCCAGATCGCCGGCATCTCGATCAAGGTCGGCTCGGCCTCGGGCCCGATGGACGGCGGCAACAAGCTCGCCGTCACCGGCACCGGCTTCACCACCTCGACCACGGTCACCGTCGACGGCAACTCCTGCCCGGTCGTCGCCGGCTCGGTCAAGGCCACCACGGTCACCTGCACCGTCCCCGCGGCCACCGCCGAGGGCCCGGTCACCGTCCAGACCACGACCGGCTCGGTCACCAGCACCGTCTCGGCCGGCAGCACGTACACCTACGTGCGCTGATCCTGCTCGACCCACCGCGGCGCCGGACCCCCACGGGTCCGGCGCCGCTGTCGTGCCGCCCGCCTAACCTGGTGCGGTGACGCTGTTCGAGAGCGGTGGGGACGCGCCGCCGCCCGCCGACCCCGTCGCCGTACCCGACTCCGGCCCGCTGGCCGCCCGCATGCGCCCGCGCACCCTCGACGAGGTCGTCGGCCAGGAACATCTGCTCGCACCGGGGTCGCCGCTGCGACGGCTGGTCGAGGGCGACGCGCCGATGTCGCTGATCCTCTTCGGCCCGCCCGGCACCGGCAAGACCACGCTCGCGCTCATCGTGTCGTCCGCGGCCAACCGCCGCTTCGAGCAGCTGTCAGCGCTCAACGCCGGCGTCAAGGACGTCCGCGAGGTCATCGCCCGGGCCAAGGCCGAACTCACGCACCACAACCGGCAGACGGTCCTGTTCATCGACGAGATCCACCGGTTCAGCAAGACCCAGCAGGACTCGCTGCTCGCCGCCGTCGAGGCCAGGCACGTCACGCTCGTCGCCGCCACCACCGAGAACCCGTTCTTCTCGATCGTGTCGCCGCTGCTGTCGCGCAGCCTGCTGCTCACCCTGCAGCCGTTGGACGAGGCGGCCGTCGGCTCGCTCGTCGACCGGGCGCTGCACAGCCCGCGGGGCCTCGACGGCACCGTCACGCTCGACGACGACGCCCGCGCCCACCTGCTGCGACTGTCCGGGGGCGACGCGCGGCGCGCGCTCACCGCGCTCGAGGCGGCGGCCGGCACCGTCCGCGCCGAGGGGCGCAGCGCGATCGACCTGGCCACCCTCGAGCAGGCCGTCGACAGCGCGGCGGTGCGCTACGACCGCGACGGCGACCAGCATTACGACGTCATCAGCGCCTTCATCAAGTCGATCCGCGGCTCCGACGCCGACGCGGCCGTGCACTACCTCGCCCGGATGATCGAGGCGGGGGAGGACCCGCGCTTCATCGCCCGACGGCTCGTCGTCCACGCCTCCGAGGACGTCGGCATGGCCGACCCGACCGCCCTGCTCGCCGCCACCGCCGCGGCGCAGGCGGTGCAGCTGATCGGGCTGCCCGAGGCCCGCATCAACCTGGCCCAGGCCACGATCCACCTTGCGCTGGCGCCGAAGTCGAACGCGGTCGTCGCCGCCATCGACGCCGCGCAGGCCGACGTCCGCAACGGGTTGGCCGGTGCCGTCCCCCCGGCCCTGCGCGACGGCCACTACACCGGCGCCAAGAAGCTCGGCCACGCGGCGCACTACCGCTACCCGCACGACACCCCCGAGGGCGTGGTGCGGCAGCAGTACCCGCCGGACGAACTCGTGGGTCGCGACTACTACCGTCCGGCCGGACGGGGCGCCGAGAAGCACCTGGTCGAGTGGGTGCAGCGACTACGGGCGGCGATACGCGGCAGGTGACCCGATAAGGTCCGTCGGTAGCCCGTTTCGCACGTCGACCCTGGAGGACGAGCCCATGTCCGGTGGCGCCATCGCCGCACTCATCGCGGCCGGGGCGTTCGTCGTGCTCGTGCTGGTGCTGGCCGTTCCGCTGCTCAAGCTCGGCAAGACGCTCGACGAGGCGACGCTGGCCGTCCGCAAGACCCACGACGGCCTGGGCCCGATCATCGGCGAGGCGCAGCAGACGGTCACCCAGCTGAACGCGCAGCTCGAACACATCGAGGGCATCGCCAAGAACGTCAACTCGATGACCACCAACGTGGCCGCGATGACGTCGGTCGTGTCGGCCACACTCGGCAGCCCGATGATCAAGGCGGCCGCGTTCACCTACGGCGTCCGCAAGACGGTGTCCGACCGCCGCGACGCCGAGGCCGTCCGCGCCGCCAAGCGCAAGCACCGCGCCAGCCGCCGGGGCCGGTCGGTATGAGGCGCCTGTTCTGGCTGGCCATGGGCGTGACGATCGGCGTGCTGGTCGTGCGCAAGCTGTCCGCCGCCGCCGAGAAGATGACGCCCAAGGGCATGGCCCGCGGCCTGTCCGAGTCGCTGAGCGAGCTCGCCGTGGCCATCGGTGAGTTCGGCGCCGACGTGCGCGCCGCCATGAGCGAGCGCGAGGAGCAGCTGCGCCGCGACACCGGCCTCGACGGCGAGCTCGGCCGTATGCCCACGCTCCCGCGCCCCGGCCCCCCACAGACGCCGACCGACTCGGCCTGACGCCGGTCCGGCCCGAGCGGCTGACGGCGCGACGTCAGCCTCGGCCGCCGCCTCCCGATCCGCCTCCGGAGCCTTTGCCGGGGCCCTTGCCGGAGCCGTTGCCTGGCCCCTTGTCGGACCCGTTGTCGGAGCCGTTGTCCGAGCCTTTGCCGGACCCGTCGTCGGACCCCTTGCCGGGGCCCTTGCCGGACCCCTTGCCGGGGCCCTTGCCGGACCCCTTGCCGGACCCGTTGTCGGACCCGTTGCCGGAGCCGTCGTCCGAGCCTCTGCCGGACCCGTCGTCGGACCCCTTGCCGGGGCCCTTGTCGGACCCGTTGTCCGAGCCGTTCCCGGACCCCTTGTCGGACCCCTTGTCGGACCCCTTGTCGGACCCCTTGTCGGACCCCTTGTCGGACCCCTTGTCGGACCCCTTGTCGGACCCCTTGTCGGACCCGCTGCCGGTCCCGTTGCCGTGGCAGTTGTCGGACCCGTTGCCGGACCCCCTGTCGGAACCGTTCCCGGACCCCTTGCCGGCACCGTTGCCGGACCCCTTGCCGGACCCCTTGTCTGCGCTTCCTCCCGAGGCAGAACCGGAACCGCCGCTGCGCCGGGAGCCGCCTCCCGGGTTCGCGGCGGCCTCGCGGCCCTCACCGGACGGTCCGCTGCCGGAGTCCTCGCCGCGGGAGGTGTCGTCGTCTCTGCCGGTGGCACCGTCCGTGCCGGGGTCGGTGCTTCCGCTCGGAGTGACGCCAGAGGCCGCTGCGGTCGACCCAGTCATCTCCGGGGAGGGATGAGCAGCGTCGGGGCGAGCGGAGGCCGGCGAGCCCGGGCCCACGCCGCCGGAGCCCGATCTGCCCGGGACGGCGGTGGGGGACGGCGAGAGGGCTGCGGGCCCCCCGGCCCCGCCGCGGCGGCCGGGGACGCCCCCGGTCGAGGTGCCGTGGCCGCCCGGATGGGTGATGACGGCGGTATCGCGGGCGTACGCCACGGTGTCTGCGTGCGCGACGGCGCTCATCGGGGCGGCCACGACGGCCGCGGCGACGGCAGTGGCCTGTACCGGGGCCACCGCGCCGGCCAGTCCGGCGTTGGCGGCGTCGACGGTGCGGGCGGACGCCGCGGGGATCCAGCGCAGGAAGGGGACGTTGACGACGAAGGTCAGCGGGCCCATCGCCCACAGCAACCGCGGCAGCCCGATGGACAGGAACGCGCGCACCATCGCCGGGTCGAAGTGGTGTCCGGCGCACCGGGTCAGCTCGGCCCGAGCCGCCGCCGTCGGCATGGGCGACTTGTACGAACGGGCCGCAGTCATGGTCTCGAAGGCGTCGACGACGGCCACGGCCCGACCTGCCAGGCTGATCTTCGATCCGCTGAGCCCGCGCGGGTACCCCGCGCCGTCCCAACGTTCGTGGTGTTGCTCGATGCCGTCGAACCACGGACCGAGCCACGAGGCCAGCGGCCGGGCGATGCGCGCACCGTGGTCCGGGTGGTGCTTGATCTCGCTCAGCTCGTCGCCGTCCAGCCCGCCCGGCTTGGTGAGGATCGCCGACGCCACCTCGAGCTTGCCGATGTCGTGCAGCACCCCGGCCCATCGCAGGCGGCCACGGTCGTGCTCGTCGAGGCCGAGTTGTTCGCCCAGCAGGTCGCAGTAGAGACGGACGCGTTCGCTGTGCCCGCGGGTCCTGCGGTCGTGACGCCCGAGCGCGGTGACGAGCGCCAGCAACGCCGCGGCGATCTCCCGGGCAGGGGCCTCGGGATCCTGCAGCCGCCGGGTGAGTTCGTTCTTCGTCGAGGCCTGCCGGGCCACCTTCAGCCGGCTCGGAGCCTCGTCCGGAAAGATCATCGTCATCTTGAGCACGACACAGAGCGGGACGGCCCTCTGCGTCACCTTCGCGACGGCGGCGGCGACGACCAGCGCGACGGCGAACGAGACGCCGGTGACCGTCCACAGCGACGTGTCGACCGGGAACAGGCCGACGACCCACCGGCCGGTCAGGGTGCCGACGGCGAGCGGGACCATCGTCGCGACCGCCCGGATCAGGAACGCCAGGACCGGGCGCGATTCCCACCTGGTGCGCGGCTCCGCGCCCCGGGCGTCGTCGCCCACGGCGCCGACGTCCGTTCCGGACGACGTGCGACGTTTGCCCACGGTTGACCCTCTCGACGCATGCAGTTGACCCCCACAGCATCGACAGGACGCCGCCGAACGTGAGGGGACACGGCGCGCACTGCCCCGACTGCGTTGCCCGATAGCAGGGTGGAGCGGTCTGGCAGCATGGCACGGTGAGATCCGCCGAGATCAAGTCCCGCTTCCTGGGGCACTTCGAGCGCAACGGCCACACGGTCGTGCCGAGCGTCCCGCTGCCCTTCGACGACCCCAACCTGCTGTTCGTCAACGCAGGCATGGTGCAGTTCGTCCCCTACTTCATCGGGCAGCAGACGCCGCCGTGGCCGCGAGCCACGAGCGTGCAGAAGGTCATCCGCACCCCGGACATCGACGAGGTCGGCAAGACCACCCGGCACGGCACGTTCTTCCAGATGAACGGCAACTTCAGCTTCGGCGACTACTTCAAGTCCGAGGCCGTCCGGCTCGCGTGGGACCTGTCGACCAAGCCCGTCGACGAGGGCGGTTTCGGCCTCGACGGTGAGCGCATCTGGGCCACCGTCTACCTCGACGACGACGAGGCCGTCGACATCTGGCACCGCGAGATCGGCCTGCCGATGGAGCGCATCGTCCGCAAGGGCATGGACGACAACTTCTGGTCCATGGGCATCCCCGGACCCTGCGGCCCGTGCAGCGAGCTGTACTACGACCGCGGCCCCGACTACGGCGTCGAGGGCGGCCCCGCGGTCGACGAGGACCGCTACATGGAGTTCTGGAACCTCGTGTTCATGCAGAACGAGCGGGGCGCCAACACCGGGCCGGGCAAGTCCGACTACCCGATCCTGGGCGAGCTGCCGAAGAAGAACATCGACACCGGCATGGGCATGGAGCGCATGGCCACCCTGCTGCAGGGCGTCGACAACATGTACGAGATCGACGAGACGCGCCCGGTGCTCGATCGGGCCGCGCAGCTCGCCGGCAAGGTCTACGGCGCGCATTCCGGGCACGCGGCCAGCCAGTCGCACCCCGACGACGTGCGGCTGCGCATCGTCGCCGACCACGTGCGCACCGCGCTGATGCTCATCGGCGACGGCGTGATCCCGTCCAACGACGGCCGCGGTTACGTGCTGCGGCGCATCATGCGGCGCGCCATCCGCGCGATGCGACTGCTCGGCGTGCAGGACCCCGTCCTGCCCGAGCTGCTGCCGGTGTCCCGCGACGCGATGGCGCCGTCGTACCCCGAGCTCGCGTCCGACTTCGAGCGCATCTCCACCTACGCCTACGCCGAGGAGGAGGCGTTCCGGACGACCCTGCGCTCCGGCACGACGATCCTCGACAACGCCGTCTCGGCGACCAAGTCCGGCGGCGGGACGACGCTGTCGGGCGCGACCGCGTTCCAGCTGCACGACACGTACGGCTTCCCCATCGACCTCACGCTCGAGATGGCCGCCGAACAGGGCGTCGCCGTCGACGAGCAGGGCTTCCGCACCCTCATGGCCGAGCAGCGCGCGCGGGCCAAGGAGGACGCCCGCGCCAAGAAGACCGGCCACGCCGACCTGTCGATCTACCGCACAGCGCTCGACTCCACCGCGCCGACGCTGTTCACCGGCTACCAGGAGATCGCGCGCGAGGCGGTCGTCACCTCGATCCTCGGACCGGACGGGCTGCTGCCCGCCGCCGGGCAGGGGCAGGACGTCGAGATCGTCCTGGACGCGACGCCGTTCTACGCCGAGGGCGGTGGCCAGCAGGCCGACTGGGGACGGTTGTCCGTCAACGCGAACGGCCGCGAGGCCGAGCTGACCGTCGTCGACGTCCAGCAGCCGGTGCCCGGACTGATCGTCCACCGGGTGTCGGTGCTGTCGGGAGAGGTCCGCCCCGGCGACCCGGTGCTGGCGTCCGTCGACCCGGCCCGGCGCGCGTCCGTGTCGCGCAGCCACTCCGCGACCCACCTGCTGCACGCGGGGCTGCGCAAGGCGCTCGGCGACAGCGCCGCCCAGGCGGGTTCCCTCAACGCCCCCGGACGGCTGCGCTTCGACTTCACGACACCGTCCGCGGTGCCGGCCAGCGTGCTCGCCGACGTCGAGCAGGAGATCAACGAGGTGCTGCTGCGCGACCTCGAGGTCCGGTGGTTCGTGACCGACCAGGCCGAGGCCAAGCGCATCGGCGCCATCGCCATGTTCGGCGAGAAGTACGGCGACGAGGTGCGCGTCGTCGAGATCGGCGACTACTCGCGCGAGCTGTGCGGCGGCACCCACGTGCCCCGCAGCTCGGTGATCGGCATGGTCAAGGTGCTCGGCGAGGCCTCCATCGGCTCCGGCGTCCGCCGCGTCGATGCGCTCGTCGGTCTCGACGCCTTCCGCTACCTCGCCAAGGAGCACGTGCTCGTCTCCCAGCTGGCCGGCCAGTTCAAGGCGCAGCCCGACGAACTGCCCGAGCGCATCACCGGCGTGCTCGACCGGCTCAAGGACGCCGAGCGCGAGCTGGGCAAGCTGCGCGCCGCCGCCGTGCTGTCGAGCGCGGGCGATCTCGCCGCGTCCGCCGAGCAGGTGGGCGCGACCCAGGTCGTGCTCGCGGAGGCGCCCGCGGGCGTCACCGGCGCCGACCTGCGCTCGCTCGCCCTGGACGTCCGCAACCGGCTGCGCCACGGCGACCCCGCCGTCGTGCTCGTCGCCTCGCCCGACGACAAGGGCGGCGCCGCGTTCGTGGCCACCGTCAACGAGGCCGGGCAGTCCGCCGGGCTCAAGGCCGGCGACGTCGTGCGGGCGTTCGCGCCCGTCCTCGGCGCCCGTGGCGGCGGCAAGGCCGACGTCGCGCAGGGCGCCGGCGGCGACGCGGCGCAGCTGAAGGACGCCTTCGGCGCCGCCCGGACGTACGTGACGAACCCGTCCTGACCGTGACCGGGGGAACGGGCGACACGCCCGGGGTGTGGTTCGCGGTCGACGTCGGCACCGTCCGGGTCGGCGTCGCCCGCAGCGACCCGATGGGTGTGCTCGCCGTCCCGGTCACGACGCTGCGGCGCGACCCGCGCGGCGACCGCGACATCGCCGAGCTGGCGGGCCTGGTCGCCGAGTACGAGGCGGTGGGGGTGGTCGTCGGGCTGCCCCGCACCCTGGCCAACCGCGAGGGACGGTCCGCCGAGATGGCCCGTACCTACGGCGAGCTGCTCGGCCCCCGGATCGACCCGGTTCCCGTGCAGTACCTGGACGAGCGGCTGACCACCGTGTCGGCGGCGCGTAAGCTCGCCGACGGCGGCGTGCGGGGCAGGGCCGGGCGCGCCGTGATCGACCAGGCGGCAGCGGTCGAACTGCTGCAGCACTGGCTCGAGCTGGGTGGGCGCCGACCGGCGCCCTAGCGGGGCCCGGTATCGGGACGACGAGAGCGCCGCGGCGCGCACACCGAGGGGAGCAGTACGCGTGGCACGACGCAACCGGGAGTCGGTCTACGACCCCGACGCGTCCCTCGACACGCACGACCTCCTGTTCGGGGACGACGGCGACCACGGGGGCGACCACGGGGTCGACCACGGGCGGCCCGCCCCGGTGCGGCGCTCACGCAGCGACCGGCGCCGGGACCACCAGGCCCGCCGCGGCCGGCGTGCCGTCATGGTGATGGCCGCGGTCGTGGCCGTCATCGTCGCCGCGGCCGTCTACTTCATCGCGCTGCCGGTGTACCACTACCTCAACCCCGCCGACTACGACGGCTCCGGCACCGGCAGCGTCGTCGTCACCGTCAAGGCGAACGACGGCGCGTCCGAGATCGGTCGGACCCTCGAGGACGCCGGCGTCGTGGCGAGCGAGCAGGCCTTCACCGACGCCGCCGGCGACGACGACCGCTCGCAGAACATCCAGCCCGGGTCCTACCGGCTGCGCCACCACATGTCCGCGTCCGCGGCGCTCGGGTTGTTGCTCGACCCGGCGTCCCGCGTCGCGTCCGACACGGTCGTGCGCGAGGGCGCGACGCTGCAGTCGATCACGGCCCTGCTCACCGCGCCGCGGTGCACGAACTCCCTGCCCACCGCGAAGGGCTGCGGCCTGGGCGCGTCGCAGGCCGAGGTGCTCAAGGTCCTCAAGGACGTCAAGAACCTCGGCATCCCCACCGACTACCTGCTGCCCGGCGGGAAGACCCCGATGACCGCCGAGGGGTTCCTCTACCCGGCGACCTACACCTTCGACGAGGAGACCGGCGTCCGTGACGCCCTGCAGCAGATGGTCGGCAAGTTCACCGACATCGTGCGTGCCGACGGCTTCTCGGCCAAGGCGAAGAAGCTCGGGCTCACGCCCTACCGCGCGCTGATCATCGCCTCGATGGCGCAAGCCGAGGCCAAGTACCCCGACGACATGGGCAAGGTCGTGCGGGTCATCCTGAACCGGCTCGCGGCCAAGGACCTGCTCAAGATCGACGCCACGAGCGTGTACGCCGCCGAACTGGCCGGAAAGAAGCCGTCCGACGTCGACTTCGTGACCATCGACAGCCCGTACAACACGTACCGCAACAAGGACCTGCCGCCGACGCCGATCGGCAACCCCGGGTCCGAGGCGCTCGACGCCGCGGTCGACCCGCCGGCGGGCAACTGGACGTACTACGTCAACGGCGATGCGGAGGGCCACCTGTACTTCACGAACAGCCCCGAGAAGTTCGTGAAGGCCCAGCTGAAGTGCTACGAGAACAACTGGGGTTGCGCGAAGCCGTGAGCCGCCGTGCCGCCGTGCTCGGACGGCCGATCGCCCACTCGCTGTCGCCCCTGCTGCACCGGCGCGCGTACCGCGAGCTCGGCCTCGACTGGACCTACGAGGCCCTCGAGTGCGGTGAGGACGAGCTGCCCGGCCTGCTCGACGCGCGTCGCGACTGGGCGGGGTTCTCGTGCACGATGCCGCTCAAGCACGCTGCGCTCGCGCTCGCGTCCGAGGTACGTTCCTCGGCCGCCGCGGCCGACGCGGCCAACACGCTGTTGCCGGACGGACGCGGCGGCTGGATCGCGGACAACACCGACGTCGACGGGGTGCTGGGCGCGCTCGCCGCGGTGGACGTCCGACCTGCGTCGGTGACCGTGCTGGGCGCGGGCGGCACCGCGCAGGCCGTGGTCGTCGCGCTCGGCCGGCTCGGTCTGGGTGAGGCTGCGGTGCTCGTGCGCGACACCGGTCGCGCCGCGGCGCTGCGGGTCACCGCCGAGCGCGCCGGGGTCACGCTCGACGTGCGGACGTTCGGTGCCGACGGGCCGCTCGCGTCCGATCTGGTCGTCTCGACGCTGCCGCCGGGTGCCGCCGACGCCGTCGCCGGACACGCGTGGCGCCCGGGACAGGCCGTGCTCGATGCCGTCTACGCGGGCTGGCCGACGCGCCTGGCCGCCGCCGCGGACGCGGCCGGAGCGACGGTCATCGGGGGAGCGTCGCTGCTGCTGCACCAGGCGGTGCGGCAGGTGGAGCTCATGACCGGCCGGCCGGGTCCGCTCGCGGCGATGCGCGACGAGCTCGCGGACGCGGTGCCGGGAGCGCTTCTGGCGTGACTGCGGCGCCGACGCGGTCCGCGTCGACGCCGCCGTACCGGCCACAGCGGGTGAGCACCAGCGTCGTCCCGCCCCTCCATCCCGGGACGGCGCGTGTGATCGGTGTTAAGTTAGCAAGATCGGGCGGCGGTGACCAGCCCCGACCGCGACCACGCCCGGACTACTGTCGGGACACATGGCGGTGACCACGACGCGACGCTCGATCGTGCGGCGGGCGAGCGGTGCCGACGTCCGCCGCACGCCCGACGACCTCGCCGTCGAGAGCCCGCTCGTCCTCGGCCTCGATGCGCGCAGCCACCTCGTGCCCGAGGACGGCGCCGGCACCACGCTCGCCACCCTGATGCGCACCCCCGGCCACGACATCGAGCTCGCGGCCGGCTGGCTCGTCGTCGAGTCGGGCGTGCGCGCCCCGGACGACATCCTGGCGATGCGCACCTGCCGCGAGGACGACACCGACCGCGTCCACGTCACGCTGCGGCCGGGTGTGCGTCCGCCCCGGCCCCGCGCGTTCGTCACCTCGGCGGCGTGCGGCGTGTGCAGCGCGGACGTCCTCGATCTGGCACCGCTGGCGGGCGGGCCGACCCACGGCGACGGGTGGACGGTGTCCGCCGAGGTGCTCGCCGGTCTGCCCGACACGATGCGCACCCGGCAGAAGGCGTTCGATCGCACCGGCGGGGTGCACGCGGCGGCCCTCGCCGACTGCCGCACCGGACTGGTCAACGGGGCGCTCGGCGCTCTCGGCCCGGTGCGCGAGGACGTCGGGCGCCACAACGCCGTCGACAAAGTGGTCGGACAGGCCCTGCTCGCCGGCGAGCTGCCCGGGCGCGAGCGCCTGCTCGTCGTCTCGGGGCGTGTCTCGTTCGAGATCGTGCAGAAGGCCGTTGCGGCCGGGGTGGCGGGCATCGTCGCGGTGTCGGCGCCGTCGAGCCTGGCCGTCGACCTGGCGCGGGAGTACGGACTGCTGCTCGCCGGCATGGTGCGCGGCGGGCGGCTGAACCTCTACGCCGGCGACGAGTTCGTGTCCTGAGCCCGGGCCCGTGCCCGGGCGACGTCGTCCCAGGTGTCGCAGTCGTCGCCCCACCCCCCGGTGTCGGGCACGGGCGTGAGCGGGACGCCGTCGGCGAGCGAGCGCATCGAGGCGTCGCGCGTCGTGGGGAGCCGGGCGAGCGCGTCCTCGAGGGCGGCGCGCTCCCAGGCGGACGCCAGCCGGTTCTCGCGACCGTCCGCATCGATCAGGGAGGCGCGTCCGCCCGCGGGCACCGCGGCCAGCAACAGCGGCACCGCCGGTGCGATCCACGGCAGGTCCGCGGCGAGCACGGTCAGGCGCGGGGCCGTGGTCAGGGGGAGTGCCGCGGCGAGGGCGGCGACCGGTCCCGACCCTGGCGGTTCCTCGCGGCACCACCTCACGTCGAGGTCGAGACTTCTTTCAGGGCCGACGACCACGACGGTGTGCGCTCCGCGCGCCGCCTCGACCACGCGAGCGAGCAGCGGTGTTCCGCCGACGTCGAGCCCGGGCTTGTCCGCGCCGCCGAGCCGGCGCCCCCGTCCGCCCGCGAGCACGATCGCGTCGAACCCCGGCTCCATCCCGCGAGCGTAGGTCCGGGCGGGGACGTTCGGGCGTGTCGGCCACCCGGGTCCCGAGGTCCGACGATCCGCGCCGGCCGGCACAGTCCGGCACCGTCCACAGCCGGGCCCGACCGTCCGGCGGGGCGGGCGGCGCGCCGGTAGGGTCCGGCGGCGTGTCGTTCCCGCACCTCGCGCTGCCCGCGGCGCTGATCGCGGCGGGGGCCTGCGTGGCGGCGGCGCCCTACCTGGCGGGACTCACGCTGACAGCACCGGACGCCGATCGTCGCGACTGGTGGCGCGTCGAACGCACCGGCCGGGAGCGGCAACTCGCCACCGCGGGCGTCGCGCTGGTGCTCGGCGCCCTGGCCGGGCTGACCGCCGGGCTCTCGCTGGTGCTGCTGCCCATGCTGGCGCTCGCGCTGGTCAGCACGCCGCTGGTGGTGATCGACCGCGAGCACCACCGCCTGCCGAACCGGCTGGTGTTCACGCTGGCCGTCGCCGCGCCCGTGCTCGGGACGCTCGTCGCGCTGGCGTACGGCGAGTGGCACCCGCTGCTGCGCGCGGCGGAGGGTGCGGCCGCCGTCTTCGCGGTGCTGTTCCTGCTGGCGTTCGTCTCGCCGAAGGCGTTCGGCTACGGCGACGTGAAGCTCGGCGGCATCCTCGGCGGGTACCTGGGCTGGTTCGGGTGGGCCTACGTCTACTACGGCATCTTCGCCGGGTTCGTGCTCGGTACGGTCGTCTCGATCGTGCTGCTGGCGACCCGCCGGGCGACGATGAAGACCGCGATTCCCTTCGGACCCATGCTGATCCTGGGGGCGCTGGTGATCCTCGCCTTCGACCTGGTGCCGAACCTTCTCTGACGGGTACAGCGCAAGAGTGACTGAGCAGAACCGTCCCGGCCCGACCGTCTTCGTCCTCTACGGCGCCACCGGCGATCTCGCCAAGCGCATGGTGCTGCCGGCGTTCTACACGCTGGCCAAGGAGAAGCTGCTCCCGTCCGACTGGGTGCTCGTCGGCAACGGCCGCGGCGACGTGTCGCACCTCGACTTCCGCAAGCACGTCCGGGGCGTGCTCACCGACTCCGGCGAGAAGCTCGACGACGGCACCTGGAGCGACTTCGAGTCCCGGCTGCGATTCGCCGGCGGCGGGTTCGCCAAGGACGACCCCGGCAGCCTGCTGGACGTGATCGCCGAGGCGCGCGAGCAGGTCGGCGCGGACGCCCAGCTCGTGCACTACCTCGCCATCCCGCCGTCGGCGTTCCAGCGCATCACCGAGGGCCTCGGCGAGCACGACCTGGCGAAGGGCAGCTACGTCGTCTACGAGAAGCCGTTCGGCACGTCCGCCAAGGGCTTCCGCGAGCTGGACGAGATGGTCCACGAGGTGCTCGACGAGAAGCAGGTCTTCCGCATCGACCACTTCCTGGGCAAGGAGGCGACGCAGAACCTGCACGTGCTGCGCTTCGCCAACGGCCTGTTCGACGCCGTCTGGTCGCGCGAGCACATCCGCGCCGTGCAGATCGACGTGCCCGAGACGCTGGGCATCGCCGACCGCGCCGAGTTCTACGACGAGACCGGCGCGGTGCTCGACATGCTCGTCACCCACCTGTTCCAGCTCGCGGCCGAGGTCGCCATGGAGCCCCCGGCCGACCTGAGCGCCGAGAACCTGCAGGCCGCCCGCGAAAAGGTGATCGGCTGCTTCCGTCCGCTCGACACCGACGACGTGGTGCTCGGCCAGTTCGAGGGGTTCACCGACACGGACGGGGTGCGCAGCACCTCGCGCACCGACACGTTCGTCGCCGCGAAGCTGTTCATCGACAACGACCGCTGGCGCGACGTGCCGTTCCTGCTGCGGACGGGCAAGCGGCTGCACACCAGCGCGCAGCGGGTCAGCCTCATCCTGCGCGAGCCCGCCGGCACGCTCTCGGGCGTGCCCAAGCACGGCAACGTCATCACCTTCGACCTCAAGGGCGACGGCGCGATCGACCTGCAGCTGGTCACCAAGCGGCCCGGACCGGGCGCGGAGCTCGAGACCGCCGACACCTCGCTGCACCTCGACCAGCTCCCGGACGGCGACCCGCTGCCGCCGTACGCGCGGCTCATCCACGACATCCTCACCGGCGACCGGTCGCTGTTCACCCGTCCCGACGGTCTGGCCGCCGTCTGGGAGGCCGCGGCGCCGCTGCTCGACGACCCGCCGACGCTGCACCGGTACGCGCCGAACTCGTGGGGCCCTAAGCAGGCCTCGGCCCTGGCCGAACCGGACGGATGGCTGCTCGGCGGGTAGTGGGAGACTGGCCCGCGTGTTGCGCTGGATCACCGCGGGCGAGTCGCACGGGCCCGCGCTCGTCGCCGTCCTGGACGGCCTGCCCGCCGGTGTCGCCGTCACCACCGGCGACGTCGCCGCCGACCTCGCCCGCCGGCGCCTCGGTTACGGCCGCGGCGCGCGGATGAAGTTCGAGCAGGACGTCGTCGAGCTGACCGGTGGGGTGCGGCACGGCGTCACCATGGGCGGCCCCGTCGCGGTGCGCGTCGGCAACACCGAGTGGCCCAAGTGGGAGCAGGTGATGTCGGCCGACCCGGTCGACGAGGACGTGCTGGCCGAGCTGGCCCGCAACGCCCCGCTCACCCGCCCGCGCCCCGGCCACGCCGACCTCGCCGGCATGCAGAAGTACGACGTCGACGACGCCCGTCCGGTGCTCGAGCGGGCGAGCGCCCGCGAGACCGCGTCCCGGGTCGCGCTGGGCACGATCGCCCGCGCGTTCCTGCAGCAGGCGCTGGGTGTCGAGGTCGTCAGCCACGTCGTGGGCATCGGCACGGTGGCCGCGCCCGCCGGCGTCGTCCCCACGCCCGAGGACGCCGAGCGCGTCGACGCCTCACCCGTCCGCTGCCTCGACGCGGACGCGTCCGCGGCGATGGTCGAGGAGATCGACCGCACCCGCAAGGACGGCGACACCCTCGGCGGCGTCGTCGAGGTGCTCGCCTACGGCCTGCCGCCGGGTCTCGGCAGCTTCACCCACGGCGACCGACGGCTCGACGGCAAGCTCGCGGCCGCGCTCATGGGCATCCAGGCCATCAAGGGTGTCGAGGTCGGCGACGGCTTCGAGCTGGCCCGCACCCGCGGCTCGCTCGCGCACGACGAGATCGTGAACGACGACGGCACCATCCGCCGCGTGTCCGGGCGGTCGGGCGGCACCGAGGGCGGCATGACCACCGGCGAGGTGCTGCGCGTGCGGGCCGCGATGAAGCCGATCTCGACCGTGCCGCGGGCGCTGCGCACCGTCGACACCGAGACCGGCGAGGCCGCCGTCGCCATCAACCAGCGGTCGGACGTCTGCGCCGTGCCCGCCGCCGGCGTCGTCGCCGAGGCGATGGTCGCCCTCGTGCTCGCCGAGGCGGCGCTCGAGAAGTTCGGCGGCGACTCCGTCACCGAGACCCGGCGCAACCTGGACTCCTACCTGAAGCGGCTCGTCGAGCGCGGCCTCACCCCGGCCCCCGGGCGGTGACCGTGCCGCCGAAGGCCGTCCTCGTCGGCCTGCCCGGCGCGGGCAAGACCACGAGCGGACGCCGCCTGGCGAAGATCCTGGCGGTGCCGTTCGCCGACTCCGACGAGCTCGTCGAGCAGCGCACCGGGCGCAGCGTCCGGGCGATCTTCGCCGAGTCGGGGGAGCCCGCCTTCCGCGAGCTCGAGGCGGCCGCGATCGCGTCCGCCCTGGCAGGGTTCGACGGCGTTCTCGCGCTGGGCGGCGGCGCGCTCACCACGCCCGCGGTGCGTGACGCGCTGTCGGCCGCGGACGTCCCGGTGGTGCTGCTGCGCGCCCGCCTCAGCACCTTGGGGGAGCGCGTGGGCGACGGCCGCAGCCGTCCGCTGCTGGCCGACGACCCCGAGGCCCGGCTCGCGTCGCTCGCCGGCGAGCGGGAGCCGCTGTACCGCTCGGTCGCGACCCTGACCGTCGACACGGACGGGCGCACTCCGGGCCACGTCGCCGCCACGGTGGCGGCCCGCCTGCACCGCCGGGGGCACTGTTGACCACGACCCGCATCGACGTCACCGGCTCGCCCGGGTACCCCGTGCTCATCGGCACCGACGTGCTGCCCGCGATCGGCGGGCTGCTGCCCGGTGCCACGCGGGTGGCCGTGCTGCACCAGCCGTCCGTGACCGTCACCGCGCAGCAGGTGGGCGCCGAGCTCGCCCGCGCCGGGATGACCGTGCACCCGATCGAGCTGCCCGACGGCGAGGCGGGCAAGACGCTCGCCGTCGCGGGCCGCTGCTGGGACGAGCTCGGCACGCTGGGCTTCACCCGCTCCGACGCCGTCGTCGGCGTCGGCGGGGGAGCGGCCACCGACCTCGCCGGCTGGGTCGCCGCGGCCTGGCTCCGGGGCGTGCGCGTCGTGCAGGTGCCGACCACGCTCGCGGGCATGGTCGATGCCGCGGTCGGTGGCAAGACCGGCATCAACACCGGACGCGGCAAGAACCTGGTGGGCGCGTTCCACCCGCCGGCCGGGGTGCTCTGCGACCTCACGACGCTCGCCACGCTGCCCGTCGCCGACTACCGGGCGGGTCTCGCCGAGGTGGTCAAGAGCGGCTTCATCGTCGACCCGCGCATCCTCGAGCTCGTCGAGGCCGATCCCGCCGCCGCCGGTGTGCCCGGCAGTGCCGTCGAGCGGGAGCTGGTCGAGCGGACGGTGCGGGTCAAGGCCGACGTCGTCGGCGAGGACCTCACCGAGCAGGGCCTGCGCGAGATCCTCAACTACGGTCACACCCTCGGCCACGCCATCGAGCGGGCCGAGAACTACACGTGGCGCCACGGCGACGCGGTGTCCGTCGGGCTCGTCTACGCCGCCGCCCTCGGACGCCGCCTGGGACGCCTCGACGACGCCACCGCCGACCGGCACCGCGCCGTGCTCTCGGCGCTGGGCCTGCCCGTCGGCTACCGGTCCGGCGCCTACGCCGAGCTGCTCGACACCATGCGCGTCGACAAGAAGGCGCGCGGCAACCGGCTGCGCTTCGTCGTCCTGGACGGGCTCGCGCGGCCCGGCCGCGCCGACGACCCCGACCCGTCCGTCCTCGAAGCCGCCTACTCGGAGGTCGCGTCATGAGCCAATCCCGCGTCCTGGTCCTCAACGGGCCCAACCTCGGCCGCCTCGGCGGCCGGGAACCGGAGATCTACGGCTCCGGCAGCCACGACGAGCTCGTCGCGCTGTGCACCCGCGGCGGCGCCGAGCTCGGACTGGACGTCGAGGTGCGGCAGACCGATCACGAGGGCGAGCTGCTCGCGTGGCTGCACGAGGCCACGGATGCGGGCACGTCGGTCGTGCTGAACGCGGCCGGGCTCACCCACACCTCCGTCGTGCTCGGCGACGCCTGCGCGATGCTCGTGCAGGCAGGGTGCCTGCTCGTCGAAATGCACATCAGCAACGTCTTCGCCCGCGAGCCGTTCCGGCACCACAGCTACGTCTCGCCGCACGCGTCCGGCGTGCTGGCCGGCCTCGGGGTGGACGGCTACGTGCTCGCGCTCTCGTGGCTGTCCACCCGGCTCGGCGACGCCGACGAGGACGCCCCGCTCACCGATTAGGAGTATGTCCAGTCCTTAGGTAGGGTTGATAGGAGTTGCCTATCACCCGGGAGAGACGTGCACTTCGACTGGCTCATGGCCCTCGCCGCGCTGGGCATCGGCGTCGTCGTCGGGCTGACCGGCATGGGCGGCGGTGCCCTCATGACCCCGGTGCTCGTGCTCTTCTTCGGCGTCCCGCCGCTGGCCGCGGTGTCGAGCGACCTGGTGGCGGCCGCCGTGATGAAGCCGGTCGGGTCCGCCGTGCACCTGCGCAACGGCACCGTCCGGCTCGACCTCGTCAAGTGGCTCTGCATCGGCTCGGTGCCGGCAGCGTTCGTGGGCGCCTGGCTCATCAGCGAGCTGCACGGCACCGACGGGCTCGACGACGCGATCAAGAAGGCACTCGGCGTCGCGCTGATCGTCGCCGCCGCGGGACTGTTCGGTCGCGCCTACATGCGGCTGGCCGAGCGCGCCCGGCACCTCGACGGACGCCGTCCGGCCGACCCGAAGGGGCCGCCGCAGGTGACGCTGAAGCCGGTGCCGACCGTCCTCATCGGCGTCGTCGGCGGTGTCATCGTCGGCATGACGTCCGTGGGCAGCGGGTCGCTGATCATCATCGCGCTGATGTTCCTGTACCCCACGCTGCGCGCGAGCGAGCTCGTCGGCACCGACCTGCTGCAGGCCGTGCCCCTCGTCGCCGCCGCCGCGATCGGGCACCTGATCTTCGGCGACCTCGAGTTCGGCGTCACCACCGCGCTGCTCGTCGGGTCGATCCCCGGTGCCTACATCGGCGCCAAGCTGTCGACCCGCCTTCCGGGCGCGCTGATCCGCCGCGCTCTCGCGTTCGTGCTGCTCGCGTCGGCGCTGAAGCTGCTCGGCGTGGGCACCACCGAGACGTGCATCGTGCTCGTCGCCGTCGTCGTGCTGGCCGGCCCGGTCTGGATGCTGTTGCGTCGCGCCCACGGCTTCCCGGCGCTGCCCTCGCGCGAGAGCACCGAGCAGAAGCAGACCGCGACCGCCGCCTGACCGGCCCCTTCGTGAGGCTGACCGGCATGGTCCGGCGTCGACCGGACGAGGTCGACCCGCCGGTGCAGCCCGGAACGTGCCGGTCGACGGACGACGGCGCCGGTCAGAAGTGCCGGGGGAGGTCGGCCAGCGAGGGCACGTGCAGGATGCGGTCGTCGTCGGGGTCGAGCTCGGCGAACTCGTGGGCCCAGGTGTTCGGGTGCGGCACGTAGACCGCGTTCAGCCCCGCCGCCCGCGACGCGACGATGTCCGAGCGCGGCGAGTTGCCGATCATCCACGTCCGTTCGGCGTCGAGGTCGTGCGTGGCGACGAGTTCGCGGTAGGTGTCCGGCTCCTTCACCGGGACGATGTCGATCGCGGCGAACCGGTCGGCGAGGCCCGACACGTCGATCTTGCGTTGCTGCTCCTCGGGCACGCCCTTCGTCATCAGCTGCAGCCGGTGTCGTGAGCCGAGCCGGTCCAGCACGGACGCCACCTCGGGCAGCAGCTCGACGTGCCCGGCGGCGAACACCTCGCCGAAGCGTTCGATGCGGGCCGCGTCGGCCGGGCCGAGCGGGCGCTCGGTGAGCCGGGTGAAGGCGTCGCGCAGCGAGCGCAGGAACACCTTGCTGCCGTACCCGTGGGCGACGATGTTCGCCTCCTCGACATCGGCGATGATCGCGCGCACCTGCCGCGGGTCGAGCGTCGGGTGGGCGAGCCATTCGACGTAGTCGTCGACGACGCGTTCGAAGAAGACGTTGTTCTCCCAGAGGGTGTCGTCGGCGTCGAAGATGAGCGTCTGCGCGTCCACGGGCCGGATCATGCCCATCACCCCGCCTCGGTCGGCAACCCGATATCGCGCACCTCCCACCGGCGGGTGACGCCGAGTTCGCCGAGGAACGTCTCGTCGTGGCTGACGACGACCAGCGCGCCGTGGTACCCGGCCAGCGCGGACACGAGCTGGGCGACGCTGTCGAGGTCGAGGTTGTTCGTCGGCTCGTCGAGCAGGAGCAGCTGCGGGGCGGGCTCCGCGAGCAGCAGGCACGCCGTCGCCACCCGGAACCGTTCACCGCCCGAGAGCGTCCCGGCGGCCTGGTCGACGGCGGTGCCACGGACGAGGAAGCGGGCCAGCTGCGCGCGCACCTGCTGCGGGCTCGCCCCGGGCGCGGCCGTGCGGACGTTGTCGAGCACCGAGCGCGCGTCGTCGAGCAGGTCGAGGCGCTGGGGCAGGTAGCGCACGGGCACGAGGGGCGTCCCGACGTCGCCGCGCGGGTGCCGGCGCCGGCCGGCCCACGCCTCCAGCAGCGTCGTCTTGCCGCCTCCGTTCGGCCCGGCGAGCGCGATGCGTTCGGGCCCGCGGACGACGAGGTCACCGACCCGCAGCACGTCCCGTCCGCCCGGCACCTCCGTGGCAGGCAGGTCGACGCGGACCTGGTCGTCGTCGCGGACCTCCGCCTCGGCGGCACGCAGCGCCTCGCGGGCGCCCTCGAGCCTGCCCTCGTGCAGGTCGCGGTACCGGCCGGCCGACACCTGCGCCTGCATCCGCCGCCCGTGGGCGATGATCTTGGGCACCCGCTTCTCCCGCTCGGCCGTGCGGGCGGTGCGGGCCCGTCGGGCCAGCGTCACCTGGGCGTCGGCGAGCTGTCGCTTCTCACGCGCGAGGTCGCCCTCGGCCGTGCGGACGCGCCGTGCGGCGGCCTCCTGCTCCGCCTCGAGCGTGGCGGCGTAGTGCGACCAGGGTCCGCCGAACGACCGGGCCCGGCCGTCACGCAGTTCGACGGTCGTGCCGGTGCGCTCGAGCAGCTCACGGTCGTGACTGACGACGACCAGCACCCCGGGCCAGGCGTCCACGGCGTCGTACAGCAGGTGCCGCGCCCGCCGGTCGAGGTTGTTGGTCGGCTCGTCGAGCAGGCTCACCGCCGGACGGCGGACGAGCAGGCCCGCCACCCCGGCCAGGACGGCCTCGCCACCCGAGAGCGTGCCGACCGGCCGGTCGAGCACCTCCGGCCCGTCCGACGGCAGGCCGAGGCGCGCGAGCGTCGCCACCGCCCGGGACTCGACGTCCCAGTCGTCGGCCAGGGCCGTGAAATGCGCCGGGTCGGCGTCCCCGGCCTCGATGGCGTGCAGCGCGTGCCGGGCGGCGCTCACGCCGAGCAGGTCGGCCACGGTGCGGCCGGTCTGCAGCGGCAACCGCTGCGGCAGCAGGGCGACGTCCCCGACGGCGGCGACCGTGCCGGACGCCGGGCGCAGCTCGCCGGCGATCAGCCGAAGCAGGGTCGACTTGCCGCTGCCGTTGCGGCCGACGAGGCCGGTGCGACCGGGCGGGAGGGCGACGTCGAGTTCGGTGAGGGCGGCGGTGCCGTCGGGCCACGAGAACGACAGGCCGGTGCAGACGACGGCGGGGGTGGGGGCGTGTGACAAGGAGGTCTCCCGGACAGGGATCGACGACAGGGACGTCGCGACACCGCAGGGGTGTCAGACCTCAGGACTCCACGACGACGACGCTAGACGGACCGGCAACCGCTTTTTCTCTACCCGCCGGTAACATCCGGCGGGTGGACGTCCTGGGTCTCTACCGCCGCGCCAGCAAGGTCCCGCTCGGACGGGGTGCCTTCAGCATGGCGTTCGCGCTGCAGGCGCCCTACTTCCTGACCATCGCGCCGACCCTCGTCGAACTGCGCCCGAACTTCGCGCAGGTGCGGGTGCGCAAGTGGTGGGGCGTGCACAACCACATCGGCACGGTGCACGCGATCGCCGTCGCCAACGGTCTCGAGATGGCGATGGGCGCGCTGGCCGAGGCCACCATCCCGGACGAGTTCCGCTGGCTGCCCAAGGGCATGGAGCTGGAGTACCTCGCCAAGTCGACGTCCACCCTGCTGGCCACCGCCGAGACCGACCCCGCCGACTGGGAGCGGCCCGGTGAGGTGCCGGTCGCGGTCAGCGCGGCCCGCGACGACGGCACCGAGGTGGTGCGCGGCGTGATCCGGCTGCACCTCAGCGCGAAGAAGTCCTAGCGTGTCCGCGCGGAGATCGTGCGCGCGCCGGTGTCGCCCCGTCTCGTGAGCGCCGCGACGCGCGGCCCGGTGGCGTCCAGGGCCACGGTGGCGACGTCGGTCGCCGTCGCGACCTGCGTGCCCACCTCGGTCCGCAGGACGTCCTCCCGCGCATCCGTTGCGTAAGAGATGACCGACCACGACACGACCCGCTGTGCCTGCGCGAGCGCGACCCGGGGGGCGACCGGGGAGAAGTAGCGGTCACGGGTGTTCACCAGGGCCGAGGGGGCCGACCACGTGGTTCCTCGCAGCGTGCTCGACAGCAACCGGTGGTCGTCCGCCGACGGGCCGGTGTCCGACGTCCACACGGCGGTGGCCGTGCCGCCGTACATCGCGACCGACACCGCGGTGGTGAGACCACCGCCGCTGGACAGGTCGTGGCGGTGACACACGCCGTCCGGGGTGAGATAGGCGACCGACGCGTAGCTGCGTCCGGCGGAGTTCGTCGGGTGCACCCAGGCGTGCACGGTGCCGGTGCCGCCGGCCGAGGTCTCGGTCGGCACGGCGAGGACGCCGGTGCCGCATTCGGTGGGGGCGAAGCTCGCGCGGGCGAGAGCCCTGCCGTTCGCGTCGAGCCCGCCGCGCTGTTCGGTGCGGCACGGCCGTCCGCCCTGGTTGGCGCTGCGCCACGTCCAGGTCGCCGTGAGGCGGTTGCTGTCGCGGACGGACACCTGCACGTGGTCGGCGCCGACGTAGGTGCGCCCGCCGCCCGGTGCGGTGGCCGAGACCTGCACCGGTGCGCGCCAGGTGGTGCCCTGCAGCCGCAGGACGTATGCGGTGTGGGCGCGCGTAATCGCGAGCGCGCCGAGGCCGGTGCCGGCCACTTCGAAGTCGGAGGGCGTGTCGCTCGCGCGCACCGGCACCGTGACCGGCTTCGACCAGGTGCCGCCGGCCGGACGCTGGATCGAGCGGACGACCGCGGCCCGGCCCGGCGCGCTGTCGGTGTAGACGGCGACCGCCCGTCCGGTGCGGTCGATGCCGACCCAGGCCCGTCCGGCACCGCCGTCGGTGACCGGGAAGCGCGCGGCCGACCACGCGCCGCCGGCGTCGCGGACGGCCAGCGCCGGCTGCAGCACCGACGACCGGGTGGTCTGCCAGGTCGCCACGGCGGCGCCCGAGGCATTCGTCCGGACGAGCGTCGCGTCGGCGGCGGCACCGGCGGCAAGCGACCCGAGGCGGGTGTCGGGGCTCCACGGGGCCGGGGCCGCACCGGCTGCCGTCGCCGTCACCAGCCCTCCGGCGAGCATTCCCGCGGACAACAGTGCGACGGTGCGGATCATGGTCCCTCCCCGGACTCGATCATGTGCCCGCGACGCGGCGGGCAGCGCGTAGCGATCACACCATGGCGGCCCGCGACGCCGTGGCGCGGCGACCTCCGCCCCATGGCATAAACTCAGCGCCCGTGGCAACTACGAACGACCTGAAGAACGGCATCGTCCTCAACCTCGACGGCCAGTTGTGGACCGTCACCGAGTTCCAGCACGTGAAGCCCGGCAAGGGCGGCGCCTTCGTGCGCACCACGCTGAAGAACGTGCTCTCGGGCAAGGTCGTCGACAAGACCTTCAACGCCGGCACCAAGGTCGAGACCGCCAACGTCGACAAGCGCGCGATGTCCTACCTCTACAAGGAGGCGGACGACTTCGTGTTCATGGACAGCGACACCTACGACCAGATCACCGTGCCGGCCGCGACGGTGGGCGACAACGCGAACTACCTGCTCGACAACGCCGAGGTCGTCGTCGCGATGCACGACGGCACGCCGCTCTACGTCGAGCTGCCGACGAGCGTCGAGCTCGTCATCAGCCACACCGACCCGGGCCTGCAGGGCGACCGCGCCACCGGTGGCACCAAGCCGGCCACGCTCGAGACGGGCGCCGAGATCCAGGTGCCGCTGTTCGTGTCGACCGGCGAGAAGGTCAAGGTCGACACCCGCGACGGCCGGTACCTCGGCCGCGTGAACAGCTAGTGGCCGCTCGGTCCAAGGCTCGCAAGCGGGCGCTGGACGTCCTCTACGAGGCCGACGTCCGCGGCGTCGACGCCGTCAGCACGCTCGCCGAGCGGGTGGCCCTGGCCGACCCGCCGGTCAACGACTACACGATCGAGCTCGTCGAGGGTGTGCAGGCCCACCGCGAGGACATCGACGGCATCCTCGCCCAGTACGCCGAGGGCTGGACGGTCGACCGCATGCCCGACGTCGACCGCGCGGTGCTGCGCCTCGGTGTCTACGAAGTGCTGTGGCGCGACGACGTGCCCGACGCCGTCGCGATCGACGAGGCCGTCGAGCTGGCCAAGGCGCTGTCGACCGACGACAGCCCCAAGTTCGTCAACGGCGTCCTCGGTCGCGTGGTGAGAGAAGTTCCGTCGAAACCGTCGGCGGGTAGCTGACGGCACCAGCGCTGCTGTCGGATCGCGCTGGTCGGCGACGTCGACCTCGAAGTGCCGGGGAGGCGGTCATGGCTGGGCGTCGACGATGACCGACTCGGGGGCCAGCACCTGCCAGCGCACGAGCTTCTCGGTGAGTGCGTCGATCGAGCAGTCGTACATGAGCGCGAGGGTGCGCAGGTCCTCGTGGCGCACCGGCATCGTGCGGGGGCCGATGTCGCCGCGCTGCCGCAGGATCGAACCGACGAAGCGCTGCAGCACGTCGGCGGACGGGTCGGTGAGCGAGCCGACCTTGTCGAGGTTGAGCACGATGCGGTTCAGCGGGGTGCCCGTGCTGGCCCCGCCGCCTGCGAACGGAGTGTCCTCCGGCGGCAGCAGGTCGCCCACCGCGACGCCGTAGAAGTCCGCCAGCTCGGCCAGGCGCTGCACCGACACCGCACGGTCGCCGCGCTCGTACGACCCGACCACGACCGCTTTCCACTTGCCGCCGGACTTGCGCTCGACACCGTGCAGCGAGAGGTGCTGCTGCATGCGGATGGCGCGCAACCGCGTGCCCAGCGCTTTGGCGTAGCCGTCGTTGGCATCGCCCTCGGAGGTGATCTCTCGGTCGGTCGTTCGCTCAGTCATGGGTTCCTCGGGGGGCGCGGTGGGCGGTCGTTGCGTCGCCGCGACGGTGTTGTCAGGAATCTTGGTCAATCATGGCAGTCTTCGGGCGGTTTCGGTGCGGTCGCGGCCTGCTCCCGCCGAAATTCGTACGTCTTCCGGACGGCGGCCCGGGTGCCGTCCGCACGCCGGCCCGGGCCCGCGGGCGGCGCTGCTAGTGTCGGGCACGACCAACTCCTTTAACGGACCG
Source organism: Jatrophihabitans fulvus (assembly GCF_054781375.1). Classification (NCBI taxonomy): domain Bacteria; kingdom Bacillati; phylum Actinomycetota; class Actinomycetes; order Jatrophihabitantales; family Jatrophihabitantaceae; genus Jatrophihabitans; species Jatrophihabitans fulvus. The sequence goes on from NZ_BAAGUN010000001.1 coordinate 1,046,547, forward strand.
TCCCGTGAGGCGGACAAGGAGGTTGAGCACCGTCGTGTCCGCACGCATGCCGACCACGCCCCCACCGGGGGCGTCCGAGACGCCCCCCGGTTCGGCCGTGATGACCGCGCAGGACGTCGCGCGGGTCACCGACCGCATCGCCCACCAGATCATCGAGAGCACGGCGCGCACCGGCTTCGACGCCGTGCTGCTCGGCATTCCCACGCGTGGAGTGCCGCTGGCGCACCGGCTGGCGGCCCGCATCGCCACCTTCGCGGACGTGCGCCTTCCGGTCGGAAGCCTCGACATCACCCTCTACCGGGACGATCTGCGCCTTCGGGGCGTCCGCCCGTTGGCCGAGACGGTGGAACCGGACGGCGGCGTCGACGGACGGCTCGTGATCCTCGTCGACGACGTGCTGAGCTCGGGCCGCACCTGCCGCGCGGCGCTCGACGCGCTCACCGAGCTCGGACGCCCCCGCGCCGTACAGCTGGCCACGCTGGTCGACCGCGGGCACCGCGAACTGCCGATCCGCGCCGACTACGTGGGCAAGAACCTGCCGACGTCCGCCGAGCAGAACGTGCGGGTGCTCATCGGCGACATCGACGGCGAGGACGCCGTGTACGTCGACGGAGGTACCGCGTGAACCTGCTGTCCGCCGCCGACCTCGACCGCGACGAGGCGCTCGCGATCCTCGACACCGCCGAGCGCATGAACGCCGTGCAGACCCGCGAGGTCAAGAAGCTGCCGCCGCTGCGCGGCCGTACCGTCGTCAACCTGTTCTTCGAGGACTCGACCCGCACCCGGTCGTCGTTCGAGATCGCCGGCAAGTGGCTGTCCGCCGACGTGATCAACGTCAGCGCCAAGGGCTCGAGCGTCAGCAAGGGCGAGTCGTTGCGCGACACCGTGCTCACCGTCGCCGCGATGGGCGTCGACGCGCTGGTGGTGCGCCACAACGCGTCCGGAGCGGTCGCCCGGATCGCGCAGTGGGTCGAGTGCCCGGTGGTCAACGCCGGCGACGGCACCCACGAGCACCCGACCCAGGCCTTGCTCGACGCCTTCACGCTGCGCGGCCGGCTCGGCGGGTTCGAGGGCCGGCACGTCGCGATCGTCGGCGACATCACGCACAGCCGGGTCGCCCGCTCGAACGTGCTGCTGCTGCACACGCTCGGCGCGCGGGTCACCCTCGTCGCGCCGCCCACGCTCATGCCCTCCGGCGTCGCGAGCTGGCCGTGCGACACCAGCTGGGACCTCGACGCCGTGCTGTCGGGCAAGGCCGGTGGCGACGTCGACGCCGTGATGATGCTGCGGGTGCAGCGCGAGCGGATGTCGGGCGGTTACTTCCCGACCGAGCGCGAGTACGCGGTCGGCTACGGGCTCTCACCCGCCCGCCTCGACCTGATCGGCGAGGACGTCCCGGTCCTGCACCCCGGACCGATGAACCGCGGTCTCGAGATCTCGTCCGCGGCGGCCGACGGGGCGCGGTCGGTCGTGCTGGCGCAGGTGCAGGCGGGGGTGTCCGTCCGCATGGCGGTGCTCTACCGGCTGCTGGCCGGGGCGACGGAGGTGACGGTGTGACGATCATCAGGGGCGCGCGCATCCTCGGCGGCGAGCCGGCGGACGTCCGCATCGAGGGCGACACGATCGCCGAGGTCGGAACCGGGCTGTCGGGCGAGGTCACGATCGAGGCGGACGGCCTGGTGTTGTTGCCGGGCCTCGTCGATCTGCACACCCACCTGCGCGAGCCGGGGCGCGAGGACACCGAGACCATCGCCAGCGGCTCGCGGGCCGCGGCGCTCGGCGGCTTCACCGCGGTGCACGCGATGGCGAACACGAACCCGGTCGGCGACACCGCCGAGCTCGTCGAGCGGGTCGCGGCCGAGGGCGAGCGGGTCGGCCTCGTCGACGTCCGTCCGGTGGGCGCGGTGAGCAAGGGTCTCGGCGGCGAGACGCTGGCCGAGATCGGGGGCATGGCCCGTTCGCGGGCCGCGGTGCGCGTGTTCAGCGACGACGGCCGCTGCGTGCACGACGCCCGGCTGATGCGCCGCGTGCTCGAGTACGTCAAGCCGTTCGGCGCGGTGGTCGCGCAGCACGCGCAGGACCCGCGGCTGGCCGACGGCGCGGCGTGCGCCCACGAGGGCGAGATCTCCGGGCGGCTCGGCCTGGCCGGCTGGCCCGCGGTCGCCGAGGAGTCGATCGTCGCGCGTGACGTCATGCTCGCCGAGCACACCGGCTCGCGGCTGCACGTGTGCCACGTCTCCACGGGTGGGACCGTCGAGGTGATCCGGTGGGCGAAGGCGCGCGGCATCGCCGTCACCGCCGAGGTCACCCCGCACCACCTGCTGCTCACCTGCGACCTGCTCGAGGGCTACGACCCGGTGTTCAAGGTGAATCCACCGCTGCGGCCGTCCCGTGACGTCGAGGCGCTGCGCGAGGGCCTGGCCGACGGCACGATCGACGCCGTCGCCACCGACCACGCGCCGCACGCCGCCCACGACAAGGACCACGCCTTCGGCGACGCCGCGTTCGGCATGCTCGGGCTCGAGACCGCGCTCGGCGTGGTCGCGCAGGCCATGGTCGCGACCGGCCTGCTCGACTGGGCCGGCGTGGCCGACCGCACGGCGGTGCGGCCCGCGCAGATCGGCCGCCTCGCCGACCAGGGACGTCCGGTGGCCGCCGGTGAGCCGGCCAATCTCGTGCTCGTCGACCCGTCCGCGTCGTGGACTGTCGAGGCCGACCGGCTGGCGTCCCTGTCGCGCAACACCCCGTTCGCCGGGCGCGCGCTGCCCGCGTCGGTGGTGCACACGATCTTCCGCGGACGGCAGACCGTCCGCGACGGTGCGGTGCTGGAAGGAGTTGTCGCGTGACGCTGCTGGTCCTCGAGGACGGCCGGACATTCGAAGGCGAGCCCTACGGGGCGGACGGCGAGACGTTCGGCGAGGCGGTCTTCAACACCGGCATGACCGGGTACCAGGAGACGCTGACCGACCCGTCGTACCACCGGCAGGTCGTCGTGCAGACGGCGCCGCACATCGGCAACACCGGCGTGAACGACGACGACCACGAGTCGCGGCGCATCTGGGTCGCCGGGTACGTCGTGCGCGACCCCGCCCGCCGTGCGTCGAACTGGCGCTCGGTCCGCAGCCTCGACGAGGAGCTCGCCGCGCAGGGCGTCGTCGGCATCAGCGGCATCGACACCCGCGCGCTGACTCGCCACCTGCGCGAGCGCGGCGCGATGCGCTGCGGCATCTCGTCCTCCCGTTCGCGCGACGAGCTGCTGCAGGCGGTGCTCGACTCGCCGCCCATGGCCGGCAGCGACCTGTCGGCCGAGGTGACGACGACCTCGCCGTACACCGTCGATGCCCTGGGGGAGAAGCGGTTCACGGTCGCGTCGCTCGACTTCGGCATCAAGTCCATGACGCCCCACCGCATGGCCGAGCGCGGCATCGCCTCGCACGTGCTGCCGTCCACGACGTCGGCGGACGACGTGGTCGCGACGGGCGCCGACGCGGTGTTCCTGGCCAACGGCCCCGGTGACCCGGCCACCGCCGACTCCGCCGTCGCCACCGTGCGCGAGCTGCTGCGCCGCGAGGTGCCGGTGTTCGGCATCTGCTTCGGCAATCAGATCCTCGGTCGCGCCTTCGGCTTCGGCACCTACAAGCTCGGCTACGGCCACCGCGGCATCAACCAGCCGGTGCAGGACCGCCGCACCGGCAAGGTCGAGATCACCGCTCACAACCACGGCTTCGCCGTCGACGCTCCGTTGGACAAACCAACCGACACCGACTTCGGGGCCGTCGAGGTCAGCCACGTCTGCCTCAACGACGACGTCGTCGAGGGCCTCGTCGCCCGTGACGTGCGCGCGTTCAGCGTGCAGTACCACCCCGAGGCCGCCGCCGGACCGCACGACGCCGCCTACCTGTTCGACCGTTTCGTCGAGCTCCTCGAAGGGACGAAGTAGTGCCGAAGCGCGACGACATCTCGCACATCCTCGTCATCGGGTCGGGGCCGATCGTCATCGGCCAGGCCTGCGAGTTCGACTACTCGGGCACCCAGGCGTGCCGGGTGCTGCGCGCGGAGGGCTACCGCGTCAGCCTCATCAACTCGAACCCGGCGACGATCATGACCGATCCCGAGTTCGCCGACGCCACGTACGTCGAGCCGCTCACGCCCGAGTTCGTCGAGCGTGTCATCGCCAAGGAGAAGCCCGACGCCCTGCTGCCCACCCTGGGCGGGCAGACCGCGCTGAACCTGGCCATCGACCTGTTCTCGGCCGGCGTGCTCGAGAAGTACGGCGTCGAGCTGATCGGCGCCGACGTCGACGCCATCCAGCGCGGCGAGGACCGCCAGCGCTTCAAGGACATCGTGCGGACGGTCGGCGGCGACGTGCCCGAGTCGCTGGTGTGCCGGTCGCTCGACGACGCGATCGCCTTCGCCGAGAGCGTCGGCAACAAGGTCGTCATCCGGCCGTCGTTCACGATGGGCGGGCTGGGGTCCGGGCTGGCGAACGGCGCCGACGAGGTGCGCACGATGGTTGCGCGTGGCCTGGCCGCGAGCCCCGTGCACGAGGTGCTCGTCGAGGAGTCGGTGTTCGGTTGGAAGGAGTACGAGCTCGAACTCATGCGCGACCGCCACGACAACGTGGTCGTCGTCTGCTCCATCGAGAACCTCGACCCCATGGGCGTGCACACCGGTGACTCGATCACCGTCGCGCCCGCGATGACGCTCACCGACCGCGAGTACCAGCACATGCGCGACATCGGCATCGCCGTGCTGCGCGAGGTCGGCGTCGACACCGGCGGCTGCAACATCCAGTTCGCGATCAACCCGGCGGACGGCCGGATGATCGTCATCGAGATGAATCCGCGCGTGTCGCGCTCGTCCGCGCTCGCGTCCAAGGCGACGGGCTTCCCGATCGCGAAGATCGCGGCGAAGCTCGCCGTCGGCTACACGCTCGACGAGATCCGCAACGACGTCACCCGCGAGACGCCCGCGTCCTTCGAGCCCGCGCTCGACTACGTGGTCGTGAAGATCCCCCGCTTCGCGTTCGAGAAGTTCCCGGGCGCCGACCCGGTGCTGACCACGCACATGAAGTCGGTCGGCGAGGCGATGGCGATCGGACGCAACTTCACCGAGGCGCTGGGCAAGGCACTGCGCTCGATGGAGACCAAGGCGGCCGGCTTCTGGACCCGCCCGGAGGACGACCTGCCCGTCGAGGAGCTGCTCGCGCGGGCCGCGTTCCCCACCGACGGCCGCATCTACTGGGTCGAGCAGGCGCTGCGCGCCGGCGCATCGGTCGACGAGGTCGCCCGCACGACCGGCATCGACCCGTGGTTCGTCGACCAGATCGCGCTCATCGGCGAGACGGCGGCCGCCCTGCGCGAGGCACCCACGCTCACGCTCGACCTGCTGCGCCGCGGCAAGCGGCACGGCCTGTCCGACCGGCAGGTGGCGGCGTTGCGTCCGGAGCTGGCCGGCGAGGACGGCGTGCGCACCCTGCGGCACCGGCTGGGCATCCGTCCGGTGTTCAAGACCGTCGACACCTGCGCGGCCGAGTTCGCGGCCGTCACCCCGTACCATTACTCGTCCTACGACGAGGAGACCGAGGTGGCGCCGCAGCCGGACAAGCAGAAGGTGATCATCCTCGGCAGCGGCCCCAACCGCATCGGGCAGGGCATCGAGTTCGACTACTCGTGCGTGCACGCGGTCATGGCGCTGCGCGACGCCGGGTTCGAGACCGTGATGGTCAACTGCAACCCCGAGACGGTGTCGACCGATTACGACACCGCCGACCGGCTGTACTTCGAACCGCTCACCTTCGAGGACGTGCTCGAGGTCGTGCACGCCGAGCAGGAGTCCGGGCCGGTCGCGGGTGTCATCTGCACGCTCGGCGGCCAGACCCCGCTCGGGCTCGCGCAGCGGCTCAAGGACGCCGGCGTGCCGGTGCTGGGCACGCAGCCCGAGGCCATCGACCTCGCCGAGCACCGGGGCGCGTTCGGACGGGTTCTCGACGAGGCCGGCCTGCCCGCGCCGAAGCACGGCACCGCCACCTCGTTCGAGGAGGCCAAGGAGGTCGCCGACGGCATCGGCTACCCGGTGCTGGTGAGGCCGTCCTACGTGCTCGGCGGACGTGGCATGGAAATCGTCTACGACGAGCAGCACCTGCTCGACTACATCAACCGGGCCACCGAGATCACGCCCGACCACCCGGTGCTCGTCGACCGTTTCCTCGACGACGCCATCGAGATCGACGTCGACGCGCTGTTCGACGGCGAGGACCTCTACATCGGCGGCGTGATGGAGCACATCGAGGAGGCCGGCATCCACTCCGGCGACTCGGCGTGCGCGCTGCCTCCGATCACCCTCGGCGCGGGCGACCTCGAGGCGGTGCGCCGCTCGACGCTCGGGCTCGCGAAGGGCGTCGGGGTGCGCGGCCTGCTGAACGTCCAGTACGCGCTGGCCGGCGACACGCTCTACGTGCTCGAGGCCAACCCGCGCGCATCGCGGACGGTGCCGTTCGTGTCCAAGGCGACGGCCGTGCAGCTGGCCAAGGCGGCGGCTCGCATCGCGCTGGGCACCACGATTGCGCAGTTGCGCGCAGAAGGCATGCTGCCGGCGAGCGGCGACGGCGGAGCGCTTCCCGACGACGCGCCGATCGCGGTCAAGGAGGCGGTGCTGCCCTTCCACCGGTTCCGCACTCCGGCCGGTGACCAGGTCGACACCGTCCTCGGTCCGGAGATGAAGTCGACCGGCGAGGTCATGGGCTTCGACTCCAGCTTCGGCACCGCGTTCGCGAAGTCGCAGGCCGCCGCCTACGGCTCGCTGCCGGTCGGGGGCACGGTCTTCGTGTCGCTGGCCAACCGCGACAAGCGGGCGGCGATCTTCCCGGTCAAGCGGCTCAGCGACCTCGGTTTCCGCATCCTCGCCACCGCCGGTACCGCGCAGGTGCTGCGCCGCAACGGCGTGCCCGTCGAGGTCGTGGGCAAGTTCAGCGACGGCCCGGGCAACGTGGTCGAGCGCATCCTGGCCGGTGACGTCGACCTCGCGCTCAACACGCCCTGGGGATCGGGCGGACCGCGGCTCGACGGGTACGAGATCCGCACCGCCGCCGTCACGGCCGGCATCCCGTGCCTGACCACGACGCAGGCGTTCGCGGCCGCGGTGCAGGGCATCGAGGAGCTCATCCGCGGCGACATCGGTGTCCGTTCGCTGCAGGAGTTCCACGCCGCGATCCGTCCCGAGGTGGCGCGGTGACCCCCGTGCAGGAGCAGGCGGAGATCTTCTCGGTCACGAAGGCGGGGGAGTACGTCCAGTTCACGGTCGTCGCGCCGCAGATCGCGGACGGTTTCCAGCCGGGCCACTTCGTGGCGGTCGCCGTGGGCGGCGAGAACACCGCCATGGGGCTGCGGCGGGCGTTCGCCATCGCGGGCGCGACGCCCGGCGGCACCTACGCCGGCACCGTGCAGTTCGTCGTCGCCGAGCACGGTCCCGGCACGCGGTGGCTGGTGCAGCGGCAGGCAGGTGAGCGGCTCGACATCGTCGGTCCGCTCGGCACGCCGTTCCCGCTGCCGAACGGCCCCGCGCCCGCCGTGCTCGTGGGCGGCGGGTACGGGTCGGCGCCGCTGATCCCGCTCGCGCAGGCCCTGCTGGCCAACGGTTCGCCCGTCGAGTTCGTGCTCGGCGCCGCGACGGCGTCCCGCCTCTACGGCGAGCTGACCGCGAAACGTCTCACCGGCCAGGTCACCGTGACCACCGACGACGGCAGCGCCGGTACCAAGGGACTCGTCACCGACGTGCTGCCCGACGTCATCGAGCGCATCGGCGCCGAGATCGTCTACGCCTGCGGCCCGATGCCCATGCTTAAGGCCGTGGGTGAGATTGCGCAGAAGCGCGCGATCATGGCGCAGGTCGCCGTCGAGGAGTCGATGGCCTGCGGCATCGGGGTGTGCATGACCTGCGTGCTGCCGGTGCGCGGCGACGACGGACGCGCGCGTTTCGTCCGCTCGTGCGTCGAGGGACCGGTCTTCGACGCCGGACGCGTGCGCTGGAACGACGTCGGGCACCTGCCCGCCGACCTCGTCGGCGCCGACGCGATGAGGGGGCACTGAGCATGGCGGACATGACTGCCCGGCTCGGGTCGGTCCGGCTTCCCAACCCGGTGCTCACGGCATCGGGCTGCGCCGCCGCCGGACGCGAGCTGCACCAGTTCTTCGACGTCGCCGATCTCGGCGCCGTGGTCACCAAGTCGATCATGACCCGGTCACGGTCCGGACGGCCGACGCCGCGCATGGCCGAGACGCCGAGCGGCATGCTCAACTCGATCGGCCTGCAGGGCCCGGGCATCGACGACTTCATCGCGCACGACCTCGCCTGGCTGGCCGAGCACGGCGCCCGCACGGTCGTCAGCATCGCAGGCGGTCACACGGACGAGTTCGTCGAGCTCGCGCGGCGCCTGGCCGGACACCCGGCGGTGTCGATGCTCGAGGTCAACATCTCGTGCCCCAACGTCGAGTCGCGCGGACAGGTGTTCGCCTGCGACGCGATCGCGTCCTCACGGGTGATCGGGGCCGTGCGCCGCGCCGCCGACCCGGCGCAGCCGGTGTTCGCGAAGCTGTCGCCCGACGTCACCGACATCACCCACATCGCGCGGGCCTGTGCCGACGCGGGTGCGGACGGGTTCTCGCTGATCAACACCCTGCTGGGCATGGTGATCGACACCGACACGATGGCGCCGGCGCTCGGCGGCATCACCGGCGGGCTCAGCGGGCCGGCCATCCGTCCCGTCGCCGTCCGGTGCGTCTGGCAGGTCGCGAAGGCGCTGCCGCACCTGCCCATCCTCGGCATGGGCGGCATCCGCACGGGCCTGGACGCGCTGCAGTTCGTGCTCGCCGGAGCGTCCGCGGTGTCGGTCGGTACCGCCGTGTTCGGGGACCCGTCCGCCCCCGTGCGGGTGCTGCGCGAGCTCGAGCAGGCGCTCGACGAGCGCGGTTTCGCCTCGCTGCAGGACGCCGTCGGCTACGCGCATCAGCCGGCGGCCGTCCAGGCCGCACGACGCAAGGCCGAGGCGGGGCCCGTGCCCAGCGAGGCGGCCGCGTCGTGAGCGGCCGACGATCAGGTGTGCGCGTGAGTTCGCCGGTTCGGGGGCGGCGAAGCGGTCAAGTGGGGTGCAAACCTGATCGTCCGGCGGCGCGACCGACCGTCCGGCGCGCAGACCTGATCGCGGAGGGCCTGCCATGACCTTCGGACGCCGCCTGGACGCCGCCCTCGACGCCCGCGGCTCGGTGTGCGTGGGCATCGACCCGCACCCCGGCCTGCTCGAGGCGTGGGGGCTCACCGACGACGCCGACGGCCTCGCCCGCTTCGCGGACGCCTGCGTCGAGGGTTTCGGTGCCACGGCGGCGGTCGTCAAGCCGCAGTCGGCGTTCTTCGAGTGCCACGGGTCGGCGGGGGTCGCGGTGCTCGAACGCACCGTCGCCGCGCTGCGGGACGCCGGCGCCCTCGTGCTGCTCGACGTGAAACGCGGCGACATCGGCTCGACGATGACCGCCTACGCGCGCGCCTATCTCGACCCCGCGTCGTCGCTCGCGTCCGACGCGATCACCGTGAGCCCGTACCTCGGCATCGGCTCGCTCGACCCCGCCTTCGAGCTGGCGACGCGGCACGACCGCGGCGTGTTCGTGCTCGCGGCGACGTCCAATCCCGAGGGCCCGCAGTTCCAGCACGCGACGACCTCGGACGGCGTCACCGTCGCCCAGGCCGTCGTCGACGCCCTCGCCGCGCGCAACACCGACGGTCCCGGGTCGTTCGGCGTCGTCGCCGGCGCCACCATCACCGATCCCCCCCGCTTCGACGGCCTCGACGGACCGATCCTCGCGCCGGGCGTGGGCGCGCAGGGCGGCACCGCCGACGACGTCCGCCGGCTGTTCGGGTCGGCGCTGCGGTCAGTGGTGCCGAGCGTGTCGCGCGAGGTGCTGCGGGCCGGTCCCGATCCGGCGTCGCTGCGCGGCGCCGTCGAGCGGCTCGCCGGCGAGTTCGCCTTCCTCAGGGCATGACGGACGCCGCGACGTGCGCCGCAGGCGAGGCCGCGTGGCACGCCGCGGCGCACGCCGCCCTCGGCGTCCCGTGGCACGCGGACGCGCGTGTCGCCTGGACCGACCGTCCGTCCCACCCGTTCCTGCTCGGCGCCGTCACGCTGCATCCCGACGCCACCGTGCCCGACGGCGTCCGCGCTCCGGTGCGCGACAGCTTCGGCACCCTCGCGCTCGACGGTTGGAGATCCGAACCCGCAGATCCGTGGATGATCCGTCCGCCCGGCCCGTTGCCGGCGCCGGTCGTCCCCGGACGTCCGCTGCAGTGGACCTGCGACTGACCGACGGCGGCCGAAGGACCCTGCCGTGCGCCCGGCGCGCGTGCCAGCGTGCACGCATGCCGACTCCCGCTCCGACCATGACGCACGACATGATCATCATCCACCGCGTGTTCCGTCGTGAGTTCGCGCTGCTGCCCGCGCTGGTGCGGGCCGTGGCCGCCGGGGACACCGCGCGCGCCGACCGGTTGGCCGGCCACCTCGACCTGGTGCTGGGCGTGCTCGAACACCATCACGCCGGCGAGGACCTGTTGCTCTGGCCGAAGCTGCGCGAGCGCGCACCCGAACACTCCGCGCTGTTCGACGAGATGGACGGCGACCACGTCGAGATCCACGGCGTCATCGAGCGCGTGCAGGCGCTGAGCGCGCAGTGGCGCGAGAGCGCAGCCGCCGACGACCGCGACGAGCTGGCCCACGAGATCGAGGACCTCCTCGCGCCACTGGCGTTCCACCTCGACCGCGAGGAGGCCGAGATCCTTCCGCTCGTCGACGCGCTGCTCACCCCGCAGGAGTGGGGCGAGCTGGGCGAGCGTGCGCTGTCGTCCCTCGCCCCGCAGGACGCCATGATCGTCCTCGCGCAGATGCACGAGAGTTCGGCCGAGGACGAGTGGTCGGGTTTCGTCGTGCACCTGCCCCCGCCGGTGCAGGAGGCCTTCGTGCTGCACGCGCTGCCCGCCTACCCGGCGTACACGGCCGCGGTCCGCGGGGCCTGACGCGCGAGCGCGACGCGC